>JBIKWK010000012.1:0-66985 GCA_044356375.1 Prochlorococcaceae cyanobacterium | reverse complement strand
TTGTTTCATCGTGGAGAAACGAGGGGCATCTGCACCTCTGGAATGACAGCTCGTCATTCCACCCTGTTCACCCTCTGATCAGGGCATTCGGGCCTCGGGTTTTACACCACGCAAAGGGACGCTGCCATCGGCCCGCGCGGAATACCGAATTTTTCGAGGTGCCCATAACTAAAAAATCCGCTAATAATGCCAAAGAAACCCTGGCTTCCCTAGCCTCGGCCTGGGAAGCCATCGAACCACCACAAGGTTCTTCAACTGGCTGAATCGCGAAAATCTTGGTTTTCCAGGGTCAGCCTCATCACTTATGGGCACATCAAAATCTTAATTCTTCCTGGCCTAAAATGCTAAGATATTGCAAAGAATGCCTTATTTATTTCTAGCGAATGGCATAAAAATACTAAAGCATTACAAATAATATCTTATATCTGGCTGACGGGCGCGAATCGAGAAAATTTCGCCCCCCCAAGCAAAGTTCTAGGCAATAAGACTGGCTAGTTCAAGGCTGAGTGGCTCCCATTTTGCCTGAATCTCCAGCCTACAGCTTCCTTTCAACTTGGAAAGGCTATCATCCGGCGGGCAAATCATCAGAGCTGCATCATAGGAATGACTTAGAATAGAAAGCCATTTGGCACCTAAATGTCTGCGGTCAATTAACTTAGTATCATCATTTGCAGCCACAAAAGGTGCCTGGAATTCTGATATGTCCTGCTGATCCATTGACGACCATTGCCAAATTATTTCATTGCTATTATTTCGTAGCCAGACATGTTTAACATGAACCAGGCATGGGGTTTCGGCGGTATCCAGCCGCAAACCCTGAATGCCATCAGCAGGGGCTGGAAAATCAAGACCGACGATAATAGTCTGCCTTGACATTCTTACGCTTCGTCGTATCGAGTTCTCCTCTGAAAAACCCTGGTCTCCGCTCGGCTCCCAAAACACCTGCAATGTCACCATCCTGCTCAATTGCTGCATCACGCTATACAGATGATCGTGCAGTGCTTGTCTGGCGCAATCCAGTTGCTGGAGATCTGGCCGATCGCTAGCGCCGAGGGTTTTATGGACATCGAGGGCGAGCTGCAGCAACTGCCCATTGATCCGATCAGCCGAGCTTTCAAAGGGGTCTTTGGCGTGATTGAGGTCTTGGCGCACCTCCACCTTCACCCCATCTTCTTGGTCTCTGGCAACAAAATCCAGATCAGGCCACAGGCCCTGCACAGATGCAACCGTGGCACTGGGGTTGTTCAAAAACTGCTCGTAGCTGACGATCACCCGCCGAAAACGGCGGCTGTAAAATTCGGCCTCCAGGGTGTGCTGCAACCAGAGCAAGATGATGCGATCGGCGGGGAGCTGCTCCCGCCGCTTGAGTGACTTCAACACCGCCATCGGGTGTCAATGGATTAGCAAAACCGCGCTGTCGATACCGTGAGCGCTGATGAAAAAGTTCCAGAGCGGCAGCCAGCGGCACTGCCTCGGATCCTTCAACAGCGCCACGCCGGAGCGATCTGCCTCGCCAGGGAAGGCGGCTGCCAGGGCCTGCCCCAGATGGGCCCGGCCAGCTACCGAATCAGCCCCCAAGACTTCGGCGACCGGCAGGAAGGGATCATCCCAGCTGCTCTGGGCCTCCGCCAGCAGCTCGGTGTGCAGTCTCACGATCGACTGGGACTCCCAGTAGCCGGTGGGATTGTTGTAATCCGCGGGGGGAGTGTCATGGGGAGCCCTGAAGCCGTGACTACAAAGATGACCAGCAACGGCGGAAGTACCGCTGCGGTGCATTCCCAACACCATCAGCAGCCGGCGGGGAAGCTGCTGCTGCGGGTGGCTGAGTTCGGCCAACCGCTCGAACAGGGCCTTGGCCCGCTCGGGCGCCCCGTCTTGCTCACCGATCAACCCATGCCAAAGCTGGGCCCCCTCCTGCAGCAACCGCAGCTCCAAGGCCGGCAGCCATTCCGGAGCGGTGAGCGGCAGATGGCGATAGGCCTCCAGCAGCTCATGGGTCGCCCAGATCAGTTCGGCTCGCTCCGCAGTAGCAGAATCCAGCAAGGGGGCGAACAGCTGGTCGAGCAATTCGTAAAGCAAAAGCGCATGGGTTTGCCAGCGCTCCTGGGCAGACTCCGGTTGCTCGCGAGCCAGTTCCTCTAGCCAGCCCTGCGCCTCAACCTGCCGCTCCAGAGCCCGCCCCCAGGCCCCCTCCTTCAAGGCCTCTCGGCTGCAACGTTCACAACAGTCCGCCAGCACTGCCAACAGTTCCGGTCTCTGGTCTCCAGCGTTAAAAAGGGCGGCAACCAGATTCAGCCGCTGCATCTCCGCCCCCTGCTCTTTTAGTTCCGCGCAGGCCAACAGCACCCAGGGCGGACAGGGATGGATCAACTCGCTCAGACGCTCAAACAACTCCAAGGCCCGTTGCTGGGCCTCGGAATCGATGCCGATCCTCTGCTGCCAGAGCAGGGCTCCACACTGAACCAGCTGTTGTTCCAACACCGCCAGCCAGTCGGGGTCGTCATCCCGTCGCTCACGCCCCAGCAGCAACCGGTAGGAGCGCCAGCACAGCTCAGACCGCCGCCAGTCCTCCAGCGACTCAGCCCTCTCCACCACGGCTCGATACACGGCTCCGATTGTCTGGGCCAGCAGTGATTGCGCGCCCTCCTGGCTCAGATTGCCCGGCTCACCCAGCCATTCCAGTGCCTCCTCCCAGCTCCCATGTCCAGAAAATTTCCCATCCCGGGCTGGGTGGTTGCCGGTCGAATCAGCACCATTCATGCCAACAAGTGATTAGGTTACGCATTAAGTCACAATACAACTCCCCCGTTGACCATCAGAAGCTTATTGCTCGCAGCCAATTAAACTGCAATAATTAGTTGCAGCATCGCATACGCTCCGCCCCCTGTTAAATTGTAATTTCAGCGGGTCTCAAATTCCAGTCCCGTCACCCCTCTCTCTTCCCGGGGTTCGTACAGTGGATACGCTTTGCCAATGGTCGACTTCCTTGGGATCGGCGTACAGAAGGGGGGGGGACGACCTGGCTCTACCACCAGCTATCCCGGCACTCCCAGGTGGCTTCCCTGGGGGGAAGGAGGTCCGCTTCTGGGACAGGGCCGATGCCGGGTTCATCGACCAATGGCCCCAGCTCCTCGCCCCCCTTGCGCACCGATACCGCCGGCCCACAGGGGCGAGGCACAACTCAATTGCACTTACATTGGGGCCAGACGCATAGTCTAAAACGGCTATTCATAAGCTCTTTCAGTCCATTGGGATTACAAAGAGAGTTAAGCGGTTATCAGTCATCCAGCCACAATCCATACCACTCCCTACTCCTCAAAAACCACCATCAGAGCGCCACCGGCTGTGGTGGATGCTGCTTAAGAACCTGCTTGAGATATCTGCCCGTATGACTGGTTGGATGCTCTGCCACCTGCTCCGGGGTGCCGCACACCACAATCTCACCGCCCTTATCACCACCTTCTGGACCGAGATCAATTATCCAGTCAGCACAACGAATCACATCGAGATTGTGCTCAATCACCAAGATTGAGTTACCCTTATCCACCAGCCGCTGCATCACCTCCATCAGCTTGTGCACGTCATAGAAGCTGAGGCCGGTGGTGGGTTCGTCGATTAAATAGAGCGTCTTGCCTGTGGCGCGCTTGGACAATTCGGTGGCCAGCTTCACCCGCTGGGCTTCCCCGCCGGAGAGGGTGGGTGCCGGCTGACCCAGCTTGATATAGCCCAAGCCCACGTCCACCAGGGTTCGCAGGCGTTCAGCAGCCTGGGGAATGGCGGTGAATTCCTCGGCCGCCTGCTCCACCGTCATCTCCAGCACATCGGCAATTGTATGCCCCCTATAGGTAACCTGCAGGGTTTCACGATTATAGCGAGCTCCTTTACATACATCGCATTGCACGTAAACATCTGGCAGAAAGTTCATCTCGATCACATTCACGCCCTGGCCACTGCAGGACTCACAGCGCCCGCCTTTCACATTGAAACTGAACTGGCCCACTTGATATCCCCGGGCCTTGGCCTCCACCGTGGCGGCGAACACTTGGCGGATGGGATCAAAGCTACCGGTGTAGGTGGCGGGGTTGGAGCGGGGGGTGCGACCGATCGGACTCTGGTCAATCACGATCACCTTGTCGATCGACTTGATGCCCTTAAGTTCCTCGAGGCCGGCGGGGAAAGGCACCTTTAATCCCAGCCGATGTTCCAGGGCCGGATGCAGCAGCTCATTGACCAGGGTGCTCTTACCGCTGCCGCTCACGCCGGTGACGCACACCAGCCGGCCCAACGGCACCTCCAGATCAAAACCGGCGAGGTTATTGCGCTGGCAGCCCGTCAAAGTGAGCTGACGAGATCCGGCAATACGGCGTTCCGCCGGGGTGGGGATGGCGCGACGACCACTGAGGTAGGCGCCGGTAAGCGAGGTCTGCGATTCCAGCAGATTTTGCATACTGCCCTCCGCCACGATGTGGCCGCCATGCACGCCAGCGCCGGGACCGATATCGACGATGTAATCAGCGGCGCGAATCGTGTCTTCGTCATGCTCGACGACGATCAAGGTGTTGCCGAGGTCACGCAGCTTGATCAAGGTGGCCAGCAAGCGGTCGTTATCGCGCTGGTGCAGGCCAATGCTCGGCTCATCCAACACGTAGAGCACCCCCGTGAGACCAGCACCGATCTGGGTGGCCAGGCGAATGCGCTGGGCCTCGCCGCCGGAGAGGGTCATCGCAGGGCGATCCAGACTGAGGTAATCGAGCCCCACGTCGAGCAGGAACTTCAACCGCATGCGAATCTCTCGCAACACCAGATCGCCGATCTGGATCTGGCGCGAACTCAGCAGCGGTTCAGCCCCTTGACTCTCGCCCACCCCCATCAATTTCTCGATGCGCCGCAGGCTCTCGCCAACGCTGGTGCCCGTTAGCTCGTGGATGCGGTAGGGACCCACCCGCACCGCTAAGGCTTCTGGCTTCAGTCGCAGGCCTTGACAGCTGGCACAGGGCACCAAATCCAGATACTTTTCCAACTTCTGACGCACTGACTCGCCATTGGCATCCGCTAACTGGCGCTCCAGGATTGGCAAAATTCCCTCAAACGACCGCTGGTATGTCTGCCCCTTGCGATAGCGGCTGTCGGCCTGAATCTCAATCGGTTCCTGGCTGCCATGCAACAACACATGGCGCTGCTCATCTAGTAACTGATTCCAGGGGGTTTTAATTTCAAAGCCACAGGCTTCACCCACCGAGTAGAGCAGGGAGAAGTAATAGGCATTGTCCTTCTCTGCCCAAGGAGCCACTGCGGCATATACCGGCAATGATGGATCTGGAATCACCCGTTCAAAGGTGAACTTGCGCAAGAAGCCAATACCGTGGCAATCGGTGCAGGCGCCGTAGGGACTGTTAAACGAAAACAACCTTGGCGACAGTTCCTCCATCACCGCCCCATGCACTGGGCAGGCGAAGTTCTCCGAATAGAGCCGTTCCTGTTCAATCCCATCGGGTAAATCCTCACCGGTCTTGGGCACCACCTCCACCAGGGCCAGACCATCGCCGCGTTTCAGGGCCGTGCGCAGGGAATCGGTGAGCCTTTCCTGGATGCCCTCGCGGGCCACCAGTCGATCCACCACCACCTCGATGTTATGAACGTGGTTTTTATCCAGCTCGATATTGTCGGCCAATTCCCGCACCTCCCCGTTGATCCGCACCCGGGCGAACCCCTCAGCCACCAGGCCGGAGAGCAACTTCACATGGGTGCCTTTCTTGCCGCGTACCACCGGCGCCAGCAACTGATAGCGGGTGCCCTCCGGCAACTGCAGTATCTGATCCACCATCTCATCGATCGACTGGGGCCGAATCGAGCGGTCACAGTCCGGACAATGGGGCTCACCGGCACGGCCGAACAGCAGGCGCAGGTAGTCCTGGATTTCGGTGACCGTGCCGACGGTGGAACGGGGGTTGTGACTGGTGGATTTTTGATCGATCGAGATGGCTGGCGAGAGCCCCTCAATCGCATCCACATCCGGCTTGTCCACCTGGCCCAGAAACTGGCGGGCATAGGCCGACAGCGATTCCACATAGCGGCGCTGGCCCTCCGCGAAGATGGTGTCGAAGGCCAGGGAACTCTTGCCGCTGCCGCTCACGCCGGTGAACACCACCAGGCGGTTGCGCGGAATGGTGAGATCGATGTTTTTGAGATTGTGCTGGCGGGCACCCCGCACCCGGATCACATCCTCCAGCGTGCCGCCCTCCAGGGTGCCGCCATTGAGCAGGCGGCTGGCCGCTGCGGCGGTGGCCAACGGAGGAGACGCCAACTCGCAGGGGCCCTGCTCAGGCACGGGGTTGGCAATGGAGCTGGCTGCGGCCTGACTTGCAGCCGCTGAGCTCTTGGCACGAGGCATGCAGCCAGATCAACAACAGACAACTCTAGAAGCGCTGTAGGCAACTGCCTAGGTGCTGGCGTCTACAGCATCCACCGCAGCGGCCCAGGCGGGGCTGGCCTGGCGGCAGAGCTGCTCACTCACCTGCCATAGCCGTTCTCCTTGGCCTGGATCCAGGGCCGCCGGGGCTAGCGGTACCGGCACCGGCCAACCGCGCATGCCGCCCCACTGGCTGGGACCGTAGTGACCGCCGGGCTCAGCGGTGGGCTCGGTGGCGGCGTACAACAGGGGCAAGGCCCCCATGGCGGCACTCTGGAACAGGGGATCCAGCAGGCGATAAGCCAAGCCCTCCAGCCAGGCACCACTTGCCTCCACCGAGGCTGGTTGCAAATTTGTGCGCGCCAAACCGGGATGGGCCGCCAGGCACACCACGCCGCTGCCCCTGGCCGCTAACCGCCGTTGCAGCTCCCGGGCCAACACAACATTGGCCAACTTGCTCTGGCTGTAGGCACGCCAGCGGTCGTAGTGGCGTTCGCCCTGCAGATCGTCGAAAACCAGACGACCGAAGTACTGGGCACCGGAGCTCACCTGCACCACCCGGGCTCCGGCCTGGCGCTCCAACCAGGGCAGCAGCAGTCGGGTAAGGGCGTGGTGACCGAGGTGGTTGGTGCCGAACTGCAACTCAAATCCCTGGCGGGTCAGCTGGCGAGGCGGGGCCATGACGCCCGCATTGTTGATCAATAGATCGAGACGGCCGTAGCGCTCCGCCACGGTGGCCGCCGCCGCCGCCACGCTGTCCAGGTCGGCGAGATCTAGGTGGAGCACATCCAGGGGGCCATGGGGCTGGCCAGCGGGCTCCCGGGCCAACTCCTCCAACAGCTGGACGCGGGCCCGCTCGGCCTTCAAGGCGGAGCGGCAGGCCAACACCACCGCCGCCCCCCTGGCGGCCAGGGCCCGGGCGGTTTCCAGGCCCAGGCCACTGTTGGCGCCGGTGACCAGGGCCAGCCGACCGCCCTGATCGGGGATGGCGGCGGCGGTCCAGCGACCGGGAGCCTGGAATGGCGCAGCGACCGAAGGAGATTCAGAATTCACGGCCGAACAACTGGTCATGGGAAAATCGTAACTTATTGTAAACAAAACCGCTTTACCAATCGAGGAGGCTGGCCGTCAGTCGAGGCCTAGAAACATGCATGGCAATCAACAATTTTCATCAAAATCACTGATGGCAACTGCAGGATTGCTAGACATTCAAGATTAGATAAACTCTAGGAAAGACTCTGGAAAACCCCGGCCAAAGCCAAGGGAGTCATGGCTTTACAAGGGTTTTCAGGAGGCAGAAGCGCAGACATCGTGGTTTTCCAGAGCTTCCCTGGAAAACCCAAACCAACACCAACAAAGCCCTGGCGCCCCAGGGATTACTCAGGCAGCAGGGTCGCAGGAGGTAACCACTCAGTTAGCAGGGTCGCGGCAATCGCGATTTTCCAGAGTCTCCCCAGGCGAATCAAAGTCCCTAGGTGAATCCAAGTGGCATTGCTCTAGCAGGCTGGCGGCATAGCTAAAAGCTTCGCTGTGATCGCCGCCGGCCAGTTCGGCCAGCTCCGCCTGGCGCTCACGAGTGTCCCGCAGTTGGGACACTCGCACCTGGGTGACACCATTCACCACCTGCTTGCTAACCCGGAAGTGGTGGTCGGCAGCGGCCGCCACCAGGGGCTGGTGGGTGACGCAGAACACCTGCCGGCAACTGGCCAATTGCCGCAACAGCGCCGCCATGGCGGCGCTCACCCGACCGCTGACGCCGGTATCGATTTCGTCAAACAGCAGCGTCTGATGGGCATCGGCAGAGGCCAAACAGGTTTTCAGGGCCAACAAAAAGCGACTCATCTCGCCACCGGAGGCCACCTCCGCCAAAGGGGCCAGGGGTTGACCTGGATTGGCCGAGAACATGAATCGCACCGCATCCGCCCCCTCCTCGGCCGGGGGGGCGGGCTCAATCGCCACGGCAAAGCGCCCATTGGCCAGGCCCATCGGCCGCAGGGCTGCCAGCAACTTTTGCTCCAGGGCGGTGGCTGCCTGCCGCCGCGCCTGGCTGAGCCGGGCATTGACCTTGTCCCGGGCGGCGACCGCCGCCGCCTGCCGCTGCTCCAATGCCGCCAGGTCAGACCCATCGGCGGCTCCAGCCAACTGCTGGCGCAACCGATCGCGCAGGGCAATCAGGGCCGCCAGATCGAGACCGTGGCGCCGCTCCAGGGCCTTGAGCTGGGCCATCCGCTCCTGCAACAGGCCCAGGCTGTGGGGATCGCTATCCAGAGCTGCCCCGTAGCCATCCAACTCGCGGGCCAGGCCCTGGAGCTGAATCAAGGCCTCGCTGGCGCAACAGCGCAGGGGGGCCAGGGAGCCATCCAGCTGTTCCAGTAACAGCAACTGCTGCTCACAGGCGGCCAGCTGATCGAGCACCGACGGGGCCTCCTCCTCCCCGTCCACCAGACGGGAGATCAGGCCCATGACCCCCTCCTGGAGGCGCACGCCATGGACCAGCCGGTCCTGCTCCTGCTGCAGTCGCAGTCGCTCGCTCGGATCCTCCAGGGCAGCTGCCTCCAGATCGACCAAGAGCTGCTCTTGACGCTGCCGATCTCGCAGCAGCTGATGGTGCTCGGCCCTGGCCTGCTCCAGCTCAGCGACAGCAAGCCGCTCCTGGCGCCAGGCGGCGGCCACTGGCGCCAGGAGCGGCTGCACGGTGTCGCCGGCAAAACGATCCAGCCAAAGCCGCTGTTGGCCGGGGCGGGCCAGCTGTTGACTCTGGCCCTGGGCGGTGAGATCCAGCAGCAGCGGCCGCAGCTCCTGCACCTGATAGCGGTTGACCACCACGCCATTGAGGCGATGGCGACTCACCAATCGCCCTTCACTCAACCGCCATTCCCTGGTGAGTAAGAGTTCCGGCTCATCGAGCTCGAAGCCCTGCTGAACCAACCATGCCTGCACCACTGGGGTGAGGCTGAAACTGGCCTCAATCCAGCTGCGACTGGTGCCCTGGCGCACCAAGCGGGCACCTGCTGCACCTTGGAGGCCACCGAGCAGGGCATCGAGGGCATCGAGCAGAATCGATTTACCCGCACCGGTCTCGCCGGTGAGCACCGTGAAACCAACGGCAAAATCGAGCTGGAGCCGCTCGATCAGGGCGATGTTCTCGAGACGCAGACCCGTGAGCACCACCCCTCCCGCATAGAACAAATGTTCTAAACGTTAGCGGATTTTGCCTGGCTGCCAAGGCCCGCAGGGCCTGTGACCAGGTGCCGCAGGGCCGGCGGCCAGTGGTTCAAGGGCCCATTAAAGGGGAAGTGGAGGCCCGCTTCTGTTTAGGCAGGTGGGGTTTGGCCAACCATGACATGGTCGGCTTTGGTTAAGTAAGAGCATCTACGCCCTTGCCGTTGTGTCGCTGCAGACCCAGCCCACAGCCCTGGAATTGGCCACGGCCTCCATGCGGGCAGCGGTGCTCGGAGAACAGCTGCCTGCCAGCAGCCCCACGCCAGCCCCAGCGGCCCAAACCAGTGAAGCGGCCCCGACCAGCGAGCCATGCACAAAAACTGCTGCCCCGACGGGGGGCCCGGGGGTGAGCGGTGAGCCGGTGGTAGACAGAGAGCCAGTGGTAGCCAGAGAGCCATTGGCGAGCGGCGCGCCGAAGGTGTCCAGCGAGCAAAAGGTGGCGGGCGAGTCGAAGGTGTCCGGCGAGTCAAATCAAAGGGCTGAACTCAGCGATTTCATCGAGGCCGCCGGCCTGCTGCGCTACGACCCGGCAGCGATCACGCGCATCTACGCCGGCCATCCGCAACGACTTATCCGCCGCTTGTGGCAAACCCTCGTGCCCATTGGTCTCTACCTACTGGCGGTGGGCCTGGATTGGCTTTTCGGTCAACTGAAAAACCCCAGCCACGTCAAAGCCCGCGCCAAGGAAGCCGCCGATCTGGTGGCATCGCTGGGCCCGGCCTTCATCAAGGCCGGCCAGGCCCTGTCCACCCGGCCAGACATCGTGCCGCCGCTGCTGTTGGAGGAACTGGCCCAGCTCCAGGACCAGTTGCCTGGCTTCGATTCAGAGCTGGCCATGGCCTGCATCGAGGAAGACCTGGGCCAACCCGTGGAGGAGATCTATGAACAGCTGGATCGGGAACCCATCTCGGCGGCCTCCTTGGGCCAGGTGCACCGCGGCGTCCTGAAGGGAGGCCAACGAGTGGCCGTAAAGGTGCAGCGACCTGGCCTGAGGGAACAAATCACCCTGGATCTCTATATCGTACGCAACATCGCGGCCTGGCTGAACAAAAATATTGGCATTATTCGCAGTGATCTTGTAGCCCTGATCGACGAGCTGGGCCAGCGCGTCTTTGAAGAAATGGATTATTTTAATGAGGCGATCAACGCCGAGCGTTTTGCCGAACTGCATAAACACAATCCTCGTATAGCAGTACCGCGTATATACCACCAAGCCACCTCTAGAAGGGTGTTAACCATGGAGTGGATTGATGGGGTCAAGCTTACAAATCTAGAGGCGGTGAGATCCCTGGGGGTAGATCCAGATGAACTGGTAAGGGTGGGCGTGAACTGCAGCCTGCAACAACTGCTGGAACATGGCTTCTTCCACGCCGATCCCCATCCCGGCAACCTGCTCGCCCTTGCCGACGGCAGGCTTGCCTACTTGGATTTCGGCATGATGAGCACCGTTAGCCGCGAATCACGCACCGGACTGATCCAGGCGGTGGTTCACCTGGTAAATCGCAACTTTGGCAAGCTATCCAAGGATTTCGTCACCCTTGGATTCCTGGCGGAAGATGTTAATCTTCAACCAATAGTACCGGCATTTGAACAGGTATTTGGCCAGGCCCTGGAGATGGGTGTCAGTCGCATGGATTTCAAGGTTGTCACCGATGACCTCTCCGGCGTCATGTATAGATTTCCATTTCGAGTTCCCCCCTATTACGCCCTGATAATCCGATCACTTGTAACCCTTGAAGGCATCGCGTTGAGTGTAGATCCAGACTTTAAAATTCTAGGGGCAGCTTATCCGTATTTCGCAAGAAGGCTGATGGAAGATCCCGATCCACAGCTGCGCAACAGCCTCAGGGAAATGTTGTTCGATGGTGATATCTTCCGTTGGCAAAGGCTCGATAACCTCATTGCCAGTGCCTCCCAGGGGGCCCAGCTGGATCTGGAGGGGCTACTGGATCAGGTGTTGGATTTCCTGTTTTCCGCCAATGGCGGCCTGCTGCGCCAACAGCTGGTGGATGCCCTGTTGGAGCGGCTGGATGCCCTGGCCTGGGAGACCACCCTGCGGCTGGGTATGCGGCTGCCGCTACAGCTGCTACCCCCGGGCCTGCGCCAGCAACCCCTGCTGGCGGCCACCAATCCGCTGCTGGATCTGGAGCCCATCGGCCAGTTGCTGAGCATCCTGCAAGCCCTGCCTGGCTTTGATCCCCAGTTGCTGTTGCGTCGACTGCCGCGGGTACTGGGGGAACCGGAACTGCGGCGCATGGGCGTGGACCTGGCTAGGGGGTTGGTGGAACGGTCCGTGGTGCACCTGGTGCGGGACCTGCTGGTGTCGCCCCGGCTGAGATCGGCCTGAATGGGATCGACCTGAAGATCGACCTGAATGAGATCGGCCTCAACCCAGAAGCCCAAGCCGCTTAGGGTTGTGGGCTGACATACCGGGTTGCCGTGGTCCGCCGTTCTCGCCTGCGCCGCTCCCTCCTGGCAGCTGCCCTGGGGGTTGGCCTGGGGGCAGCTCAGCCCCTGTGGAGTAGCTCTGGCGTGCTGGCCGCCGAGAACCTGGTGTTCGTGAGCGGCGGCTTCCGGCGATCGATCGCGGTGGCGGATCTGGAACATCTGGCCAGCACGGGCAAGGCCCAGGGGCTGCTGGCGGACCTGATCAGCGTCAGTAGACAACAGCCCAGCCAGGTGGCCAAGCTGCTCAACGAATCGATCAGCCTGCCGGTGACCCTGGTCAGCCGGCTGCTCAACACTCGCATTGGCGAGGCGGTGCTCGAGCGGTTGGCCAAGATCGTCTACCCGCTCAAGGCCCCCGGGGTGGGCTTGCCGGCCCTGCGCTCGGCAATCGTGATGGGCCTGGTGGAAGGCAACGGATCCCTGACGGCGGTGCGCTTCCTGAGGGCCTATCCCAACGACAATATGGAGGTGAGCATCCCGGCCCTGCTCAGCTTGATGGGCAAAACCAGCTCGATTGCCGACCTGGTGCGCTTCTTCTCTGAGGCGCCGCTGTCTGGACTGCAGGGCGAGCCCTAGATTCGCGACAGTTTCCCGCGCCTGCCAGTGCCCCTGATCCAAACCCTGCGGCAACTGGGTCTGGGGCGTGGTAAGGCCACGATGCAGGACTGGCCAGGCCTGATCGAGGCCTACCGGCGCTGGTTGCCAGTGAGCGCCAGCACCCCGGTGATCAGCCTGCGGGAGGGCGCCACGCCCCTGATTCCAGCGCCGGTGATCTCCGAGCGAATCGGCAAGGGGGTGCGGGTGTATTTGAAATACGACGGTCTCAATCCCACCGGCTCGTTCAAGGACCGGGGCATGACCATGGCGATCAGCAAGGCCAAGGAGGCGGGATCAGAGGCGGTGATCTGCGCCAGCACCGGCAATACCTCCGCCGCTGCCGCCGCCTACGCCCGCCGCGGCGGCATGCGCTCCTTCGTGCTGATTCCCGATGGCTACGTGGCCCAGGGGAAGCTGGCCCAGGCGCTGCTCTACGGAGCTGAGGTAATCGCCGTGAAGGGCAACTTCGACCGGGCCCTGGCCATCGTGCGCGATGTGGCTGACCGCTACCCGATCACTCTGGTCAATTCGGTTAACCCCTACCGGCTTCAGGGTCAAAAGACGGCTGCCTTTGAGGTGGTGGATGCCCTCTCGGAAGCCCCAGACTGGCTATGCATACCCGTGGGCAATGCTGGCAATATCACCGCCTACTGGATGGGCTTCAACGAATACCGCAATGCCGGTCACAGCCGCAAATTGCCGCGGATGATGGGCTTCCAGGCGGCCGGATCAGCCCCCCTGGTGCTGGGCCACACCGTGGAGCAACCAGACACGATTGCCACCGCCATCCGCATAGGCAATCCGGTTAATCGCGATAACGCCCTGAAAGTTGAGCGGGAAAGCAATGGCGCATTCATGGCCGTTACCGATGCAGAGATCATCGATGCCTACAAATTGCTGGGCAGCCAGGAAGGGGTTTTCTGTGAACCGGCCAGTGCCGCTTCGGTGGCCGGTCTGCTCAAACGCCGCGACGAAGTGCCCGCCGGAGCCACCGTGGTCTGCGTGCTCACCGGCAACGGCCTCAAGGACCCCACCACCGCCATCGAACACAACGATGCCAAGTTCCACACCGGCCTGGAGGCCAACACCGATGCCGTGGCGGCGGTGATGGGCTTCTAACGCTCAACCCACCAGAGCTGGCAGCGGCGGTTAGCGGGAGCTGGCAGCGACAGTTGACGAAGATCATGCAATTTGCGGCAAGGTACTTGCGGCAAGGTATTTGCGGCAAGATTGTGGCAATGTATTTGTGGCCAAGTATATAAACCATGAATTTCCAGTCAGGCATTTACGGTTAAGCATTTGAAGCCAGGTATTTACAGTTAAAGGTATTTTCAAAAAATTGCCCATTTGACTCCTGCGAGTCGTGGACCAACCAGTCGCAGCAACGTTTCTCAGTTCAAGAGAGCAGTGAGATATTGATTTTTTCGAGGTGCAGTTCAGTATTTGCAGTCAAACAACTGCTGGCAATCTTTTAATACTGCGCAGTTGGTGTCGACTACCGCAGATTCATTGTAAAACTCGATTTGACCTCAAGCTGATTCGCGCTTATATGATTCAGATTTCTGCTCACAGTTGAACAGCAGCAATATTCCCATTTCCGCACGATTCTCTGATTAATTTTAGCGTAAACTCGCGGTACTGCACTCCAAAAAACCTCTAGAAAACCCAAGCCAAGGCCAAGATGACCATCGCATCTCCCCAGGGTTATCAGCTGAAAAATTGCAGAAATCACGGTTTTATAGACCCCCATAATAGATGGATGGATTCACAAGTGACAGACAAGGCTAAATAGAGGTGCATATACCGCGCTTTGAGTCTAAATTTAAAAAAATTGCCAAAGTTTTTAATAGGTAATAGCACTTGGGCTGGGCGTTAAACGCCATTTTTCAAAAGTAATCAAACTTGACATCTGGGGGCCGCGCTGGGGGTTTGTCCGCAGCAATCGAGGCGGCCAGGGGCGGTGGAAATCAAATTTTGCCCTCTGGCGCGCCATTCCGCCCCTGGGGAAAACACCTATAAAAATGGGGAAAAGTGAAGTGAAATTTGGCCAAAATCGATCGAATGTTTTCCACAGGAGCGGGATTCTGAGAAAATTTGTATTTATTCCCAAATACAAGCAGCTTCGCCCCCAGCAATAAATCGGCGCTAACCAAGGCCCTAGTTGACTTATCTAGCTTTTTCCTCAGATTCCCCAGCCCCTACGACTACTAGATTTTTATTTTTAATTGAAAAATAATCCCTTTAAGTAGTAGCGACGCTTGTGGTTTTGGGAAAATCCGGGGTTCAGCCCCCTGGCCAGGTCGCCCGTGGGTCTGGTTTCTGGATTTCGTTTTCCATAGGGGCGGTATCCCCTCCCCCCTGGCACTGATCGCAGAGCAAATGGCATTGCAGAATCAGAGGCGCCGCAGGTGCATGGCTGCCGTCTTGGGCACACCAACCGGCCCTGCCCCCACCCCATGAAGCTGGTCTGCTCTCAATCGGAACTCAGTTCCAGCCTGCAGTTGGTCAGTCGAGCCGTGGCTAGCCGGCCCACCCACCCGGTGTTGGCCAACGTGCTGCTCACGGCCGATGCCGGCACCGGCAGCATCAGCCTTACGGGTTTCGATCTCAACCTCGGCATCCAAACGAGCATCCCGGCCACGGTGATCACCAGTGGCGAGATCACGCTGCCGGCCAGGCTGTTCGGCGAAATCGTGGCGCGGCTCTCCTCCGACAGCCCCATCACCCTCAGTTGCGCACCCGACAGCGAGCAGGTGGAACTGACCAGCCAGGCGGGCAGTTTTCAGATGCGCGGCATGCCCGCCGCAGATTTCCCGGATCTACCCCTGGAGCAGAGCGGCAACCCCATCCGCCTGCAGGCCGATGCCCTGGTGAAGGGGCTGCGGGCGACGCTGTTTGCCAGCAGTGGTGATGAGGCCAAGCAGCTGCTCACCGGCGTCCACCTGCAACTCCATGGCAATACCTTGGAATGCGCCGCCACCGACGGCCACCGCCTGGCCGTCCTGCAGTTGGAAAACGCCGCCGCCAGCGGTGTGGAGCCGGAAACAGAAGAGGCGGTCGAGGAACCATTCGCGGTGACGGTGCCGGCTCGCTCCCTGCGCGAACTGGAGCGCTTGCTCTCGGCCCGCCACTCCGATGAACCTCTCAGCCTGTTCTCCGATCGGGGCCAGGTGGTGGTGCACTGGGCCGATCAGCTGCTCACCAGCCGCACCCTCGATGGCACCTATCCCAACTACCGCCAGCTGATCCCCGCCAGCTTCGCCCGCCGGATCGTGGTGGAACGCCGACTGCTGTTGGCGGCCCTGGAGCGGGTGGCGGTGTTGGCCGATCAGCAGAACAACGTGGTGAAAATCAGTGTGGAACCTGAAATCGGTAAATTGTTGATTCAGGCCGATGGCGGGGAAGTGGGCAGTGGCTCCGAGACCGTGGCGGCCGAAATTTCTGGCGATGCGCTGCAGATTGCCTTCAACGTGCGTTATCTGCTCGATGGGATCAAAGCCATGACTGGCGATCAGTTGGCCATCTCCTGCAACGCCCCCACCACCCCGGTGGTGCTCACCCCCGTAGATGAAAGCCGTTTCACCTACCTGGTGATGCCCGTGCAGGTGCGCCAGTAACCACTTGAGCCTTCCCGAGCACCTGCTGGTAAGCGAGCTGCTGAGGTTGCGCGTGCGCTGCTCCCAGGGCCTGGTCCAGGGGGTGGGGGTGATGGCCTGGATGCATCCGCCGGTGCATCGGCTGCTGGGCTGGGTGAGTAGGCCTTCGCTGTTCACAGATCGCCGCCTGGTTTGGCGGCTGAACCAGCTGCGCGATCTGGGCGAGCTGGAGCTGTTGGTGCAGGGGCAGCCGGCCGAAACCGACGCCGACACGGTGCAGCAACTGCCCACCCTTTTTGATGCCTCCCTGCTCGATCGCCAGCAGCAGCCCATTGGCACCTTGGTGGATGCCGCAGTGGATCGAAAAACTGGCCGGATCCTGCACTACCTGGTGAGCCGCAGCGACCCCCGCCTGCCGGGCAGCAGCCGCTGGCGCTTAACCACCGATCGCATCGTCGATCAGCGGCCTGGTCTGGTGTTCACCAACCTGGAATCCCTCGATGATCTGCCCCTGGCCCGGGCCAGTGTGCGCCAACAACTGATGAGCCGCTCCCGCCGTTGGCGCGAGCAGATGCAAGAGGCTGGCTCCAGCTTCGAGCAGCGGCTGGAGGGCTGGCTGGAGGAGCCGCCTTGGGATGGGATCACCCCCCCGGATCGCTCCTACGACCAGTTGGATCCGCGGGATGAGCCCTGGGATCACCCCTGGCAGCGGCGCCGGGCGGCTGAAGCCAATGACTGGCCTGAACCTAGGGAAAGGGCTGAGGCAAATGAGCTGGCCGAGGGCATGGAACGACAGCGCCCTGACGACCGGCAAGCTGAGGTCGATGAAGCAAGGGAACCCGATCGGCGGCGAAGCCCCTTGAAACGGCGCTCGCCGCTACCACCCCGCCAATCTCTTCTCCGCCAATCGCGCCCGCTCCCATCCCCGCCAGGCCGATCGCCTGGGGAGGTTGACAATGGAGAAGCCCCCAGCGAAGGCCACAACGACCCCTGGATTTGAGCTGGCTGAATTTGAACTAGCTGGGTTTGAGCTGCCGCTGGCGTTGGGCGCTCGGCCACACTGGAGCCAACTGACTGACTGGCCGTGCTGGCTGCTCCCGACTATGCGGTGCCAGAGGCACTGAAAAAGGAAAACCTCAGCCAGGCCGATTACGAAGAAATCTGCAAGCGCTTGGGCCGAGCCCCCAACCGCGCCGAGTTGGGCATGTTTGGCGTGATGTGGTCTGAGCACTGCTGTTATCGCAACTCACGACCGCTGCTGCAGGGCTTTCCCACCACCGGCCCCCGCATCCTGGTGGGGCCCGGCGAAAATGCCGGCGTGGTGGATCTGGGGGAGGGTCAGCGGCTGGCTTTCAAAATTGAGAGCCACAACCATCCCTCCGCCGTGGAGCCCTTTCAGGGGGCCGCCACCGGAGTGGGGGGCATCCTGCGGGACATCTTCACGATGGGGGCCCGGCCGATCGCCCTGCTCAATGCCCTGCGCTTTGGGCCCCTGGAAGACCCCCGCAATGTGGGCTTGATGCAGGGGGTGGTGGCTGGCATCGCCCACTACGGCAATTGCGTTGGGGTGCCCACGGTGGGCGGCGAGGTGGCTTTCGATGCCAGCTATTCCGGCAACCCCCTGGTCAATGCCATGGCCCTGGGGCTGATGGAAACCGAGGCGATCGTTTGCTCGGGAGCTGAGGGGGTTGGTTATCCGGTGATCTACGTGGGCAGCACCACCGGCCGCGATGGCATGGGGGGAGCCAGCTTTGCCTCGGCCGAACTGAGCGAGGCCTCCCTCGACGATCGCCCCGCCGTGCAGGTGGGCGATCCCTTCCTGGAAAAAGGCCTGATCGAGGCCTGTCTGGAGGCATTTCAAAGTGGCGATGTGGTGGCCGCCCAGGACATGGGCGCCGCCGGCCTCACCTGCAGCTGCTCTGAGATGGCGGCCAAGGGAGGCTTGGGGATCGAACTGGATCTCGACCGGGTGCCGGCCCGGGAGAGCGGCATGAGCGCCTACGAGTTCCTGCTCTCTGAATCCCAGGAACGCATGCTGTTTGTGGTCAAGCCGGGCCGAGAGGAGGCGCTGATGCAGCGCTTTCGCCGCTGGGGCCTGCAGGCCGCCGTGGTGGGAAGGGTGTTGGCGGACAACGTGGTGAGGGTGCTGCAGCACGGCCAGGTGGCGGCCGAGGTGCCGGCCAGCGCCCTGGCTGATGACACCCCGATCAACCGGCATCAGCTGCTGGCCGAGCCCCCGGCTGATATCCAGGCCCATTGGCGCTGGAGTGAACAATCGCTGCCGCCGGCAGATATGGAAGGCATCTGCCCGCTGCAGGGCCCGGCCGCGGGATCGCGGCGCTCCTGGGCTGAACTGCTGCTGGCGCTGCTAGACGACCCCACAATCGCCTCCAAGCGCTGGGTGTACCGCCAGTACGACCACCAGGTGCAGGCCAACACGGTGTTGCTGCCAGGTGGTGCCGATGCGGCGGTGGTGAGGCTCAGGCCCCAGCGGGGCGAGGGCGCCATGGCGCCCGCCAGCCGCGGCGTGGCCGCCGTGGTGGACTGTCCGAATCGCTGGGTGGCCCTGGATCCGGAACGGGGGGGCATGGCGGCGGTGGCCGAGGCGGCCCGCAATTTGAGCTGCGTGGGCGCCGAGCCCCTGGCGGTCACCGACAACCTCAATTTTGCATCTCCCGAGACCCCCACCGGTTACTGGCAGCTGGCGATGGCCTGCCGCGGATTGGCCGAGGCCTGCCTGGCCCTCGATACCCCCGTCACCGGTGGCAACGTCTCGCTCTACAACGAGACCCGCCTGCCCGATGGTCGCCTGCAGCCGATCCATCCCACCCCGGTGGTGGGCATGGTGGGGCTGGTGCATGATCTGGCCCAGGTGCGCGGCATGGCCTGGCGCCAGGCCGGCGATGCCATCTGGTTACTGGGGGTGAGCCTGCAGCTGGAGCCTGCCGATGAGCGGGTGAGCCTGGCGGGCAGCAGCTACCTGGAGGCGATCCACGGCCTGCTCACCGGCCGGCCGCCCCTGGTGGATTTGGCCCTGGAGGCCCGGGTGCAGGCCTTCCTGCGCCAGGCGATCAGCAACAACCTGGTGGCTTCCGCCCACGATCTCAGCGATGGCGGCCTGGCGGTGGCGGCGGCCGAGGGCTGCCTCGCCGCCGGTCTTGGTGCCGAGCTGAACCTGCCGGCGGGGGGCGAGCGCCTCGATCGATTGCTGTTTGCTGAGGGCGGTGGCCGCATTTTGGTGAGCGTGCCCAGCCACCAGAGCGACGCCTGGCAAGAGGCGCTCGATCGGGCCGGCGCCGGCGGTGCAGCCCTGCCTGCCCAGCGCCTGGGGCAGGTGGTGGCCGAGGTCGAGTTGCGGATCAGCTTGGCCGGCAGCAGCTTGTTGCGGCTTCCGATCGCCGCCATGGCCGCCAGCTACGAGCAGGCGATCCCCCGGCGTCTCGGTGCCGACCTGCCACCTGAGGCCTGAACAGTCAAGCTCCGTTGGCACTCTGATGCAGAATGTGAGATTGCTACTTGAGCCGAGGGGGCCCGTGGTGGGAATGCAGCCAGAGCCCATCAACCCCCTGGCCCAGCTGCCAGCTGAGCCCGCCGACAAGCCAGAGGAGGCCTGTGGCGTGTTTGCGGTGCTGGCGACCGACCAGGCGGTGGCCAATCTCACCTATTTCGGCCTCTACGCCCTGCAGCATCGCGGCCAGGAGTCGGCGGGCATCGCCGTCTTCGATGCCGAAAATCAGGTCCGACTGCACAAGGACATGGGCCTGGTGAGCCAGGTGTTTGACCAGGAGATCCTGCAGCGGATGCCGGGCGAGCTGGCGATTGGCCACAACCGTTATTCCACCACCGGCACCAGCAAGGTGTGCAACGCCCAGCCAGTGGTGCTGAGCACCCGGCTGGGGCCCCTGGCATTGGCCCATAACGGCAACCTGGTTAATGCCGCTGAGCTGCGCCAGGCGATTGCCGTCGCCAATCCAGACACCGAGTTCACCTCCACCACCGATTCCGAGCTGATCGCCTTTGCCCTGCAAAATGCGGTCGATCAGGGCCTCGACTGGGCGGACGCCCTGCGGGAGGCCGCCGGCCGCTGCCGCGGTGCCTTCAGCCTGGCGATCGGCACGCCGGAGGGGCTGTTCGCCCTGCGCGATGGCCATGGCATCAGGCCTCTGGTGTTTGGTTACCTGGGCGAGAGCGATCAGGCCCAATGGGTGGTGAGCAGTGAAACCTGTGGGCTAGATATCATCGGCGCCCGCTATAGCGATGATGTTCAGCCCGGTGAGTTGGTTCACTTTCGCCTAGGTGATGCCACGCCGATACGCAGCCAGTGGTGCCAGGAGCCAGTGAAGCTGTGTGTGTTTGAAATGATTTATTTTGCTAGGCCGGATAGTCGCTTCTTTGGTGAGTCTTTGTATAGTTATCGTGTGCGTATCGGCGAGGCTCTGGCCCGCGAAAATCCCATAGAAGCCGATATCGTTATTGGTGTGCCCGATTCGGGCATTCCCGCCGCCATTGGCTATTCCCAGTGGAGTGGCATCCCCTTTGGCGATGGCCTGATCAAAAACCGCTATGTGGGGCGCACCTTCATCCAGCCCACCCAAGCGATGCGGGAGGCCGGGATCCGGGTGAAACTAAACCCCCTTCCTGATGTGCTGGCCGGCCAGCGTGTGGTGGTAATCGATGATTCGATCGTGCGTGGCACTACCAGCCGCAAACTCGTGCATGCCCTGCGCGATGCAGGTGCCACAGAGGTGCACATGCGCATCAGCTCGCCGCCGGTCACCCATCCATGCTTTTACGGCATCGATACCGACACCCAGGATCAACTGATTGCCGCGCGAATGACCCTTGAAGAGATCGAACGCCATCTGGGCGTCGATTCCTTGGCCTACCTCAGTAAGTCGGGCATGGTGGAAGCGGCCCACAGCGCATCAACAAATTTTTGCACCGCATGCTTCGATGGCAATTATCCAATTGAATTAGATGAGTCCGTACGCTCCAGCAAGTTGATGCTCGAGCCCGCCGGGCTGGCGGTTTCTAATCGGACTTGAACAATAGGATAGTTGAAAGAACTATAGATCAAGAGTGCCTCTAAAAATTGCCCACTCCGCTCGCTAGAGCGAAGAGCAGGCAAGTTTCTGAAACATTTCTCGCGAAACGGCATCGATAGACCTTGGTGTTTCTCGAAGTACCCTCAATTAAGGGATAAAATTAAATCACTGAAGCGCCATGGCTCTATTGATTACACGGTGACAATTGATAATGATTCGGATTTTTTCAGAGCTTCCTTAAACTACCGCGTAAGATCTTTATATGATCATTGTGTTGCTGGCTGCGGTTATGGGTGCTTTACATTGCTTGCAAGAGTGTTTTGATTTGACTGAGATGGTGTTAGTAGCGTGGGGCGACTTGGGCCCATACCCAGAGTATAGGATGTGGAACTAGCTAAAATTGATCCTGGTCTCCTCGGACCTTGTGGATTTCTGGATGAATTTTTGTCCATGGCCGCAAGCTGCGACGTGGCATAAGTCTGTGACGTGACCCCCTTTACGGGAATGGCCATGGCTGGGAAAGCGGGGGCAATAACAAGCAATGAACCAATAAATAAGCGAGCAATTGCTGAGTTGCTTGATTTTTTGGTCACCAGTGACCAGTCAAAGCAGAAATATCTGCCGGGATTATTTAATAAATAACGGCCGCTCAATTTGCATAAATCAAACTGTTTGGACATGGAAGATCACTTTTGAGTTGAGCTAAAAGTATCATTGGTTACAATTCCTTGGCAAGGCCTTCGACCGTTTTGCAACAAAAAATGTGATCTACAATACGAAACCTTGTCCGCCCCGGCGGTAAAGAGCCCGTCAGCACTGGATCCTGTGATCGCAGCTAGGCGTCCATTCAGCGGGCCGCCGCTGCGCTGAGCTCTCTGCTCCAAGAAGGCGCGGAGCGAAACAGCCGGCAGTCTCCATCTTTCGCTGGCGGCTATGCAGAGCTTCGCCAGCACGGGGTAGCTGGTCTTCTCGTCTGCGGCGTAAAGCTCACGGCTCTTTACCAGGGCATGGAGCTCGCAGTTTTGAGATCTCGATGGGCAATACGCAGCATCTTAGCCGCTTCGCGCTGGCGATCAGATGGCATGCAGTTCTCTCCCATATCGATAGGCCTCGGTCACCACGTTCTGGCTGTACTGACGCCGATCTCGAACCTCTCTAACTGAATAGATGAGTAAATCGATCGGAATCCGGTATTGAGCCAGTTTTCGACTCAGATCCCCTATTTCCTCAAAGCGCCAATGGCTTGCCAACCAGGCATCCGGCACGGTGGCCAGCAGATCGAGGTCGGATCTTATGCCACGTAGTGATAGCTGGAGGGGCGGGAAGAGGTGGCCATGGGGATCAGTCTGGCGCATCCCGCCGGCGATACAGCTCTAAGCCGGCACGCTCGATATGGGCCAGGAGGGCGGGGTGATGAATCGAGGCATGGCAGGAGAGATCGATCATCCAGGGCAGCAGCAGGTCATCGAGATCGGCATCGATGCGGGCGAGGGAGGCGGCGCTGATGGCGGGGCCGATCAGGGTGAGGTCGATATCGGAGGCGGGACGCTGCCGCCCCAGGGCCCGGGAGCCGTAGAGGATCGCGGCCTCCACCTCGGGGTGGCTGGCGAGCACCTGGCGGATGGCCGCCAGGGCCGCGTCCGGCAGGCCGGTGGCTTGGGCTGAAGTCAGCGGGGGAGTGACGGTCATGACGGCTCCTGGCTCAAGGCCGTGAAACGATTCCGCAGGGCACCGAACAGGTTTGCGAAGCGTTCGATCACATCGCGAGCGATCGCCTGGGCCTGCTCAAGGTTGTAGGTGTGGGACGACTGATTGCGGGCCTTGATCATCGCCATCCAACCCTCGCCATCGCTGATCAGATCGTTCTGGAATGCCAGGCGGGTGGCATCTCGCGAGCCGATGATGCCGGCAATCCCCTGGTGCTGCAGATAGTCCTTGAGCAGATTCCAGGCGAGTTCATGGGTGAACTCAAAGCCCTGGATCAGGCCCTGCTGCTCCAGCTCGCTCAGCGGCCGCTGCCGCGCCAGCTCCACGCCGCGCTCCAGCACCTGGAGAGCCCGCTCGAAATTGTCGAACCGCTGGCGCCAGCGGACATCTGGATCGGCCATGGGGTCAGGCTAGACCCCACTCTCAACCGTGCGATTCACCGCATGATGAAGCGAGCGGTAAAGAGCGCTATGCAGGCCATCTCGACGAACGACCTTAAGACCGGTGGCATCATGTGTTCGAATTAGCAGGATCAGCACTACGTCAATAGCTCGCACTTTGTTCATGTTCACATGTCGCACTTGCCCCTCTTGAATGAATAAGGAACCTCTCCTGCATTCTAGGCTCAAGCAGTCCCAGACTTAACTATTGCGTTGCCTTTCGGTTGACAGGCCGAGATCACCAGCATGGTTTTCAGCCTAATCAATTTCTTTATTGCTAAATCGTATCAACTAGCCTATTAATGATTTTCTAAAAGAAATTTATTAATCATCTCCACCTTTTGGTGGGGAATTTATTGGATTTTGATGTTTTTTCACGCAGGGGTAGTCACAATTCGCTGCCATGGGCTTTCTGGGTTATTCGCTCGACTTTCCCACTTTTTCACAGGCTGGGTGGTTGTGCAACAGGGGCTGGCCAACCGCCAGCCGTTTTTCCAACTACTAAAGCGGATTAAAAAAATTTTTAAATTAAATTTAAACCGCAGTAGTAGAGGCTGAGGAAACTTGGGAAAACGCTGGAAAGCCATTGCTGGCAAAGCTTTTCGCAGATTTTAGCCTGGGGAAATCTCGAGGATCAATCGGGAAAAACCAGCTGATTCCCTGCCTGTGGAAAACTTCGACAAGTCCATCCGCTAAGCAGATATTTCCTTCCACAGCTGGCTAAATGTTTTCCCCAGCATTTTCCCCGGTCAGTTTCCAGACTGGTTGTGAATTTTTTGCATGTCCCGACAGGAGGCAAGGGCAGGGGCGAGCGGCGTCCCAGGGGGGCAGAGTCCCTGGGATGAACCTTGATGGCCATGGCTGGGCAATCGATAAGTCAGTACAGCTAAGAACAAAATCAGGCACAAGAATGCATCGCTTATGCTTAACTTTGGCGAGATTTTGCTGGTTTTTGAGTTCCAGGTTCTATCGGAAATGGTGTTTTCGCAAAAACTACTCTCGTCGGATTGTAGTTTTTAAAGCCTATCTAGACGGAAGCTAACGATATCAATCGTGCAAGGGATGGGCCGGTGGGTTGTGTTTTTGCCAGGTCTAGGTGCCCATCGGCTTACCATTTCCATCTTGGGCTTGAATGGCAAGCGGCTCGGCTGCTGCGTTCGTGCTCAATTGGTGTCATTGAGCAACGTCTTGCTCGATAACCATTGCTAGCTTGCGGCTTCTGTGCGGCCCGCATTGAGCAGCCTGCCGCCCTCAGCCACGCCCCATCCAGGCTGGCCTCCCCCTGCCCAGGGGGGCCTTAGCCTGGCGGGTTCGCTGCGCCAACTGATTGACAGTCTCAACCAGGAGCAGCGCCGCCACCAGGAGCTGCTCGCCAGCCTCGGTTTTGCCCTGCGCAGCTGCACCAATCTCAACCGTTTTCTCGAATTGGCTACCCTGGTGGCCGCCCGGTTGGTGCAGGCAGACGACGGGGTGCTGGTGGTTTTCCACGCCGATGGTCGCCTCTGGCGGGATCATCTCCAGGCCACTCCGAGCCCGGGCGGCGCCGGCGTGGTTCGCCAGTTGGCGGCCCTCTCCGATGCGCAGCTGCAGATCCAGGCCGGTGATCAGTGGGCCGCCGCCCATTGGGATCAACGGCTCAGGCAACTATTTGGCGTTGGTCGCCTGGAGGCCACCTCGGTGGTGGCCCGGGGCCACTGCCATGCCCGCCTGTATGTGTTCAGCGCCCGGGAAGACTTAAGTTGGAGTGAGGTACATCGCCGACACCTGCAATTGGTTGCCGATCTCACCGCCGTAGCCCTGGAAAGTGAGGTTCTGAGCCAGCGGTTGCGCCGCCATGAACAGCTAGATCGCCAGCTCAGTATTGGCGCTGAGATCCAGGCCCAGTTGCTGCCAGATCACTGCCCGCTGATTGAGGGAGTGGAGCTGGCCGCCCGTTGCCGACCGGCCTTTCAAGTGGGTGGTGACTACTACGACTTCATTCCCACCAAGCCCCAGCTGCAGGGTCCCCGCCGGCAGCGGGGGCGCTGGGCCCTGGTGATCGGAGATGTGATGGGCAAGGGGGTGCCGGCCAGCCTGCTGATGACCATGCTGCGGGGCATGCTGCGCGCCGGCGTGCTCAGTGGCCATGCCCCTAACCGCATCCTGCGCGATCTCAACCAAATATCCCAGGAAGACCTAGCTCACTCCCATCGATTTTTAACACTTTTTTACTCTGATTACAATCCTGGTAGCCGCATTTTGCGCTATGCCAACGCCGCCCATAATCCGCCCATGCTCTGGCGACGCCAGCAGGGAAGGCTGCAACGGCTGGATGCCCCCGGACTGTTGATCGGCTTGCAGCGCGAAGTTGCCTATGGGGTCGCCCAAACTAAACTGGAGCCCGGCGATGTGCTGCTCTGTTTCACCGACGGAGTCACCGAGGCGTTGGGTTTCAGTGGTGAGCGCTTCGAGGAGCAGCGGCTGGAGCGGGCCCTGGCGGAGGTTTGCCGCACGACAAGCGGCGCCCAGGAGATTCTCAACCAACTGTTTGATCGGTTGGATCGCTTTGTCGGTCCCGATCGCCAACTGGAGGACGACGCCTCGATGGTGGTGCTCAAGGTGCGAGAGCAGCTGAGACTGCCGGATCTGCCTCCGCCAAAGCGAGTGTCAAGCTGAGCTGATTAGCCCGTTCAGCCCCGATGGCCCCATCCCAGGGAGGCTCAGCCGCTAGCCCCAACACCTGGAGCAATCGCTTTGAACAGGGTCTGAATCCCGTGATCGAGCGCTTCAATGCCTCGATCGGTTTCGACATCGCCCTGCTCGATCAGGACCTGGACGGCTCGATCGCCCACGCCAGGATGCTCGGCCGCTGTGGGGTGATCAGCGAGGCCGATGCGGCCGGGTTGATCGAGGGGCTGGAGTCAATCCGCCGCGAGGCCGCCGAGGGTCGCTTTTGTCCCACGGTGGCCGATGAGGACGTCCACTTTGCGGTGGAGCGGCGCCTCATCGCCCTGCTCGGCCCCCTGGGCAAGCGGTTGCACACCGGTCGCTCCCGCAACGACCAAGTTGGCACCGACCTGCGGCTGTGGCTGCGCCAACAGATTGATGCCATCGATGTGGCGTTGGTGCGTTACGAGCGGGCCTTGCTCAGCCAGGCGGAGCGCCACAGCGAGGTGCTGATCCCTGGCTACACCCACCTGCAGCGGGCCCAGCCGATTTGCCTGGCTCACCACTTGCTGGCCTATCTGGAGATGGCCGAGCGCGACCGCGCCCGCCTGGTCGACGTGCGCCGCCGCGTCAATATCTGCCCCCTGGGGGCCGCTGCCCTGGCCGGTACGCCGGTGCCCATCGATCGGCGATCCACCGCCGAGGAGCTTGGCTTCGAGGCCATCTATGCCAACAGTCTCGATGCGGTCAGCGACCGCGACTTCGCGGTGGAGTTCATGGCGGCGGCCTCTCTGGTGCTGGTGCACCTCAGTCGGCTCAGCGAGGAGGTGATCCTCTGGGCCAGCGAGGAGTTCGGCTTTGTGCAACTCAGCGATCGCTGTGCCACGGGCAGCAGCCTGATGCCCCAGAAGAAGAATCCCGACGTGCCCGAACTGGTGCGGGGTAAGAGCGGGCGGGTGTTTGGCCACCTGATGGGCCTGCTCACGATGATCAAGGGGCTACCCCTGGCCTACAACAAGGATTTTCAGGAGGACAAGGAGGCCCTGTTTGACGGGGTGCGCACCGTGCTGGACTGCCTTGAGGCCATGGCGATCCTGTTCGAGGAGGGCCTGGAGTTCAGACCCCTGCGCCTGGAGCAGGCTGTCGCCTCTGATTTTTCCAATGCCACCGACGTGGCCGACTATCTGGTGGCGCGAGGGGTGCCCTTCCGCGAGGCCTACCAACTGGTGGGCGGTCTGGTGAAGACCTGCCTGGCGGAGGGGATTCTGCTGCGCCAGTTGCCGCTGGAGCGCTGGCAGCAGCTGCATCCGGCCTTTGCCGTCGATATCTTCGAGGCGATCCAGCCCCGCCAGGTGGTTGCTGCTCGTTGCAGCGAAGGCGGTACTGGATTCACCCAGGTGGCCGCTCAGTTAAGTCAGATGCGTTCCCATCTCGGCACTTGATCCTGGGCAATTGGGGCACTTGGGCCTAGGCTCAGTAAGTCAGTGGCCCTATGGTCCGCATTGCATCGGCCTGGAGGCCGGCCTAGTAAGTGAGCATTTTCGTTGGCAATCTGCCCTTCCGCGCTGAGCAGGAAGACGTGGCAGAGTTGTTTATTCCCTTTGGTGAAGTGACCACCTGCTCCCTGCCGCTGGAGCGGGATACGGGCCGCAAGCGGGGCTTCGCTTTCGTGGAGATGGCCGATGAGGCCATGGAAGCCACTGCCATCGAGTCCCTCCAGGGCGTCGAGCTGATGGGCCGTCCCCTGCGAATCAACAAGGCCGAGCCCCGCACTGGCGGCGGCGGCGGCGGTCCCCGTGGAGGTGGCGGCGGCGGTGGTTATCAGAGAGGCGGCGGCGGTTACGGCGGTGGCGGTGGCGGCTACTCCGGCGGTGGCGGTGGTTATGGCGGTGGCGGCGGTGGCGGCTATGCCGGTGGTGGCGGCGGTTCAGGATCCCGCGGCTGGGAAGATCGCAGCTATGGAGGCAGTGGCGGTGGCAGAGCTGCCGGTGGCGCTGCCGGCGCCGGTGGTGGCGGTGGTGAGTCGCTCGATTCAGGCCGCGCCCGACGTCGTCGTACCGGCAGCGATGGCTATGCCGGAGGCGGTGGCTATGGCGGTGGCGGTGGCTATGGCGGTGGTGACTACTACGGCGGCGCAGAAGGCTGATACGGCGGCGCAGTGAGCTGAGTTGGTTTTGCGCCCTGTCGGGGTCCTGGTTCAGTAGCCCCTCTGCTCAAGGCTCTGGGCGGCAGCCTCTAGCACCTCAGCCCCGGCAGTTCTGGCGCCAGCTGCCTGGCTGAGGCTTTGGCGCCAGAGGCGTGCTCCGTTTATACCCGCCACCAGGTGTACCAGGTGGCGGGCAATGGGCCATAGCCTGCCGCCACCTCTACACCATTGGTCGGCGTAGGGGAGCAGGCCCCGCAACACCATCGATGGGCTGATCGCCGATCTGGCTAAGGCGGCGGCGCTCTGGTCGCCATGGATGTCGCCGTCCACGCCGGCCCAGCGCAGCGGCTGGTCGTATACGGCCCGTCCCACCATCACCCCATCCACGTGGGTCAGCTGGTTTTGGCATTCCGCCAGCGTCAGCAGACCGCCGTTGATCTCAATGGTGATATTTGGTCTATCTCGCTTGAGTTGGTGCACCAGGTCGTAGCGCAGCGGCGGGATGGTGCGGTTTTGCTTTGGATCCAGACCATCCAGCCAGGCCTTGCGGGCATGCACTGCGAAGCGGCGGCAGCCTGCCGCCGCCAAGGTGTCCACAAAGTTGAGCAATTCGGCATAGGAGTCGCGATTATCAATGCCAATCCGGTGCTTTACCGTCACTGGCAGGGGGCTGGCGGCCGCCATCGCTTCGATACAGCGGGCCACCTGGTCGGGATCGGCCATCAGACAAGCCCCAAAGCGACCTTTGCGCACCTTCTCGCTCGGGCAACCCAAATTGAGGTTCACCTCGTCGTAGTTCCAGTCAGCCGCCAGGCGCACGGCCTCGGCCAGCAGCCCGGGATCATCCCCCCCCAGCTGCAGGGCCAGGGGTTTTTCGCTCGGATCGAAGCCGATCAGCCGTTCCAGGCGTCCACCCGGCTTGGCCGCATCTGGTGTTTGGCGGGCATGGTGCAGCGCTTGGGCCACCACCATTTCGCTGTACAGCAGGCTGTGCAGGCTGATCTGACGCATCAGCACGCGAAAATGCCGATCGGTGTAGTCCAGCATTGGCGCCACACTGAAGCGATAACTCAAGCGTTGGCTCGTCCCGTCGGCGTGCTGCATTGCCCCATGCTGCTTAGCCATGCTTCCTGAACGCGTCTCGGTGTTGGTGGCCGGTGCTGGGCCAGCCGGGATGATGGCCGCCATTGCCGCCGCCGAGGCCGGCGCTGGCGACGTCCATGTGCTGGAAACTACGGCGGAGCCGCTGCACAAGGTGCTGATCAGCGGTGGGGGGCGCTGCAATGTCACCCATGCCTGCTGGGATCCCAGGGCCCTGGTGGGTCACTACCCCCGCGGTGGCCAGGCCCTGCGGGGAGCCTTCTCCCGGTTTGCCACCGGCGACTCGGTGGCCTGGTTTGAGGCCCATGGCCTGGAGCTGGTGGAGGAGCCAGATGGGCGCCTGTTTCCCCGGGCCAACCGCTCCACGGCCGTGATCGAGGTGCTGCGTCGCGCCGCCACGGCTGCCGGGGTGCAGCTGCATACCGGCGTGGCCCTGCGGCGGGCTCAGCGGTTGGGTTCGGGCGGATTTGACCTGGAGTTGCGCAGATCCGGTGGGCAGCAGCAGCAGCTTTTCGCCCAGCGGCTGGTGTTGGCCACAGGTAGTCATCCCAGCGGTCGCCAATTGGCGGCGCAACTTGGCCACAGCCTGGTACCGCCGGTGCCCTCGCTGTTCACCCTTGCCCTGGTCGGAGATCCCCTACTGCAGTTGGCGGGCCTTGCGGTCGATCCGGTGGCCTTGGAGCTGCAGGTGGTGCCTAGGGACAGCCCCTCCACATCATTGGCCGGATCAGGGGCCGGATCAGTGACCGGATCAGTTGCGGGATCAGTGGCATGCCGGGCTGCGGGCCCGGTCCCTGAGCGCTTCCGTCAGCAGGGCCCGCTGCTGGTGACCCACTGGGGGCTGAGCGGTCCGGCCATCCTGCGCTTGACCGCTTTTGCCGCTAGAGCGCTTCATGCCGCCGGCTATCGAGCTGAGTTGCGCGTCAACTGGAGTGGCAGTCTTTCCCACTCGGATCTGGAGCGGCACTTTGGCCAGGCTCGCCAGCAGCAGGCGCGCCGCCAGCTGGCCAATTGGCGACCCTGGCCCGAGTTGCCGAAACGACTTTGGTGGCATTTTTTACAAAGCTGCGGCATTGATTTGCAGCTCCGCTGGGCCGATCTCAGCAAGCAGCAGCAGCAGTCCCTGATGGCCCTGCTGCGGGACAGTCGCTATACGGTCACTGGCCGCGGCCCCTTCGGAGAGGAATTTGTCACCGCCGGTGGCGTGCCCTTGGGGGAGGTGAAGCTTGCCGCTATGGAAAGCCGCCGTTGTCCCGGCTTGCATCTGGTGGGGGAACTGCTGGATGTGGACGGTATTACCGGTGGCTTTAATTTCCAACACTGTTGGAGTTCCGGTTGGCTGGCGGGTCAGGCGATTGCCGCCGCTGGCCAGGAGCTGAGTTAGCCCTAAGGGCACACTTGATTACCCGGATCACTCCGTGGAGAGCCGACATTATTCCTGGGATAGAGCGGAGCAGCTTGTGAGGTCAAGCGATTTGGGTCGGCCCTCCCTGAGTCGCGGAGCTTGATGGGTAATCAAGAGGGCACATCTAAGGAGACTCTGTAAAACCCCGGCCCAGGCCACGGGAGCCATGGCGCTGCAAGGATTTTCAGGAAGAAAAATTGAAAAAATCCTAGTTTTCTAGGGTTTCTCTAAAAGTTGCCAGGATGCAAGCCAAGAAGGCTCTGAACAACCGCCATCTCGTCGCCCCAGTCAGTTGAGAGCCATTGCTGCATCAGGGTTACGCGGGTCATGGTTCGGATTTTTCAGAGCCTCCCTAAACAGGCATCCGTTAAATGTGTCGCCAAGTAATGGTTAATTTTTTCATCGGGGCACCTCGAAAAATCCTAAATATCGCCGATCTTATGATGCAAAAAGCTTTGCGGCGACTTGCTTGGCCCTGGCTAGCGGGAGAATAATAGGCAATTTTTTACTGGATTACCCATGAGGCTCCGCGGCTAAGGAAAGGTCGCACCAAATTTTCTTGTCTTACAAGCTGCTCCGCTCTGTCCAAGTCATCAGGGAAGCACTTCGCGGAGTCATCAGGGTAATCAAGATTTTTTAAGGTGCCCAAAGGTTAGATTTTCTTTTTTTGATATTCTTGGTCTGCGCAATGTCTTTGCGCTAGCTTGTTTTAGTTTTGATTTGGCCGTTTTCTGGAGTCTCCATGGGCTCTGTTTAATACAATACAATATAATATTATTTTATATTGTCGTAGATTGAGAACATTGGTAAATACATGGCAAGTAGTACTACCGCGACGATGCCGCCGACAATCACGATCATGGCAGGCTCCAGCATTGAAGTAAGTGCCTTGACTATTGTGGAAACTTCATCTTCATAAAAATCGGCCATTTTTGAAATTATTATTTCTACGCTTCCGGTTTCTTCGCCGATCGCCAGCATGCTCAAGGCCAGTTCGGGGAATACCTGATGGCGATTGAGGGCGGCGCTCAAAGGCATTCCATCCATTACATCTTTGCGGGACTCCCGGATAGTCTTGCTGATCTTGGAATTGCCGGTGGTTTCGCTGACGATTTCCAGTGATGTTAGAATTGGAACTCCAGCGCGAGATAGGGAACTGAATGTGCGACAGAATTTTGCGGTAGCACTTTTCAGAAGTAGCTCCCCGAACAGGGGTATTTTCAGTAACTTTTCATCAATCGTTAGCTTGCCATTGGCACTGGCATAGTATCGCCTGAATAAACCCATGCCAATGGCAACGATAACCAGCAGCAGCCAAAACCAGGATCTCAGGATTCCGCTCAGGCTTACCATGAACATGGTCAATGGTGGTAAATCGGCATTCAGAGTATCGAATATTTTTGCATAAGTTGGAATTAAAAACATGGTTAATCCCAGGAAAACGAGTATAGCAACTGCAAGAACAATGGTGGGATATCCCATGGCCGCTTTGATTTCATTCTGTAGTTTGGCGTGTTGTTCCAGTAGCTTGGCTAGTCGTTGTAGCGATTCATCTAGTACGCCGCCGCTTTCGCCAGCATCGACCATGGCTATGCTAAGTGGGTCGAATACCTTAGGCCATTTTCGCATGGCTGAGCCCATGGTATTCCCCTGGTTTACCTCTTTAAGGATCGACTCAAGCGCCCGTTTGAATAGTGGCTGTTTCTGTTGTTTTGACAATAGAGATAGGCTGCGCACGATGGGTACACCCGCCGTAAGCAGGGCAAACAGCTTGTTGGCGAATAGGGCCCTGTCGCGAATGCTCGGTTTGAACTCCAGCAGCCCCAGTAGCTTCGATTTTTGGTATTCGCCTGGCTGGGCCATGGCGCGACTGGCTGCGGTCGAAGTAGTCCGCGGCGTTGTCACTGAATCGCCCCTGCTAGGCCGAAATTGGGTCCTGGAGCTGGGAGTTGCCGCCAGGGCGGCGGTTGGCTGGCTAGCGCTCTCAGCCACCAGGGGTTCCATCCGGACCGCTTTAATGCCCCGTCGGCGCAGCTCTCCCTTGGCGCTGGCTAGATCTGTGGCCTGAACTCGCAGCTGGCGCGTCTGGCCCCGGCTGGTTGTGTAGGTGGCAATAAATATGGCCATTGGTTCAGGTATTTGCGAGCATTCTCTGTAAGTCTTCTGGTCGACTAGACTTTTCCAGGGCCTCTGACAGCTCCACCAGTCCCTCCTGCACCAAGGTGGCCAGGGACCGCTCAAGGGTTTGCATGCCGTATTGGCCGCCAGTTTGGATTTGGGAATAGAGTTGGGCTGTTTTACCCTCCCGAATTAGATTTGAGGTGGCGGGGGTTTGGACTAAAATTTCTTGGGCTGCAATCCTACCATAGCTTCCCTCCTCGGGCTGGCAACGCTTCAGTAAAGTCTGGCAGAAGACGGCTACTAGACTATTGCTTAGCTGGGCGCGGATTTGTGATTGCTGGGTGGGGGAAAATACGTCCAGTATTCTGTCTATGGTCTGGGAGGCGGAGTTGGTATGTAGGGTGCCGAACACCAGGTGGCCTGTTTCGGCTGCCGTAATTGCCAGTTGAATCGTCTCTAAATCGCGCATCTCCCCGACCAGGATCACGTCTGGGTCCTCGCGGAGGGCTGAGCGCAAGGCGTTGGCGGCGCTGTGGGTGTCTTGGCGTACCTCCCTTTGGTGGACGAGGCTGCGATTGCTTTTATAGATGAATTCGATCGGATCTTCAATGGTAATTATGTGCCTAGAACTGGTGTTATTGATGTGATTTAAAAGGGCGGCCAAAGTGGTGGTTTTGCCGGAACCTGTTGGGCCTGTCACCAGCACTAGTCCCCTGGGTCTATTACCCATTTCCTGTACTACTAGTGGCATTTCTAGCATTTCTAATGTTGGGATTTTATCCCCCAGGGCCCTCAGGCAGGCCGCATAGCTGCCCAGCTGTCGGTAGACGTTCAGTCGGAAGCGAGATAAGCCTTTCAGGCTATAGGCAAAGTCGAGTTCCCAGTTCTGTTCTAGCTCCTTGCGCTGGGAGCTATTAAGTATGGAGAATATTAGCTTATCGCATTGCTCTTGACTGAGTTTTTGTTCGCGCATTGGCTGGAGATCGCCATTAAAACGGCCGTAGGGGGCGACTCCGCTAGAGAGGTGTAGGTCGCTGCCACCCCGTTCCACCAGCTCCCGCATTAAGTCTTCGATCAGCAGTTCCATCGCGCTCTAACTCCTGGTGCAGAGGCAGTAGGGACACTCCAGCCACTCTTCCTGAAGGCCCGCGCCGCAGCTCTTACAGGTGAGGGAGTGCAGGGCCCTTGAGCGCCGCTCCGATTCGAGACCAGAATCGGTTAGCAGCATGCGCTCCACTTCTTCTAGAGTTGTTAAGCCTTTTCGTACCAAATCCAGGCCGTAACCTAGCAGGGTTTTCATGCCATTCTCCAGGGCGAGGCGGCGTAGTTCCTCCATCGGCGCCCGCCGGGCGACCGCTGCGGCCAGGGTGTCGTTCATGGTCAGAATTTCGTAGACGCCGAGGCGGCCCCGGTAGCCGTTCCCTTGACAATGGCCGCAGACATGCTGTTGTCCAGAGTGGCCTAAATTGGCCCGATAAAATTTGATATCCGCTTCGCGGCTGGCCAATAATCCAAAGCGTGCCAGCTGCTCTTCGCTGGGTTTATAGGCCTGGCGGCAGTGCATACATATGCGCCGCAGCAGCCGCTGGGAGACCACGCCAAGCAAGCTGGCGCTCACCAGGAAGGGTTCCACGCCCATCTCGTCAAGGCGGGCGAAGGCACTCACCGTGTCGTTGCAGTGCAGGGTCGTGAGCACCAGGTGGCCGGTGAGTGCCGCCTCGATCGTGATCTTGGCGGTCTCCCGATCCCTGGTTTCCCCCACCAGCAGCACGTCCGGGTCCTGCCTGATAAATGCCCGCAAAACCGTGCTGAAGTCGAGCCCCTTGTCGCGGTTTACCTGGGTCTGGGTGATCCCCTTGAGCCCGTATTCGATCGGATCTTCCACCGTGCAGATGTTGATCGCAGGATCGTTGCGTTCGGCCAGCAGCGAATAGAGAGTTGTGCTCTTGCCGGCGCCCGTGGGACCGGTCACCAGGATCAGGCCGAATGGCTTGGAGCCCAGGGCCCTCAGATTGACCAGGGCCTCTGTATCTTCAATCAAGGCATCCAGGCCCAGCTGGGTGATGTCGTGATTGAGTAGGCGCAGTACCACAGTTTCGCCATAGCGGCTGGGCAGGGTGCTGAGCCGGATATCAATATTGTTGCCCTGGTATTGACGCCGGATCCTGCCATCTTGAGGCAGCCGTCGTTCGGAGATATCCAGCTCGGCCATGATCTTCAGCCGCGAGGTGATCGCCGGAATCAGGCTCTTTGGCAGGGTTTCCGATTCGGTATGCAACACGCCATCGCGCCGATAGCGGATCACCAGGCCATGCTCCTGGGGTTCCACGTGGATGTCACTGGCATTGGATTCCACCGCCTCTATCAAGATGCGATCCACTAAACTCACCACCGGTGAGGCATTGGCGTCCTGGGGCGTGTTCTCCAGCTCATCGACTGCCGATACCTCGATCAACTCGTGGCCCGCCGGCAGGGGCAGACCGTGGAGCAGGGAACGACCCGGTGCCGGCGGCGCCATGGCAGGCGGGGCGGGGCTGGTTTCGATTCGATCGGCGAGGACGACCTCCAGGGCGGCGAATAGGTCCACGGGCAGGGCCGCTGCCAGCTGGCAGTTACCGGCCAGATCCCCCAGTTCCCTGAGCAGGGCCTGGCGCTTTTCTTCCCTCCAGTGGTATGGCACAGCCACCACCAGCCCCTCCGGGTCTCGCCGCAGGGGGATGGCCCCCAGGGTGCGCCAGCGCGCGGCTTCGATGGGGGTGCCGCCGGCGATCAACCCGGCATCTGCCATTTCCAGTTCCTGCGGTGTCAACACCCGCTGGCCCAGTAGCAACTCCAGCTCCAGCCTCTTCCGCTCAGCAGAGACGGGACCTGGCGAGGGTTGGGTTGGGCTGCTCGTCATGCGGGGAGGGATGGTGAACCGAGGGGCGGAAGAAAAGGTGGGCTGGGCCGGAGCCTGATGGGCGGATTGGGAGCTTTCGGCGGATGCGGGACTGTGGGTGGATGCTGGGCTGTGGGTGGATACGGGACTGTTGGCGGATGCGTGGGGTGGATGCGGGGGGCGCGGATGAGTGAGGTGCGGGCTTCCGCCGCTTGTGAAGAGCGGGGCTGGAGTTCCAACATGTCTAGACACGAAGTCAGTGCCTGTTCGCCATGAGTGGAGACTCCTCGATCAGCGTCGAGAGCAGCCAGGGTCCCGGGCAAAGGCCTGATGGGGCAAGAGATCTGGGTGTCTCTAATCCCCCAGAGTCTGGGATGGGTGCCGACTCCGTCCTGGTGGTCGATTCAGAATCTTCTCAGGGGAGTGGCCCCCAGGCCTTTCAGACGGGTGCTGGCGGAGCCGATTCAGCCGCCAGGACCGCCCAGTTGGAGACCGAACTGATCGCCCTCAAAGGCCAGTACGACAACCTCAACGGCCAGTACATGCGGTTGGCGGCCGATTTCGACAATTTCCGCAAGCGCCAGGCCCGGGACAGCGAGGATCAGCGGCTGCAGATCGCCTGCTCCACCCTCGCTGAAATCCTGCCGGTGGTGGACAATTTTGATCGGGCCCGCCAGCAGCTCAACCCCCAGCATGAGGAGGCTCAAAATCTCCACCGCAGCTATCAAAATCTTTACAAGCAGCTGGTTGAGGCGTTTAAACAGCTGGGCGTGGCGCCGATGCGAGTGGAGGGAGAACGCTTTGATCCCAGCCTTCATGAGGCGGTGTTGCGGGAACCCAGCGACCTGCACGGCGAGGACCTGGTGATAGAAGAGCTGCAGAGGGGTTACCAATTGCAGGGTCGGGTGTTGCGCCATGCCCTGGTCAAGGTGTCGATGGGGCCAGGCCCCGGCGTCGCCCAACCCGAGCCCCTGTCCCAGCCCGAGGAGCAGCTCGGCTGATGGCCGATTACTACTCCCTGCTCGGGGTTTCCCGAGACGTGGATGCCGAGGGCCTCAAGCGGGCCTATCGCCGTTTGGCGCGCCAATACCACCCTGATGTCAACAAGGATCCAGGGGCTGAGGACAAGTTCAAGGAGATCGGTCGCGCCTACTCGGTGCTCAGTGATCCCCAGACCCGCTCCCGCTATGACCAGTTCGGCGAGGCTGGTCTGGGCGGTGCCGCCGGCGCTGCCGACATGGGCGACATGGGCGGTTTTGCCGACCTGTTCGAGACCTTCTTCAGCGGTTTTGGTGGAGCCGCTGGCGCCCAGGCCGGCGGCCGGCGCCGCAGCGGTCCCCGCCAGGGCGATGACCTGCGCCTGGATCTGACGATCAGCTTTCAAGAGGCGGTGTTCGGCATCGAAAAGGAAGTGCAGGTGCGTCATCTGGAAACCTGTGCCACCTGCAGTGGCAGTGGCGCCAAGGCCGGCAGTGGCCCCAGCACCTGTGGCACCTGCGCCGGAGCCGGCCAGGTACGCCGCGCCACCCGCACCCCTTTCGGCAGTTTCACCCAGGTGGCCGCCTGTCCCACCTGTGACGGCACCGGTCAGGTGATCGCCGATCCCTGCTCTGCCTGCGGTGGCCAGGGCTTGCAGCAGGTGCGCAAGAAGTTGCGGATCAACATTCCCGCTGGCGTCGATTCAGGCACCCGGCTGCGGGTGGCCAATGAGGGCAATGCCGGACCCCGGGGCGGTTCCCCCGGGGATCTCTACGTGTTCCTCAATGTCCAGGCCCATCCGCAGCTGCGCCGCGATGGCGTCACCATCCACTCCGAGGTGATGCTCAATTACCTGCAGGCGATCCTGGGGGACACCATCGAACTGGAGAGCGTCGATGGCCACGAGCAGTTGACGATTCCGGCGGGCACCCAGCCCGGCACTGTGCTCACCCTGCAGGGCAAGGGGGTGCCCAGGCTCGGCAATCCAGTGGCCCGCGGCAACCACGAGGTCACCGTCAAGGTGCAGTTGCCCACCAAATTGAGCGGCGATGAGCGGCAATTGCTGGAGCAGTTGGCCGGCCATCACACCAGCAAGGGCCAGCGCCACCATCACAAGAGCGGCCTGTTCGGCGGCCTGTTTGGTGGAGGCGGCTAAGGCCTTGGTCAGCCCGAGCGAGCCAGCTGCCGCCCTTGATCTGCGCGGCACCCCCTGTCCGTTGAACTTCATCCGCTGTCGCCTGGCCCTCGAAGCGATCGCGCCGGGGGCCTGGCTGCAGGTGGATCTCGATGCCGGTGAACCGGAGCAACTGGTGAGCTCAGGGCTCAGCAGCAGTGGCCACGGGGTGGAGATTCAGCCCCATCCAGTCGCCGACACGGCGGTGCGCCTGCGGATTCGCCGCGCGGCTGGCCCGGGCGATGGCTGATGGGATGGCTGATGGGTTGTCGGCCCCCCTGGCGGCCGCCCCGATCAGCGGCCAGGTGGTTTCCCTGTTGGCCAACTATTGCTGGGTGCAATTGGATCGGCCCGGTCCCACCGGCCTCTGCCGTCTGCTCTGCACCCGCCGCACCCGCCTGGGCAAGAGCGGCCTGCAGATTTGCACCGGCGATCGGGTGAGGTTGGAGGGGGTGGACTGGCCTGCCGGTCGCGCTGCCGTCGCCGATCTGGAAGCGCGCCATTCCCTGTTGAGCCGGCCGCCCGTGGCCAACCTCAGCCGGGTGGTGGTGGTGGTGGCCCTGGCCGAGCCCGATCTCGATCCCCTGCAGCTGACCCGTTTTTTGATTACCGCCGAGCTCACCGCTCAGCCGGTGGAGCTGGTGTTCTCCAAGGCCGATCTGCCGTCGGCGGAGCAGGTGCGGCACTGGTGCGGGCGGGCCGAGAGTTGGGGCTATCGGCCGATAGCTTTGGCCAGCGCCAGCGGCCTCGGGCTGGAGCAGTTGCGGCAACGGTTGAGCCAGCCCGGCCTGGCGGTGCTCTGCGGCCCTTCCGGGGTGGGTAAGAGCAGTTTGTTGAATGCCCTGCGCCCAGACTTGCAGTTGCGGGTGGAGGCCGTCTCAGGCCGCTTGCAGCGGGGCCGGCACACCACCCGCCACGTGGAGCTGTTTGCCCTGGCCCCCGGGGCCCTGGTGGCCGATACCCCCGGCTTCAACCGCCCGGCCCTGCCGGATGATCCGGTGGGCTTGGCCCGCCTGTTTCCAGAGCTGCGCCCGCGCCTGGCCGCCGGCAGCTGTCGCTTCAGCAACTGTCTGCATCGGGGGGATCCCGGCTGTGCTCTGGGTACCGATTGGCCGCGCTACGACCTCTATGCCCAGTGCCTCGCCGATATCGAGGCGGATGCCGCCAGGGCGATGCGGCGGGGGTCGGTCCGCCCTGCCCCTGCCGGCGGTCCCCAAAACCAGGAGCCAGGCCAGGTGATCAGAGCTGGCCACCAGGATCTCCAGCTGGATCCCCGCCTGCGCCAGGCCTCCCGGCGGCGGCGGCGTCAGGACAGCGAGCAGCTCCAATCGCTGGAGGAGACGACCGGTGACGATGACCCCCGTTGACCTGGGCGGCTCAGTTGACTTGGGCGGCTCAGTTGACCTGGATGGCTCAGCCCCCCAGGCCCGGCAGGTTCAGATTGAGGCCGCCGGTGAGGGATTCCATCCGCTCCCTCATCGTGCCGGTGGAGTTGGCATAGGCCGCCTGCAGGGCTTCCAGCACGGCGGCTTCACAGGCGGCGCTGCCCTCCTGGAGCAGGGCCGGGTCGAGGCTCACCTTGAGGGGCTGTTGATTGCCCGACAGCCAGACGCCGGCGCGGCCATCGGCGCAGCGGCCCTCGATTTCCATCCCATCGAGTTCCTCCTGCAGCTTCTGGGCGTTTTGTTGCAGTTCCTGGGCCTTTTTGAAGGCTTCGGTGAGTTGTCCAAAATTGGGGAGACCGAAGCCCGCCATGCCAAAGCCATCGCTGTCAGCAGGCTAGGGGAAGCCAAGTCGCCTCACCTCCGGCTGGAGCTCCAACCCGTGGCCATCGCGCACCCGACGCTGTACCGCATCGATGAGCGCCTCGATGTCGGCGGCGGTGGCATCGCCGAGGTTGACGATGAAGTTGGCATGCAGTTCCGATACCGCCGCACCGCCGATTTGCAGTCCTTTGAGCCCTAGTGACTCGATCAGCTGACCGGCTTTTTGTGGTTCTGGGTTGCGGAACACACTGCCGCAGCTAGGTAGTTGGTAGGGCTGGCTGGTGGTGCGGCAGTGCAGATTGGCGCTGGTGCGGGCACTTACCGCCCTCGGGTCCTGGCCGGGTTCCAGCTGCCACTGGGCCGAGAGCACGATCAGCTGCTCTGCCTGCAGGCGGCTGTGGCGATAGGCGAAGTTCAGCTGGTCGGCCCTGAGGCGAAAGGGCCGATCTGGCATGGCTGGATCCACCACCTGCGCCGACACCAGTCGATCGGCGGTGCAGCCCCCCTGGGCGCCGGCATTCATCACCACAGCCCCCCCCACGGTGCCGGGGATGCCCACCGCCCATTCCAGGCCGCTGAGGCCCGCCCGGGCCGCTTTGCGGGCCAGGCTGGGGATCGGTTCGCCGGCCTCGGCGTCGATCAGGCCGCTGCTCGAATCCAGCTGGCTGCCCTGCAGCCGCCGCAGGCAGAGACTCAGGCCCGCCAGGCCTCGATCGGCAATCAGCAGGTTCGATCCGGCGCCAAGACAGCACAGCTGCTGGCCTTGCTGGCGCCCCCAGCTGAGCAGGGCCAGCAGCTCCTGCTGGCTGTCGGGTTCGGCGAACCACTCCGCAGGGCCTCCCACCTTCCAGGTGGTGAACTCGCTCAGGTTGATTCCCTGGCGCAAACTTGGATGCTGGGCCAAGGCCATCGCGCTCTTTCCGATTCAGGCCGCAGCGGCTTCGCCAAGGCTGTTTTTCTGATTGAGAGTGTTCTCTTGATTGAGGCTGTTTTCTTGATTGAGGCTGCGGGCGGGGGCTAGCGGTTGCAGCCGCGGCCAGAGGTGGTTGACGTCGCCGGCACCCATGGCAAGCACCAAGTCCCCTTCCCTGCTGGAGCGGGCCAACAGCTCGGCCAGGGATTCGAGGCTCTCGCACACTTCCACGGCCAGCTGGCTGTCCAGGCTGCGGATGGCCGCCGCCAGGGCGTGGCTGTCCACACCGGCGATAGGAGTCTCGCCGGCCCCGTACAGCGGTGCCAGCAGCACCGCATCGGCGGCGGTGAGGGCTGCGGCAAAGGCCGGGAGGAACTCGGCGGTGCGGGTGTAGCGGTGGGGCTGGAACACCGCCACCAGTCTCCTGGGCACCAACGGCAGGGGGCTGCGGCCGCTGGTCACCATCAGCCTGGCCATGGCCAGGGTGGCACTCACCTCGCTGGGGTGATGGGCGTAGTCGTCCACCACCTGGCGGCCATGCCAGTTGCCGCGGTAGTCAAAGCGCCGACCAGGGGGCTGCAGGGAGGCGATCGCCTGGCGTAAATCGGCAAAGCTGACCGCCTCCAGTCGACAGGCGGCGATGGCGGCGGCCGCATTGCTGAGGTTGTGGCGACCCGGAAGGGGCAGCTCGATTTGGCCGATTGGTTGGCCGTGCTCGTACCAGTCGGCCAGGGTGCCATCGCCCTGTTCCTGGCGGGCGATGGCCGCGAAGCTCACCCCCTCGGGACTAATGATCGACCACCAGTGATCGGCCTTGAACTGGTCGCGCAGCACCGGGCAGTCGCGATTCGCCAGCAGCTGGCCAGCCCCCGAGGCAAACCGCTGAAGGGTGGCCACCAGGGCCTCCAGGTTGGGGTAGTGGTCGGTGTGGTCGAGCTCGACGTTCGTGAGTAGGGCCAGGTGGGGGTGAAACTTCACCAGGCTGCCGTCGGATTCGTCGGCTTCCGCCACCAGCAATCGGCCTTTTCCCACACGGCCATTACTGCCAAAGGCCGGCACGATGCCGCCGATCACGGCGGTGGGGTCCTGGTTGGTGGCCTGCAACAGGCTGGCCACCAGGCTGCTGGTGGTGGTTTTGCCGTGGCTGCCGGCCACCGCGATCGAGGGCTGGGCGTTGATCAGGGCGGCCAGCACGTCGGAGCGATGCACCACCTGCAGGCCAGCGCGTACGGCTTGTCGCAACTCGGTATTGCTCTCCGGCACCGCCGTGCTGGTCACCACCAGTGGTGGAATCGAGGTGCCACTGCAGATGGCGTCGACGGTGCTGGCATTTTGTTGGCGGAACACCCGCACGCCCCGGCGGCGCAGTTGGTCCATCACCGCCCCCTCGCGAGGATCGGATCCGGTGACGTTGAAGCCCCGCTCCGCCAAAATCGCCGCCAGGGCCGACATGCCGATGCCACCGACACCGATGAAGTGCAGTGGCCGGTGTCGATCGAGCAAGGGGGCCTGGGTCAACTGACGGAAGCTGAATCTGCCAGCCCGACGCTAATCCGCCAGGGCGGTGGTTCCCCGCTCAACCCCTTGCGACCAGGCGGCAAGCCCTGGATGAAAGGGCCGCCGCCGCTCATTTCTGTATGATCCACGGCCAAAACCACCCTTGCTCGCGGCTCTGCCGCTAGATGTCATGACGCTGAAGGTTGCGATCAACGGATTTGGGCGCATCGGTCGCAACTTCATGCGCTGCTGGCTGAGCCGTGGCGAAAACACCGGCATCGAGGTGGTGGGCCTGAACGACACCTCCGATCCGCGCACCAACTCCCACCTGCTCCAGTACGACACGATGCTGGGCCGCATCCGCAATGCAGAGGTTAGCTATACCGACGACACGATCGTCGTGAATGGCAAACACATCAAATGTTTTTCCGATCGCAATCCTCTCAACCTGCCCTGGAAAGAGTGGGGGGTGGATCTGGTGATCGAGGCCACCGGCGTATTTATCGACCAGAAGGGTGCTGGTAAGCATATTGAAGCCGGTGCCAGCAAAGTGTTGATCACCGCTCCGGGTAAGGGTGAGGGTGTAGGCACCTTCGTAGTTGGCGTAAATGCCGACCAGTATCGCCATGAGGATTACGACATCATCAGCAATGCCAGCTGCACCACAAATTGCATGGCACCACTGGTGAAGGTGTTGGATCAGTCCTTGGGCATCGTCAAGGGCATGATGACCACTACCCACAGCTATACCGGTGACCAGCGAATTCTCGATGCAAGCCACCGTGACCTGCGTCGTGCACGTGCCGCAGCCGTAAATATTGTTCCCACCAGTACTGGCGCCGCTACGGCCGTGGCGCTGGTCTACCCACCGATGAAGGGCAAGCTGAATGGCATCGCCCTGCGGGTGCCTACGCCTAACGTTTCCGTGGTGGACATGGTGCTCGAGGTGAGTCGGCCCACCACTAAAGAAGAGGTAAATGCCATCTTAAAGGCCGCCTCTGAAAATGGCATGAAGGGCATTATCAAATACTCTGATTTGCCCTTGGTTTCCACTGATCATGCCGGCACGGATGAATCGACAATTGTTGATTCCGATCTCACCCTGGTGATGGATGGCAACATGATTAAAGTGATTTCTTGGTATGACAACGAGTGGGGTTATAGCCAGCGCGTGGTAGATCTGGCAGAAGTGGTGGCTCGCAACTGGAAGTGACCTGATCTGTGATTTGTTTTTAAACTTATAAACTATTACTTTCCAGGGTCATGATTTTTACATGGCCCTGGATATTTTTGGGAGCTTTTTCCCGGGCCATGATTTTCCCCGGCCCTTTTTTCTCCAGTCCCTGGTTTTGTTCAGCCGAAGTGGCGGAAGCCCTCGGTGTGGCTGGCCAGGGGCTGGCCATCGCTCCAGAGCAGCTCACCGCCTGTGGCGGCCACCAGGGAGCCAATGATCTGGCTGCCGGCCAGCTGGGCCGCCAGGGCCTCCGCCCAGGCCGGTGTAATGGCCAGCACCAGCTCGAAGTCCTCGCCGCCGCCCAGGCACCAGTCCTCGGCTTCTCTGAGGTGGGCCATGGCGGCCGCCAGGGGCAGGGCGCCGCGCCTCAGCCTGGCGCCGCAGCCGCTGGCCGCCGCCAGGGCCGCCAGGGCCGCCGTCAGGCCGTCACTGCTGTCGCAGCCGGCCACCCGCCAGGGGCAGTGGGCCGGCCGGCTGGCCGCCAGGGCCGCCAGGGCATCGAAGCGGGGTATCGGCCGGCGGTGGGCCTGGATCGCAGCGGCTGCCAGCTCTTGGCCAGCTCGTTCCGCCAGGTTGGCCTGGCCTGAATTGCTCGCCCCCGGGCCGTCGTTGAGCTCCTGCAGCAGGGCTAGCCCCAGGCGGCTGAGGCCGTGGGGGCCGGTGCTCAGCAGCAGATCGCCGGGGCGGCCGTCGCCGCGGCGGATGGGGCCAACCCTGGTGGTGTCACTGGTGGGGGGTGCTGCTCCAGCTTGGCGGGCGCCCGGCGGGCCAAGGCGGCTGTCCAGCCGCCCCAGGGCGGTGATCGCCAGCAGCCGCTGGTCGCCACCGCTGCAATCGCCCCCCAGCAACACGCCGCCGTAGCGCTGCAGCGCTGCCGCCAGACCTCCATACACCCCCTCCACCCAGCTCCAGGGGGTGGTTGGCGGTGCCACCAGGCCCACCGTGAGGCCCAGTACCTCGCGGCAGCCCATGGCCGCCAGGTCGGAGAGGTTGGCGGCGGCGGCCCGCCAGCCCACGTCCTCCGGCCCGGTGGTGCGGTCGCTGAAATGCACCCCATCCACCAGCACGTCGGTGTTGACCACCAGTTCGCCGCCGGGCCAGGGCTGCAGCAGGGCGGCGTCGTCTTGGAATTGACCGGGGGGCGCAAAGCGCCCGAGGCGGCGAATCAGCTCCCATTCCCCCAGCTCCGCCAGGGTGGGAGAGGCGGGAAGCTCTGGCATTACTGCAGCGGTCTCAGCGGTCAGTCTTTGCGGTCAGTCTCAGCGGTCACTAACAGGGATCACTATCAGCGGTCAGCATCAGCTAGCGGTCAGTATCAGCTAGCGGTCAGTATCAGCCGTGGGGCACCAGGTGCTCCGCCCCATCGATCACCTTGGCGCTGACGATGGCGTCGTCGACGCCCAGTTGCTCCAGCACATCAAAGCCCTCCACCACATAGCCGAAGGCGGCATAGCGGCCATCCACCAAGTTGAGCCCGGCGGGGGTGAGTTCCGCTTCATATAGAAAGAAGAAGAACTGTGAGGAGCCGTCGTCCAGTTGCTCATCGGAATGGGCCCAGCCCAGGGTGCCCAGGGTGGCGAAGGGCAGGCTGGGGGTGGCCTTGAACAGGCCCAGATCTTCGAAGGTTTGGTTGTAATAGGGCACCGACTGGCCCGGCACCTTGATCTCCAGCGGCACCCGGCGTTCCGCCTCGCTGCCAGCGGGGATGTAGCCAGCGGCCTGGCCCGCTGGGTCGCCGGTCTGCAGCACGTAGAAGTCTTCCGCCCGGGTGAAGGGCAGCTTGTCGTAGAAGCCCCGCTGCACCAGGTCCACGAAAGCACCGGCGGTGATCGGTGCATTATAGCCGTCCACCAGGGCGATTAACTCCCCTTTTGTGGTGTTCAGCTGCACGGTGGCCCGCCCCAGCAGTCGCGGCAATGCATCAAATTCTGAAGGGATCTGGAACGGGAAGTCGCCCACCAGCAAATCTTCCGCCTGGCCAATGGTGTCCAGGGCCTGGCGGCGGGCGGCGAGGAAGTCATCGCGCTGCTGGCCGGCGGTGGCAGTGGCCAGGGTTTGCAGCTGCTCGTTGAGTTGGGCCAGCAGCGGTTCGATTTGGCCCTGCTGCTCGGCCGGGAAGCTGGCAAGCAGGGCAGTCCGCCTGGTGGCCAGCTGGGACTGCACCCGTTGCACCGAGCTGGCCAGGGCATTCCAGCGCTTGGCCCGCAGGTCGTCGGCGGTGGCCTCCAGGCGATGTTGCAGGCCCTGGAGCTCGGGGGCCTTGATCGGCAGGGCGTTGCGCAGGATCGCCGCCGGATCGGTGACGGCGTTCCCCTGGGGCAGGGCCGCCCGGGCGCCGGGGGCCGCCAGCAACAGCGCCAGCACCAGCCCGACGGCAGCAAGCAGACGGTTCGCAAGCAGACGGACCAGGCCACCTTGTTGCGGACCACTTTGGCGCTGGTTGTTTGGCTCTGACGCCTGTCGCTTCAGGGCAAGTTGCATCGCCCGATCCAGCCTGTGCAACGCCATGGTGCGACCACGCTCATCGGCCGGATGATGCCACAGCTGAGCCTGGTTGGCGGCCGCGCCCCGGGAGCGCCGCGTGTAGCCAGCTCTACAATCCCCCGCGACCCCGATCCGCCGGAATGATCTCCAGCAACGACTTTCGTACCGGTACCTCGATCGAGCTGGATGGGCAGGTCTGGCGAGTCGTGGAATTCCTGCACGTCAAGCCCGGCAAGGGTTCAGCCTTTGTGCGCACCAAGCTGAAGGCGGTGCAGAGCGGCAACGTGGTGGAAAAGACGTTCCGGGCCGGCGAGACTGTGCCCCAGGCCGTGCTCGAGAAGAGCACCTTGCAGCACACGTTCAAGGAGCTGGACGACTACGTGTTCATGGATATGGGCAGCTACGAGGAAACTCGTCTCACCGGCAAGCAGATTGGCGAGAGTCGCAAATATCTCAAAGAGGGCATGGAGGTGAGTGTGGTGTCCTGGAACGGCAAACCCCTGGAGGTGGAATTACCCAACTCTGTGGTGCTGCAGGTGACCCAGACGGACCCGGGCGTCAAGGGCGACACCGCCACCGGTGGCACCAAGCCGGCAATCGTGGAAACCGGCGCCCAGGTGATGGTTCCCCTGTTTATCACCATCGGCGAGAAGATCAAAATTGATACCCGCTCCGATAGCTATCTGGGTCGGGAGAGCTGATTGCCATGCAACTTGATCACGATCAGCTGCATAAATTGCTAGCTATTTTGGGCGAGAGCGATATTCAAGAGCTTAAATTGGAGGGCGATGATTTTCGCCTCGAAGTGCGTCGCAACCTGCCCGGGGCTGCACCAGTGGCCATGCTGCAGGCCCCCGCCGCTGTTGCCGCCGGCCCGGCGGCTGTGGCGCCCCAGCCCTTAGCGGCCACCGCCCCCTCCCTGCCCCCCCCGGCCGCCGCAAGTGCCCGCACGGACCTGCTGGAGATCACGGCCCCGATGGTGGCCACTTTTTATCGCAGTCCCACCCCCGACGATCCCGCCTTTGTGGAAGTGGGCAGCCGCATTGGAGTGGGCCAAACAGTGTGCATTCTCGAGGCTATGAAGCTGATGAATGAGCTGGAATCGGAGTTGGCCGGAGAAGTGGTTGAGATTTTGGTGGAAAACGGCACCCCGGTGGAATACGGCCAGGTGCTCCTGCGCCTGCGGCCGCTTTGATCCTGCGCCTGCGGCCGCTTTGATATCGGGAGCTTCGCCTATCCCAGGCTCCAGGCGGTTTCCAGGGCGGCGGCCATGCTCTCTGGCCTGGCCAGGCCGCGACCGGCAATCCCAAATCCCGTGCCGTGATCTGGAGAGGTGCGCAGGAAGGGCAACCCCAGGCTTGTGTTGACAGCGGCATCGAAGGCCAGCAGCTTCACTGGAATCAGTCCCTGGTCGTGATAAAGGGCCAGGTAGCCATCGGGGCCTGGCTGAGCGCCCCGCCAGGCGGCTGCGGCGCTCAGCCAGCAGGTGTCTGGCGGCAGGGGACCCTCCAGCAGCACCTCGGGATGGCGGCGCTGCCAGCTGTGCAGGGCCGCCTCCAGCCAGTCGATCTCCTCGCGGCCGAGCTGGCCGCCTTCGCCGGCATGGGGGTTGAGCCCCGCCACGGTCAGCCGTGGAAATGCGGTGAAGCGGCGGCAAAAGTCCAGCAGTACCGACAGCTTGCGCTCCAGCAGGGGGCCATTGAGGGCCCGGGGCACCGCCGCCAATGGGATGTGGCTGGTGGCCAACAGCGTGTTCAGCCGCCAGCCGCCCCCCGGAGCCCGGGCGGTGAACAGCATCGAGGCCTCGGCCGTGCCGGTGAGCTCCGCCAGCCGCTCGGTCTGGCCTGGATAGCGATGGCCAGCCGCATGCCAATTGGCCTTGGAGATCGGAGCCGTCACCAGGGCGTGACAGCGGCCGCTGAGCACGCTGGCACTGGCCGCCGTGAGCCATTGGAAGCTGGCGGCGCCACTGGCGGCGCCTCCTTCACCGCTGCTGATCGGGCTCTCCAGGGGCAGATCGAGCAGCTCCAGTTCGGCCGGATCGCGCAGGGGGCCGCAGTCTTGGCTTCTCAAGCGCAGGTAGCTCTGCTCCAACCAGCGGCGACAGCCCACCAGCAATGGCGCTTCGGTTTCGGGCCGAGGGCGGGCCAGGGCTTTGAGCGATACCTCGGCGCCTATGCCCGCCGGATCGCCCAGGGCGATCGCCAGCCGCCTGGCGCTGGGGTTGGATGGGGGCTGGCCGCTGGGCATCGTCTGCATGATCCGCTGGTTGCTGATCGGGGGCTTGCTGTTTGCTTTGGGCTCTGGCCTGCGGCGCGGCTGGCTTCAGCTGCACTGGGGCGTGATGCTTCGGGATCTGGGCATGGGGCCGGCACTGGAGCTGTTGCCCGCCGAGGAGGGCCGGGCCGGGGGCGACTGTCCGCCGCCCAGCGGCGCTGCTGCTGGCGCTTCGCCCTCTTCTCGCAAGCAGGCGCGGTAGCCCTGGCGGTAGCTCGGATAGAGCAGCTCGTAGCCCAGCTGCCGGCACAGCCTGTGGTTGCCGACGCGCCGATTTTCAGCCCAGAAGCTGCGGGCCATGGGGCTGAGCTCGGCGGCGATGTCTGAGAAGCGTTCGGCCGCCGGCAGCTTCAGCCCCAACAGGTGGGCGGCGTAGCCGAGGGTTTCGCTGCTGGGGCAGGGGCGGTCGTCCACCAGGTTGAGCAGCGGCAACCGCCGCTCTGGCGCCAGGGCCAGGCAGTGCAGCATCGCCCCGACGATATCGTCGACGTGAACGCGGCAGAACACCTGGCCGGGTTTGTAGATCAGCCGGCTCTGGCCCTGGCGCAGGGCCGCGAAGGGGCTGCGGCCGGGGCCGTAGATGGCGGGCAACCGGAATATCTGCACCGGCAGCTCACTGGCTAGCCAGTGCTGTTCGGCCTGCAGACGGGCCTGGCTGCGGCCCGCCCTGGCCGCCGTTGGACTGGTCTCATCGGCCCAGGCGCCGCCGGTGTCGCCGTAGACGCCGGTGGTGGACAGGTAGCCCACCCAACGGATCGGCAATTGCTGCAATTGCGACCCCAGTAGCCGCAGCGTCGGGTCGCCTTCGCCGCCATCCGGCGGCACCGTCACCAGCAGGTGGGTGGTGCCCGCCAGCTCCTCGGCGCTGGGCACCAGGCCCTGGCGGCTGTCAAAGCCCAGCCAGCTGCCGGCAAGCTGCTCGCCCTGGGGCTGGGGGCGGTGGGTGAGCGTCACGGCCAGGCCCCGGGCGCTGGCGGCCCTGGCAAAACGTTGGCCCGTGTAGCCCCCACCAACCACCAGCAGTCGCCCGCCGGGGTTGACAGCATCGCTCAGCATGAGTACATCTGTATCACAATTGCTCCTTGGTCATGGTGGCAGCCCCTGGATCCTCGGCTCGCGGCACCCTGTCATCCTGCCGCCAACCCAGGCGCGGCCGCCTGGCGATCGCCGGACAACTCCCCTTGGGCTCCAGGGGCCCAAGGCCCTTGGCCAGCTCCAGGCCGACCCGGCGTCGGCTGGCCTCCTGGAGCCCCCCGGCCGGGGGGCGGCTGGGGCTGAAGCGGCAGTCCATCGTCCCGCTGCCGCCCTTGGCGGGCGATGGTCTGGTGTCCGCCCTGGTGGCGGCCCTGCTGATCCTGGCGGCCCTGCTGCTGGCGCCGGAGCGACCCCAAGATCAAGAGGCCATCTGCCAGCGCCATAACGGCGTGGCCGCCTGCCGGGTCTGGTGAACTGTCTCGGGGCTTGGTTGGGGGGTTGGCTGGGGTGTCGTCCACTCCAGTAGCCGCATCGCCAGGCGCAGGTCGCCGTCGCTCCAGGCGCGAATCGCCATCGCCCGGCGGGGGTCGTAGAAGCTTTGGCGGCGATACCAGACGAACACGTCGGTGTCCCCCTTGTGACCATTGCAGGCCAGGCAGGCCGGCACACAGTTTTCGGTGACACTCAGGCCGCCCCGGCTCTGGGGCATTACGTGGTCAATCGATTCAGAGCGCTGGCCGCAATAGATGCAGCGCTGGTCGGTGAGCTGATGCAACGACTGGCGCCAGCGTCGCACCCGCAGTTTTGGGCACAGGTCCTCGAGGAACACCGCATCCCTGGCCTGCATTTGCCTGGTTCGATTTGTCGCAGTTTGGCCCTGGTGGCCCAGCTGTCAATGTGTCGAGGGTTGCCGTTTGCCCATGTGCTGCCGGCTGCGGCTGGGCGCCAGTGGCCGCATCGAGGTGGTGTCGCCCTACGACGCTGTCACCTGGGCCCAATTGCGGGCGATTCGGCCCAGGGGCCACTGGCGCCAGACGGCTGGCTGCTGGGAGTTTCCTCTGGAGGCAGCCCTGGCCCTGGCCCAGCTGTTGGCGGGCCGCTTCCCGATCGAGTCCGAGCTGCAGCAGTGGCTGATCTGGTGCCAACAGCCGCTGCCGCCCCTGCCGCCGCATCGGGATCTGGTGGCGGCGGCCCAGCTGGAGCTGCCTTTGGCCGATGGCCGGCGCCTCTATGCCCACCAGCGGGCGGCGGTGCGCTGGTTATTGGCCCGCCGCGGCGCAGTGTTGGCCGATGCGATGGGCCTGGGCAAGACCCTCTCGGCCCTGGTGGCGGCCCGGGCCATGGTGCGCCTGGCCGACTGTCGCCTGGTGGTGCTCGCCCCGGTGGGGCTCCACGGTCACTGGCGGGCGGAGGCAGCGGCCCTGGGTTTGAGGCTTGAATTGCACAGCTGGGCCCGCCCGCCGCTGGAGTTGCCGCCGGCCGGCACGGTGCTGATCGTCGATGAGGCCCATTACGCCCAGAACGCCCACACCAACCGCAGCCGGGCCCTGTTGCGGTTGGCGCGCCACCCAAGGCTGCGGGCGATTTGGCTGTTGACCGGCACCCCGATGAAGAACGGCCGCCCGGTGCAGCTGTGGCCGCTGCTGGCGGCCATCGATCACCCCCTGGCCCGGGATCAGCGTGCCTACGAGGAGTTGTTTTGTCAGGGCCACTGGCGACAGCAGGGGGGGCGGATGCGCTGGCAGGCCGATGGCGCCAGCCGTCTGGAGGAGTTGCAGCGGCTCACTCGGCCCCTGCTGTTGCACCGGCGCAAGCAGGATTGTCTCGACCTGCCGCCCAAGCGGCGGCGCCTGCTGCCGGTGGAGCTCGGGGAGGCCGAGGGGTTGGGTTTTCAGCATCGCCTGGAGCGCGCCGTGGAGGACTACCGCCGCCGCGCCGCCCTCGGCGAGGTGCGCCGCGATGCCGAGGCCCTGGCCGTGCTGACCGCCCTGCGCCGCATCGCCTCTGACTACAAGTTGTCCGCCACCTCTGACCTGGTGGGCGAGCTGTTGCGGCATGGGGAGGCGGTCGTGGTGTTCAGCAGCTTTCTGCACACCGCCGGCATGCTGCAGCGCCAGTTGGCGCCCCTGGCGGCCGGCTGTCTGCTCACGGGCGCCCTGGCGCCAGCGCTGCGCCAGCGCCAGGTGGATCGCTTCCAAGCCGGTGAGACGCCGCTGTTGATCGCCACCTACGGCACCGGCGGCCTGGGCTTCACCCTGCACCGGGCCCGCCATGTGGTGTTGGTGGAGCGTCCCTGGACGCCCGGGGACGCCGAGCAGGCGGAGGATCGCGCCCATCGCATTGGCATGGGCGGCAGTCTCACCTGCCACTGGTTGCAGCTGGGGGTGGTGGATCAGCTGGTGGATGGTTTGATCGCCAGCAAGGCCGAGCGGATCGAGTTGGTGCTGGGGGCCAGGCGCCGGCAGCTGCGGCGCCGCCCGTTGCCGGAGATGGTGCGGGAGCTGCTCGCCGATTGGGGAGCCGCCTAGGGCTGGCTGGGGCGTGGCGGCCGGGCACACAGCTCAGCCCTGAGGCGTAGATCGAGTAACAGCCGGGGATCGAGGCTGCCAGGCCGAGCTCGGGCCGCCAGCGCCCGGGCCCTCCGGATGTCGGCGCAGGCGGCCTCGGGCTTGTGAGCCAGGCTGTGCAGCAGGTAGCGCTCGTTCAGGGGGGCGGGATTGGTGGGAAACCTCGCCACCACCTGATCACAGCGCCGGATTTGTTCTGACAGCCGATCCAGTTGCACCTCCCGCAGGCAGTCATCGCTTCGTATTTGCCGCTCCGGCAGGGGGGCTTCGCCGCAGGCCGTTAGCAGCAGCGGCAGGGCTGCCAGCAGGGGCAGGGCTGCCAGCAGCGCCCCAGCCCTAGGAGCCCAGCAGTTGGCTGCGGCTCTGGCCGCCGCTTTCCTGGCGAGGGGCCGCGGCCGTGGTGGGTTTGGCAAAGAGATCACCGAGGAAGCGGGCGCAATCGGGATAGGTGCCAGGACTTTGCACCACAGCTTCGGTGATCATTACGGCGCCGTGCTCCGGGGAGGTTTTGAACAGGCTGGCGTTCTGGCGTTTGATCAGGGCATAGGCCGCATCCCAACTCACCTGATGGTTGTTGCCGCCGCTGCGCATGACGCAATACACCTGGGCCCCCTTGGCGCCGGCACTGTTGTCGGCGGCGCGCCCAGGGAGGCCCGCAGCCAGGGTCAGATAGCCGCCGGTGAGCAACATCAAGCCGAGGGCCCGGGGCGAAGCGCTCCTGGGCGACCTACCCCTGAGTGACGTATCTCCGGGCGAAAAATCCCTGAGCGACGGACGAGAACGGCGCGGGCCCATGGCCTAAAAGGATCGGGAATGCCCCCCAACGTATCTAGACCATTGCTTCAGCGGCTAAGTGTGCTCTCATCGGTATTTCCGCACGCTACCCATGGCTTCTGAATCGGTGTCCTTCCGGATCACCCGACACACCCAAGATCTGGCGGAGACCATCCATGCCCTCTCCCAGCGGCTGGTGAATTTGGAGCAGCGCCTTGGGGTGGTGGAACTCCAGCTGGCGCGGGCGGATGAGGAGGATTCAAACGAGTTGGCCAGCTTGGATCAAGTGGAGCGGCTGCTGGACGATTGCCGTCAGTTGCTCGATCTGCCCGCCCCTCAGCAGCCCGAGGAGCGCTCAGGTGGCGGCTGACTGATGACCCGGGGCACCAATGCCCAGGGAACGACTGGCCCAGGGAAGCAATGGCCCGGAGAAGCTCTGGCCCAGGGAAGCACTGGCCCGGAGAAACTCTGGATCGCCGCCAGCCCATGGGTCCCCATCCAGGAGATCCCCATCCTGGAAACCCGTGGCTGCAAAGGTGTTTCTGTTGGCGAGATCGGGGTTTCTACGCAGATTTCCAGTCAGCTTCCCAAGACCTCAGAAACACCCTCCACAACCTGCCCGTAGCGCCAGCTCCGGATGGTAGGTGCCAGAATGGGAAGAAATGGAATCATGGCTTACCCATCCACCCCTCACCGCGCCACTATTTCCGCTAATGCTTCTGCCGCTGGCACTCCCCTAGGCGCCTCTAGCTCATCTAACAGCGCCAATGGCCCCTCCCAGGGGGGCGCTGCGATCCGATGTAGCCATGGTGCCTCCAGCTCCGGCCCTGCTGGCTCCACCACTTCCCAGCGGGGCCTCAGCGAGGGTGATCACCAGTTGGAAAAGCTTGAGTTTGCCCTGGCCGTTGCCCTTACCCGGGGGGATCTGCAGCGTTCTGAGCAGCTGCGTCACCAGATTGATGCCCTGGGTGGCAACCGCGAAGAACCGGGAACCTAACTAGTTAATCGTTTTGCGCTACCATCATCAGGGCTGATACATTTAAATTCTCTTGTCGATTGCAATCCCCCTGCCCAGGTGGATGTTTAGATTTCCTGTAACCTCGATTTTCTATGCCCGCCGTTTTGTCCAAGCCCTTGAATGGGGTCAGTCGTTCTTTAGCTGACAATCGCTCCAAGCTGGAAGCCGATGCCCGACGCCACGATCAGACCGCCCGTGCGGCTGCCGAACGGGGCGATCTGGACACCGCAGGACGCTGCATCCTGATGCTGCTGGAATGTGAGCGCCGGCGCGACAGCCAAGGCCCCCAAGTGCTGCAACTGATCAAGCCCAGGCCCGTCTCTCGCGGTCTGGTGAGTTGAGTTGAGCGAGATTGGCTAAGTTCGCCATAGCAGCCAAGTAATTGTCCATCCCTTTTGGGATTCGCGGCAGCAGAGGTCATTTGGTTTGCTTGGCAGATCTTGGACTTTTGATTGCCTTACGGGCCATTTTGGGCAGCCAGCTGATGTTCTATAGCTGATTGAGGCTGCGCTCTCTTGGTTCCGGCCGCATGGTCGATCCCCCCACCAGCTGCGGTGGTCAACAGGCTGAGCCAGGGCATGGCGGCTGTCGGCTGTCGGCTGGCGGCTGGTCGGCCGGGGCTGGAAACTGGTGGGCCGGGGTTGGAGACTGACGGGCGGGCAGCTGGGGGCAGGCAGCTGGTTTCCTGGCATTATGGTTCGCCACAGGGCATAAATTTTTTATGGACCATCTGCTTGCCGCCGTCGACTTACCGGCGCTGTCAGTGCAAACGGTCTTCGGACTAGTAGCCTCAATAATTATTCCATTTATATTTAAGATTATTGGTGCAATAGCACTTTGGATTGTCGGTGGTTGGCTGATCCGGCTGGTGCAGAGAATCCTGCGCCGCACCATGTCGATCGGCAAGCTCGATATCACCTTGATCGGCTTTTTGCTCAACATCGTTGGCGCGGTGTTGAGGGTGATTCTGGCCGTGGCGATCCTGGGCTTTTTTGGAATTCAGACGGCCAGCTTCGCGGCCCTGTTGGCCGGTGCCGGGGTGGCGATTGGCGCCGCTTGGAGTGGCATGCTGGGCAATTTTGCCGCCGGGGTGTTTCTGCAGCTCTTCCGTCCGGTGAGCGTCGGTGATTTCGTCAGCGGTGGTGGCATTACTGGCACAGTGGAGGAGATTGGCATGTTTTCCACCATGATTCTTTCCGCAGATAACCTGCGGAATATAGTGCCTAACGCAAAATTCTTTGGCGACACGATCGTCAATTATTCAGCTCATCCCTTTCGCCGCGTTGATCTGTTCGCCCAGCTAGATAGCACTGCCGACCTGGATAAGGCGATTGCTTTGCTCAAGCAAGCCATTCAGGCTGTGCCCAACCAGTACCCTGGCAAGCCCGCCGATGTGGAGTTGCTTGAATTTAATGAGCGCGGTCCGAAGCTGGCCGTCCGGCCCTATGCCCACACTGAGCATTACGGGCGAGTTTATTTTGATACAAATCGCGTCATCTACGACGTGATGGAGCGCAATGACTTCCCCGTGCCTCGTATCCCGGTGCAGATGCTGCCGTCTCCTTGATTTATTGTCTATATTGAAGTAATTGGCCTGTAGGTGTCTGGGTTGAAGATGACATCGGCTACGCCTGGTCAGTGGTCACTCTATTCGATTAAGGTTATTTCGTGATTGTTTGCCCGGCCGCCAGCTCGCCTTGGTTGCGTTCCCCGATCCTCTGCAGTTGGCTGGCCTGGTGTTGGCCGGCCTTGCCGGTGGCTTCATCAACACCGTTTCCGCCAGCGGTGGCGTGGTGGCCCTGCCGGCCATGGTGGCCCTGGGGCTGCCGACCGAACTGGCCAACGGCACCAACCGGCTCTCGGCGGCGGTCAGCACCATCACGGCCACCTGGAAGTTTCACCAGGCCGGGGTAATCCCCTGGGCCACCGCCCTGCGACTGGTGCCGGCGATTGTGGTGGGTTCCCTGGCCGGGGCGCTGGTGGGCAGCGGTCTGGACCCGGCTGGCGCCCAATTGGCGGTGGCCGCCTCCCTGGCCATGGTGCTGGTATTGCTGTTGGCGCGGCCCCAGCGCTGGATCGACCCCGAGTCGAGCGCCGCCGAGCTGCAGCTGACGCCGCTGCTGCATTTAGTAATGCTGGCGATCGGCTTCTGGACTGGCTTTATCTCGCTCGGCTCGGGCACCATGACCCTGCTGGCCCTGGCCTGGTTTGGCCGCCAGGAACTCAGCCGGGCCAACCATGTGAAGATCGTGTTGCGGGCTGCCGGCAGCCTGGTGGCCCTGGTGGTGTTTGTGGCTCGGTTGCAGGTGGCCTGGTCCTGGGCGGTGCCGCTGACCCTGGCGAGCATGGTGGGGGCTCTGATCGGCTCCAAGGTGGCCCTGGGGGAGCAGGCCAGTCGCTGGATCTACATCACCTTGGTGGGGGTGATTGGCCTGGAACTGCTGCTGTTCTTGAGCCCCTATCGCCAAATCCTGGCAGCCTGGGCCCTCTAGGCTAGTTATTTGGCCCCAAGCGAGCAGCTCCTGCCCATGTTCACCACCTCCGACCTCCACGTGGTGGAAACCAGGCCCTTGGTGCGCCCCTCCGTGCTCCATGGCGAGCTGCCGATCACTCCCACGGCTGCCCATACAGTGCAAAAGGCCCGCCAGCGGATCCAGGCGATCCTGCACGGCCAAGATCAGCGCCTGCTGGTGATTGTGGGGCCCTGCTCGGTGCACGATGTGGCGGCCGCCAGGGAATACGCCGCCGCCATCGCCCCGGTTCAACAGCGCCACAGTGAGCAGTTGGAGCTGGTGATGCGGGTGTACTTCGAGAAGCCCCGCACCACCGTGGGCTGGAAGGGACTGATCAACGATCCCCATCTAGACGGCAGCTACGACATCAACACGGGCCTGCGCATCGCCCGGGAATTGCTGCTGCACGTGGCCGAGATGGGTCTGCCGGCGGCCACTGAGCTGTTGGATCCGATCGTGCCCCAATACATCGCCGACCTGATCAGCTGGACGGCTATCGGCGCCCGCACCACCGAGAGCCAGACCCACCGGGAGATGGCCTCCGGCCTGTCGATGCCGATCGGCTTCAAAAACGGCACCGACGGCAGCGTGGCCACGGCCATCCACGCCATGCAGGCGGCGGCCAGGCCCCATCACTTCCTGGGCATCAACCAAGAGGGTATGGCCGCGATCGTATCCACCACCGGCAACCCCGATGGCCACCTGGTGCTGCGGGGCGGTAAGCAGGGCAGCAACTACCACCGCGAAGCGATTGCGGCGGCGGCCCGCAGCCTGGCGGCCGACCAGCTGCCGGCCCGGGTGATGGTGGATTGCAGCCACGGCAATTCCAACAAGGATTACCGCCGCCAAGGGGAGGTGCTCAGCCAGGTGGCAGACCAGGTGCGCGGCGGCTGCCAACACCTGATGGGGGTGATGCTGGAGAGCCATCTGGTGGCTGGCAATCAGTCGATTCCAGTGGATCTGGGGCAGCTCACCTACGGCCAGAGTGTCACCGATGCCTGTATCGACCTGGCCACCACCGAAGCAGTGCTGGAGCAGCTGGCCGATGCCGTGCGAGCCGCCCAAACCAGTCGCCCTTTGGCTGTTGCTTAGGCAAATGGCTGTAGCTTAGGCAAATGGCTGTTGCTTATGCAAATGGCTGTTCAGCCGCTGGCCATGCCCGGGGCAGCTGACAGCAGGCTCCAGAGGCCGCCCACCGCCAGGGGCACCGTGAGGTTGTCGATGCCCAGCAGGGACCACTGCTCCAGCAGCACCGCCACGGCGGCCACCGCCACCAGGGCCCAGGGGGTGGGGGCGGGCAGCTGTTGGGCCAGGGCCAGGGTCCGCAGCAGCAGCAGGGCCGCCAGGCTGGCACCGGCCATGGCGGCGGTGCCCACCAGGGACTTGCGCTGCCCGAAGACCTGCCAGCTGCTGGAGGGGATCCAGGGCCCAAGTAGGCCAGCCAGGCCATCGCCCAGGGCCATCACCAGCACCCCCGCCGTCGCCGCCGCCGGCTGCTGGGGCCAATAGAGCCAGAGCAGCAGGGTGATCGCGGCGCCATAGGCAATCGTGCCGTAGCTGTGGCGGTCGATGTCCTCGATAGCAGGCAGTACCCGCACGCGATGGTTCAAGGCTGCCAGCAGGGTGACCAAGGCGGCGGCCGGCAGGGCAATGGCCTGGTCGATGCCGAACAGCCAGGCGATCGGCAGCACCGCCCCCGTGCCGATGTGCACCAATTTCCGACTCCATTCTCGGCGACCGTTCCAGCGGCGCCGTACTTCCAGGGCCAAGGCCGCCAACAGGGCCAACCAGCCGGCCACCGCCGCCACCCCCCACAGCTGTCCCATGGACCTGGCTCAGAGCAATAAGCCCCTCAGGCTGCCTCCTGGGCGGCGCCGAGCTCACGAAGCTTGGCCAGGGCCCTGGTTTCCAGCTGGCGCACCCGCTCCCGCGAGACGTTGATCAGCCGGCCGATCTGGCTGAGGGTGAGCGGCTCGCTGCCCTCCAGTCCAAAGCGCAGCTGCAGAATTCGCTGTTCGCGTTCATTGAGCTGGGATAGCCATTCCACCAGGCGCTCCTTGAGCAGGTGGCGATCGATGGCCTCGCTGTAGTCCTTGTTTTCTGGATCGGCGATCAGTTCGCCCAGGGTGCTGCGATCTTCATCGCCGCGGGCATGGGCATCGAGGGAGGCGCAGGGGGCTGTCTGGGCCAACAGCTCTTCCAGCTCTTGGGGGGGGATGCCGAGGGACTGGGAGATCTCCAGCCGATTGGGCTGACGGCCGAGGCGATGACTGAGTTCACGGCTGATGCGCCGCATCTTGCTGAGTTTTTCGCTGATATGGATTGGCAGGCGGATGGTGCGTGCGCTGTTATCAATCGCCCGGGTCATGCCCTGGCGGATCCACCAGTAGGCATAGGTGGAAAATTTGTAGCCCAGGGCCGGGTCGAACTTGTCGACGGCCCGCTCCAGGCCGATGGCACCCTCCTGCACCAGATCCAGCAGCTCCAGCCCCTGGTTCTGGTACTTCTTGGCCACACTCACCACCAGGCGCAGATTGGCGGCCATCATGCGGTCACGAGCCCTCTGGCCCATGCGGATCAAGCGACGCTGCTGGGATGTGAGCTGCTCGGCAGGTATCAGAAGCAGTGGCTTTGCCGCCTGCACGTGATGGGAGAGTTCAATCTCTTCCGCGGGGGTGAGTAGGGGGATCCGGCCGATATTGGCCAAGTACCAGCCAATGGAATCGGCAGTCATACGGCCGCTTGGCCTGGCGGCTGAATTTGTAGGTAGAGACTTTTTGCCAGTGGACGATTTCCGTTGAGCGCTCTCCTGGAGAGGGTCGGATTTTGAAGATTGCGGAGGCGTTCGTATCACCTCGACCTCCGAAGGCGTGATCTTCGCCGGACGTTAGCACCGTTTACGCAGCTGAAGTGTGCAAAATAAAGCAAAATTGTGCGTCACCAATGCCGCCGTGATGCAGCGTGGCGTGGCTTGGTTGGTCCAGTTGCCGCCTGGGTGGCCGATGCGAGCGGTGTTGCTCACCTGGCCGCAACCGGCGGGGCAATGGCTCAATTTGCCTGGCCCAGGTCAGGCGAGTAGTTCAAAGATGCAAATTAATTGTGCAGTTCCCAGCCAGAATTATTGCCTGGCCTCGATTCCAGTTTCTGGTCTTATTGGTCTCGATGCGCCCCGGTGGCTGGCCGATTGGGCGAGCCGGTCCATCAGGCGGGCGCCGCGCTCAGGCCACCACGCCAGCGGCTCAAAAGCTGCTGCTGCACCAGCAGCTCCTCCCCGTCCCCCTGGCGCTGGCTGAACCTTCCGTCGCTGTCCATGTGCCAGGCGCCGGTGTCCTTTAAGTAGAGATCCAGCAGCTGCTCCAGTTGCTGGCGCAGCCGTGGATCGTCCACCGGCGCCACCGCCTCGACGCGACGGTCCAGGTTGCGGGGCATCCAGTCGGCGCTGCCCAGGAACATTTCGGGCTGGCCGCCATTGGCGAACCAGAACAGCCGCGAGTGCTCCAGGAAGCGGCCGATCACGCTCACCACCCGAATGTTGTCGCTGATGCCCTTCAGGCCAGGCCGCAGGCTGCACATGCCGCGCACCACCAGTTCAATTCGCACCCCCGCCTGGGAGGCCTCGTAGAGCAGGGCGATGATCGCCGGATCCACCAGGGCATTCATCTTGGCCCGCAGATGGCCGCCCCTGCCGGCTCGCGCCTGCTCGATCTCCCGTCGGATCAGCGCCTCCATGCCCGCGCGCAGCGTCACCGGGGCCACCAGCAGGCGCCGGAAGGACTGCTGTTTGGAAAAACCGGTGAGGTAATTGAACAGCTCCACCATGTCGGCCCCGAATTCCGGCCGCGCCGTCAGTAGACCTATGTCGGTGTAGAGGCTGGAGGTTTTGGAGTTGTAGTTGCCCGTGCCCACATGCACATAGGTGTTCAGCCGTTCCTTCTCGCGGCGCACCACCAGCAGGATTTTGGTGTGGGTCTTCAGGCCCAGCACGCCGTAGACCACATGCACGCCGGAGCTCTCTAACTGTTTGGCCCACTGGATGTTGTTGTCCTCATCGAAGCGGGCCTTGAGTTCCACCAGGGCCATCACCTGCTTACCGTTCTCGGCCGCCCGGATCAGTGCCGCCACCACCGGTGAATCCTTGGAGGTGCGATAGAGAGTCATCTTTATCGCCAGCACCGATGGATCGGCGGCGGCCTGGTTGAGGAATTCCTGCACCGAGGTGGAGAACAGGTCAAAGGGGTGATGCAGCAGCACATCGCCACGGCGAATCACCTGGAAGATGCTCTGAAATTCTTCCGTTTTGATCGAGCCATCCTCCAGCTTCGTCTTCTGGGCTCGGGCCAGGGCCGGGGTGGTGCGGCCTTTGTGGGGCTTGTCCTTGAGCTGGGGTAAGGGTATGGAAAGCAGGCTCATCAGGTCGTCGAGACCGAGGGGGCCACTGATCCGGTAGACGTCCTCGGGTTCCACCTCAATGCCCTCCATCAGCTGTTCAATCACCGCCTCGGGCATCTCGTTGGCCACCTCCAGCCGCACCACTTCGCCGCCGCGACGGCGCTTGCGCAGCCCCTCTTCCAGGGCCTCCATCAGGTCGTCGGCCTCCAGGTCGCGCAGTTCCAGATCGGCATCACGGGTGACGCGGAAGAAGTAGTGCGCTTCTATCCGCATGCCGGGAAACAGCAGCCCCAGGTTGAAGGCCACCACCTGTTCCAACGGCACGGCGGTGACCAGGGGCTCGGGATCTTTATCACTCAAATTAGGGGGAATATGCACAAAGCGCGGTATATTTTTTTGCGGTACTTTTATGCGGGCGAACTGCTGTTGGCCCGTTACCGGATCGCGCACCAAGGCGGCCACGTTCAAGCTGAGGTTGCTAACGAAGGGGAAAGGGTGGGAGGGATCCACCGCCAGGGGCGTAAGCACCGGAAAGATCGCGGCGCGGAAATAGTCGTCTAGCCACTGCCGTTGCTTGGTATTGAGGTTGGCGTAGTCGATTAGATGTACGCCATATTCCGCTAAATTGTTCTTGAGTGAATGGCGGTAATGCTCTTGCTGCAAATCCAGCAGGGGCCTCAGTTTGAGCTGAATCGCCTCCAGCTGTTGGATGGGGGTGAGGCCATCATCGCTGAGCTTGGAGACCCCCGCTTCAATTTGGCTCTTGAGGGAAGCTACCCTCACCATAAAGAATTCGTCGAGATTGTTACTAAAAATTGCGCTGAATTTTGCCTGCTCTAGTAGAGGGGTGTGCTCGTTCAGGGCCTGGGCGAGCACGCGATAATTAAACTCAATCCAGCTGAGCTCGCGATTTAGATATAGCTCCGGCGCCAGTTGTGGGAGTACCGCTGGCTTTGTGGATTCTTCTGGCGCTATTGGGCTGGTATCGGATGTTTTGGCTGAGGCTGTTTTGGCTGGTGTTGCTTCGCTTGGGGCTGTATCTCCAATAGCTTTGGAGTTGGCGGCGATATCGCTGGCAGTTGTTTTGCCGTTAGCTGCAGCTGGGTCGGGGCCAGAAGTTTTGCTTGAAGTAGTCATAGCTGCAGCGCGACCGGCCTTTCAGCTGGCCGGGTCACTTCCTCAAAGCGACCGTAGCAATTTCATTCGCTGGTTTTAGGTATTGGCCCTGCTTGACCTGGCCAGCCCGCCGGCCACCAACAGGGCCACCGTGCCCAGCAGCAGCCCCCCCAGCCAGAAGGGACTGGTGTTGCCAGTGGTCTCGTAGGCCAGGCCCGCCAGCGGCGGTCCTATGCAGCCCCCCAGACTCTGGAGACCCTGGAGGCTGCCCAGGGCGGCCCCCTGGCCGGAGTCGTCGAGGCGCCGGGAGACCAAAGCCCTCAGGCAGGGGGTGACCAGGCCGGTGCCCAGGGCCAGCACCGCCACCGCCGAGAACACAACAGGTTGGGCATTGGCCCGGTTGGCCAGGGGGATCAGCAGGCAGCCGGCGGTCACAAAGCCCAGTCCCATCAGGCTTAGGCGCCATTCGCCAAACCGCTGCACCAGCGGTCCGATCAGGGCGCCTTGCACCACGGTGGCCACCACGCCCACAATCAAGAAGGCGGCACCGGCCAGGCCCGGTCCCCAGCCAAAGGCCTGTTTGAAATAGAGCACCATCACGGCTGTGAAGCCGCTGAAGCTGAGAAAAAATAGAAAGAAGGCCAGCCCCAACCTGCGCAAGCGCGGATCGCGGAACACCTTGATCAGCTGGCTGAAGGGCTGCAGCTCCCGCTTGCGAGGCAGGGGGATGCGCGCCTCGATTGGATGGGTTTCCGGCAGCAGGGTGATCACCACCAACAAATTGACCAGGGCGATGCCCACCGCCACCGCCAGGGGCAGGTTCACATCCACCTGCCCCAGCAGTCCCCCCAGGGCGGGGCCGAGGATGAACCCCAGGCCAAAGGCCACACCGATCAAGCCAAAGGCCTTGGCGCGCTTTTCCGGCGGCGAGATGTCCGCCAATACGGCGGCGGCGGTGGCGGCGGTGCCGCCGCTGAGACCGTCGATCAGCCGCCCCGCAAACAGCAGCGCCAGGGGTAGACCCGCCGCCTGGGCCCCGGGCCAGAGCTCTGCCCAGGGGAAGCTCACCGTGGCCGAGAACAGGGCCAGCCCCAGCACCGAGCCGGCGACGCAGATGGCGATCACCGGCCGCCTGCCATGGCGGTCGCTCAGGGCGCCGATCATCGGCGTGGCGAGCAACTGAGCCACCGCGTAACTGCCGCTAAGCAGCCCCAGGATGCGGCCGTCACCGGTGAAGCCGGCCAGCAAAAAGGGCAGCAGCGGAAATATCAGCGATTCCCCCAGCCGGTCGTTGAGCAGGGTGAGAAAGGCGCAGAGATAGGTGGAAGGGCGCGAGAGGCGCAAGGGGGCCGGCCGATGGTGAGGTCAGTCCAGCAGATGCCCGGGCCGATCCGCTGTGCGCTTCGCCATGCTGGCGGTTGCCGACCACCCCGGGGCCCATGGCCGAGCCTGGCTTTTCGCACCTCGATGGCCGCGGCCAGGTGCACATGGTGGACGTGGGCGATCGACCGGCCACGGATCGCCGCGCCGTCGCCGAGGGGTTTATCAGCATGGCGCCGGCGGTGCTTGAGGCGGTGCTCAGCGGTAAAGCCGCCAAGGGCGATGTGCTGGCGGTGGCCCGTATAGCCGCCATCCAGGCCGCCAAGCGCACCTGGGAGTTGATCCCCCTCTGCCATCCGATCGCGCTGGCGTCGTTGGAGGTGGCGATCGAGCCCAGCGCCGATGGCAGGGGCCTGCGGCTGGAGGCCACGGCCCGCACCAGCGCCGCCACCGGCGTGGAGATGGAGGCGCTCACGGCGGCCACGGTGGGGCTGCTCACCCTCTACGACATGGTGAAGTCGGCCGATCCGGCCATGACGATCGGGCCGGTGCAGCTGCTCAGCAAGCAGGGCGGCCGCAACGGCGACTGGCGGCGCCCGGCTGAGCCCAGCGATGCCCTGGAGGCCAAGCCCAGCCATGGCTGAACCCTTTCCCCGCGAGGGGCTGCCGCTGGAGCAGGCCCGCGATCAACTGCTGCAGTCCCTGCAACCCCTGGAGGGCCATGAGCGGCTGCCGCTGCTCATGGCCCTGGGGCGGGTGAGTGCCGAGGCGGTGTATGCGGCCGAGGCGGTGCCTGGTTTCCGCGCGTCGATCATGGATGGCTATGCCCTGGCGGGCGATGGCGCCGCACCGCCTCTGGGCAGCAGCTGGCGCCTGGTGGGCCGCAGCGCCCCGGGGGCTCCCCACCAGGGGGAACTGGCTGAAGATGAGGCGATACGGGTGCTCACCGGCGCGCCGCTGCCGGCCAGCGCCAGCCGGGTGCTGCCCCAGGAGTTGGTGAGCCGCGACGGCGATGACGCCATCCGGCTCACGGGCGAGGCCGGCGCCAACCGCTGGATTCGCGCCGCCGATGAGGAGGCCGCCCCGGGGCAGCTGTTGTTGGCGGCCGGTCAGCGGCTGGGGCCGGCCCAGCTGGGGCTTCTGGCCAGTTGCGGCGTGGCCGAATTGCCGCTGCGGCGCCAGCCGCGCATTGGTTTGCTGATCAGCGGCGATGAACTGACGCCGGTGGCGGAGCCGCGGCGGCCGGGGGCGATCTGGGAGAGCAATGGCACCCTGCTGGAGGCGCTGCTCAGCCGTTTGGGGGCTCGGGTGGCCGAGCGCAGGGTGGTGCCAGACCAGCCGGAGGCGCTGCGGCGGGCTCTCGCTGAATTGGCCCGGGATTGCGACGTGGTGGTAACCACGGGCGGGGTGTCGGCCGGCGACAGCGATTGGATTCGACCGCTGGTGGCGGAATTGGGCGAGGTGGCGTTCTGGAAATTGTTCCTCAAGCCAGGCCGGCCTTTTGCCTTTGGCCGCCTCGGCGCCAAGCCGTTTTTTGGTTTGCCGGGCAATCCGGTGGCGGCGGCGATCACCGCCCTGCAGCTGCTCTGGCCTGCCCTGCAGCGCCTGGAGGGGGCGGAGGTGGAGCTGCTGCCGCGGCTGCAGGTGCGCTTGGCCCAGCCGCTGCGCTGGGCTGGCGGCCGGCCGGAGCTGGCCCGGGCCCGGTTGCAGGTGGACGCCGATGGCAGTCCGTTGGCCCTGGTGGAGGGTTCCCAGGCCTCCTCCCGCATCGGCTCGCTGGTGGGGGCAGACCTGTTGCTGGAGCTGCCCGCCAGCGGCGGCCAGCTGGAGGCGGGCAGCCCTCTGTGGGCCCAGCTGCTGCGGCTGCCGATTTTTTAGTGACAAGCCAGGGCCCGAGACAGGGCTTCTTGGCTCATGGGCAAAGAATCTGCGGTGATCTTTGGTTATTAGCTATTGCCAATAGGCGATTTAGAGGGGGGTGTTGCCCTGGAGCCACTGGCCGCAGTTGGCACCCCACTCCCGCTTCCAGAAGGGGGCTTCGTGTTTGAGCGCCTCCAGCAGTTCGCCGCAACAGCGCTGGGCCGGGCCGCGGCGATCGGCGGCCACCGCCACCAGCACGATCGCCTGGGCCGGGGCCACCAGGCCCACCCGATGCACCACCAGCACGGCGCTGGCGCCATGGCGCTGGGCGGCGGCCAGGGCCAGCTGGGCCAGCAGCCGTTCGGTCATGCCGGGGTAGTGCTCCAGTTCCAGGGCCCGCAGCGGGCTGCCATCGGCGCAGCTGCCCCGCACCCGACCGATGAACTGGGCCTCCGCGGCCGGCGGCGATTGGCCGGCCTGCCAGGCCGCCAGCGCTTCCAAGGGCTGGAAGTTTTGCGTTTCCAGGGCGATCTGGATCGCCGCTGGCTGGGGCAACGGCTCGCTGCTGGCGGCGGTGGACGGGGTTTCCATGGTTCAGCCGCCGCTGATCGGCGGCAGGAAGGCCAGTTCATCGCCGGCCACCAGGGGCTGGTGGGGGGAGGCAAAGGCCTGGTTGATCGCCACCCGCACAGTGGCCGGCAGCGTTTCGCCGCCCCCCAGCTCCAGCTGCAACCACAGGGCCGCCGGCGTCAACGGCGCGGCGGCGCCATTGGCGTTGGCAGTGCCATTGGCAATTTCAGTGGCCGGCAGAGGCAGTCGGCGCTGGCTCCAGCCGGCCCGCTCCCGCAGCCCGGCGAACAGTCTGATCTCGATGGCCCGCTCTTCTACCGCCGGCAGCACCACTGGCTCCTCTGCCAACGGCAGCTCCGGCAGCACGGCTGGCTCTGCTAGCGGCAGTGCCGCCCTGGCTGTCGGCTGGCCCATGGCGGCAGCGGGATTGATGGGGATCGGGCCGAGGGGGCCGGGGGGGGCGCTGCTCATCGGGCTGGCTCGGTGGAGGGCGGGATCCGCTCTTGGCCGCTTCGCTCAAATTCTCGCCTTGCGGGGCCCTTTGCTTAGGGTCGGCGCTGGTTGTGCGGCGATTAGCGCCAGTTTGCCGATGGGCCTAGCCATTGCCCTGCTCACAGTTTCCGATACCCGCACCGCCGCCGAGGACAGCAGCGGCGACGCCCTGCAGCAGCTGCTGGAGGCGGCGGGTCACCGGCTGGTGGAGCGGCGGCTGGTGCCCGACGACCGCTATCAAATTCGCGCCGAAATCAGCCGCTGGATCGCCGATGCCGCCGTGCAGGTGGTGATCAGCAGCGGCGGCACCGGCCTCACCGGCCGCGATGGCACCCCCGAGGCGGTGGCGCCACTGCTCGACAAGACAATCGATGGTTTTGGCGAGTTGTTTCGGGTGCTCTCCTACGAGACGATCGGCACCAGCAGCCTGCAAAGTCGCTGTCTGGCCGGGGTAGCTAACGGCACCCTGATCTTCGTGCTGCCCGGCTCCCTCGACGCGGTGACCACCGCCTGGAATCGGCTGATCGGCGCCCAGTTGGATGCGAGTACTCGGCCCTGTAATTTGGTGCAGCTACTGCCTAGGCTGAGGGAATAGGGGTGATCGCTGTGCCAGTCTCGCGGACTCTTTGTTGCAAGGTGAAGACCGTGATGGGCGGATCCGCCTAAAATTCTGATGCAACCGTGGTAGAGACGGCACTGACTGGCTTCTCGGCTTCTCCCGCTCCGAGATGCGGAATCTTGGGTGGACAAGAGGTCGTCATCAGGGATTTTGGGCGGGTCCGGTGAAGATGGCGTTCGATTGTCCAACAAACTCAGCGGATGCTTTCTTATGGAAAAGCCAGCCTTGACTCACACGCGCTCTGCGGGGCTACAATGCTTAAACACAAAGCCTGATCTGCCTCGATCCGTCCAAGCACAATTCCCATCCCGTATCCCTTCGAAATCTGCGGCCCCCATGAGACCTGGAGAATGCAAGATTTCTCTTCTGCATATGTTCGGGCAATATCTGCAGTTGCAGGATGCAGCGTAACAAAGCCTGATGTCGATGATGACAGCATTGACCTTATCCTTAAGCGCAAACGCGAAGGAACAAGAATCAGGTCACAGCAGCTCGACATCCAGCTAAAAGCAACATATACGGATTGCTTAAAGGAAAATCACGTGGCATATCCCTTAAAGACGGAACCTATCAGGAAAGTTGTCCGCTCGGGGTGCTTGAACTGAGCACCTTTTTAAAGGTTACATCAATTTGAGCTTTATGGGGCCCGTGGTCTTGGAATGAGTGTCATTTGATTGTGGTCTCTAGC
>JBIKWK010000053.1:0-20310 GCA_044356375.1 Prochlorococcaceae cyanobacterium | reverse complement strand
TCGACAACCAGGGCCGCGGCGAGGCCTTCTCCCCCACCGATCTACTGGCCACCTCCCTGGCCAGCTGCATGCTCACGATCATGGGCATCACCGCCGCTCGCCACGGCATCGCCATCGAGGGCACAACGGCCCGGGTGGAAAAAACGATGACCACCAGCGCCCCCCGCCGGGTCGAAACCCTGCAGGTGTGGGTAACCCTGCCGGCGGATCTAGATCCACAACAGCGCAGCCTGTTGCGGCGGGCCGGTGAAAACTGCCCCGTAAAGCTCTCCCTGGAAGGGGCGGTGGCGATGGTGCTCCACTGGGAATGAGGCCAATCTTTAGTGGGTCTTGCAGCTATGCGCCTGCAGCCGGCCAAGATCTGAATCAACTTGAAGGCGGCTCAAACTTCTGCGCTGGGCGGCAAGACACGGCGAGCAGGCCGCGGTTCCAGTTGGCTGGCGACGCCCTTGGCACCGCCGGGGAGGGTGGCCCGAGAGCGGGGGCCGCTCCAGGCGGCCAGGTAGTAGTGGCTGGCGGCATCGAGCCCCTGCACGCCAGTGAAGTTGGCGTTTTCCACCACCGCGCCGGCGCCGCGGCCGGTAACCAGGTCGCGGCGGCCATCGGCGGCGCGGGGGCTGGCGGTTTGGCTGCGGCCAAAGAACAGGCGCGCTCCCTCCAGCCTGGAGCGCTCCAAGTTCGCCCCGGCCAGGTTGCAGCCGGCCAGCAGGGCGCCGCTGAGATCGCTGTGGCTGAGGTCGGCGCCGCTCAGATCGGCGCAATTGAAATCGACGCCGCGTAGATCGGTGCCAGAAAGATCCACCCCCTTGAGAATCAGATGCAGCTGGATTACCGGCACGCCAGTTAGCCGATCTTCCTCGTAATTGCCGTTGCCATCGAGGATCGCCCGCCCCAGCCGGTTATCGCGCCGCAGCGGTGTGAGCAGGCGGGCGTGGGAGAGGAAGCGCAGGATGCGGGCCCGGCCGTCTTTATCGATGCTGCCGAAGACCGCCGCCAGCCGACCCTCCGCCAGCATCCGCTCCAGTGGCCAGTCTTCCAACATCCCCTCCTGATCGCTGATCAAATCGGAGATGCCCTGGATGAAGCTGTCGATCGTTTGGGCCTGGGTGATGCGATTTTGTTGGCCGGTGAGCCGCTGGTCGAGCAGCACCTGCCGCCAGGCGATCGCCAGAGCCACCAGCGCCACCAGAATTTGACCGATGGCGCCGATCACCCCCTCCCCCAGGGCCCCGATCGCCTCCCAATCGCGTTGGCGATAGAGCTCCAGGTAGGGATCCCACCAGCCCAGGGCCCAGGCCAGGGCCACCAACCCCAACACCAGCCCCAAAACCGCCAGCAGCCGCGCCGTGGGCCCCTCGTCGAGCCGGGTGCTCACCAGCCGCCAGAGCTCGGGCAGCAGCTGCAGCAGCGCCAGCGCCAACAGCAGCCCGCCGGCGACCAGGGCCAGGGCCGGCCAGTGACCCACCAAACCCACCAAAGTGGCGGTGCCCGCCAACAGCAGCCGCAGCGCAGCCGAACGCTGGAGGCGGCTCAGCAGATGGCTGGGCCGAAACGGCGGCAATGCCATGGGGCTGCCAGTGGCGATTGAGTCGCCACTGGCCATGGAGCTGGATGTGGAGCTGGCGGTAAAGCGGGCGGTAACAGCTGTATTGGCGCCTTGCGGATTAGAGGCGGTGAAGGCTCCGCTGGGGCCGGAAAGGGCCTGGGGCTGCTGCTCCTCCTCCAGCTGCTCCTGGGGCAAAAGATCATGGGGCGGAGCTATCTGCTCCCGGCCGGATTCAGAGCCAGCAACTTGGCGCCAGCGCCGGCGACCCCGGTTCCACCAGCGGCCAGCACCGCCACCGGCTGGGGAGGAACCCCTGGGCTCTGGCGTTCTGGTCATCCGATGGGAGTGCTCTGAAAAAAGAAACCAGCCGCCAGGATCACGTAGGCCGCCAGCAGCAGCACCCCCTCCAGCCAGTCGGAGCGGCCATCAAGGCTGGCCAGGTTGCTCACCACCACGGCCGTGGCGATCGCCACCAGCTCGTAGGGATTGAAGCTCAGATCCAGCGGATGGCCCAGGGCCGGCCCCACCAACACCAGCACCGGCACCACCAAAAGGGCCACCAGCAATGTGGAGCCCAGCGCCACCGACACCGCCAGGTCCATCTTGTTGCGGCGGGCCATGCTCACGGCGGTGATGTATTCCGCCACCCCACCCAGCAGCGGCAATAGCACCACACCTGTGAACAGGCCACTCAAACCAAAGCCATCACTCACCGTTTCCACCACACCCACAAACAGTTCCGATTCGTAGGCGATCCCCGCCGTCGCCCCCAGCAGCACCAGGAACCAGGGCAGCAGCGGCGGGCGGTGGCCATGGCCACCTGGTGCTTCTGCTATCTCAGGCCCAGGCATCTCAGGCCGGGCCAGATCCACCTGAGCCACCTCGTATAGGGAGCGGTGGGTGCGCAGCGAAAACACCAGGGTGAGGCCGTACACCAAAAGCAGCAGCCAGGCCACGAAGCGTGAGAAGGCGCCAATGCCGGCGGCGCTCTGGAGCGGATCGAGACTGGTGAGGCTGGGAATCAAAATCGCCAGCACCGCCAGGGTCATCGCCGAGCCGTTCACCCGCGCCACCACCGGCTGGAAGGTCTGCTCCTTGCGGCCGATGCCGCCCACCAGCATCGACAGACCCAGGGTCAGCAGCAGGTTGGCCATCACCGTGCCGGTGATGCTCGCCTTCACTATTCCCACCAGGCCGGCCCGCAGGGCGGTGAGGGCAATGATCAATTCGGTGGCGTTGCCAAACAGGGCGTTGAGCAGGGCGCCGAGATTCGGTCCCAGAGCAATGGAGATCTCTTCGGTGGCGGTGCTCAACCACACCGCCAGGGGCAGGATCGCCAGCACCGCCGTCAAGAAGACGGCCCCATCGCCCCAGTGAAAATGCTCGGCGGCCGCCGAGATGGGCACGAACGCCAGCAGGGCCAGGGCGATCGCTTGGCGGCTGTTCATCGGCGGCAGCGATGGCCCCCAAGGCTCAACGGTGGCCCCATTGTGACCGGGCTGGCAAGTGGTTACGGGGCTAAATGGCACGGGCCCCGCCGCCGGGGAGCCCAGTGCTTAGCCAGAGCCAGCCAAACCAATAGATCAGACATGCCACCAGCGTCTGGCCCGCACTGCCGCAAAGCCTGCCGGCGCCTATCTGGCGCCACTATTGGTTGAGAATCATGGTCTGTGTTCGGTATGGTGGTAGTACTGCGAACAGAGTCATAGACCGGCCCACCTATTTCCATAACAGATGTCTGATGGAGGCTGACGGCTCGCCTCCTGAGTTACACCACCCCACGGGAAGCTGCTTAAATTTGAATCAGACTTCCTTTCAGTACAGCAGTCATGTTCGAGCTCGAAATGCTGGTTGCCATGGGTTTAGGGGCCGCCCTCGTGGCCGTGGCGCCTGTGGTGGTATCGGTCACGGGTCGCGAGAGCCGGGTGGCCACCCGCATCAGTTCGCTGGGGCGCTCAATCACTAAGCAGGGGCTCAAGTTCACGATCCGCCTGGCGGATCGCACCTCAGGCCTGGCCAGCAAGCTGGGGCAGGGGCTCTCGGAAGCCGGCGAATGCTTTGGCGATCTGGTGGCAGAAGCTCGCGCCGACATCGAGCAGAGCCGTTCCACCAAGGCCATAGATGGTGGTAAGGCCTGAAGGTGGTGAGCGAATCAGATTCCAGCCCTTTTACGGTGGAGCACTGGGTGCCCCACCGTATTCGCATTCGCTTCCGCGGGCGCATGAAAGTAGAGCAATTACGCAGCTTGATCTGGCTGCTGGAACAACACTTGCCAGGGGCCCAGGTGCGCCAAACCGCAGCTGGGCTGGGCCTGGTTCTCTCGTCACCGGATCCTTCCCAGCCGCTCGAGGATCCCGTGCCACTACTACTGCAGTTAATAGAGCAGCCCCTGGCCCATCTCAATGAACCGCCGGCGCGAGGCTTGCGACTGATTTGGCAACGCTCCCAGCAACCCACCCTGAAGCTGCTGATCTCCCTGGCCATCGCCGGCTGGGCCCTACCCCTACTGCCAGGAACTCCTTTCTTTCTATTGGCCTGGTGGCTGGGCTGGCGGCCGGATCAGCCCGGTACCAACGAGAACACCACCTCCAAAAACGGGGCCACAACCCGGGCCGAGATCGGTGCCAGCTCGATGAACTCAGCCGGCAGCGGCACCTTCAACCGTTGACCGGCGGCTTCCACGATTAGGGCCTGGTTTTTCAGATACACGCGCAGGTCATCTCGATCTAAACCGGGGGCATAAATTCGGCAATATTTTCTATCGCCCTGCTGGCGCCAGCTCACCGGACAGCTGGTCTGCAGCGGTTCGTCGAGCCAGAGCGCCATCGCGCCAGCCAGCCCGTCAACGGCGGTGGCGGTGAATAGCAGGGGGAAGTCCATGCCCAAGAAGTCGTCTGGGTGCCAGCCATCCCCCTGCACCCAGAGCCGCGAAAGAGGAAGCTCGTTGAGACAAAGGGCCAGCAGGCGGCGCCGCACCAGTGCCCGATCGGAGGCATCGGCGTCAAGGGCCAGAAACAGCTCACCTCCCCTGGCGGGCTCAAGCTTTTTGGCCAGGTTCTCCAGACTGCGGCGCCAGGTTGGGGAGAGCTGAAGGCCGGTGGCATCCGGCAGCTGCAGCCGCAGCACAAGCTCCAGGTGGGCCAGTTTCTGACGGGTCTGCGACCACCAATGCAACAGGGGATGCCACAAACTCTCCAGCAGATCGGGACCTTGGCGAGCCAGCCTCAGCAGCGGCAGGGCCTGGGGGAGCGGCGGCAATACCACCAGTGGCTGCAGGTGGGGCGAACCCTCCAGCTGCTCGAGCTGCTGGGCAAGCCATAGCAATCTTTGCAACTCATCCAGTCCAGGTAAGAGCCACGGGGGGGCAGGTTCCTCGAGATCTAGGTTTAGAAGTAATAGCCAGGGTGTCAGGGGTTCCCTCAGCTGCTGCCAAAGATCCAAGGCAGAATCCCCAGCCTTGAAACTGCGCAGTTCGGCAGTACATGCATCGTCACCACTGGTGCCAACCGCCAATTCGCCCGTGAGATCCACCACGCAGTAGCAAGTAGCCTGCTGCGAGCAGCGATTGAGCAGGGCAAGCACTAAGGCAGAGCGCTGGCTCGACCTGTCAGCCAGCACAAAAGCGGGAAATTGATCGATCACAAATAAATCGCCTATTTGGCTACAAAAAACATTTAGGAGGATTCCCTTTACCGCAGACCGGTGGCAGAACCGAGGCAGTGGTGGACAAATTTTCGCATCTGCTGCATAATTGCAGCACCTTCCCAGCAGTCATGTTTGAACTCGAGACACTTCTTGCCTTCAGCCTCGGAGCTGGGCTGGTGTCCCTAGCGCCACTAGTGCGCAAACTGGGCAATGAGCAACTGGGCGATTCGATGAACCAAGCGGGTCGCACCATGGCCAAAGGGGGTATCAAGTTGGGAGTCACGGTGGCAGGGGTTGCCGGCACGGCGGCCCGTAGCGTTGCCCGCCACGCCGCCGAGGCCGCCGAGTCGATCGGAGATCTTGTGGCCGAAGCTCGTACCGAGCTCGAAGCCGAAACCGAAGCCAACGCCGCCGAGGTTGAGCCAACGGCCAAAGCCACCAGCGGCAAGGGCCCCCGGAGCAAAGGCACGTCCGCAACTAAAGAGATCACCGTTACTGAAGTCACCGTAGAATAGACGACTTGTTCCTCCAAGCCCCCGGGCCTCACATATTCCCAGCTTTCATGAGTGACTCGATACAATACAGTTGCCAAAACTAGCTCACCAATCAATAACCAAATAAAGCTAGCTTATTTAATCTCATGTAAAATGCTTGCCCCGGAATCCTGCATTGGCACCAGTGACCCCATTGCCAAGCTGGCGAAGCTATATTCCAACCTGCAACGGGGGTTGATCCATTGACCCACCTAAATGATGGCGCCGCAAAGGCGGTTTACGCCGACAACGGTTTTCGGGTCCTGCATTGCACAGGCCGTCGCTTGCGGCTTGCCATTCCAGAGGGCTTTGGCGCCCATCAGGCTCTGGAGAACTGGCTGATCCAGCAGGCCAACATCGAGGCAGTCCGCCTGAACAGTATCGCTGGCAGTTGCGTATTGCAGCTGGCAGCGAAGAACAAACCCTGGGATACGGCTGATATAAGCCAGTGGCTGGCCCAGCTGCCAGGCAGCCACATCGCCGCCGAAGCAGCCCTAACGGCCCTGCCAAAGCAAGTAAAAGCGATCGGCAAGGGTTCCGAAGCCAGCTCCGGCGCAGCGGATGAAGAGGCTTTCGTGCCCTCACGCCTCCTGTTACCAGTAAGCTCCCTGGCCCTTGCCCTGCTTGCTGGCCCCCTCTCCTTGCCCCCCCTGGCGGTGGCGGGCTTCATCCTGGTGGCCGCTCACCTCAGCTTTAAACGGGCCTGGATAGGCCTGCGCGAAGAGGGCATGATCAACGTCGATTTTCTCGATTCCCTCGCGGTGACCCTCCACAGCCTGGGAGGGTTCCTGGTGGGCCCGGCGATGATGATCAGCATGATTGAAGGCGGCGAGGCCGTGCGTGATGCCACCCAACGTATCGCCCATTCCGCCAACAACGACCTACTGGCCAGTCTGCAGACCGATGTCATAAAATTGATCAACGGTGCCGAAGTACTGGTACAGAGCAGCGAGCTTGAGACAGGCGATCAAGTGCTGCTCTTCCCAGGGGACAACATTCCCGTTGACGGAGTGATCATTTCCGGAGAAGGCAGCTTCGACGTAGTTAAACTCACCGGTGAATCAGTGCCCCGGCACGGCTCATCTGGGGACGAAGTTCTGGCCGGATTTATACTGCTGGAGGGCAAGATTGTAATTGAGACCAAAGCAGTTGGCGATAATACCCGCATTGGTCAGATCACCGCCATGATCGAATCGGCCCCTGTCTACGACACTCGGGTTGGAAACATTGCCGAGCAAATTGCCAATCGCTTTGTGATCCCCACCCTGCTTATCGCTGGCATCTCACTGCTCTTTAGCGCCGGCAATATTCCCCAAGCTGCATCCCTGTTGATGTTTGACTTGGGCACCGGACTCAGGGTTTCGGTGCCCACGGCCATCATGGCTGCCCTATCCCGGGCGAGCAGCCAGGGATTGCTGATCCGCAGTGGCCGTTCCCTGGAGCTACTCGTCGATGTGGATGTGGTGGTCTTCGATAAAACTGGCACCTTGACCCAGGGCCATCCCTCCGTGGTGCAGATGGATGTGCTGCATCCCGAGCTAGATGCGAAACGGCTCTGCTGGCTTGCCACCACGGCCGAGCAGGGCCTGAACCATCCGGTGGCTATAGCAATCGTTAATTACGCCCAATCCCTCGGGCTTGAACCCGGTCAATGTGATGGCTGGGACTACCGGATCGGTAAGGGGGTAATTGCGGTGATTGAAGGGCAGCAGGTTTTGATCGGCAATGCCAAAATTCTTCAGGACGAGGGGCTTTCACCTCCGGCGCTAAACCCTGAACCGTCCCTTCGCGCCTCAACACCTATTTACCTAGCCTTGGACGGAGCTGTGGCTGCAGTATTCTATGCTGCAGATCAACTTCGGCCCGACAGCAAACAATTGATAGCGGAACTCCACCGCCGCGGTATTCAGGCCCACATGCTTACAGGTGATGTCGCCAGCGTGGCCAACGTCGTGGCTGCCAATCTGGGGCTTCAGCCAAACGAAGTGCATGCTGACGCCCTTCCCGATCAAAAGGCTGAACTGGTTAAAAAACTGAGCGAGCAAGGCCACAAGGTGGCTTTTGTGGGCGATGGCATCAACGATTCAGCCGCCCTGGCCTATGCGGATGTCTCAGTATCCTTTGCCTCCGGCAGTGATCTTGCCCGCGAGACTGCCGACATAGTGCTCACCAACGATAAGGTGTCGGGCCTGATCGTGGCTCAGGACCTGGCCCGCCGCACCTTTGCCCTGGTGCGTCAAAATATTGGCATAGTTGGGGTGCCAAACCTCTCAGCCCTGGTGATCGGCACATTCCTGCCAATAAGCCCCATTGCCGCCGTACTGCTGAATAATGGTTCCTGCCTGGTGGCTGCAGCGAATGCCATGCGCAGCCTTGGCTTCAAACCCAGCGAGCTGCTCCCTGCAGGGGAAGCTTCGCCAAAAACCAAGCCGCCCAAGGGGGAAGATATAGCCCCAGACAAGATATACTCCAAAGCTGAACTCCCCAGGCAGACAGCTGATCAAGCCAGCGGTTCTCCCAGCCACCCCCTCGAACTCACCAGTATCGATCTAGCCCGCCGGCTCAGATCCAACTATCAAACCGTTATAGCCCGACGGTGCAGTGGCGGGCTGGAGCAATGGACCAGGGAGCGGGATCCTGATGGCCTGGCCTGGATCTTCATTTCCAGCAACAACACCTACCGACCTCTCGCCCTGGCCTGATGGATCTGTCCGCTTGTTTCAGCCTGCGTCACCAGATCGGCACCAGGCAGCGCTATCAAATCAGTTCGGCCAATCCTCTCAACTGGGAGGCCCTCTCCAAGGCTCTGGGGCGCTGTCTAGGTAACTCAACCTGGCAATGGCGCGTCAATCGACTGGCCGCTTGTGTCGTCATTCAGCAGCGGCCAGAAGCCGGCCAGGAGGCAGCCTCCCCGGCCAACGCCCGGCAGAGGGTCGAACAAGCTCTGATCGAAGCCTTGAACCACCTGGGGGTGCAACCGCCTCTGCCCCAGCTGAGTGCTCACCCATCGCTGCCAAAGCCACCAGAGTCCCGCCATCTTCCCGGTCTTCGCCAACCAACCGCCTCCCACGGCCAGCTAAGGGCGAATCAGGCGGCAGTTCAACATCGGGAACCCACCGTTGCAGCTCAGATCCGAAATGATCCTATGTCGGCTCTGCACCAATATGTGGTCGTTACAGGAGCGTACTGGGCTTTCACTCTAAGTGATGGCGCGCTGCGCATGCTTGTTCTGTTCCATTTTCACCTGATCGGATACACCACATTAGAGATTGCCCTGCTGTTTCTTTTTTACGAATTTTTTGGCATCGTCACCAATTTTTTCGGTGGCTGGCTCGCTGCCCGCTTTGGTTTGCGTTTGACGCTCTGGGCCGGTCTGGTTATGCAAATAGGCGCTTTACTGATGTTGGTACCCGTCGCAGCGACTTGGCCAAAACTCCTCAGCGTTCTCTATGTCATGGCTGCTCAGGCCATCAGTGGCATCGCTAAAGACCTCAACAAAATGAGCGCTAAGAGTGCAATCAAAACCGTCGTTGCCGAAACCACTAATCCAACCAATGGACAAAAACAGCTGTTCAAATGGGTGGCCATCCTCACGGGCTCCAAAAATGCCCTCAAAGGTCTTGGGTTCTTCCTCGGTGGTGTGTTGTTGACCACTGTGGGCTTCTCAGGATCTGTAGCCGCCTTGGCGATCGCCCTATCCTTTGCGCTGGTCGCCACCCTCTCCTTGCCAAAGGAAATTGGCAAGATGAAAACAAAACCATCGTTTTCTTCCCTGCTCTCCAAAACACCTGGAGTCAAGATTCTCTCGCTGGCACGTTTCTTCCTCTTTGGCGCCCGCGATGTGTGGTTTGTGGTCGCCCTGCCTGTATTCCTGGAGGCGGCCCTCGGCTGGCAATTCTGGGAGGTGGGTGCCTTTATGGGCCTTTGGGTGATCGGCTACGGCATCATGCAGGCATCAGCCCCAGCCTTGCGGCGGGCCTGGGGACAAGACAGGCCTCCAGGCCCAAGGTCCGTGCAGTTCTGGAGTGCGCTTCTCACCGGTGTCCCAGCCATGATTGCCATGTCGCTGCTCCTGCAACTGGCCCACCCAGGCGTTGTCGTCGTCACAGGTCTGATTATCTTTGGCATTGTCTTTGCTATGAATTCTTCCATTCATAGCTATCTGATTCTTGCCTACACAGATGCGGAATCCGTCACCCTGAACGTCAGCTTCTACTACATGGCCAATGCCGCTGGCCGTCTCATCGGCACGTTGCTTTCCGGATGGGTGTATTTGCAAGGTGGCATCCAGGCTTGTCTCTGGTGTTCAACTCTGTTGGTGGCTGCTTCCTTTGCGACCAGCCTGCGGCTGCCAATGCTTCCCAAAGCTTCCAGCCCAACACAAGAGGCGGAAGACAACAGCAGTAGACCACAGCCATACCTACAGACCGCTCAGAAACCAGAAGCGAACCACATCCCCTCCAGTTCCGGTACCGCTCAACGCAAGCAAACATCCAGCCCATCCTGGAAACTCTCCAGCACGGCCCTGGCCAAACGGCTGCGCTCCAACTACCAAGCGATCACGGCCCGCAGAAAGCGTGGGGATCTTGAGACGTGGAGTAAAGATCGGGATCCGGATGGTATGGCCTGGTTTTACAGCTCCGACAACAACACCTACCAGCCCCTCGCTTTCCCATAATGGACTTGTCCTCCTGTCTCACCCTGCGCCAGCAGCATGGCTCCAGACTTCGCTATCAAATCCATTCGGATAAACCCTTTCACTGGCGGGCCTTATCCGACGCATTGAAAAGCCTTTTACCTGAGGAATCCTGGTATTTTCGAGTTAATCCCCTTGCCGCATCGGTGGTCATTCATCCAATCCAACGGCCTGGCCATGGATCACCCTCCACCGTTCAGGCTCGTCAGATTGCACTCCAGGCCCTGGTTGCGGCCCTTGGGGCGGTGGGGGTACAGCCGCCAGCACCTCCCATCATTGTGGTTCGCCTCCGCCCGCCAGTGTTCACTTGCCTGCAGAGTCTGCTGCGTCTTTTGGCCAACCTGGGCTCTGCCTTCTTTACCTTCGGCCTTGGTCTGCTGTTCATTCCACTGCTTCTGGCAGGCCTGCTGGGCCTGGCCTTGCCTTTAGCGCCTGGCCTACCCCTGGTAATGCTTGCTGTTGTGCTATTGGAGACGGCCTTGTGGCTGAGACGCCCATTTGTCAACCTCCATGCCTGAACTTGGAGCCAGCGCCACCTCGTTGCGGCCAAAACCCTGGGATTGCTAGCCCTAGCTAGCTGGGCTGGCCTCAAGCCAGCCGGCCAGCGATTGCTGGGGTTGCTTGCTGTTGCTGGTGATCTCGATGATCCGGCCGATCGCCGCCGGCGATTCGAGGGCATCCAGACACACCCGGGCCACCAGGCGGCGGGGAATGCTGGCGCTCTCCTGCTTGCCTGGACCGGTGAACAGCACGCTTTCGCCCTGGCAGCGGCTGTCGTCTTCGCTGAGGCCGCCGGGGCGAATCACGGTCCAGTCGAGCTGGCTCTGCTCCAGCCAGCGCTCGCCCAGCCGTTTCCACACCAGGATCAGCCCGAACAGATTTAAGGGGTGCCACCAGCGCCCGGCGCAAAGGGCGCTCACCAGCACCACCCGCCTCAGGCCCACGGCCTTGCAGGCCTGGATCTGCTCGCGCACCCCGAAGGCATCCACCTTCAATGGCCCACTCAAATCCACCGATGGGCGGGCGCCGGTGGCGATCACCAGGGCGTCGCAACCGGATAGGGCGGCATGGAGGGCCTCGGTGCAGCTGAAATCCAGCCGCATCAGCTCGGCCCCCTCCAGCCCGGCGGGGAGCTGGGAGCCCGGTCGCACCAGGGCCCGCACCGAGTGCCCGCGGCCGAGCGCCTCCTGTACCAGGCGCCAGCCGGTCTTGCCGGAGGCGCCGCTCACCGCAACCCTTGCCATGCCCATCTGTCTCTGCGCCCCGAGGCTAGGGAAAACGGGATGGCAGCCAGCCCAGCGCCAGCAGGTATGGGCAAAGGCAAGGTGGCCAAAGCAGGTTGGCCAACTAAGGGGCAGGGCCACTCAGTCAGGTCACCGGGTTCGGTGATAGCTCATGGAGAGCCAGCACCACTTCGCTTTGCAGCACTAGCAGGGCAACGCCCTCCCGCTCGTCGGTGGGCAGCTCCAGGCGCAGCGGCAGCACTGCGCTGGGCCTGGGCTCCAGGGCGTGGGCGTCGAACTGGGCAGAGGCCGCAGGGATCTGCTCCTCTGCCAATCGCACCAGCTCCTCGCTGCGGTTCGGCAGAGACCAGGCGCCGCCAAGGCCATCACTCAGCAGCAACGGCCGACGGTGATCAAGCGTCTGCCCGGGGGAGCGGCCAGTCAGGCGCAGGCGCCAACCGGCTGGGTAGGCGGAATCTGGCTGCTCGAACAGGCTCAGACCCCAGAGCTGACCCGAGGCATCGGTGATTGTCCATTGCTGGGGAGCGGTGGCGGCCTGGACGGGAAGCGGCAGAGCCAGCAGGGCCAGCAGGGCCGCGGCCAGCAGAAATGCCGCGAAAACTGGCCCCCAGAGGATTTGCCGCAACCGCTGAAAAAGAGCGCGGCAAGCCGCTCCAGCCCCTTGAGAAGAAATGCTCATTACGCCTCCAGCTACAGACAAGACTCCCCCCTCCGGCGGGAAGGGTGACGCCTCTTCATCCCGCATCATGTCGACGCAGCGATGACCAAACAACTGATTCGAGAGCGGATAGTTTTGATTGGCATTAATCGAGAGCTCTAGGGATTCATTGATGCCGCAAACATGCCGCCTTGCCTCTGGAGCCGCAGCACAGAGCCGGCCAGTTCAAAGACCCGGCAGTTGCTGTAGCTGTTGCTCCAACCTTTGCCTCATTCGCCCCTGCACCAGATTGCAGAGTTCTTCCACTAAGGGGTCGGCCACCGCATAGATCAGCCGCACCCCGTCTCGTTCACAGCTCACCAGGCCAGCGCGCTGCAACTGGCCCAGCTGGCGGCTGATGTGGGACTGACTGAAGCCGGTGGCCTCGATCAAGGAGGCCACATCCATGGCGCCCCCATGCTTGAGCTGACAAAGCAATTGCAGACGGGTCGGCTCGCTCAACAGCCGAAAGAACTGGCTGAGCGCCTCAATCAATTGGGGGCTGGGCAGGGTCAAAGCAACGGGCGCGGCAATGGCATTGCTACTTGATGCCAAAGGGCTGTATGACGCCAAAGGACTGTATGACGCCAAAAGACTGTATGACGCTAAAGGAATTATGCACCTAGCCGCCAGTCCCCCGAACCAGCCCGCGTCTTCTCTTCTCGCCCTTGCGCTGAACATCTGCAGATCAATTGCTTGCCTGGCCGATTTGCCTGGAAGAGGGGAATGCCGCCAGTCGCTGTTCAGGGGGCAGCTTGCCCACCTCGGTCCCTGGGGATCGGCCCGGGCGGCCCCTGGCGATCTAGCCCCTGAGCGAGCCGGAAGTGCTGCGCCTTGCCCTGAAGGGTCCGGAGATCTTGATGCTGGAGGAGAAGCGCCGCCTGAACGAGCCATGGGCCCCACCTCTGCGACTAGAGCGCCGCAACTAAAGCCCCGCAGCTAGAGCGCCGCAGCTAGAGCGCCGCAGCAAGAGCGCTGGAGCGCAGGCGCTCTCATCGCAAACCTGCCGCGCAGCGCGGCTAGGGCCCACAGGAATTTCTTTTATGCGCATTATGCGGCTATGCTCATAGCAACTAGTGAGCCCCTGCTGCCACGGCTCGCCTCCGCTGTTTTTGCCTCTGCGGCTCCTCTCTCTTTTTTTCGCTTACGCCCGCACCCCCCTGCCCCCCTTCGCGTCACCACCAATGGCTGTTACTCCCCAGTCCACAGCTGTTAATTCGCCAACGGCTGTTGCTGAGTCAACGGCTGTTTCCACATCCACAGCTGTTGATTCGCCAATGGCCGTCGCTGCCGCGCCCAGCCTGTGCCTTTCTGCCGCCGCCGGCGGGGGCTCCCTGCTCTTCCGACAGCTGTTCGACGGCGACACCGGCAGCTTCACCTACCTGCTGGCCGATGTACCCAGCCGCCAGGGGGTGATCATCGACACGGTCTTTGAGCAGCACGACCGCGATCTCGCCCTGATCAACGAGCTGGCCATTGAGCTGGTGGCCTCGATCGACACCCACGCCCATGCCGACCACGTAACCGGCAGCTGGCTGATGCATGAGGCCAGCGGCTGTGCCATCGGCCTTGCCGCCGCCGCTCGAGCCGAGAACGTCAGCCTGCCCCTGGCCCATGGGGATCGGCTGACCTTTGGGGGCCGCTGGCTGGAGGTGCGCGCCACCCCCGGCCACACCGACGGCTGCCTCAGCTTCGTGCTCGATGACCAGTCGCTGGCCTTCAGCGGCGATGCCCTTCTGGTTCGCGGTTGCGGTCGCTGCGACTTCCAGCAGGGCAATGCCCACAGCCTCTACCGCTCAATCACCGAGCAAATCTTCAGCCTCCCCGAAAGCTGTCTGCTCTATCCGGGGCACGACTACACAGGCCGCAGCGTTACCTCCGTAGCGGAGGAGAAGGCCTTCAACGCCAGGCTGGGCGGCAACGCCACCGAGCGGGATTTCGTGGGCCACATGGAGAACATGAAACTCCCCCATCCCCACAAGATCGCCGAGGCCCTGCCCGGCAACATGCGCTCCGGCAAGCCCCGAGCCACATCCACATCCACAACTACATCCACAACCACGGCCACGGCCATTGCTACGGCAACGGCCTGGGCACCCCTGGCCCGCAGCTATGCCGGACTGCCCGAACTCCCGCCCGCCTGGGTGGTGGCCCATCAGAGCGAGGTCACGCTGCTCGACGTGCGCTCCGCCGAGGAATTCAACGGCCCCGACGGGCGAGTGGCCGGCAGCCTGCTGATCCCCCTGCCGGAGCTCGAAAGCCGCTCCGGCGAGCTCCCCGCCGATCGCCCGCTGGTGGTGGTCTGCCATTCGGGCAGCCGCTCGGCCCTGGCCACCCAGCAGCTGCTCAAGGCAGGCCGCCAGCAGGTGGCCAACCTCCGCGGCGGCCTGAGCCGCTGGGTCGCCGAGGGCTACCCGCTCCAAGGTGCCGCCCAGCCCTGAAGCTGCTGCCCCTTAACCGCTGCCTCTCCATTGCTTCCTCTTAACTGCTTCCCCTTAACTGCTGCCTCTTCATTGCTTCCTCTTAATTGCTGCCCCGTAACTGCTGCCTCTTCATTGCTTCCTCTTAATTGCTGCCCCGTAACTGCCGCCTCGTAACTGCTGCTCAGATCCCGTCTTCCGCTGCGCTCCGCACTCAGAACCATGACTTTCACCCCTGCTACGGCCGCCCATATGGCCGCCCCGATGGCCAGCCCCATCAGCGCCCACGACCTGGCCGACCAACTGGCTGCCCACCGGGTCACCGTGATTGATGTACGCGAACCGATGGAATTCGCCACTGGCCACATCGGCGGCAGCCTCAACATTCCGCTGGCGCGCATCGCCCAGGTGGATCTGCCCCGCGGGCCCCTGGTGCTGGTTTGCCAGAGCGGCAAGCGCAGTGCCCGGGCCTTGATACAACTGCTCCAGGGCGGCAGTAGCCAACCAATGGCCGACCTGCTGGGGGGCTTGCCCGCCTGGGAGCAGGCCGGTTTCGCCTTGCAAAAGCTCAAGGGGGCACCGCTGCCGCTGATGCGCCAGGTGCAGATCGCCGCCGGCAGCCTGGTGCTGCTGGGGGTGATCCTCAGCCAAACCGTGGCACCGGGCTGGATTTGGTTGAGTGGCTTTGTCGGCGCCGGTCTCACCTACGCGGGTATCAGCGGCTTCTGCGGCATGGCCCGCCTGCTGGCCGCCATGCCCTGGAACCAGGTGGCGCTGGGACCGCGGGGGGAATGATCCCGGCAACCATGGCGCTGCTGCTGGCGGGCGGCGCCTTAATTGGCTTTCTACTGGCCGTGCTCGGGGCCGGGGGCTCGATCCTGCTACTGCCACTGCTGGTGAGCGGTGCAGCCATACCCACCAAGGCCGCCGTGCCGCTCTCGTTGCTGGTGGTCACCCTGCTGGCCCTCGGCAATTTGGGCCCCTACATCCGCCGCCGACAGATCGCGATCAAGCCCGCCCTGGTGCTGGGCTTGCCGGCCTTGGCCGGCAGCTGGATCGGCGGCTCGCTGGTGAAGGCCGATCTGATCCCGGAGTCGGTGCAACTGGGAATCTTCACCGCAGCGGCTCTGCTGGCTTCCTGGCTGCTCAGCCGCCCTGGCGCCCTGGGGGAGGCCCCAGGCCGCGGGCGCCCAGCGGGCTCGCCCTTGGCGCTGGCGGGCCAGGGAGTACTGGTGGGCCTGCTCACCGGCATTGCCGGAGTGGGGGGCGGCTTCGCGCTCGTGCCCGCCCTCGTGCTGCTGGCGGGCCTGCCGATGCAGCTGGCCAGCGGCACCAGCCTGCTGCTGATCAGCACCAATTCACTGGTGGCCCTGGCCGCCCTTGGCCACTGGCCCGCGGCCCAGCTGCCACTGCTCTTGCCGCTGGTGGGCGGTGGCCTGGTCGGTGCGGTGGTGGGCCAGCGCCTTGCTCCCCACCTGCCGGAACTGCGGCTGCGCCAGGGTTTTGCGGCACTGCTGATCGGCTCGGCGCTGCTCACCGGCTATGAGGCCTGGCAACGCCATGGGCAGCCGCCCGGCGTTCCCCGGACCGCCGCCAGCCGCCAGCTGCTCTGCGCCGCCGCTCCACTGCCGGCCGTTCAAGCGGCTGGATCCACCACCTCCAGCACACCCCGCACCATGGCCATACCGCAGTGGAAGGGATAGACGCCGGCCGGGGTAGGCGGCAACTCCAGGCTTGTGGTGGCACCAAGGGGCAAATCGAGGGTTTTGTGGAAATCGGGAAAGATCACCTGGGCCAGGCAGCCGCTTGGATCGAGGCGATGGAAGGCAAGCCGCAGCGGCCGCCCGGCCTGCACCTGGATTTTGGAAGGCAGATAACCACCATCCACGGTGATGGTGATCTCCTGAACGCCCGCCTCGTTTGCATGGGCCGCCACAGCAACGCCATGGCGGCCAAGAAACCACCACAGTTCAGCAGCGATCAGCGCCAGGCCGGCGGCCACCACCACCAACTGCAGCGCCAGCGGCTGATGGAGCGTGCGCCAGAGCGGTGCAGGCGCCAAATGCAATGCAACAGCCAAAGGGGCGGCGCGATGAAGAACGGCGGCCATCTGGCTTGCGGCATCTAAATGAAGTGCAGCAGCTGAATGGAGTGAATCAGCCATATGCAGGGCAACAGCCATATGCAGGGCAGCAGCTGAATGCAGTGCAACAGGTAAATGCAGTGCAACAGGTAAATGCAGTGCAACAGCCAGGAGAGCACTCATCGGCTAACTGCCAAGGGCAGGGGCGAGGGCCGGAAGCGGCGCAGCCGCAGGGCATTGCCCACCACCGACAAGGAGCTGAAGGCCATGGCAGCGCCGGCGATCATCGGGCTGAGCAGCCAGCCGGTGAGGGGAAACAGCAGACCGGCGGCGATCGGGATGCCGGCCACGTTGTAGGCAAAAGCGAAAAACAGGTTTTGACGGATATTTGCCATCGCTTGGCGGCTGAGCTCGATCGCCGCCGGCACACCGGCCAGATTTCCGGAGATCAGGGTGATGTCGCTGGCGGCGATCGCCACGTCGGTGCCGGTGCCCATGGCGATGCCCACATCGGCCTGGGCCAGGGCGGGCGCGTCGTTGATGCCGTCGCCCACCATCGCCACCGGCCCCTCCCCCTGGGCCTGGAGCAGCCGAATCACGGCGGCCTTATCGGCGGGACGCACTTCGGCGATCACCCGCTCAATCCCCGCCTGGCCAGCCACCAGCTCGGCGGTACGGCGGGCGTCGCCACTGAGCATCACCATCTGCAGTCCCTGGCGCCGCAGGGCCGCCACGGCAGCCGCTGAACTGGGCTTGAGGGGATCGGAGACGCCAAAGCAGGCCTCGATCCGGCCGTCCACCACCACGGCCGCCACGCTGCAGGCGGCGGCCTCGAGCTCTTCCACCAGGGGCTGGAGGGCGGCGGTGTCGATGCCCAGCTGCCGCAGCCAGCGGGGGGTTCCGATAAGCAACTCGCGGCCGGCGATCACACCCCGCACGCCGCAGCCGGCCACCGCCTGAAAACCCTCCACCGCCGGCAGTTCTCTCTGCTGCGACCGGGGCCTGGCATAGGCCACGATCGCTTCCGCCAGGGGGTGCTCCGAACGGGATTCAAGGGCTGCCACCAGGGCCAGCAGGGTGGCTGTAGCCAGCGAGCAGTTGGTATGCACCAGATTATTTGGCACCTGCAAACTATTTTGCGGCGGCAAACTATTGCGCGGCTGCAAACTATTTGCCGGCTGCAAATCAGGGAGCAGCCGTTCGAAATCGGTCACCTGGGGCTGGCCGCGGGTGAGGGTGCCGGTTTTGTCGATCACGATGGTGCGCAACTTGCCGGCGGTTTCCAGCGCTTCTGCACTGCGAAAGATCAGGCCGTTCTCGGCCCCCTTGCCGGAGGCCACCATGATCGAGGTGGGGGTGGCCAGACCCAGGGCGCAGGGGCAGGCGATCACCAGCACGCTCACCAGAAACAGCGTCGCCAGCACGGGATTGCCGCTGATCAGGAACCACACCACAAAGGAAGCGATCGCCAGGGCAATCACCACCGGCACGAACCAGCCCACCACCTGATCGGCCAGGCGCTGCACACGGGTGCGGGAGCTCTGGGCCTGGCGCACCAGCTCCACGATCTGGGCCAGCACCGTATCGCCGCCCACCCGGCTGACGCGGAAGCTGAAACTGCCGCTGCGATTGAGCGAGGCGCCGATCACCTGATCTCCGGGAGCTTTGGCCACGGCGGTGGCTTCTCCGGTGAGCATCGATTCCTCCACCCAGGAGCTGCCTTCGATCAGCTGTCCATCCACCGGGATTTTTTCACCGGGGCGCACCTGCACCAGATCCCCCACCACCAGTAGAGACACCGGGATCTCGATCTGCTGGCCATCCCGCAACACCCGGGCGGTGGGCGGCTGCAGCTGCAGCAGGTGCCGTATCGCCTCCGAGGTTTGGCCCCGGGCCCGGGCCTCCAGCAGCCGGCCCAGCAGCACCAGGGTGACGATCACCGCGGCGGTTTCGTAGTACACCTCTGCCGGCAGGCCTTCTGCGATCAGCACCTGGGGGAAGCAGGTGGTGAACAGGGACATCAGCCAGGCGATGCCGGTGCCGGCGGCCACCAGGGTGTTCATGTCGGCGGAGTGCTGCCGAAAGGCCGAGAGGGCGCCGCTGTAAAAATCGCGCCCGCACCAGAACAACACCGGCGTGGTGAACAGCAGCTGGGTCCAGGGGCTGGTGAACCAAAGCGGCAAAAAGGGCAGCTGCGGCCCGCCCAACATCGGGGACAGGCTGGAGAGCAGCACCAGGGCGGTGAGCACCGCCGCCACCAGCAAGCGGCGCCGCAGCCGGCTGAGCTCCCGGGCCAGCTCCCGCTCCATGGCAGCTGCCGATCCAGCCGGGCCCGCCGCAAATTCGGCCGAGTCCTTCGCCTGGCAACAGGAAGAACTGGGGGCTGGGGCGTTCATCGGGTGATTGTCCTGGCGTTGACGAGAGCTGGCCTGGCGGGGCAACTGCGGCGCAGCGGCAAACAACCCCTTATCCCAAAAACACCGGGCAACGGAAAATAGGCGCAGACCGGGTAACAAGCACAAGTCCCAAAACCAGCGCAAGCACCAAAACCAGCGCTTACTCCCAAACCAGCACTCACCCCTAAACCAGTGCTTACTCCTAAACCAGCGTTTACGCCAAAATCACCGCGCACCAAGTAATGAAAATTCAGCGAATAATCACCACGCAGCAAATAATCGGCAAACATCAAATAATCAATACATGACGAATAATCCGTGCATTCCGAACAATCGATGTCCGCCGAGGTAATGCCTGCCTGGACGGCGACCCCCGCGGCAATTACCACCTGGGAAAATACCGCCGTAGCAATTACCGTCGCAGCAGTGCCCGCCATGACAATGCCCGCCGGGGTAATACCCGCAGGGGTGTCGCCGGAAATAGAAGCGATAAGCCTCATGATCTCCATGATGGCCGGGGCATGGTCGCAGATAGAAACAACAAGAATCATAATCTCCATGATGGCCGGGCAACAGAGCTGCAGATTGATGCACCTTGAGGGCAGGATGTATTCGTGTCGTGAATATCGGATCATGGGTATCAAATCGTGGGTATCTCGCTCGGAGGGTATTTCGCTCCGTGGATATCGCGCTACCTGAATATCGGATCGTGAACATCAAGTCGTGGGTATCGAGTCATTGATTTCGAATCGCAGGTATCGCGCTCCTTGGACATTGCTCCGTTGATATCGTATCACAAATATCGGATAGTGAGTATCGGCTCGTGGATATCGAATCGCAGGTATTTCGCTCCGCAGATATTGCCCTCCTTGGGTATCGGAGTGTGGATGGCGCAGCGGCCAACCGCTGGGGGCTCAAACGCTTCGCGTACGCATTCAGGGGTCGCGACAGCCGGCCGTGAACTGCGGCTCTGCTGAGCAGTTGACAGCAGCTTGAATCCCGGTTTCATCTCAGGCAGAATCTGTCTGTGATGCACACACCCCCGGCTGG
>JBIKWK010000052.1:0-20323 GCA_044356375.1 Prochlorococcaceae cyanobacterium | reverse complement strand
GCCTGGCGGCGGCGATCGGCCTCCGACACCAGCCACCAGGCGAGGCCGGCAGCCCCGAGAACGGCGCCGGCCATGGCGGTGAGCAGCAGCGATCCACCGCTGGAGCCGTGGCTGGATTGCTCGGCCATGCCAAATCGTGACTTTGCCGCCCAGCCTAGGCAGTGCCTGGGAAGTAAGCACTATCTGGCCCGTGGCCGGAGAACAATCGCCGTTCCGGATTGCCAATGCCCGGCCGTAGCTGGCCGCTGCTGGCGTCCAGCTCGGCATCGATGCAGGCGCAGTAAGTGGTCAGCTCCGGGAAGCGCTCTCCCAGCAACTTGAGTCCCGGGCTGGCGGCCACGGCCGTCACCACCCGCAGGCGCCGCCCCTGCACCCCCAGGGCCCGCAGGCGCTCCAGCAGTGCCGCGAGGCTGGCACCGCTGGCGATTTGGGCGGTGAAAATCAACAGGCCGGTGCGATCGGTAATCGCTGCTGGCAGCGTGTCCAGATACCAGTCGGGCTCGGCTGTGGCCGGTTCCCTTGCCAGGCCCACGTGAGCCACCTGGGCGGAGGGCAGCACCGCTTGGGCCCCCTGCCAGAGGCCGAGGCCAGCCCGCAGCATCGGTACCACCAGCAAGGGCACGGAGGCGTCCACCACCTGGCCTTCCGTGGGTCCGCCCTCGGCGCCAATCGGGATCGTGCGATTGGGCAGCCAGTCGCGCAGGGCCTCATAGCTGAGCCAGCGGCCCAGTTCGGCCATGGCGGTGCCATAGAGAGCGCTCGGGGTGCTGGCGTCGCGCAACACGCTCAGCCAATGGCCGATCAGGGGATGGGGCGGCACCACCACCCGCAGGGTCATGCCCATGGCTGCCATAACTTGATGGCCCACCGTAAAACCCGCCGCCATGGCCCTCCCCTGCTTGCCCCGCCTACCCCGGGGATTGAGCCAGGCCCTGGCGCAGGTTTGCAGCCAGGCCCTGCTGGTGTCGATGCTGCTGCTGGCCTTGCTCTTACCGCTTCGCGGTGCCGCTGGCCAGGCCTGGGCGATCACAGCTCCGGAACTGCGCGGTTCGCGCTCCCTGCAAGACCTGCAACCAGACATGCACGGGCGCAACCTGCAGCAGCAGGAATTTCTCAAGGCCTCCTTGGTGGGCTTTGACCTCAGCGACACCGATCTGCGCGGGGCGGTGTTCAATGGCAGCGATCTCCAGGGCGCCAACTTGAGCGGCGCCGATCTGGAGGATGCGGTTGCCTTTGCCAGTCATTTTGAAAACAGCGACCTAAGCGGGGCTGTGCTGCGCAACGCCATGCTGATGCAAAGCCATTTCAAGGGGGCGTTAATCGAAGGCGCTGATTTCAGCGATGCCGTACTCGACCTCAAGGAGCAGAAAGCTCTCTGCAAGCGGGCCAGTGGCATCAATCCCCGTACTGGCGTGGCCACCCTGGACAGCCTGGCCTGCTCCTGATAGCCATCTTGGCGCCAGGCAAGTTAAAAATAATATGCAAGCTTTCGCCGTAATTTTATAATAAAACCCTTTTTCATATGGGCACCTCGAAAAATCCCAAATCTCGCTGGACCCAAAGCGCAGGAATATTGGGATGACTGGTTTGCCTCTGCAACGCAGGCGGCGAAATGGGCAATTTTCGATGTTCCCGTATAACAACTGCAGGGTTGGTTGCGGCGAGACGATTCTAGGCGTAGGGTCTTGATTGCATATTTTCATTCTCAAACTCTTAACAGCAGTGTTTTAGTCGCAGGCTTTTAGTCGCAGACTTTTGATAGCAGGGTTTCAAATGCATATTTTAAAATTCATGTTTTCAATTGCATGTTTTCAATTACATAGTTTCAATTGCATAGTTTTTAACTGTTCCGTTGCCACCGGCTGCTTGGCCCCGTAGCATTTGGGCCACCGGTTCCAGCGTGGATCAGACGCTGGAGGTAACGGGGAAAGTCCGGTGAAAATCCGGCGCTGTCCCGCAGCTGTAAAGGCAGCCCCCTGGGGTTGCCGAGCCAGAACGCCCGCCGGTTTTAGTTCCCATCGGCGCGGACCGTTCCCATGACTGGTTTTTTTCGAGGTTCTCTGGCCTGCTTGGGCCTGGGCCTGTCATTGGCCTGCCTCAGCTTGAGTTTCGGCCTGGCTCCAGCCCAAGCCCATCACCTGATGGAGCTGATGGGTATGCCGGTGAATCCACTCTCTGGATTGTTGAGCGGCTTGGCCCACCCGGTGATTGGCCCCGACCACCTCTTGTTTCTGCTGGCCCTGGCCCTGGTGGGGCTGCGCAGCCGTCGTCGCTGGATGCTGGCACTGCTCTGCACCGGCCTGGCCGGCAGCGCCCTGGGACTGCTGCTGCCCGGTCTACCGGGGGCCGAAGTCTTGGTAGCCCTCAGCCTGGCCTTGGAAGCCCTGGTGGTGCTGGGCCGCTTGCCGCTGGTCTCCCTGGTGCCGGCGATGGCCCTGCATGGCTACGTGCTCAGCGCGGCGGTGCTGGGCTGGAGCCCCATGCCCCTGGCGGCCTACCTGATGGGTCTGTTGATCAGCCAGGGCCTGCTGCTGCTGTTGTCCCTGTCGCTGTTGCAGGGGCTGGCTGATCGCCTCACCACGCCAACTCGCCGCTGGCTGGCCCTTGCCCTGGTGGCCGCCTGCGGAGCTGGTGCCCTCTCGGCCCTGGTGGGCTGATGGACGCCAACCCCTTGGCCACCAGCTCCGCTGGCATTACAGCTGCTGGCTCACCTGCCGTTGGCATTGCTGCGATTGGCATTCCTGCATCCGGTTTGCACTCCCCTGGCTTTCCTTCCCCGGTGAAACCCTCTTCCAAACGCTTGCCGGTAACGGTGATTACTGGCTTTCTCGGCGCCGGCAAAACCACCCTTTTGCGTCATCTGTTGCTGGAAAGCGGCCTGCGACTGGCCGTATTGGTGAATGAATTCGGCGAGGTGGGCATCGATGGTGACCTGTTGCGCAGTTGTGGCTTCTGCCCTGAGGAGGAACTGGAGGGACGGCTGGTGGAACTGGCCAATGGCTGTCTGTGTTGCACTGTGCAGGAAGACTTCATCCCCACGATGGAGACCCTGCTCCAACGCGCCGACCAGCTCGATGGCATCGTCGTGGAGACCAGTGGACTGGCGCTGCCCGAGCCGCTGGTGGCCGCCTTTGGCTGGCCGGCCATCCGCAGTCGCACCCGGGTGAACGGGGTGGTGGCGGTGGTGGATGGGGAGGCCTTGGCCGCCGGAGCCGTGGTGGCTGATCTCGACAGCTTGGAGGCCCAGCGCCAGGCGGATCCAAGCCTGGATCACGCCACGGCGCCGGATCACGTTATTCCGATAGACCACGCCACGGCGATAGAGCAGTTGTTTGAGGAGCAGCTGGAGGCCGCCGATCTGGTGGTGGTGAGCCGGGCCGATTGCCTGGATGGGGCGGGGCTGGAGCGAGTGCGGCTGCGGCTGCAAAAGTCGCTGCGGCCAGGTACCCCGGTGTTGCCGGTGGAGCGCGGTCGGTTGGATCCTGCCGTGGCCCTGGGCATCGACAGTCCGCGGTTTCCTGCCATCGAGAGCCATGGGAGCCAGCCAGAAGAACCCGGCAAGCTCGAGCGGGTCCATGGGCATCGGCCTGAGCAAGGCAACCACTCCAAGCAACAGGCCCATCCCGAGCACCAGGACCACCCCGAGAACGGCCCCCATGGCGAGCACGGTCCCCATGGCGAGAACGGTCCCCATGGCGAGCATGGCCCCCATGGCGAGCATGGACCTCACGACGGAGATCATCATCGCGATAATGACGATCATCGCGAAAAAGACGATCATCACGATGAACACCATGATCACGACCACGCCCATGTGGCGATGGAGTCGATCGTGGTGGAGTTGGCCGGCAGGTTTGGGCGCAGGGAGCTGGAGCAGACCCTGCTGTCCATGATTCGCAGCCGCAGCTTGGTGAGAGTCAAGGGCCGACTCTGGCAGGAGGGTAAGGCCCTGCCGCTGCAGATCCAGGCGGCAGGGCCGCGGCTGGAGTGCTGGTATGAGGGTCAGCTGGCCAAGGCGCCTGGCCAGCCCTGCCTCCAATTGGTGGTGATGGGCTTTGGCCTCGATCAGCGGGCTATTCGGGCTGAACTGGCGGCCCTGGCCGGCTGAGGCCCGGCTGGAAAAGCAACTATTGGGAGAAAAATCCGCTAGGCACTCAATCCAGCGGGATGGCGCCCCGGGCACAGATGCCGTCCCAACACAGGGAGCCATCGGAGTTCCAGCGGCTATTCACCGGTTGCCAGGGGCCACCGGGCCAGCGCATCGCCATGCCGCCATGGCCGTCGTGGCGAAACTCGATCCGCCGTCTCCCCAGCTCAAGCCACCAGTGCTCTCCAAGCCGCTCCACCCGCATGGTGCAGTTCTGCCAGGCTCCAGCAGCGAGCCTGCACTGCAACGGAACTAGCAATGGAGCGACCAGGGGCGCAGGCCCTGGCTCCAACATGCTCGCCTGGGAAAGAGAAGCGCTGCCCGGGGAGGCGTTGGCCGGGGCGGGAGCTGGGCCCGTACCAGCGATCACCCCTAAGACAGCTATTCCCCCTGTGACAGCCAGCACTGTTTTGATGGCCAGCACCTCAGTAATAGCCAGCACCCCAGTAATAGCCATTACGCCCATAACAGCCAGCACGCCCATAACAGCCATTACGCCCATAACAGCCATCGGGTCTGTGACAGCCGTTACTCCTGCTAACAGCAATAGCCCTTGTCTGCCGTGATCTGGAGGTTTCTGCTGCCACCTACAGCCTTTGTGCTGCAGATCAGGCCCTTGCCGCAGACATCCTTGCGGTCAATCAGCTGTACAGGCGAGGCTGCTCAGATCTTTCCGCTAGAAGCCCACGAGGGCCTGATTGGTCATGCGGTTGCAGCCTTTTGTTGCTCTGCGGCAACTGGCCTTTGGCCGGGCCATCTGGGATCGGGGCAGCTGTCTTGGTGGCTGCAGGCTTAATTGACGTGGGCTCGAAAATCGGCGTGCACGGGGGCGTCGCCCTGCTTCAGCCAACTCTTCTCAGTCAGGTGGTTTTCAGCAGCAGCAGCTTCAGTCTTGTTTGCTTTTTTTGATCACCGCAGGCCTGGAGTTGCGCAGGAATGAGCCTTAATGTGGTTCAAACACTTGACAGCAGGCCTGCGAGTCGCTAATGACTTCCGGTGAGCAATACCGTAAGTCGCGCCATCAACATCGATCAAATTTTTCTGTGGATGCCTGCTTGATAAGCGCCAACGTGGACAGGCTAGTATTTGATCACAATTCGCGATTGTAGGATCGCGCCACAACTTCTGGGCACCTCAATCCCGTAGTTTTAAGCCAGGACGTGACTCATTCCATGGGAATCCGTGTCAGCGGTATTAGTAAGACGTTTGGCGACCAGCAAGCTGTTCGCAACATCAGCCTCGACGTGGAGACCGGCTCGTTGGTGGCCCTGCTGGGGCCTTCCGGTTGTGGCAAAAGTACGCTCCTGCGAATCATTGCCGGCCTTGAGCAGCCCGATCAGGGAGGCAAGGTATATATCAATGGGGTTGATGCCACGCTCCAATCGGTTCAAGACCGGCATGTGGGCTTTGTCTTTCAGCACTTCGCCCTGTTCAAACACCGCACCGTGCGGCAAAACATTGCCTTTGGCCTGGAATTGCAGCGCTGGAAGCAGGACGGTATCCGCCTCCGCGTTAACGAGCTGCTTGCCCTGGTGAAGCTCCAGGATTACGGGGATCGCTATCCATCCCAGCTCTCCGGGGGGCAGCGGCAACGGGTATCCCTCGCCCGTGCCCTGGCCGTGCAGCCCCAGGTGCTGCTGCTGGATGAGCCCTTCAGCGCCCTCGACGCCAAGGTGCGCAAAGAGCTCCGGGCATGGTTGCGGAATTTACACGATCACATGCAAGTCACAACTGTGATCGTGACCCACGATCAGGAAGAAGCAATGGAGGTGGCAGACAAAATCGTTGTGATCAACCAAGGGCGCATCGAACAGGTGGGTACTGCCCCAGAGATTTATGACACACCAGCCACGCCATTCGTGATGAATTTTGTGGGTGAAGTTAATCGCTTGCCCCATCCGGATCTGGAGCTTTTTGTGCGACCACACGATCTGGAATTATCCAATGAGCCAAAAGTAAATAGTCTACCGGCTGTGCTATACCGCATGACCCACCTCGGCAAGGATCTGCAGGCAGAGCTGGTTTTGGAAAACGGTGATCACCTGAACGTTCAACTTTCACGCCAACCGGATAGAAAGCTGCAGTTCAAGTGTGGTGATCACCTGCACGTATGGGCACGTGCTATCCATCAGTTTTGACCAGTCAGCGGATCACGCAAGCCATCTTCAAATGCCGTCAACACGGCTGAATGATGCCGTTGGGCATGGCGAATCATCAGGATGGACTGCTCCATCACCAAGCCTTCCACCTGAACTGGCCAGAGCAAGTTGAGGGAAAGCTCATGGCGAATCATGCTCTCGGGCAAGGCAGCTGCTCCGCCACCATTAAGAACAATCATTTTGACCATCTCGCTGCTACTAAGTACCAGGGAAATCGGCAATGTCTCCAGGGCGATTTGGATGCCTCTAAGGCCATCGGCAAACATCTGACGAGCTCCGGAGCCTCGTTCCCGCATCAACCCCTGGCTTTCGACCAGCTGATGCGGTAGGAGCTGTTCAACGCCAAACCATGGGTGAGTCTCCGCCACCACAATCTGCAATTTCTCATGGCCTACCGCCTCGGCTACCAGCTGCTCAGGCAGGGGATCATCTTCTGATCCGCTGAGAAATCCCAGGTCGTACTCTCCCCTTGCCGTGCCTTCCAGTACTTGCTCCGCATTGCCAAGCCCACATTCAACTTTAATGTTTGGATGCGAGTCGTGAAATTGCTTAAGCGCGGTGGGCAGCCAGTAATTCCCTACTGTAAAACTTGCACCTATGGTCAATACGCCTCGCTTGAGTGAATTGAATTCCAGTAGACGCCGCTCGAGTTGACTGACTCGTTCCAGCAGCCGCTGGCCCTCGCGAGTGAGAAAACGTCCTGCGTCGGTGAGTTCGACACGCCGGCCAATTCGGTGGAAGAGTTTGATCCCGAACTCGCCTTCTAGCTTTGCCACTGATGCACTCACCGCCGGCTGGGTGATGTACAGCTCTTCTGCGGCACGGCTAAAATGTAAATGGCGGGAAACTGCCAGGAACACCGTTAGTTGATCCAGGTTCATCGAACTTCTGGGCTCGCTGGAAGGGTTTCAAGCCCATCTAGAACCCAGTGGGGATCGGTTTCTACCAGCTCCTGCAAAAATTTGGCCAGGTCGCTTCTCGGCTTGTCAAGTTCACTTCTGTGCAGGTACATACGCACCTGCGTTGCCTGGCCACCATCGAGCGGATAAAAATCCACGGTGGCCATCAACCCCGCCTGGCTGGAGTCATCGAAGGCAAGCAGATGCCACGCCTCTCCGAAGGCCACCTCCAGTCCCAATTCCTCCAGCCAGCCGAGAACGCCGGCCTCCGCCAAGGCGGGTGCCAGCAGGGCATGGGCCGTCATCACCACATGGGCCATCGCCGCGACAGATCACTTCCCCCCAGTATGCCCTTAATTCCCACCGGACTTATGTGGTTTGGAATGCCATTGTGGTTTGAAGTGCCGTTCTCAGGGTCAGGGCCAGGGCCGGGGTAAGCAGGGCCAGCAGCAGGGTCAGCGGTAAGCCAAGCCGGAGGAAATCCCGGAAGCGGTATCCCCCAACCGCATACACCATCGTGTTGGTCTGGTAGCCGATCGGCGTGAGGAAGCTGTTCGAGGCTGCAAACACCATCACCCCCATCACTGCCAGGGGATCCAGTGCCAGTCCCCAGGTGAACGACAGGCCCAAAGGCAGCATCAAGGTGACAGCGGCCTGGTTGGACACCAGCTCGGTGACCAGGGCAGTGGCGAGGTAGAGCAGGATTAGCACTGCATAGGGAGGCCATGAACCCACCTGGCCCACGAGGTGCTCAACAACCCAAGCATCGATGCCGCTGTCAGCCAGCAGATGTGCCAGCGGCATCAGTGCCCCCAGAAGCACCACCACATCCCAGCGCACCGCGGCATAGACCTCCTGCGGCGTGATGGCTCGGATGATCACCATCCCTGCGGCAGCCAGCAGGGCCCAGACCACCAACAGCTCACTGCGCCAGATGGCCAGCAGGAGCATCACCAGCATCAGTCCCACCGCCCAGGGAATACTCTGGCGCCGGTCGTCGCCGCTGCCGGTCGCATCCACCAGCAATAGCTCGCGATTCAGCTGCAGAGCTGGCACCGAAGCCCGGGGGCACTGAAGCAGCAGGGCATCGCCAAAACGCAGGCTCACCTGGCCCAGGCGATCCCGAAGCACCTCTTCCCCCCGGCGAATGGCCAGGACGGTGCTGTTGAATTTCTGTAGAAATCGGATTTCGCGCAGGCTCTGGCCGATCAGCAGTGATCCGTCCGGAATCAGCACCTCCACCACCGCGTCCTGCCGTTCGATTGAATGGCGACGATCATCGGCATCGGCAAGAATATCCAACCCCTCCCGCTCGTGTAGGGCCAGCAGCTGCTCCTGGCGTCCCTTCACCAGCAGCAAATCACCCAGCTGGAGCACCTGATCGCCCAGCTGCAGGGAAAATCGCTCCCCCTGCCGGATCAGGGCAAGAATTCGCACATCAAAGGTGTGCTGTAGCAGGGTGTCATCCAGGCGCCGTCCCACCAGGGGCGAGCTTGCCGAAACCTCCAGCTCGCTGAGGTAATCACTTATGGAATAGCCATTGGCCAGCTCATCCGGTCCGGTTGCCGCAGGCCCGCGGGGCAGCAGCCAGGGAGAAATGGCCACCAGCAGCGCTAGGCCGCAGCAGTAGGTGACCAGGGCCATCGGGGTGAACTGCAGCAGGGTGAAACTGCCGTAGCCCAGCTGCTCCGAAAGGCTGCTGGCCACCAGGTTGGTGGATGTGCCCAGCAGGGTTACCAGCCCGGCCATCACGGTCATGAAGGACAGCGGCATCAGCATCTGGGCGGGGGGAACTCCCAGTCGCCGGCACCAGCGCTCCACCACCGGGATGAAGATCGCCACCACGGCGGTGTTGCTGATCACCGCACTGGGGGCCCACCACCACTCCCAGCAGTAGCAGTTGGCGGGGCAGCGATCTGCCGCCATGGCGATTTAGAAAAGCCTCCACGGGCGCCAGGGCACCGGTGCGCACCACCGCCGCGCTGATCACAAACATGGCCACCACTGTGAGTGTGGCGGGGTTGCCAAAGCCCGCCAAGGCCTCAGCCGGGGTCAGCCAGCCGGCCAGCACAGCCAGCAGTACGGCAACCAGTGCCAGCAGTTCCAAGGGGAGTGGGTTCAAAAAATTCCAGGCCAGGGGGGAGAACAACGCGATCAGCATATTGGTCTTAATCTCGGTCGGCTTTTCGTGCTTTGTGTCTAGGCTGGTGAAACTGGTCTCTAAAATTGCCCGATGCAACCGCCTGAACCACCCGCCCAGCGGCGCCCATGGCCGGCTTTGGTGCAGCGTCTGCGCGACTTTGTGAAGGCGGGCAATCCATGGGTTCAACTGCGGGTTTTGCTGCTGCTAGGCCTGGGCTGGCTGCTGTCTCCCCTGTGCTGGTGGAACGATCTGGTGATCAACCTGCCCCTGGCCTATGGGGTGGGATTGCTGGTGAAACAATTTAATCCTGAATGGTTTACTGGTGGGCTTATTGCGGGCTATTGGCTTAGCAATGTGGCTGGAATCGTTTTGATGCAGACCAGCGTTCTGGAGGTATTTCAGGAACCAGGTAAGGCAAGTAACCTCAAGCGCGAACTGCTCTGGGGGCTGGTCACCTCAACTATTTACACACTTTTGGTGTTTGGGTTGGTGCAGGTTGGCCTCATCCAGACACCGGTACCTGAGCTCGTGAGCCTAAAGGGAGCTGAATTGGCTCTGCTGGCGCCTTGATACCATCGACAGGCATGACAGGACTGACTCGGCTGAAGCCCCAGGCAAAGAAAATCATTATTGCTAACAACAATATTGGCTCTGATGGTGATAACTGAGGTGCCAAGACTTTACTGGCTAAGCTCAGGCCGACTGCCATCACCACGAGGTATGCAGCGTTCTGAAGGTTTTCAAACTTCTGCATCCAATCCAGCACCCAGCCGGCCAGCAAGCGCAGCATGGCGATACCCATGGCTCCGCCTAGCATCACCAACCAGACGCGATCCGTCACTGCAATTGCCGCCGTTACGCTGTCCAGGGAAAAGGCAAGATCCGTGAGGGCAATAAGTGCGATCAGGTTAGGTAGATTAAGCTCTCTGCGGTTAGGGGCGCTGTCGGGGGCATCAGATCGGAACTGTTCCTGAAAATGACGCAGTGCAAGCCACAACAGATAAAGTCCACCCAGCAACTGAACCTGGGGATAGCGGACGACCCAGGCAGCGAGCAGGATTACCAGCACCCGAAGCACCAGTGCTGCCACCAGACCCCAGTTCAGAGCTTTGTTACGCAGTTGGGCAGGCTCCAGGTCTTGTACTAGGGCCGCGATGGCGACAGCGTTATCAGCTGATAGGACAGCCTCAAGCAGCGCTAGGGCCAGGATGGTTCCGGTGGTATGCAACAGAAATGAACTCATGTTAGATGCTTACTCCACGAGTAGGGCATTGATTGGATCAAAGGGAACATTGAAGACATAGGCGACAACGAATCCCCCCAGGGAGACGAGAACCAGGCTTGACAGCAACACCCAACGATCCGATGGTTCATAGGTGTCGTTTTCGATGTCATCGCGGACGGCAAAGTAATGCCAGGATGCCAGTGCCACACTCAACAGGCCCACTATCGAAAACGCCAGGCCCAGCCTCCAGCCGTTGCCAGGCCCCTGACTCACCAGGGGTGGCCGCAGGAGGCGAATGCGCACGATCAGCACCCCGAATCCCAGCAGGGAAATACCGCTGCGCATCCAGGAGAGATAGGTGCGCTCGTTGGCTAGATGATCTCGGATCCGATTGGGATTTAGATGGGTGGAACGTGGTTTGGTCGCAGTTGGAGAGGGGGCATCGGGGGCCTGCTCGGGTGGGGCACTGGACATCTTGAACTCAGTCCAGGGGGGCTGTTTCGATGGCCTCATCCAGATCCAGCTGGCTCAGGGAGGGCACCTCTGCCACCAGATCGAGAGTGCTGTTCACCGTGAACGCCGGCAGACTCAACCGATAACCGCTGCCAGCTTCCGGCAGGGCTGCCGCAGGGTCGGTGATCTCTAGCTGTTCGCCCTCAAGGATGCGAGCCAGGCGCGGTGTGGGCGCTCCATCAAGCTGCTCTGCTTCGCCCCAGGTCAGGCTGACCTCGGGGGGGACGAGCAGGGCCACCAGCTCGTAGTCGTCATCGGTCTGATGGCCAGGAGCCAGCACATAAAAGCTGGCCGGGTTGCCGATTGGCTCCTTTTTGTAACGGGCGAAAACCCCCAGGTTGTGGGTAGACCCATTGCTGATTTGGGCGCGATCGCCAGATGCCGCCACCGCCTCCTGAAGCTGCTGTAGTTCAGCGAGTCGCTGGGGATCTTTGGTGGAAGCAATGGCCGCCTCCAGATCCCCATAGGATTGACTATTGAGAAAGGCGCCGGCATCAGCCAATACCGGTGATCCAAAGCCCAGGCCGACGACAGCCAAGGCGAGCGCCAAAATGAAGCTGCGAAGGCGATTCAAGAATGAAGACATGGTGGATTTAATCAATGGGATAGGAGTCTCAACCGACCTCAGGAGGTGTAGCTAGCTCGGCAAGCCGCTGCAACTGGTGCAGTAATGAGATGGCCATCGCCAACAGAGCCGAGAGCACCATCACCGCCAGAGGCCGAAAGGAGAAGGTGTCACTTTCAATCAGAATCAGCAGGCCGAGACCAATCAGAACCAGCGGCATGAGCTGCTGGCCGTAGCGGCTAATCAGGCCTGCAATTCCTGTGGTGTGAACCAGCCGCCATGCCGCCAGACACCAGACACCAACCAGCAGGAAAAAAACAATCAGCGTGGTGGTTAGCTGGATGGTGTTCGAGCGGGCAAACAGGGGCATGTACAGGCCTATGTTGTCGCCGCCATTGGCGAGGGTGAGCCCGGCAACAGCGATGATTGGGGTGCAGGGAAGGCCCAGCTGACTCACCCACTCGGGAGTGATCTCAGCTAACGAATCACCAGGAGACCCAGGTGCTTCCCCACAGCATTGAGCAGGGGCCCCCAGGCTGTCGATGATCTGGGATACACCCAGGGCTACGGGTAACAGTCCAAGGACGCCGATCCATTGCTGAGGCAGAAGCTGACCGCCAACAAAACCCAGCAGGCTAGGCAGAATCAGCAGCGCAAAACCTAGATACTGTCCGGCAACGACATGCCAGCGGGCATGCTTGCCGTCCGCTCCTGAAAACAGCAGCATCAGCAAGAGAATGTCGTCAAGATTGCTGGCACAGAAGGCCGAGGCGGCGGTTGCTGATGCTTTGACAAGCTCAGGCAACAGCCCCAGCTCAGGCAGCAGCACCATTTCAGGCATCAGCCCCAGCCCAGGCAACAACATCATGCTCACTTGTTTTGTGTCCTCCAACTGAATTATTCAAAGTCTATGCAGCCTTTGCCGATCAAAGCAAGCGCGATTATTTCTCGATTCGATCAATTGTATTTATAAGTGAACCGTGGTGCGGGTGTGCCTGTAGGGGTTTAATTCTTTAGCTTCAGTCGATTAGGAGAGAGAGTAGGCATGCAAGCGCTGGCCAGCGAGGGCAAGCCCGATCAACCGGTGGCAGATGGCCTCAGTTCAGCTGCTGCAACCTCAACACCCCAGCGGATCAGCAATGCCATTAGCGCTCTGAAACTGTTCGTGGTGGTGCTTTCGCTGCTGTTGATCACCCGTTTTTTTGTAGTGGTACCTGCCGGTGAGCGTGGTGTTTTGACACAATTCGGAGCTGTACAGAATCGCATTCTCGAAGAAGGCCTGCATCCCTTGATCCCCATCGTGCAAAGCGTGAACTTGCTCAGCGTGCGGGTCCAGTCGTATTTGATGCACACAGATGCGGCGTCCAGGGATCTACAGGACGTAGCAGCCCAAGTGGCGCTGAATTGGCATGTTTTGCCAGACCAAGTTAACGCCCTGTTCCAGCGCTTGGGAGATCTAGATCAGATTGCCGGCACTGTGGTTCGACCGGCACTGGAAGATAGCATTAAAACTGTGATTGCAAGCTATACGGCAGAGCAACTCGTTACAGAAAGAGCAGCTGTGAAGGTTACCATTGCCAAGCTTCTAAGCGAAAGGTTTTCGCGCTATAGTCTAGTTCTTGATGATATTGATTTGTTGCAAGTTGACTTTTCCGAACGCTTTAGCGAGGCCGTAGAGGCCAAGCAAGTGGCTGAGCAGGAGGTCAAAAGGGCTGAATATGAGACAATTCGGGCCCAAAGAATGGCGGATGCCAAGGTGTTCCTGGCCAAAGGCCAGGCCCAGGCTCAGCAGTTGCTTCAAGCCGGGTTAACACCGGAAATTCTGGAACATGAAGCCATTGAAAAGTGGAACGGCCACCTACCCCTGGTAATCGGCAATGACGCAGTTGGGCGCTTTGACTTCAAATCTTTGGTCAAGGCAGATAGAAATCAAAAGCGCTGAAAAATTAGTACTGATAACAAACTTGCAGTCGCCTCGAAAAATTGTCCATTCGACTGCAGCGTGTCAGGCTCATCAAAGTATTAGCAACGCTTCTGGCATCATCAGATCGGTGAGATATGCGATTTTTCGAGTTGCACTTGCTTTGATGGAAGTCTGGTGCTGAAAAATACATTTGATAAGTGATGATGCTGATGTGCTGTAGTCCTAATAGGCGATTGTGCAGAAGAGTAGTGGCCCTGATTAACTATAGCCCAGGCGAGTGGTGGGGCTGAAGGCAAATTTTAGCGCCATAAAAACGCATTAGGCAAATTTGTTTTTCCAGCTGTTTCATTCTGATGTCCCAGCAGAGCGGCTAGCCTTGTCATGCTCCAGAAGCTGTTCCAGAAGCAGCTTGAGGACCAGGGACACAATCGAAACGCTCATCAAGATCACGGCTGCACCAAAAGCGAGCTCTGTGTTGTATTGCTTGTATGCATCTTCTACAAACAGGGGGAGGGTCTGGGTTTGTCCGCGGATATTGCCGCTCACCACAGAAACGGCACCAAATTCTCCCAGGGCCCGGGCGGTTGTGAGGATGGCACCGTAAAGAGCTGCCCAGCGCACCGATGGCAAAGTGACTTTCCAGAACACTTGCCAGCTATTGGCGCCAAGCGTTTTGGCGGCTTCTTCCTGATCCCACCCTTCTTCCTCGAGCAACGGAATTACTTCACGAGCCATGAACGGAAAGGTGACTATTATAGTGGCTAGCACGATCGCCGGCGTGGAAAAGAGTATTTTAATGTCTAGGTGATTGACCAGATCCGCAAACAGTCCATTGGTGGGGCTGTAAAGCAGCACAATCATCAGGCCCACCACCACTGGCGAGATTGAGAAGGGCAGGTCGATGATGCTGAGCAGTAGGGCCTTACCGCGGAACTGGCGCCTGGCGATTGCAGTGGCCGCAGCAAGGCCGAAGATGCAATTGGCGGGTACGACGATTGCCGCATCCAGCAGGGTGAGCCGCAGGGCCGACATCAGATCCTCAGACTGAAAGCTCTCGAGGAATGGGGCTAGGCCTTTGGCGAAGGCTTCAACGATTACGGCAAGAGCAGGCAGCAGAATCACAATTCCCACATAGAGGCAGGCCGTGACTGCGATCAAGCCAGGCACCAGGCTCTGGATTCGATCCCTAAACGTGGGCCGCACCCATTTTGCCGGGCGAATTTCTTTTAGCTGTGGCGTGACAATGGTCATTCTTTTTGAAGTAATTAGAAGCAGGAAAAGCGGAGTAGATTATAATATCAAGATCTCAAGAGGATGCAGATCTTCCTTGGTAGCGCTGTCCCCATACCTGAATGAGGTTTATTATCAAAAGACTCACGAGGGAAAAGATTAGCATTACGCTGCCAAGAACTGTAGCAGCCGGCAGGTCATATTCTTCCAATTTTTGAATAATCAGTGTCGGCGTTATCAGGTCGCGAAAGGGGACATTGCTTGAAATCATTACCACAGAACCGTATTCACCCACTGCGCGGCTATATCCCTGGGCCACGCCGGAAAGAATTGCCGGTAGTAGCTGGGGAAGAATCACTCGCATAAAGGTTTGGCCTTGACTCGCCCCAAGGCACCAGGAAGCTTCTTCCTGTTCCTTCTCGAGGGAGCGCAGCACGGGTTCAACGGTGCGGACTACGAAGGGCAGCGAAATGAACACCATGGCCACAGCGACGCCTAGGGAGGTGAACGCCACCTTGACCCCAAACAGTTGATATATGGGTTTACCAAGCCAGCCCTCTTCGCTGTAGACGGCTGTAAGCGCCAAGCCAGCAACGGCCGTGGGAAGCGCAAATGGCAGATCCAAGAGAGCGTCGAGCAGCCGCTGCCCGGGAAAGCGGCAGCGAATCAATGCCCAGGCGATGATCAAGCCGAATATCCCATTGATCAGGCTGGCCACCAGCGAGAGGCCGAAGCTGATCTTGTAGGTGGCAATTGCTTCTGGGCTCGTGGCCATTTCCCAAAAATCCGATGGGCTAACACGGGCAGCTTTGAGAATCATGCCCGCCAGGGGCAGGAAAAGCATCAAGGTGAGATACACCCAGGTGATCCGCCATGGCCAGCTGGGAAGCGAAACCTTCGGCAAACGGCTGCTAAGGCGTCGCAACTTGGCAAGGGTGACGTCCATTTAGCCTGGTGTTACTGATGCAAAGACCGTAACACCTTAATTCGAAATAAACAACGGTTTATCACCGTAGTTAGGTGTATATCATGCCGACGTCGGTGCTGGGGGCTGCGGGAGACGGCTTGGCAGCGGGCCCGGGACGGGCCTGTCAATCCGAATCTGGGATCAAAATGACCGAAACCATAAAGAGCAATGGGGATCCGGGTCGCCAACGTGAGCAAGCGCTTCGACGACTTCCATGCCGTCGACAACGTGAGTGTGGATGTGGAGAGCGGCTCGCTGGTGGCTCTGCTGGGGCCGTCTGGCTCAGGCAAGAGCACATTGCTGCGCTTGATCGCCGGCCTTGAGCAGATCGACGAGGGACGGATCTGGATCACGGGCGAGGAAGCAACCGATCGTTCCGTTCAGGATCGCCATGTGGGCTTTGTTTTTCAGCACTTCGCCCTGTTCAAGCACCGCAACGTTCGCCAGAACGTGGCTTTTGGGCTGGAGCTGAGGAAATGGAAGCGGGAAGCGATTCGTCGCCGCGTGGATGAGCTGCTGGAGTTGGTTCAGATGCAGGGGCTGGGCAACCGCTATCCATCCCAGCTCTCCGGTGGACAACGCCAGCGGGTGGCCCTGGCCCGAGCTCTGGCGGTGCAGCCCCGGGTGCTGCTGCTGGATGAGCCGTTCAGTGCCCTGGACGCCAAGGTACGCAAAGAGCTGCGCGCCTGGCTCCGCAACCTCCATGACGAGATGCACGTCACCACCGTGATCGTTACCCACGACCAGGAGGAGGCGATGGAGGTGGCCGACAAGATCGTTGTGATGAACTGCGGCCTGGTCGAGCAGATCGGCACACCCGCTGAAATTTATGACCAGCCGGCGACTCCCTTCGTGATGGGATTCATCGGCGCTGTCAACGTGCTTCCCCAGGGGGCCCTCCAGGTGGCGGGTCCTGCGGCGGATGCCCCCGCTCAGGCCCAGCTGTTCGTGCGCCCCCACGATTTGGAGGTGTTTCTAGAGCCCCAGGTTGGAACGGTTCCCGCGGAGCTCCGGCGCCTGAGCCACATGGGTCGCGATTTGCAGGCCGAACTCCTGCTCAGAGATGGCCAGGTGATCACGGCGCAGATCCCCAGGGAGCAGATGGCCTTCGGCAGCGTGCAGCCCGGCAGCAAGCTGCATGTGCGCAGCCGCAACGCCCGGGCGTTCGTACCTGACTACAGCATCTGAGTAACGGCCCAAGTTTCCCAAGGCACATCCCCGATCGGTTTATCGAAGTACCCTGGGGGCTCCCATGGCTCAAAGGCTTGTTCTCCGCGACCTTTCGCTACGCATTGCTGAGCCTGCATGAAATAGCAGCAGCTGACACCAGCCTCAAGGCTGCTGAAATCGCCGCACTGCATAATATTCCCAGCAGCTACTTAAATAATGTTCTCTTCGAATTGCGACGGCTTGGCTTTGTAACCAGTAAAACCGGCTCCAGGGGCGGCTACCAACTGGCTGTCCCGCCGCAAGAGATCAACTTGCGGCGTCTGCATCAGGGACTTGCTGGAGCAGCAGGATTAGACCGACAGGCTGATGCTGCCGGCGCCCTTCTATGGCTTCACCAGATTGAAGATCGTTGGTTGGACGAGCTTGAGAGAACCAGCCTCACTGACGTCCAGCTTGCCAACGTCATGTCACCTGGTCACACCATCAATTCCGATTCGTTAGGTAGTTGTTAATCGCAGTTTCCAAAACCGTGAGCCAGTTCTAGGATCCGAGATATGCTGTAATTAACCTATCTAGTCTGGCCGCAGATGCCAGATCATGACTATGCATTATCGTGCGATCTTTACGTCATGCAGCACCCCCGGCTTTTTCAAAATCTATCTGTTGTAGGGCAGATTTTTAATCGCAATAAAAAGCCAGTCACAAACCGTGACTGGCCTAGAAGAAGCTTCTCTGGGCTAAAAGCAGGGAGCGTTGCAATGTGTACTCAAGGGGTCTTTTGCCCTAATCATCGTATTGAGCCTTTTGAGCGGATCGCACCCAGGCCGGAATGAGCAGGTCATCCTTGCTTACCTGCTGGAGAGTTCCATCAATCTTGTAGCGATTTAGTGCCTTTGTGACGGTTACCCTTGTAAGGCCGCAAATATCGGCCAAAGTTCTGTGTGTAAGTCGCATGTCCTTGAGGGAGAAACGATAGCCACGTGTGCTTACTTGGCCGAAGCGGCGACCGATCCAGGTAAGCAGGGTGATGAGGCGCTGATCTGCAGCGCGAATTCTGTTCAGTTGGAAGATTTCTTCAAGATTCTTTATTTGCTGAAGTAGTAGCTTATTAATGTCTTCAGCTGTTGGTTCGAACTGCTCCACAACGGCCGTAGATATGCACTGAATTTCAATTGGTTTCAGTGCCGAGTAAGCGGTCGTTACCCAGTCTCCTTGTCCCCAGATACCCAGGACAATTGTTTCTCCTTCTTCGTCCCAATAATTTGTGACGATATAGCCTTCAAGGATCTTCCAGCTGAGGTTGTCAGGCAGGACGGAACCAGGTTGAAGGGTGAGGTGAAGCGGGTGCTTAACGATGTAGGAGGCGGTGGTCATGGGACAAGCAAGCGGTTGGTGTCATGGGAATTGGAGGCTCCAGCACGGTGCTGGCAGATGGCATTCGACAACAGCAGCCCACGGGGCGAAGGCGACTGGGACGAACCATAGCACTAAATCCCCATCGGTTTACCGGTGCTTGACTTCAGGTGGCGGCTTGCTGACAATCAGCTCATATGGGCAGGCCAGCACTTGAGCCACGGTGCTCTCAACCGGAGACCGGATCAGCCGGTATCGACCCCGCGGTCCACGCAAACTGCTCAGCAGGTGGCCGCATCTAGCCACGGTATCCCTACCGATGTAGTTGGGGATACGCCGGCATGGGCCCATAAGCCCCTAGATTGTCGTCATGTCCAATCGGATTTTCGTGGATTACTTTCCCACCTCCCTCTCTCGGCGGCTCGGAGCCGGCTTTGCTTTGGCAGCTCTGGCCAGTGCCGGTGGCAGCTTCTTCGATCCTGCTTTCGCGCAAGCCAAGAAAGGGGCTGCCGCACCTCCAAAGCAGGAGATTCTGCTAGTAAGCTATGCTGTTACAAAATCAGCTTACGATAAAATTATACCACAATTTCAAAATGAATGGAAGAAGAAGACCGGCCAAGACGTGGTAATAAAAACCAGTTATGGCGGTTCAGGCTCCCAAACTCGGGCAGTTATTGATGGCCTCCCTGCTGATTTGGTTGGCTTGGCTTTGGCTGGTGATGTGTTAAAGATCCAGGAAGCGGGCCTAATCCAGCCTGGCTGGGAACGGGAACTGCCGAATAATTCCATGATCACCAATTCAGTTATAGCATTCTTCGTGAGGCCTGGTAACCCAAAGAAAATTAAGAACTGGACTGATCTTGATAACAAAGATGTTGATGTTGTTACTGCTAATCCAAAGACATCGGGTGGTGCTCGATGGAATTTCCTTGGTCTTTATGGCTCAGTCACCCAGACTGGTGGTTCGGATGCCCAGGCTCGTAAATTCCTAACGTCAGTCTACAAAAATGTCGATGTGCTACCAAAGGATGCCCGCGAGGCCACTGACACTTACGTGAAGAGAAAGAAGGGTGACGTTCTTCTTAACTATGAGAACGAAGCCATCCTTGCCAGGCGTACGGGTGAATGGAATGTGCCCTACAAGTTGCCTAGTCCTAATATCTTTATCGAGGGGCCGATCGCTGTAGTTGACAAAAACGTAGACAAGCGTGGTACCCGCAAGGTTGCGACAGCTTTTGCTCGTTATCTTTTTAGTCCATCCGCTCAGAAAGTTTTTGCCGACAACGGTTTTCGGCCAGTTACAGCCGAAGGCAAAGCCTATGCCCGGGGCAAATTTCAGCAAATAGATACTTACACTGTCAATAGTTTTGACGGCTGGACGTCAGTTAACAAAAAGTTTTTTGGCAAGGGTGGTGTTTGGGACCAAATCTTTAGTAAAACTCGCTAAGTTCCACTTGGCTGAACCAAGGCTAGCTGGGCTGAGAATAGCTGAAACAAGGCTTGCTAAACCAAGGCTTGCTGAACCTAGACTGGCTAAACCAAAGCTGGATGAACCGAGCTGGGCTGGGCTGTCTAGACCAAAACCTGCTGAAACTAGACTGGCTGAATTGAAGCTGATTGGGCAGGCTTCCTTGGCGGCTAAGTTAAGCAAGTTGCCCTCCAGGTTGCTGCGACCCTCCATGGCCGCCTCGTTGGGCCCACTACTTACCTCGACCTTCAGTGGCCCCTACCGGCCAGCCGCTCCAGGACTTTCGGTAACCGCTGACACGACTCATCGGCAGGGGTCCTGGCGGGCCAGTGGCCAGCCCCCCAGGGGGCTGGCGCACTTCTTGTTCACATCTCGGGCCACCAGGGCCGTTGCGGTTCCACGGACTGCCAAGATTTAACAAACCTTCGGCTGTCCCGGTGCCTCGATTCAGTGCTCGCGTTCAGGTGTCGCTCAGACCCTCGGTTCTCGATCCGGCTGGGGAGGCCACCCGGGCCGCCGCCGCCCGCCTCGGTGTGGCTGGGGTGACCCGCCTACGGATT
>JBIKWK010000031.1:0-30981 GCA_044356375.1 Prochlorococcaceae cyanobacterium | reverse complement strand
CGGATGCCCTTTGCGGTGCCCACCAGCACCAGCCATCTGCCCGTCTTTGAGCCGCGGGCTGAACGGGTGATCTACGACTTGTGGCACGGCTACCGGCTGCTGCGCCGCCAGGGCCATGCCGCCGCCTTCCCCTTCGGCTTCGGGCTCTCATACAGCAGCTTCAGCCATGGGGATCTGCAGGCCGAATTGCTGGTCGCCGAAAAGACGCTGCTGGTGACGATCACGGTTGCCAACACAGGGGCGATGGCGGCCGCCGAGGTGGTGCAGGTGTATCTGGAGCCGCCCGGGCAACTGGTGGAGCGGCCGGCGCGGCTGTTGGTGGGCTTCCAGCGGCTGCAGCTGGAGCCGGGCGAGGCGGCGCGGCCGAGCCTGGCGATTCCGCTGCGCCGCCTGGCCTACTTCGATGAAAAGGCCGATGCCTTCCTGCTGGAGCCCGGCCTGCACCGGCTGGTGGTGGCCCGCCACGCGGAAGACGAGGGGCTGGCCGTGGCCATTCAGCTGGAGGCGCTGGTGCTGGGTCCTTGAGGCTGGGGGCGGTGGCGGGCCCCGGGCTGCTGCACGCCCAGGATCTGGCGCAGGCGCAGGCGGTTGTAGCGCTGCACCCAAAGACAAGGCAGGTTGAACAGGGTGGCAAACACCAAATTGATCAGCACCCCCCGGGGCGGCAGCCACAGGGCCGTCACCAGCCAGAAGGGCCAGAGGGCCAGATGCACCAACTCAGCCCGGCGGGTTTCCGCCAGCAGCCGCTCCAGGCAGGCCCGATCCCTGCGGGCCAGGGCGGTCTTGGCCACACCGCCGGGCAGTACTCCACCGGCATCCGGCAGCCAGGGCTTCCAGCGGCGAATCCCCAGGCCCAGTTCGTAGGCCTCGGTGCGTTCACCCCAGGGGCGCGGGCGGGTGAGCCATGAATCGCGGGCCAGCAGGGAGAGGGGCAGATGATTAGCAAGACCACCCACCAGCAGACACCAGCCCCACCAGCCAATTGCGCTGGACAACAGAGGAGCGCTGGACAACAGGGGGGCGCTGGAGAGCAAGGGGGCGCTGGACAACAGGGAGGCGCTGGAGAGCAGGGGGGCGATGTTCATGGGCTGGTCGACACGCTGCGCCCCTTCCACTGCACCGAGCCCCGCTTTAAATTAATGATAGCCAAAACGAATACACCGAGAAAGAACAGCACCGGCACCGGAAAGATCAGGTTGATCCAACCGAAGCTGCCCAACCGCCAGCTAATCAGCAGCAGTTGCAGCGCAAAAGCTCCGTAGAGCAACAAATTGGCCGGCAGGCTGCGATCCCCCAGCATTGGCCAGCCCAGCAGCGCGGCCGGCAGGCACCAGGCGGCCCAGAACAGACCAGACAGCCAGAGCAGCACCGCCACCATGCGCAGCCAGCGCACCTCGGCGGCGGCGGTGGCGAAGTTTTTGGCGAAACCCACCACCATGTCCCCCAGGCCACCGGGATACATCCGATAGGCCAGGCGCCCATGGCCGATGAAGGCGCTCACCGGCAGGCCGGCCCGCTCGTAGTGATGGGCGAGGAACCAGTCCTCCACCACCTTGCCGGCCACCGCCTCATGGCCGCCGATGCGGTCGTAGTCGGCGCGGCTGGTGACCATCGCCGGACCAAAGGCCACGCCACCGCCCGGGCCGAGCGTCACCGCCATCAGCCCCACCAGGTTGAACAACACCGAAAGCTGCTCATAGGCCCTTTCAGTGCGGTGATAGGGCTGCACCGACACCAGGCCCCCCAGCCGCTGATGGCAGGCCAGCAGGGAGGCCAGAAAATCCGGCGCCGGTTCGGTGTCGGCATCGAGAAACACCAGCAGCTCGGCGCTGGATGCCGCAACGCCCTGGTGCAACGCCCAGGTTTTGCCGCACCATCCAGCCGGCAGCGGCGGCGGCTGCACCAGCTTCACCGCGAGCCGGGGATAGGCCTGGCTGGCGACCGCAGCGGTGCGATCGGTGGAGTGGTCGTCGATCACGATCACCTCCTGGGGCAGAAAACTCTGCCGCGCCAAGCCCTGCAACAGGTGCGGCAGGGTTGCCTCCTCATTGCGGGCCGGAATCAACACCGCCACCGAGGCTCGGCCCTGGGGCTCCCCGGCCGGTAGCGCTGGCATCGGCAGACAGAGGGCCCAACCCAAACCCCAACGCACCAGCAGGGAAATGTTGACCAAGCCAAGGTTCACCAGGGGCAGGCTCACCAGGGGCATGGCTTCAAGCTGAGATTGTGGTGAAGATTGTGGCGGAAGTTGAGATTGAGATTGAGATTGAGGTTGAGGTTGAGGTTGAGGTTGAGATTGGGATTGAGAAGATTGAGGTTATGGTTGCGGTTTAAGGCCGCTTCAACTCCTCGGCCAGTAATTGAAGCGAAAGACGATCGTTCAGCAGTTGCGGATGGGTCCATACCGGCAACATCTTTTGTGCTCCCACCGGCAGTACGGCACGCCAGCCAGGAACAACCACCAGATCGATGCCGGAATAGAAGCTGCAGCACTCGATCGCCTCCAGGCTGGAGAGGTCGCCATTGAGTTGCCGCAACAGGGCACTGCCCTGCTTCAGGTCGGCGATGCCGGCCATCGGCCGGCGCGGCCAGGGCTGGGCCGTGAGGGTGCCATGGTGCGGGCTCGCCACACTGATGAATCGCCGGGTACGCCGGTGGCCCCCCATCATCTGGATCCAGGTGCGGGCGATCACCCCACCCATCGAGAAACCGAACAGATCGATGGGCTGCTCGACACCGAAGGCCGCTTCGATCCGGGCTGCCAGCAGGGCGGCGGATTCGGTGATGGGCGTCATGCCAAACCGCAGCGGCAGATCGGGCAGCAGCAGGGGGCGCTGCAGCTCGCCCAGATAGGTGAGCAGCCGGTCGAACACCCGAGAGCTGTCGAGCATGCCGTGCACCAGCACCAACGGGGTGGGGGAAACGGGGATAGGAACCGATGCAATCTGCTTGATTCAAAAGCTCTTCTGGCTGCATTGGAATGGACAGGAAGGAGGGATCCCCGCCCCGACTAAGACAAGGCCCGCAAACCGACGCAAGAGCTAGATGCGACGGCCACTGATCAGCCTCAGGAGGATGGCGATCACCGCGATAACCAAGAGAAGATGGATCAACCCCCCCATCGTGAAAGAAGTGACCAGACCCAGCAGCCATAGAACAATCAGCACTACCGCAATAAGCTCAAGCATGGCAATTCAAAATGGAGGCCGTAGCAAGGTGGAGATTGCAGCAAGGTGAGGATTGCAGCAAGACAGAGGCTGCAAAAGACAAAGGCTTCAAAAGACAAAGGCTTCAAAAGACAGAGAACGCAACAAGGAACATCGCCAGTTGAGCAGCACAGCAGCCATTTTCTGGCGTTTCTGTTGAGATATTTTGAGCCTTTTGCCGGCGGCGGACTACCTGGTTTTTAGCTGTGATCTTTGGTCTTGCCAGTGGCGGCATCGCCGATTTTTTGGCCCACTGATTTTGTGCCCTCCTTAAGGTTTTCGGCAGCATTCATGGCAGAGGCTTGCACCTGCTTCGCCTTGCCCTTGATCTGGTGGCCGGCATCGCCAGTGAGCTCGCCATAGGCGGATTCAAGTTTGCCTTCCACCTCTTTGGCTTTGGCATCAGCTTTGTGGTCCATGGTGGCAAGGGCGATGGGGATGAAGCGGTGATCAGCGGAAATAGCCATGGTGGGCAGAGCCATAGCTGGCAGGGGCATCAACAAAGCGAAGCCCACGGCAGTCAGCGCCAAGAAGGAGACAAGACGATTAACCAAACACGGGCCCATGAACTTGAATTTTTCAATCACAATTTGGCCTCTTAATCATGGTTGAGTTGCTTAATGGAACCTAAAAACCCGTCTAGCCCGTGGAAAACAGCGAGAAATTCAAGCGGCTTAAGCGGCCTAATTCTGCTCGCATCACAAGACCAGCAAAATTCGTTTTTCGATATGCTTTGAATAGAATGTGGCTCTTTGATTGGGACTTAACTTTGATTAATGCTTAATTGTTGATTAAGCTTTAATCCAGGGCATCTCGAAAAATTACCCATTTGGCTCCCGCAAGTCGTGGGTCGCCCAGATGACGCAATGATGCTCAGTTTACGAAAGCGGAGAGATTTAGAATTTTTCGAGGCGCTGTCCTTTGGCTAGAGCTTAATTTTTTAATCAGAGTTTGATTTATTAGCTATAGCGTGATTCCTTAACAAGTCACAATTCTTTAATTGTGGCTTGATTCTTTAATTAGGGCTTAAATCTTTGGCCAGGGCTTAAATCTTTGGTTAGGGTTTAATTGATTAGGGCTTAAATCCTTGATTAGGGTTTAGTTAATTAGCTATAGCTTAATTCTTTGCTTAGAGCTCAATTTTTTGATTAGAGCTTGATGTGTTGAGCTAGGACTTAGCTTTTTAGTGGCAACGTGGCATTTGTCCACAACTTGAGCTTAAGTATCTCTCCATCCGAAGGGAGGGGATAAGCCAAAATATGCCTCACTTTTGAGTCCCCAATCTGCCTGGTCCTATTCACGACAATCCAGTCCATCGCTCTGGGGCTGGAGGCCGGGCATCCCCCTGGTCGCTCGATGGCCCGCCACCTCGATGTCCAGCTCCCATATCCAGCTCCCAGATCCAACTGCCATGCCCAGCTACCTCGCGGGGGTCCAGCGCTGGCCAGGGGCCCATATACCGCCAAGATGCCTGGCGTAGTTGGGACCCACTGGCAACCCATGGGCAGTGAGCGCCGCAGCTGGATGCACGAGCCCACTGGCCGCTCGGTGACCTGCAACCTCGATGCCCTGCTGCTGGAAAACGAATCCCTGCGCCAGCAGGTGCGGCTACTGCAGGAGGAACTGGCGCGCTACCAGTGGCAGGAGCAAAAACAGTGGCAGGAGCAAAAACAGTGGCAGGAGCAAAAACAGTGGCAGGAGCTCAACCAGGAACGGGAGCCGGTGGCGCGGCCGGCCCCGGCCACCGATGCCTTTCGCAACCAGTCCTCCCGCGGCGAGCGAGGGCGCTCCTGGCGCTCCGGACCGGAGGTGACCACCGGCGCCGCCCCGGGCCTCACCCCCCAACTGGCGCGCCAGTGGGCCGAGGCCCTCAGCAGCCATCCCCGCTGGCGGGAGCTGCGGCTGGGCTCGCGCCTGGAGGGGGACCCGGCCGCCGGCGGCCGGCTCGAACTGGGTCTCCAGGACCTGCTCGATCACCTGCGCGCCAACTCCCACGATCCAGCCCTGGAACTGGAGGAGGCTCTGGATCGCCGCTCACCAGGCCTCGGCACGGAGCTGCGCTGGGTGCTGGCCGGCCCCGCCAGCCGGGTGAAGGCGGCGGTGAGGGCGGCCTTCGCCCTCCATGGCCCCCGGGCCGCCGATCGGCTCAGCAGCAATCCGCACACGCTGGTGGACGAACTGCTGGCCGCCATCGCCGAGCTGGAGGCCGCCGCCCGCCGCCAACACCAGGTGCGCTGGGACAAGGAAAACCACCGCCAACAGCAGGCCCAACGGGAGCAGCAAGCCCGCAGCCAACAACAGGCCGATCGAGAGCGGGAGGCTCGCCGCCAGCGGCAGGCCCAGCAAGACCAGGAGGCCTGGCGACAACAGGAAGCCCGGCGCCAGCGGGAGTCCCAGCGCGACGCCCGCCAGAGCTGGGGTGACAGCCAACAGAACTCCCGCCAGGCCGCCGGCCGCAACCCCGCAGCCGGACCCGATCGCCAGCGGGCCGAGGCCCTCATCCTCCTGGAGCTCTCCCATGGCGCCTCGCTGGCGGCGGTAAAGGCAGCCCATAGGCGGCTGGTGAAGTGCCACCACCCCGACATGGGCGGCGACGCCGAGGCCTTCCGGCGGATCAACGCCGCCTACCAGCTGCTGATCGCCTGAACCGGGCTGGGGAACCAATCCCAGGCGCCTGCCAACGGACACGCGGGCGCCGCCCCCTGGCGACCCCTAGGCCTGGCTGGGAGATTTTATTGTTATGTAGATGACATTGAGATGTCGACAAGTTGACTCAAATCTGTCATTCACAAGCTTGACCACAAACAGTGCCTGATCGAAATTAGCCCAAGTAGCCCATGCAGCTTTCCCGATATGGCTACTGCCCGCCACTTTCGTCAAATTATCAACATGTCACCGACGACGATTGCCAATGGCGCCCCAGCCCCCAGCGCGGCACCCACCGCCGCTGCGACGCTCAGCCCGTCCCTACTGCTGGTCTTAAAGCAATCTAGCAAGATCAGGCTAAAGTCCTGGAAAGGAGTTTACCTTCATCGTCCCGACTCCCCCCAAGGCGTGACAACCTGGAATACGGGCATAGGCAATGAATGAATTGTTGAATCTGTGGTTGCAACCGTTACATTTAATCAAAATTTCCCCGCGAATCCAGCCGCTTCAGCTCCCTATTCAGAGGCGGGCTTAACCTTCACCAACAGCGTGGGCAATCGTTGGGCCAGCCCATTTGTCAACAATTTTGTTCGCACCTACGGCAGTCCCAGCAAGCTGACCGTGACCCCCACCCAGGGGAAGGTCTTTACATTAAAATCCCTGCAAGTATGCAACGCTAATTCCGCCATACCTCCGCAGAATACGGTGTTCAAGGGTACCCGTAGCGATGGCACCACTGTCAGCGCCACCTTCACCACCCCCGCCAATAACACTGCCCCCCAAACCTTCGCTCCGCCGAACTTCACCAACCTGGTGTCGCTGGTCATCGATCTTGGCTTCGTGGCCTTTGACAACCTGGTCTTCTTGAACTGATCGGGCTGGGCGGAGTGCCAGCGGCTTGCCGGCAACTGATCTGGGTGGGGGCGGTACTCGATAGTTACGGCCGCTGGGCTCCAGAGATCTGATCAGCCCTGCACAAAACTGCCGTGCAGGCCGTAGGGGATGGCCAGCGGCAGTTCCACCACCGCCAGCTCTGCCATGGAGGCGGCGTCGAGGATCACCAGGTCGCTGGCGCCGCGGGCGCCATTCCAGATCAGGGTGAGCACCCAGCCTTCGTCTTCCGCCACTTCAACGCCGCCGGCTGGGGCTGGCCTGGGCACCATCACCGGCTCGCTCACGAAACCGCGGGGCGCGGCACTCCACACCAACCTTTCGCCGCTGATCAGATCCAGCTTCTTGATCGCCTGCAGCGGATCGTTGCCCGTTTCCCGCTCCGCCACCGCCATCCAGCCGTAACGAGAGCTGAGACCCTGGCGGCGCGGATTCACCATGGCGAACTCACAGCAGCGCTCACTGAGGCGCTCGGTTTTCACCGAGTTGGTGCTGAGGTCGATGCTGCAGCGCTCCAACAGCCCCTCGGGGATCAGGTCGAAATCGATCGTGCGGAAGTCGGTGTCGGGACCAATCGAGGGGAATTCGGCGTAGTAGATGCTCTCGATCACCAGGGAACCGCTGGGCTGGGCGGCTGAACTGCTGCCCGCTGGGCTGCTGCCCGTTTCCCAGGCATTTAGGTGGTGAAACACAAAACCATCGGGGGCCGGCACGATCCGCGGCGGCTGGCCCGCATAGGCGCCCGAATCGCGGGGGATCAGCCAGAACTGGGCCTGGCCGCCGGGCTTGGAGGCCAGGCACTGGGCCGCCCCCTTCTGGCCCAGCAGGTAGGGCAGGGGGTTGAAGGCGATGGCGTTCTGCAGGAACACCGCCCAGTTCGGGGTGATGGCGAAGTCGTGCAGGAAGGCGAAGCCGGAGAAGCTGTCGCTGCGCTCGCTGAGCAGGGTGCCGGCCGGCTCCCCCGCCGGGCCCTCGCCGCTGGCGAACTCCAGCAGCCGGATCGTGCTGCGCGGCCCCGTCTTGACGCCAAAGGTGACCATCCGTTCGCCGCCGTGGTGGCCTGGATCAAAGCGGGGGTGGGCGCTGAAGGCCTCGCCGGGCTTGAGCACCCCATCCAGCAGGCTCAGCCCCCGGGTTTCGAGGCTGTCGGGGTCGAGGGCGTGGGGGGAACTGGCCTCCCAGAGGGCCAACAACTGGTCGCCGAGGCGCACCACATGGGTGTTGGCGACGTTCTTGAGGCGCAGATCAAACATATTGGCCAGCGGCCCGCCGGGCTTCTGGGTGCCGAAAACACCGCGGTACAACATGCGACCGGCCGCCTCCTCGGCTTGCCAGCCCTCGGTGCGCACGTAGCGGTTGGTGAAGCTGAGCTCGCCGGCCTCGAAGCGCAGGGCGGCAATCATGCCGTCGCCGTCAAAGGGATGGTGCACCGATTGGCCGCCCCGCTCCAGCCGGCCCGGGCCGTTGCGATAGAGGGTGCCCTTGAGCTCCGCCGGAATGCTGCCGCGGGCCGCCTTTAGGGGCACGGCGGTGAGTTCGCTGTCCACATTGCCAAAGGCGCTGGCCCAGTCGGCCCGGTCGTAACCCCTGGCGGTGGGGCTGGCAGTGGGGCTGGCAGTGGAGCTGGCAGCGGGGGTGGAAGTGGCAACGGGGGTGGAACCGGCCGCCGTCGCGGGGTTGGGGGCAACGGACATGGAGGGGCTACGGGCACTACCGCCCATCATCAGGTAACGGAGTGTTAAGCGGAGCGACGGATGGATGGGGAAGCCGCGAAAAACATGGCGGGGCTTTGACTTGGCAGCGCCAGCCGCTGCGCTTTTGCGGATGACCAGCCCCTGGGGTGACCAGCCAAAACCGTGCCTGGAGCAAGGCAGCTAGTGGAGACCCGCCAATTCGCTGCACTGCAACTGCAAGCCTCTGGCCCCACCGCCAGTGGCCCCCATCAACCCGCCTCGATCTGCTGGCTGATCCAGGCGGCGCTGGCGGGGGCCAACAGCACGCCGTTGCGGTGGTGGCCGCAGGCCAGCAGCAAACCCGGCTCCGGTTGTTCCAGCAGGGGCGCCGGCCGGCCCAGCGGTTGACAGCGCAGCCCCTGCCACTGGCGCACCACCCGGGCCTGCCGCAGCCAGCTGGGCGCCTCGCCCCCCAGCTGGCGCAGATCCGCCAGGGCGGCGGCATCGGCGTCGATTCCCGGCTCCAGCGTCGCCCCCAACCACAGCCTTCTCCCCCCCGGCAGGTCGGGGCGGGGCACCAGGTTGAGACCGCGCCACACCACCGCCCCGGGCCAGTTCCACCGGGGCGCCTCAGCCAGTTCCAGCTCCAGCGCCTGACCCAACACCGGCTGCAGCGCCAGCGGCGGCTGCAGGGCCAGCGGCGGCTCCAGGCCCGCCAGAGGCGGCGCACTGCCCAGGCCCGCGGCCAGCACCAGCCAGGGGGTCTGCAGACTGCCCCCACCGGCCAGATGCAGGCGCCAGCGGCCGCCGCGCTCCAGGGCCAGCAACGAATCGGCGATGGCCACCAGCCCCGCCTGGCGCGCCTCCGCCAGCAGGGCAGCCATCACGGCGCCCGGATCAATTTGGCCGTCTTGCTGGGAAAGCAAACCCCCCAGCGGGGCACCGGGCAGGGCGGGCCGCAGGTCGGCCAGCCGATCGGGGCCCCAGGGGGCCAACTCGATGCCCAGCCGAGCCTTGTCGGCGGCCAGGCGCTGCTGGCGCTCCAGATCTACCGGGTCGGCCGCCAACAGCAGCAGCCCCTGGCGGCAGGGGAGCGGGTGGCCGCGCCGGCCCAGCTCCCCTAGCCAGGAACGCCACAGGGCCAGGCTCTGCTGGCGCAGCCTCCAGGCCCGACCGCTGTTGCGATGAAACACCTGGGCCATCAGTAGCCCCAGGGCGGCGGCGCTGCCACTGGTGGGCTGGGGGGTGCCCGCCAGGGCTGGGTCCACCAGGGTGACCCGATGGCCCTGGCGGCTGAGCAGCCAGGCCGTCGCCAGGCCCACCAGCCCAGCGCCCACCACCACAACGCCCTGGGGGCGGGTGGTGGCCAGCGGCATCAAGCCTGCTTGAGATCTACCTGCACCTGGGCCGGCAGGATCTGGGCATAGAGACCAAAACCACTGGCCACGCCGATATAGGCCTTGCGCAGCTTGTCTCCGTCCTGGAGACGGGCGGCCTCATCGAGCTGGGCCAGGGCGGTCTTCAGCTGATCGGCCAACTGGAGGGCCTCTGGGCGATCAGCAGGCAGCAGCAACTTGTTTATGTAAAGCATCTGGCGACCCACCTCATGCATCGGGCCATGGATGAGGTTGCGGGTGAACACCCAGTTGCGCTCGTTGACCAGCTGGGCCAGCTCGGGCAGGCGATCCCGGGCGGCCAGGAAGCCCTCGGCCTGGCGCTCGATGGCGGCCACGGCCTCGGAGCTGAGGCTGGGGGGAAGGCTGCCCTTGGCACCATCACAGGCGGCCAGGCCAAAACAGAGCACCACCGCCAGGCACAACCCCACCAACCGTTGCAGTTGTCGGGCCAGAGCGGCGGGGACAGCGGAGCTCAGTGCGGACAGCATGGGGATAGGGGAGAGGGGATTCAGGAGAGCCCCCAGCAGCGCGGCGACTTTACCCGCGCTGCTGGGGGAAATGCCCTGCTACTGCAAGTTTCGCCAACTCGGTTGCGGCAGGTTGTTGCGACAGCCAGTTTCCGCAATCAGTTGCAGCAATCAGGCCCAGCAATCAACTGCGGCCATCGGTTTCTGAAAACGGATGCAGCCATCAGCGGCGGCAAGCGGTGACGACAAGCGGTGACGACAAGCAGTTGCAGCAAGCGGTGACGGCAAACAGTGACTCCAAGCAGTGGCGGCAGGGCAGGTTCAGCAGGCTGCATCCCCAATCAGGCTGGCGCCATTCCCTGCCTATTTGCTGCAGCTGCGCATCCCGCGGGGATGATCCGGCAAGCTGCTGCGTTGGCCCTCACCGCCGGTTGCCATGGGATCCGCCACCGCCATCCTGCAGGTGATCTGCCCCGATCGCCCGGCCCTGGTCAGCGAGCTATCCGGCTGGGTGGCAGCCAACGGCGGCAATATCTGCCACGCCGATCACCACACCGATGCCAGGGCGGGCCTGTTTTTGAGCCGGATTGAATGGCAGCTGGAGGGCTTCGGGCTGCCCCGCGAGGCGATCGGGGCGGCGGTCAAGGCCCTGGCGGGCCGCCTGGGGGGCCAGGGCCAGGTGCACTTTTCCGACCAGCCCACCCGGGTGGCCCTGTTCGTTAGCAAGCAGGACCACTGCCTGATGGACCTGCTCTGGCGCACCAGGGCCGGCGAACTGCCGATGCAGGTGCCCCTGGTGATCGCCAACCACCCGGATCTGGAACCGGTGGCGCGCGACTTCGGCGCCCGGTTCGTGCACCTGCCGATCACCGCCGCCACCAAGGCGGAGGTGGAACAGAAACAATTGGAGCTGCTGGCGGAACACCAGATCGAGCTGGTGGTGCTGGCCAAGTACATGCAAGTGCTCAGTGCCCAGTTCCTCGATCACTGCTCCAAGGCCGGCAATCAGGGGCTGGAGGTTATCAATATCCACCACTCCTTCCTGCCGGCCTTCATGGGGGCCCAGCCCTACCACCAGGCCTGGGAGCGCGGCGTCAAGCTGATCGGCGCCACCGCCCACTACGTAACTGAAGAGCTCGACGGCGGACCGATCATCGAACAGACCACGGTGCACGTAAGCCACCGCGACGAGGTGGCCGACCTGATCCGCAAGGGCCGCGACTGCGAAAGGCTGGCCCTGGCCCGGGCCCTGCGCCTGCACCTGCGCCGCCAAGTGATGATGTATCAGGGCCGCACGGCCGTATTCGAGTGATGGCTACCGGCAGGCCCTCAGCCCTGACCACCTCCACCGCCCTGACCACCGCCCCGAGCAACGCCGCCAGCGGACGCCTGGCGACAATCGATCGCCAACTGCTGCGGGAGCGTCCCCCTGACGCCAATCCCCTCGGCTGGCGCTGTTTTCAGCTGGGGCTGGCGCTGCTGGCCAGCAGTGCCCTGCTGGGCGCCCTGCTGCTGCTGGTGGCCCTGATCCAGGGCAGCCGCGGCCGCCTTGGCGCCTGGCGCGATCCCGTCAACGGCCTGCTGCTGGCCACCGCCCTGTTGATGCTGCTGGGCTGTCTGGGGGCCAGCAGTGGCTGGCTGGCCTGGCTGGGGCTGGGCAATTGGCTGCCGTTTTTCTGGGCCTTCTGGGGCTTTCAGCCCTATCTGGCCACGGCGGCGGCCCGGCGCCGGGCAGGGCAATGGCTGCTGGTGGGCACCGTGCCGGTGCTGGTGACGGGCTTTGGCCAGCTGCTGGGCCACTGGAGCGGCCCCTGGCAGATCCTCGGCGGCCTGGTGATCTGGCACATCAAGGCGGGCGGCAACCCCCCCGATCGCCTGGCCGGCCTCTTCGACTACGCCAACATCGCCGGGGCCTGGCTGGCCCTGGCCTGGCCTTTTGCCCTGGCGGCCCTGCTGCAGCGGGGCCAGCGCCCCTGGCGCCGCCTCACGGCCCTGGCCATCGCCGCCGCCCTGGCCGCCGCCATCTTTCTCACCGATTCGCGCAATGCCTGGGGCGGCCTGCTGCTGGCGGTGCCCCTGGTGGCCGGGCCCCTGAGCTGGCGCTGGCTGCTGCCCCTGCTGCTACTGGCCCTGGTGCCGGTGGCCCTGGCCAGCCTGCCGGGTATTCCCGCCGCCCTGCAACAGCCCGCCCGCGCCCTGGTGCCCCAGTCGATCTGGGGCCGCCTCAACGACGCCAACTCCCATGGCCACCGGCCCCTGGCGATCACCCGCCTGAGCCAGTGGCAGGTGGCGGTGGGCCTGGTGGCCGAGCGACCCTGGCTGGGCTGGGGGGCGGCGGCCTTCAGCGTGATTTATCCACTGCGCACCGGCTTCTGGCATGGCCACACCCACAACCTGCCCCTGGATCTGGCGGTAAGCCACGGTTTGCCGGTGGCGCTACTGGTGGTGGGCCTGGTGCTGGGGCTGCTGATCCGGGCGGCGCGGCTGGGGATGGCCAGCGGCGCCATCTGGGATCGGGCCTGGTGGGCGGCGGCCCTGGTGCTCACTGCCCTCCATGCCACCGACATGCCCTTCTATGACAGCCGCATCAACGTGGCCGGCTGGGTGCTGCTGGCGGGCCTGCGCTGCTACGGGAGCAATTGCTCCGTAAGTGGCTCCCTGGCAGGTGGCACCGATGCAAACGCAGCCAGTTCCCCCGGGGAGGACCGGATTTAGATCAAGCCCCCATGACCGGGGAATCGGCCCCAAACCCCATTTCCACCGCCTCGAAGGCCTGTTGATGGTGCTTGGCCAGGGTGGCCTTGGGCAGCGGCCCCTCCAGGTGATCCCAGGGCAATACCCGGTCCAGGTCCCAGGTGGAGTGGATCACCTCCTGCCAGGCGGGCAGCTCCCCAGCTGGCAGGGAGCGGTAGGCCGCCTTCCAGCCCCCCAGGCTGTCGTGGCGGCCGCGCACCGCGGCGATCACCGGCGCCAGGCGCCGATCGCTACGGGAGAGCAGGGCCTGAATCACGCTCCAGCCATAGCTCTCCGGTCGCAGCTCGATGCCCCGGGGCTTGAGGCGCTTGGCCAGCAGCTTCAGCCGCGCTTCCGCCTGGGGCCGCACCCCCTGCCACTGGAACGGCGTGTGAGCTTTGGGCACAAAGGTGCTCACCCCCAAGGAGAGGCGCAGGCCCGGGGTGGCCCGCTTCAACTCCAGCAGCAACTGGGCGGTGGCCTCGATGTCTTCCTCCTCCTCGCAGGGCAGGCCCGCCATGCCATAAAGCTTCAGGCCCGCCAGACCGCCCTGCTTGGCATGCCTTGCGGCGGCGAAGATCTCCTCGGCGGCCAGCTTCTTGTTCACCAGGGCCCGCAGGCGATCGCTGCCGCTCTCGATGGCGATGGTGAGCGACTTGCTACCCCGCTTGGCCAGGATCCGGCCCAACTCTGGGGTGACGGTGGCGGCCCGCACCGAGCTAACGCTGAGGCGGATGCCCTCGAAGCGCTCGCCATCCAGCCACTGGAGCAGGTCGGCAAACTGGGGGTGCTGGGTCACCGAAGCCCCCAACAGGCCCAGGCGCCTGGTGACGGCCAGGCCCTTCTCCACCGCTGGAATCAGGCCCTCATCCAGGGAGGGGGTGCGAAAGGGCAGGGTGAGGTAGCTGGCCAGGCAGAAGCGGCACAGCTCCGGACAGCTGCGCACCACCTCCACCATGTGGATGTCGGGCCAGGCGGCCTCCGGGGTGATCACCGCCGAATGGCTGAGGGTGTTGCCGCGCCAGGTTTGCTTGGCCACGCTGGCCGGAATGCCGGCCTCGATCGGCTCCACCGCCAACAACTGGCCGTCGCCGTCGTAGCGGGGGGCATAGAGCGAGGGCACGTAGACCCCCGGCACCCGGGCCAGGGCCCGCAACCGCTGGGCCCGCGGCGCCTGGCGCAGCAGCTGCAAGGCCTCCACCAGGGCCGGCAGCAGCAGTTCGCCATCGCCCAGCAACACCACATCAAAGAAGGGGGCCAGGGGCTCGGGATTGGCGGTGAGCACCGGTCCGCCACCAAACACGATCGGATCGTCATCGCCGCGCTCGTGGCTCCAGATCGGGATGCGCTGCCGCTCCAGCAGATCGAGCAGCACCGGCCCATCCAGCTCCCAGCTCAGCGACAGGCCAAACAAATCCAGCTGCCGGTGGGGGGGGTCCCCCTGGTCGGTGAACAGCCGCCGCACATCCAGATCCGACCGCTGGGCCAGGGTGGCCCAGACCACCTGGTAGCCCAAGCTGGTGATGCCCACCGAATAGGTGCTTGGGAAGGCCAGCACCACCCGCAGCGCCCCGGCCTCGGCCACGGCGGGTTCAAACAGCAGGGTTTCCTGATTCAGGGCGAGATCCGGGGCGTCCCCCATCCTGACGAGCCAACCCGCCAAACCGCACCAAGCTGGCTGCCGCAGGCCCAGCTGGCCAAAGCCCACTGGTGTGATCGCAGTTAAAGCATTGCAGTCCCTGGGTTTCGCCTGACTGCCTGGGGTGGAATTGACATTTTTTCGAGGCGCCTTGGATGAAGGAGAAGACGTGCACTTAACACGAAGAAAGAATTGATGCCAGCCCCTGCTTGCAGCCCTCCTGGCTGCAGTCCGCCTACTTGCAGACCCCAAATACGAGCAAGCGATGCCGGGCCCTTGATCGCAGACGACTGGCGGGCAACAGGTCCATGGCGAGACACATCCTGCAAAAAGTACCCGGGACAGCCCGCAGCCTCTCCGACCAGACTCCAACTTGCTCAGCTGACAAATCAAAGCAATGTTGGTAGCCTTGCGGCGGCAAATTAGCCTCGGCAATCATGTCCGATCCCTCTCTATCTCACACTTTCGTCCACCACCGCCAGCTTAGACACACATTGTCATCAATTTGGCGCTACTTGCTCCGATCGCTACTCGCCATTGCTCTTTTCCTCACCCTGCTGGGCCAGGATCCAGTGCTGGCCGAGTCCACGAGCTGCAACACGCTACTGGGCTGGTGGGAAACCCCAGCCCTAGAACCCCTATTCACATTCAATGCGCCAACTCAAGACTGCGATTTTCAACAGTGGTCCTGGACCGCATTCATTCATTTTATGCAAAAGACAGGGCCAGAGGGTAAACCCCTGTTCCTGAGCTTGCCTACGCCCCAAGACCTGGAAAGAAAACTCTCCGCAACCGAGACAATCGAGGAGACAGCAGCCCCGACGGAGCTGATGCTCAAGCCTCGCTTTCAAAAACCTGGCCTGGCCTTTAGGCGGCGAGGCGACGACCTGAACAGCATTGAACAGGCCGGTTCAGATGGAATACTTGTAAGCCAAAATTCACGTGTCATATACTACTCGATCCACATGAATCCAGAGTATTTTGAATTCGCAAAGGCCCATATGGGAAACGAAAACTACAATAAGACGTCGCCAACCACAAATTTTCCGATCGACTCGACAGTGCTGAAGGCCTCCTGGATGGTGGTCGATGATGCGGCAAAACTACCGAAAGACACATTCACCACCAAAGCAACCATTCAATTGCTGGAGGAAGATCCAGCCCACAAGGGTCAGCTAAAGACTTCCAAGCTCACAAAATCCGGGGTTACAGTTGCGCTACTTGGCATCCACGTTGTCGGGGCAGTAAAGGATCATCCGGAATTCATCTGGGCAACTTTTGAGCAAAAAAACAATGCTCCCAATCTGCCAGCTGGCACCGTGCCCGGCTCCAACCAATCAGTAAATAATCAGCAGTTTACCCTTTACAAAGCCGGCACAAAGGCTCAAGCATCCAACCAAAAGCCAACAGCTTATTCTCTTGATTTTAAAACGCAGAAAGCAGGTCCCGTTACCAACGTATTTCGTCAATTTGCCTATGGAGGCGCTGAATTCAGCTCCGAGAGTCCCACGGTTACGGGCCAAAGTCGGGTTGACGACATAAACAGCATCAACTCCAATGTTCAAGCGGCGATCCCGGAACATTCAGACCAGATTGATCCGGTGTTCGCCAACTACAATCTAATCGGAAGTGTTTGGCTCGACAGCTCGCAAACACCGCTGGAGCCAGGCTTGGATCTCTTCGCAAACTCAATAGGATCGATCACCTTGGCCAATTCAACCATGGAAACCTTTGCGCAAAGCATTGGCACAAACTGCTTTTCATGCCACACCACCCAGCCATTCCCAACCGAAAGCAAGTTTGCAGACAAAAACATTGCCATTAGCCACATTATTGCCGGAAGCCTAAAGCAGCCGAAGGCCACAAATGAGGCTTCATTAGAGTGATCGGCCGACTTCGCGGCCAAGGATATCACGATCACTGGGGGCAGCTTGATTACATGCGTCAAGCCAGCCGACAAATTCGCGGAGCTGAATGCACCTACCTGGATGCACCCAGTCGAATTTACCGAGTTGGATGCACTTAATTGAGCATGCGGAGTTGAAAATATCGGCCAGAAATGTGTCTAGTCAAATGCGCTGAGCTGGATGCACTTAGCAGGATATATTTAGTCTAATGCACTGAGTTGAGCATGTCAAGTTGCATTTATTTAGCCGGAGGCGCTGAGCTGAACATACTGAGTTTAATGCGCTGAGCTGGACATGCTGAGTTTAATGCGCCGAGTTGGATACACCGAGATCAATGTGCTGAGCTGGATATACCGAGTCCAACATGGTGAGTTGGTAATAATTACTTAAAAAGGGCGCCCTCAGGGGCGCCCTTTGAAATTCACATTGACAACCCCAAGCCTCCTGAACCCAGGCTCAAAACCCAGGTTCCCTGGGCCCAAGCTCCAATAAAGAAGTCTTACTAGCCCTGGTGCCAGGCCGCAAAGCCCAGGCCCCAGGGCGACAAGGGGCTTACTTGCTCTCGGTGAATTCAGCGTCGATCACGTCGTCGCCGGCCGAGGAGGACGGGGCCTCGGCGCCACCGGCACCATTGCCTGTGGCGGCTTCAGCTCCCGCGGCCTGTTGGTACACGGAGGCACCGGCGGCGTAGAGGGCTTTTTGCAACTCTTCGAGCTCGGTCTTGATCGTGGCGAAGTCTTCCTTGGCCACGGCCTCCTTGAGGGTCTTGGCGTGGGCCTCCACCTTGGACTTGTCCTCGGCGCTCACCTTGTCGCCCAGCTCACCCAGCTGTTTTTCGGCCTGGTAAACAAGCGTTTCGGCCTGATTTTTGAGGTCGATGCGCTCGCGCTTTTCCTTGTCGGCGGTGGCGTTGGCCTCCGCGTCCTTGACCATCTTCTCCACCTCGTTGTCACTGAGGGTGGAGGCGCCGGTGATCGAGATGCTCTGCTCCTTGCCGCTGCCCTTGTCCTTGGCATTGACGCTGAGGATGCCGTTGGCGTCGATATCGAAAGTTACTTCGATCTGGGGCACACCCCGGGGGGAGGGGGGGATGCCATCGAGCCGGAAGGTACCGAGCGACTTGTTATCGCTGGCCATCTCCCGTTCGCCCTGCAACACGTGAATTTCCACGTTGGTTTGGCCATCGACAGCGGTGGAATAAACCTCCGATTTCTTGGTGGGGATGGTGGTGTTGCGACCGATCATCTTGGTCATCACGCCGCCCAGGGTCTCCACCCCCAGGGAGAGGGGGGTGACATCCAGCAGCAGGATGTCCTTCACCTCACCGGCGAGCACACCGCCCTGGATGGCGGCACCCACGGCCACCACCTCGTCGGGGTTCACGGTCTGATTGGGTTCCTTGTTGGTGACCCGCTTCACCAGCTCCAGCACGGCGGGGATGCGGGTGGAGCCGCCCACCATCACCACCTCGTCCAGCTCGCTGGAACTGAGCTTGGCGTCCTTGAGGGCCTGCTCCACCGGCACGCGGCAGCGGTCGATGAGTTTGGAGGCCAGCTCTTCGAACTTGGCGCGGGTGAGGGTGAGATCCAGGTGCTTGGGACCCTCGGGGGTGGCGGTGATGAACGGCAGGTTCACCTCGCTCTGGGTGGCGCTGGAGAGCTCGATCTTGGCCTTCTCGGCCGCCTCGGTGAGCCGCTGCAGGGCCTGCTTGTCCTGGCGCAGGTCGATGCCCTCGTTGGCCTTGAACGAACCCGCCAGGTAATCGACGATCACCTTGTCGAAGTCGTCGCCGCCGAGATGGGTGTCGCCGGAGGTGGAGAGCACCTCGAACACCCCATCGCCCACCTCCAGCACCGACACGTCGAAGGTGCCGCCGCCGAGGTCGAACACCAGGATGCGCTCGTTGCTCTTGCGATCGAGGCCATAGGCCAGGGCTGCGGCCGTGGGCTCGTTGATGATGCGCAGCACCTCCAGACCGGCGATCTTGCCGGCGTCCTTGGTAGCCTGGCGCTGGGAGTCGTTGAAGTAAGCCGGAACTGTGATTACCGCCTGGGTGACCGTTTCACCCAAATATTTGCCGGCGTCTTCGGCGAGCTTGCGCAGCACCTCGGCGGAAATTTCCTCCGGAGCAAATTGCTTGCTGAGTACCGGGCATTTCACCTTGACATTGGCTCCGGCCTTTTCAACTCCGTAGCTAACTTCCTTGGACTCTTCGTTCACCTCATCGACGCGGCGGCCGATGAAACGCTTCACCGAATAGAAGGTGTTTTCAGGGTTCATCACCGCCTGACGCTTGGCGATTTGACCCACCAATTTGTCCTGGTTTTTGGTGTAGGCCACCACGGAAGGAGTGGTGCGGAATCCCTCGGCGTTGGCGATCACCGTGGGCTTGCCGCCCTCCATCACGGAGACGCAGCTGTTCGTAGTGCCTAGGTCAATGCCGACGACCTTACCCATGGAATTCCACCTCGCTAAGGGTGTAGTTGGAGTTCATGCATCCTCTGCAGTGAAGCCGGTGTCCGGCGAGGGGTGGTTCCCGAACAGGTGGCCGAACAGGTGGCCAAACCGCAGTGGCCCCAGCCCCTACGGTGCGCCCCAGAAGCCCCGCGCCCCCATGACCGCGCCCCTGGCCAGCACCGCTGGCACCATCTCCGGCCACACGGCCCTGGTGGGGGTGCTGGGGGACCCGGTGCGCCACTCGCTGTCGCCGGCGATGCACAACGCCGCATTGCAGCAGCTGGGGCTCGACTGGGTTTACCTGGCCCTGCCCACCCCGGCCGCCTCCCTGGCCACGGTGCTGGAGGGGCTGGAGGCGCTGGGCTGCCGCGGTCTGAACGTCACCATTCCCCACAAGCAGGCGGTGGCGGCCCTCTGCCGCGAGCTCAGCCCCCTGGCCCAACGGCTGGGAGCGGTGAACACGCTGGTGCCCCACCGCCAGGGGGGCTGGTTCGGCACCAACACCGACGTGGAGGGCTTCCTGGCCCCGCTGCGGGAGCCGGCGCATCCAGGCGCTGCGGGGGCCAGCTGGGCGGAGCAACGGGCGCTGGTGCTGGGCTGCGGCGGCAGTGCCAGGGCCGTGGTGGCCGCCCTGGTGGAGCTGGGCCTGGGCCAAATCACCCTGGTGGGCCGGCGGGCCTCCAGCATGGCGGCCTTCGAGGCGGCCTGCCGCAGCTGGGCGCCACAGCTGGTGACCATGGCCTGGCCCGACCAGGGCGAAGGGCACCGAGACGGGCACCGAGATGAGCTGGTGGAGGCCCTGGGGGCCGCCCAGCTGGTGGTCAACACCACGCCGCTGGGGATGGCCGCCGCTGGCGATCCCCTGGCCAGCTCCCTAAGCCCCCTGGGGCCGGGGGAGCTGGAGGCCCTGGCCCCGGGCGGTTGCGTCTACGACCTGATCTACACGCCCCGGCCCACGGCGCTGCTGCGGCAGGCGGCCGCCCGGGGCTGCCGCGCCATCGATGGCCTGGAGATGCTGGTGCGGCAAGGGGCCGCCGCCCTGGGCCTCTGGAGTGGAGTCCAGGAGCTGCCGGTGGCGGCCATGCGGGCGGCGGCCCTGGAGCAGCTGCAGCGGCGCCCCTAGCCTGGGAATTCGCTCGCGTCCCCATGCCGCCATGCAGGCCCCTCCCATTTGGCAACGCCTGCTGGCGGCAGCGGCCTACCTGGTGCCCTGGAGCGATGCGATTCCCTTCGGGCGCAGCCTGTTCGGCCTGTTTCCGATGCTCCAGTGGCTGAGCGTGCCGGCCCTGCCGCTGGCGGTGCTGCAGCAGGTGGTGCCGTTCGGGGGGCTGGTGCTGTTCCTGGCCCTCTACCTGGCGGTGGTGCGCAACGGCCGGGTGCCCTACCCGATCCGTTTCAATGTGTTGCAGGCAATTCTGATCGACATCGTGCTGGTGCTGGTGTCGCTGGCCTTCAACCTGCTGATCAACCCCCTGGGCAGCGGCTTTGCCCTGCGCACCCTCAGCAACACCGTGTTCCTGGGCACCCTGGTGGTGGTGCTGTTCGGGGTGGTGCAGAACCTGCGGGGCAAGGACGCCGAGCTGCCCACGATCTCAGAGGCTGTGCGCATGCAGCTCTACTGAGCACCTGAGACCCGGGGCCCAGCTTGGGCGCGGCACTGCGATAGGTTGATCCATCCGTCGCCGGTGGGCAGCCATGCCCACCGGCCGCAGCCACTGCAACCCTGCCTGCAACCGCCTGGCGCCCATGACGCAAGCCTATTACGAAACGATGTACATCCTGCGTCCGGACATCCCGGAAGAGGAGGTAGAAACCCATGTGGCCAGTTACCGCAACCTGGTGACAGAAGCCGCTGGTGAAGTACTCGATTGCCAAATGCGCGGAAAGCGCCGCCTGGCCTATTCGATTGCCAAGCACCGCGAGGGCATCTACGTGCAGCTCAACCACAACGGCGACGGCCAGCACGTGGCCGTGCTGGAGAGGGCGATGCGTCTCTCCGAGGACGTGATCCGCTATTTAACGGTGAAGCAGGACGGTCCGATGCCCGCCCCCCGCTCGATGCCCAGCGGCGCCAGCGAAGAAGCCCCCAGCGAACAACCGGCCGAGGCTTGAACCGGGTCCGCCCGCTTGCCCTTGTCACCGCCACGAGCCTTGTCAGCGCTACAAGCCTTGTCAGCGCTACAAGCCTTGTCAGCGCCACAAGCCCTGGGTAGCTTCAGGCCATGGAGCCTGAATCGAACCGAGAAGCAACCTCCCCCACACCGGAGTGGCCTCCCCAGGCCACTCCGGTTTTAGCTGACCTTCAATTTGATTTAGATAGCGAGCAGATACCCTCCCCACTACGGCAATCGCTCCCCCACCAGGAGCAACAACTGGCTCAGCAACTGGCCCAGCAACGGGAGCAGCAGCTAGAGCAGCAACTGAGCCAAGTGCGTGCCGAGCTGGCTGCCATGGAGGGTCTGATGCAGAAAGTCTCGGAAATCTTCGAGCTGAAGTATCAACAGCGCCTCCAGCCCATCCTGGCAGAAAATAACAATCTGCGCCAGCAACTGGACCAGCTGCACCGCCAACTACAGCAACTCCAACCGCGACATCAGCAGGCCCAGCAATACCAGCCGCAGCCACCCCAGCAGGCAGGAAGCCAGCCACTGCTACCCCAGCTAGCACGCCCCAGACGGCAGCAGCGCCAGTTGGAACCAGCCCGATCAACAGCCGCTCGGGCCGGTGCAACCAACACAAAGACGGCGATTATTAATATAGTCAATGCCAAGGAGGAGAATTCGAGCGCAATTAATTCAAATAACAGAAATCAAGGCATAGCCATCCCTGGCTGGCCCCAGCGGATTGGATTGACGCGGAGTCTGCGGCTCCGCTCCCTGGCGGCGGCACTGCTCCACGCCCTCGGCTGGCGACGACGGGTCGTAAACTCCCCAGCCGCTCCTGGCCCTCGGCCCTGACCTCAGCCAGGGCCGAGGGCCAGGGCCGCAGCATCGTTGGCCCATGAAGCCCAGGCAAACCAACCAGGCCTCAGCCCAACTGTTGCGATCTAGCCATTGCAAGCTAACTATTACAAACCAACTATTGCAACTCCAACGAGCTTAGCTGCAATGCTGGACTGCCCGAGAGCAGGGCAAAGACGCCACCTGCACCAAAGCCAGCGGCCGAGCCATTGGCATTATGGAAAAGCTGGCCATTAGTTGTATTATAAACGAAAAGATTAGAGGTTCTGAAGGCATTAGCCAGTCCAGCAGAGTCGACGCTGATCAAACTGGCGGAGACCGCCCCAATACCAAAAGCCGCTCTATCAATGGCAATGCGATCACCCAGCGCAGCGTTAAAGTTTAAAACTCGATCAGCCGAATCAATGCCATAGCTTGCAGCCGTGGCAAAGCGGAACGTATCTGCACCGACACCACCAACCAATGTATCCCGACCAAGCCCTCCATCGAGGGTGCAACTTCCACCATTGCCTTCAATGCGATTATTCAGATCATTACCCCTGCCCAACAGGCTAGATGAGCCGGAAAGGACAAGATTTTCCAGGTGATCGCCGAGAGTCCAGCTGACGGATGATGTCACCCAATCAGCCCCTTCGCCTGATCTCTCTATGATTACATCTCCAGCGCTGTCGACAACGTACTTGTCGTCACCAAGGCCACCAGTCATTGTGTCAACGCCACCACCGCCAATAAGCACATTATTGCCGGCGTTACCAATAAGAATATTATTAGCACTATTACCAAATGCATTAATATTGTCAGTTCCAATTAGGGTGATATTTTCAAAGTTGTTGCCCAAGCCCCAGGCTACGGTGCTCATTATGGTATCCACCCCCTGGTCAAAAGCTTCATAGCAAACATCGCTGGAAGAATCCACGTAGAAAGTATCGTTACCGGCGCCTCCATTCAAGGAGTCGTCGCCAAGGCCGCCATCGAGGGTATCATCGCCATCTAAACCAAAAAGCTTATCGTTTCCGGCAAGAGCATAAATATAATTAGCAGCCGAATTTCCCGTAAGAGTGTTAGCTAAGCTATTGCCAGTAGCATCAGCATTGTCAGATCCCAGAAGTATCAACCGCTCCAAATTATCCGCCAAGTTCCAGGTTAGAGAGGCTCGAACCAGGTCATCCCCTTCTCCGACAAGCTCAACGACATCGTCTCCCAAATTATCAACAAAATAGACGTCATTTCCAAGGCCACCAACAAGGCTATCGGCTCCAGCCAGGCCATTGAGAACGTTGTTTCCACTATTCCCAGTAATACGATTGGCATTGGCATTGCCAACTGCGGCGAAGTTTCCAGCCCCCGCGAGGATTACATTTTCATAGCCAGAGGCCAGCGAGACCACGTTCGCAGCGGTTTTGAAGGTATCGGCGACAAAGCCAGGAGGCTGTGGAATCGTGGCAAGATCAACTCCGTTGGCATCCTGAATGACGTTGATGATCTGATTTCCCAAGGGATCTGTATATCCTAAACTCAGGGACTGACTGGGGCTTGGGGCTGCGCCAGCAAGGGTGAGCAGCAGCCTGCTCGGATCGATGGGGTCAGCCGCAATTGCAGTGATTGAACGAGTAGAAGCACCAACCTTAACGTTGAAGGCCGTAAATGGTACGGCAGTCGCCGTTATCGCTTCACTGAACTGGAGCAGCAAAGTATTACCTTCAACCGTGATCTGCTCCAGCACTGGGGCGGTGATGTCCTGCACAGTGATCGAGAAGTTATCGCTAGCTGTTGCCCCCTTGCTATCGGTTGCCACAACGGATACCTCAATCACCCCGATATCTGCATTGGCGGGGGTGCCGCTAAAGCTACGGGTGCCGCTGTTGAAGCTGAGCCAGGCTGGCAGGGAGCCACCACCCACCAAAGTTGCCGAGTAACTGAGGCTATCAAATAGATCTAAATCGGTAAATGTGGTACTAGGAACGATGAAGCTCAATGGGCTTCCCTCATCCACAGACAGATCTTCCAGGGCGACCGCCAGGCTGGGCGCATTGTTGGTAGCCGAGAGATCGTAGGCAATCGTATAGCTGGCAGATTCACCATTAGCCACGTGATCCAGCAAATGCAGCCGATACTCATAAATTGGCCGACCGTGCTCGGGGAAAGTGCGATCCGTTACCCAGACATTTTGCAGATCCAAGAAGCTGCCATCTGCCCGCTGCACCCAGAGGATGGGATGCGAGCCATGGGAAGGATCATCGATAACTAAATAGTCCCAATTCGCAAAGTTGGCATCAACAAACGAAATGGTGGCCGCCCCCAGCGGCGACAGGCCACTCACCGAAACGTCAGACTCGGCGATTACCGCAACATTTTCAACGGCACCATTGCTTAAATAAAGGTGATCTGGCAGCAAGTCTTTTCCAGTATTATCCTCACCCACCTTGGGAGGATTGTCATTGACAAGATAATCAAAGCGATTATCTGCGTTAGCCCTGTCATCCCTCACCATGCGAGTGAGCTCATGCAGCGTAACGTTCTCGATTTGCGAGAAACTGGCAGCCAGCTCTTTGAAGCCCAATGGATTCACATATTCCACCTTGGCGGCATAATCAATGAAGCGCCCCTGCAGGCTCGATGTCATCAGCCAATGGGCTTCGGAAACGGCCCCGGCAGCAAGGTTGCCCAGGTCAACGGTAAGGCTGGGATTTACAGTGTTATTTAATCCATTTACAGAAGAGCCGATCAGATCAAAAGTAATCTTTAAACCCAGTTCGTTTTCAACAATTTGTGGCTCACTAGAGGTAATCGTAAAATCGTTGGCATCGCCATGGCCAGTGTTACGCGCCAGCAGACCGAGCACATAGGGCTGGGGGGCCTCTTTGAAAGCGGTAAAGGGATCATCGGAAAAGACATCCCGCTGCAGGAAGTAATCCAGTTTAATTATCGGTGGCGGTGTCACGGTGATCGCCGCTGGAGCCAGGGCAAACTGCACCGGCAAGCCATTGCGGAGATAGGAAACTCTTCCGCCAACTCGATAGTCTGTTGGCGCCATCGGCGCCGCTTCGTTATTGGCTAGAATCGTGAAGATTGCGGTGCCCGTCTCACCCCCATTGAGCTCACCACTTCCATCTACGGCAGTAAAGCCACTAACCAGAGGATCACTTACTGCAAACTTGGTGACCACCAAATTGCCTTCATCATCATAGACATCTATCTCGATTTTAATTTCGGTAAGTTCCGCTTCGCTGTCAAGGTTCTCCAAGGAAAAGACACCTTCAAAGGCCCCGCGGGACAAGACCGCCTCCTGGTTAAGTTGAATCTTGACCCGGGCGGTTACATAGGGCACTTGATCGGGGGAAGGCGCCACCGTGGTAATCCCGCCTCCACCGCCGCCGCCGCCGCCGCCGCCGCCAAAACCAAAACCAAAACCAATACCCGGTGGCGGGCTTGGAGGTACCCCAGGCAATGACTCCTGTTCGCAGGGGCAGAGCAAGAAAGGCAGAGGCGTTTGCTTCTCAATCGTGATCGGAGCCACCTGGTTGGGCAGGAAGGTGCCGTACTCCCAGTACAAACTTCCCAGATCGATATTGCAAGGTGCGTTTGGAACATCGGCAATTCGATCGATCTGGAGCTCCACAACCAGAGACTGCTCCGCCGGCAAATCGGGGATTACCGGATCGATTAAGGCGAAGCTATAGTTGGGATGACTGGGGAAGGCAAAGGATAAATCTCTGGCGGCAATCAGACCATGGTTTGTGAGCGAAAGAGATATAATTTGCTGTTCTCCGACAACATCGAGGTCGCACAGGTCAATCAAGCGGGGATCAATCGTGACCACCGGCAATGGCACCTCCGTCTCGAAGGTGGCATCCAGGGTGATCCTATACTCATCGACGATAGTAGTAGGCGTAACCACCCAAGAATATTGAACGGCCTGGTAATCGAGCAGCACATCTGCCTGCACAGTGCTGCCCTTGCGAATCGTGAAAGTTTGCCTACCTGGATTATGCTTGGAGGCCTGGGCGCGCACCTCATAATCACCCTCGGGCAGATCCGTAAAGGTGTAAGTGCCATCGGCATCTGTAAACGATTGCAGCACTTTTCCATCTGCTCGATCCAGCAGCTGGAACTGCACATCCCGCACCAGAGGCTGGCCAGGAGAGACGTAGTAGAAATCGTCGATTGCCCGAACGGTGGCCGAACCGGTGGCGGTAGAGGTGGAGCGGAAGCTGAAGGGAAGATTTATGCCGTAGTTGGCATATTGCTCATCGCGGAAGCCGATGCTACCCAGGTAGGTGGCCAGGGGCAGATCAGCCGCTGGATTGAGACTGAGATTGATGGTGGCGTAACCGCCAGGGGCGATCGGGGCCAGGGTGGAGGAGCCATTTAGGCGCAGCCAAGGGGCGCCATCCGGGAGCACCAGATTGATCGGGCCTGAGGCCACACTGCCCGCATTGTTGAGGCGAAACTCCAGATTGGTGATGTCACCGCGGTACATGGAACTGATCAGTCTACCGCTGGCATCTACACCGCTTATCTGCAGAGTGGGATGGCTAGGGATAAGGCCGATATTGAAGTTCTTTGCGCTGCTCAGGGCACCGCCGCCGGCATGGGCCAAGAGCTGGAAACTATCCGACAGCACAGTGGCATCGGGCACCGTTAAGCTGTAGGCGATCGACAGGCTTCCCGTGGGCAGATTTGCCCCCAGATAACTCCACTGGCCGGGGGCCTGCTGCAGCCACTGGCTGGCATCGAGACTGAACTGCCAGCTGGTGGGGAAGCTGCTCAGGCTCAAGCTGAGATCTGTAAGGGAGGCAGCGCCAAAATTGGAGAGATTGATGATGCCCGTGAGCGGCACATCTTCATCGAGAATTGTGGAGATTTGATCGCTACTGAAGGCCAGTCCGCGCACGGAGAAGGAATCTTCAATGGCAGCGGGCTCGGCGGCATTGGCGGCCCAGCGGGCCGAAATGGTGTAATCGCCAGCCTGCTCTGCCGTGGGCGTAAAGCTGCGGCTGAAGCTGCCATCGGCATTAGTGCGGGCTTGCAGCTCGATAGTGCGATTGGAGGTGGTGTTGCGCAGACTGATCAACACCTGCTTATTGCCCAAGGAGCTGCCGGGGGTGCCGGCAAAGCCAGGCAGATAATCCAGGAGACCGCTGAGCTGAATGCTCTGACCGGCATTGGCACTATCCAGATCCGCCGCCACGCTGGCCCCATAGATCGAGGTCACCCTGATCGGCGTTCCAGAAATTTCAATATTTCCAACCTCTCCCAGCCCTTCATCAACACTGCGCGTAGCATCTAACACCGCAATAGGATAGTAATCGCCTGGCGTTTCCGGCAGCAAAAATGCAATGCTATCCACGACGCTAGCCCCAGCTACCAGCGGGGAACTGTGGCTAATGCCGCTGCCGGCCAGGGCGATATCATTGCCATTGCCGTAAATTTGGTCACTGGAGAGGTAATAACGGGTGATCCAGCTATTGGCCACTTCATGGGCAGGCAGCAGCGGGCCACTGGGGACGAGGTTGGCGATGGTGGCAGTGAGGGTGCGACTGGCCAGGGCCGGGCCCCCATCAATCTCGCCGTCTACCAGCACCAAATCGGGATAGGGATAGCGAATAGTCAGGGAACTATTGAGACTGCTTGTATTACCAGCGGCATCGGTGGCCAGCAATGAGATGGCATTACTGCCATCACGATTTGGCGCAAATACCCCGCTAACTGGCGTCTCCGTGGCGGTATCCAAACGCCAGGCACCACTAAAGTCGGCCACCACCTGGAAGACCGCCGCTTCGCCACCTCCCGGCCAGCTGATACGCAGCTGGGCACCGGCTTCGCTGCTGCCGCTGAGCAGGGGGAAATAATCCCTGCTGCTGGAGCTGGAGCTGACGCTCAGGGTTGGGGCAATCGTGTCAATGCGCAGTTCACCGCTGCTGGTATCGGAGGCGCTATTACCAAATAGATCGCTGATGGTGGCCACTACGTTGTAGGTGCCATTGGCCAGGGCATGGGCGGCGGGGATCGTTAGCTGCCAGCCATCGCCAGGGGTCTGCACCAGTTCGGGATCGATGCCAAGCCTGTAGCTACGGCCATTGAGGGCCACCTGTAATTGATGGCCGGCCAACAGCACTGCACTGCCGCTGATCACCGGGGTGGCATCATTGCTGAGCAGCTTGTACACCACGGGGGTGGCGACCGGCGGCAGGTCGTTATCCACCAGCTGCACCGCCGCAGTGGCCAGGGGGCCCAGAATGGCACCACCGGTGGGATTGAGCAGCTGCAGTTGGAAGTTTTCGATACCTTCAATATCCAGATCGTCGATGATCGGCAGGCTCACCGTGGCGCTGGTCTGACCCGGCAGAAAAGTGAGGGTAAAATCGCTGGTGGCAATATCGCTCGGGATCGTGAATGTGCCCGGCACGATGCGCAGCGTGGCGCCCACCACCCCTTCTACTCCGTCAGTGCGGTAGATCGTTACCGAGGCCGGCGTGCCTTCCCGCAACTGCAGGCTGGCCGCCGATAGATTCAAGGTGCCTGGGGGTGAATCAATCAGGTTTTCCACCTGAATTGTGAAAGATTGATCCCTAGTCAGCAATGCCTCATCAGTGCTGCGCAGGGTGATCAGATGACTGGTGGCCTGCTCGTAGTCGAGTAGCGATCCATCGGCCACCACAAGGTTGTTGCCCTCCAGACGGAAGCGCCCACCGGCGTCGTTCACCAAACTGAGAGTTTGGCTGTCATTGGTGTTGGCATCACTGACGCTGATGCCGCCAATCACACTGCCATTGGCAGCATTTTCGTCTATTATTTGAGCACTGAGACCAATGGCACTAGGAGCCCTGTTTTCCAAGTATAGATTAAACGAGCCCGTGGCACTTAAGCCATCAGCATCAATAGCTGTCAGGTAAATATCAAAACTGCCAGCATCCGCCGGAGCGGGATTGAGCAGGGAAAAACTTAGGTTAGTGGCATCAAAAGACAGCCAAGAAGGTAGCAAATCGCCACTGGCCAAGCTGGCACTGATCGTCAGCGAATCGCCGGCATCGATATCGCTAAAGCTACCTGGTGCGAGGAAGAAGCTGTCATTGGTACGGCTGAGCAGACTGCGGTTCGCTGGCGCAATCACCAGCTGGGGTGCATCGGCCACCGCAGCCAAGGCGATATTGATATCAGCTACAGTGCTGGTAAACCCATCGCTCACCCCATAGCGAATCAAGGCATTGCCAAAGAAATTGGCATAGGGTGTATAGACAAGATCGCCCCCTGAAATCTGCACCGATCCACCGCTCACGCTCAAAATAGAGGTGAAGCTGAGCAGATCGCCATCGGCGTCGCTAGCAGCGGCCAACAGATCAGCTATCGACAAGGTGATCGCCTGATCTTCCGTGCCATTGATCGCCAAGGGCGGCACTACAGGCGCACTATTTAGTAATAAGGTTTGATCGAGGAATTGCAGGAGACGAACATTGGTTAGCGTATCTGTGCCGTCGTTGCCGTTGATGGCCGGCTGTAAATCCACCACCGTGGTGGTGCCGCTGATGCTGCCACCAATGGTGGCGATGCTGTAGTCGGCGCGGTTGCCGGAGAACACCGCCCGGTTGAGGCCGGCGCCGCCGTCGATCGTGTCGTTGCCCGAGCCACCCTGAAGCGTGTCGTTGCCATCACCGCCCTCCAGTAGATCATTGCCCGCCAAACCCGAAAGCACATCGTTGCCTTCCAGGCCTCGAATCGTGTCGGCAGCAGCACCACCGGAGAAGGAGTCGTTACCGCTACCGCCCTCGATCAGGGAACCGGTGATGTCGCCGATGATCTGATCATCATCGGCGAAGGAAATAATTTCAACGTTGGTGAGGATATCTGTTCCATCGGGCGAGCCGCTGCGGGTGTCTTGAATGGTGAATACACCAGCACTCTCGCTGACCAGATAGTTGCTGCGATTGCCGCTATAAGTGACTACGTCAACACCTCTGCCCCCATCAATACTGTCGTTGCCGCCCTGGGCAACAATCGAATCGTCACCGCCGCCGCCAATGACGGAATCGCTGTAATAGCTGCCATAGATCGTGTCGTTGCCATCGCCGCCGTCAAGGAGCGTGCCGTTGATATAATTGCCCCACTCCCTGATGTCGTCATCACCTTCGCCACCATAAACAGTAGCGGTAACATAGTCACCATTCACATAGGAAGTGTAATAACGAAGAACATCATTGTCCGCGCCGCCATCGATTAGGCCCGCCCCATAGATGGTGTCGTTGCCGGCGCCGCCCAGGGCGGTGTTGCTACCTTCTGAATCTTGAAGGTAATCAGCGCCGTCACCCCCCACGGAGCTGTCGTTATCAGCGCCGCCATAGATGGTGTCGTTGCCCTCCTCACCCAGCAGGGTGTCGTTGCCGGCGTCACCTTGCAGGTAGTCATTGCCCTCGCCGCCGGCAAAAGAGTCGCTGCCCCCGCCGCCATAGAGGCTGTCGTTGCCGGCATCGCCGATCAGGGTGTCGTTACCGAGGTCACCGGAGATGCGGTCGTTGCCATCGCCGCCCTCGATGCTGTCGGGCCCGCCAAGACCTGAGAGGGTGTCATCGCCTTCCAGACCTCGAATCGTGTCGGCGGCAGCACCACCGGAGAAGGAGTCGTTACCGCTACCGCCCTCGATCAGGGAACCGGGAATGACGCCGATGATCTGATCATCATCGGCGAAGGAGATAATTTCAACGTTGGTGAGGATATCTGTTCCATCGGGCGAGCCACTGCGGGTGTCTTGAATGGTGAATACACCAGCACTCTCGCTGACCAGATAGTTGCTGCGATTGCCGCTATAAGTGACTACGTCAACACCGCTGCCCCCATCAATACTGTCGTTGCCGCCCTGGGCAACAATCGAATCGTCACCACTGCCGCCAATGACGGAATCGCTGTAATAGCTGCCATAGATCGTGTCGTTGCCATCGCCGCCGTCAAGGAGCGTGCCGTTGATATAATTGCCCCACTCCCTGATGTCGTCATCACCTTCGCCACCATAA
>JBIKWK010000029.1:0-37041 GCA_044356375.1 Prochlorococcaceae cyanobacterium | reverse complement strand
GCCGCCAATGACGGAATCGCTGTAATAGCTGCCATAGATCGTGTCGTTGCCATCGCCGCCGTCAAGGAGCGTGCCGTTGATATAATTGCCCCACTCCCTGATGTCGTCATCACCTTCGCCACCATAAACAGTAGCGGTAACATAGTCACCATTCACATAGGAAGTGTAATAACGAAGAACATCATTGTCCGCGCCGCCATCGATTAGGCCCGCCCCATAGATGGTGTCGTTGCCGGCGCCGCCCAGGGCGGTGTTGCTACCTTCTGAATCTTGAAGGTAATCAGCGCCGTCACCCCCCACGGAGCTGTCGTTACCAGCGCCGCCATAGATGTTGTCGTTGCCCTCCTCACCCAGCAGGGTGTCGTTGCCGGCGTCACCTTGCAGGTAGTCATTGCCCTCGCCGCCCTCGATCAGGGAACCGGTGATGACACCAATGATCTGATCCTCGTCGGCGAAGGAGAGAATTTCAACGTTGGTGAAGATGTCTGTTCCATCGGGCGAGCCGCTGCGGGTGTCTTGAATGGTGAATACACCAGCACTCTGGCTAACCAGATAGTTGCTGCGATTACCGCTATAAGTGACGACGTCAACACCGCTGCCCCCATCAATACTGTCGTTGCCGGCACCGCCGCTGATCCTGTCGTCACCGCTGCCGGCATCGATGCTGTCGCTGCCGCCCTGGGCAACAATCGAATCGTTATCGCTACCACCGAGGATGGAATCGCTGTAGTAGCTGCCATTGATCGTGTCGTTGCCATCGCCGCCATCGAGGAGCGCGCCATTGGCATAATTACCACTCTCTGCAATATAATCTTTGCCCTCGCCGCCATAAACGGTCGCAGGAATATAAGTGTAGGTTAAATAATCGTAGGAGGTACCGTAGTAAAGGTAGTCGTCATCTTCGCCGCCATCGATTATGCCCGAGCCATAAACGGTGTCGTTGCCGGCGCCGCCCAGAGTGGTGTTATTGCCTTCATAGTCATACAAGTAATCAGCACCGTCACCCCCCACGGAGCTGTCGTTACCCGCGTCGCCGTAGATGCTGTCGTTGCCAGCATCACCCAGCAGGGTGTCATCGCCGGCGTCACCTTGCAGGTAGTCATTGTCCTCGCCGCCGGCAAAGGAGTCGCTGCCATCGCCGCCATAGAGGCTGTCTGCGCCAGCATCGCCGGAGAGGTTGTCGCTGCCATCGCCGCCGTAAAGGGCGTCGTTCTCGCTACCGCCGGCGATGCTGTCGTCGCCAGCCTCGCCATAGATGGTGTCGTTGCCGGCGCCGCCATCTAGGGAATCATTTTCAGAGTCGCCGAGGATGTTGTCGTCGCCATCACCGCCCTCAATGCTGTCGTTGCCCCCCTGACCGTCGAGGATGTCGTTGCCGCCCAGGCCCAGGATCGTGTCGTCGCCCTCGCCGCCACCGATCACATCACCAAAGGCGCTGCCGCTGAGCCCATCGTTGCCCGCCGTGCCCGCCTGGAGGGTGCCGGTATTGGCGGCCGTGGGCTGGAATTCCACTCCGCCGGAGAAGACCAGGGTCTCCACATTGTGCAGCCGATCTACCTCATCTGGGGCGCCGCCGAGGTTGCCGTAAACAAGGAAATCACTGCCATCGAGCAGCACAGTATACTGATCAATCGTGCCGCCGTAGATAGCGCGGTCACTGCCATCACCGCCATCAATGGTGTCTAAGCCGGCGTCGCCGCTGATCGTGTCGTCACCGCTGCCGGCATCGATGCTGTCGGCACCGTCCTGGGCAACAATCGAATCGTTGCCGCCGCCGCCGAGGATGGTTTCGTTGTAGTAGCTGCCATAGATGGTGTCGTCGCCGGCGCCGCCGTCGAGGAGCGTGCCATGGGCATAATTACCACTCTCTGCAATATAATCATTGCCCTCGCCGCCATAAACCGTCGCAGGAGCATAGGCGTCGATCGAATTGTCATAAGGGGTATAGTAGTAAAGTTGGTCGTCGTCCTCGCCGCCATCAATTAGGCCCGCCCCATAGATGGTGTCGTTGCCGGCGCCGCCCAGGGCGGTGTTGTTGCCTTGAGTGTCATTGAAGTAATCGGCACCTTCACCACCCACGGAGCTGTCATTACCGTCGCCGCCGTAGATGCTGTCGTTGCCCGCCTCACCCAGCAAGGTGTCGTTGCCATCGCCGAAGCCGCCGTAGAAATAACCGCCGCCGTAAAGGCTGTCGTTCTCGCCGCCGCCGGCGATGGTGTCGTCACCAGCCTCACCATAGATAGTGTCGTTGCCGGCGCCGCCATCGATGGAATCGTTTTCTGAACCGCCCAGGACGCCGTCGGCGCCGTCGCCGCCCTCAATGCTGTCGTTGCCCCCCTGACCGTCGAGGATGTCGTTGCCGCCCAGGCCCAGGATCGTGTCTTCGCCATCGCCGCCATCGATGGAATCGCCGAAGGCGCTACCGCTGAGCGCTTCATTACCAGCCGTGCCCATTTGGAGGGTGCCGGTATTGGCGGCCGTGGGCTGGAATTCAACTCCGCCGGAGAAGACCAGAGTCTCCACATTACGTAGCCGATCTACCCCATCAGAGGCGTAATAGTAACCACGGTTGTCCTTAACAAGGAAATCGCTGCCATCGCTCAGCACCGTGTACTCATCGATCGTGCCGCCGTAGATGGCGCGGTCACTGCCATCACCGCCATCGATGGTGTCTAAGCCGGCGTCGCCGCTGATCGTATCGTCACCGCTGCCGGCATCGATGCTGTCGGCACCGTCCAGGGCAACAATCGAATCGTTGCCGCCGCCGCCGAGGATGGTTTCGTTGTAGTAGCTGCCATAGATGGTGTCGTCGCCGTCGCCGCCGTCGAGGAGCGTGCCATTGGCATAATTACCACTCTCTGCAATATAATCATTGCCCTCGCCACCATAAACCGTCGCAGGAGCATAGGCGTAGATCGAAGGGTCATAAGGGGTATGGTAGTAAAGGTGGTCGTCATCTTCGCTGCCATCAATTAGGCCCGTCCCATAGATGGTGTCGTTGCCGGCGCCGCCCAGGGCGGTGTTAATGCCCTCTAAGTCTTGGAGGTCATCAGCACCGTCACCCCCCACCGAGCTGTCACTGCCGGCGTTGCCGTAGATCGTGTCGTTGCCCGCCTCACCCAGCAGAGTGTCGTTGCCGGCGTCACCTTGCAGGAAGTCATTGCCATCGCCGCCGGTGACGGAGTCGTTGCCATCGCCGCCATAGAGAGCGTCGTTCTCGGTGCCGCCGGCGATGCTGTCGTCTCCAGCCTCGCCATAGATGGCGTCGTTGCCATCTCCGCCATCGATGCTGTCGTCGCCCCCCTGGCCGTTGAGCTGATCGTTGCCGCCCAGGCCCAGGATCGTGTCATTGCCAGGCGTACCGCTGAGCAGGTTGTCCAGGGGGGAACCAATGATCAACATGATCTAGAGAGCAAGCTATAAAAAGCAGCCAAAGCAAAGATGCCTGGGCGCCCAAGTGGAGATAAAGATAAGCGGGCAGCCTGGATCGTCGAAGTGATTAGCAATACTTCTTTTCAAATCAGCAGCCGCAGCCCAGGGCCTTGGCAATTGCCAAAGAGCAGGCCAGCCCAACACTGGCCAGCGCAAATCAAATCAGCTAAAAAGCCCCAGGCCCAGGCCACCAGCCATCGGTAAAAGCTTTAGGCCAAAGGGGTCATCTGCCTATGCAGAAAATGCATGGCTGGCTGGGATTTTTGGCGTTACGCCAGCTATGGCATTCAACCGCGCTGGCGTGAAGCCCACAGCCGGGTGGGCAGGCCCCAGACATAAATAAAACCCTCGGCGGCTCTGTGGTCGAACTGGTCTTCCGCGCCGTAGGTGGCCATATCTGGCACGTAGAGACTGTCGCTGGCGCTGCTGCGGCCCACCACCGTGGCATTGCCTCGGTACAACTTGATTCGCACGCTGCCGGTCACGGTGAGTTGGGTGCGGTCGATGAAGCCATCGAGGGCCTGCTTGAGCGGGCCATACCAGAGACCCTGATACACCAGATCGGCCCACTGCATCTCCAGCTGGCGCTTGGTGCGCTGCACGTCGGCCGCCAGGGTGAGGCTCTCCAACTCCTGGTGGGCTTGGATCAGCAGCAATAGGCCAGGGGTTTCGTAGATCTCACGGCTCTTGATTCCCACCACCCGGTTCTCCACCATGTCGAGGCGGCCAAAGCCATGGCGACCAGCCAGGGCATTGGCCTGGCGGATCAATGCCACCGGATCGAAGCGCACCCCGTCGATGCTCACGGGGTTGCCCCGCTCAAAGCCAATCTCCACGAATTGCGGCGTGGCGGGAGCCGCATCCACCGCACAGGTGAGGGCATAGATCTCCTCTGGCGGCTCCACACTTGGATCCTCCAGGGAGCCTGCCTCAATCGAACGGCCCAGCAAATTGAGGTCGATCGAATAGGGGGAGGATTTACTAACTGGTGCCGGGATGCCGCAGCGTTCGCCATAGGCGATCGTCTGCTCGCGGCTCATGCCCCACTCCCGCGCCGGGGCGAGCACCTTCAATTCGGGGGCCAGGGCGCCGATGGCCACGTCAAAGCGCACCTGGTCGTTGCCCTTGCCGGTGCAGCCGTGGGCCACGGCATCGGCACCCACCTCCCGGGCGATCTCCACCAGGCGCCGGGCGATCAGGGGCCGGGCCAGGGCCGTGGAGAGGGGGTAGCGCCCCTCATAGAGAGCGTTGGCGCGGATGGCGGGGAAGGCGAAGTCAACGATGAAGGGCTCGATCAAGTTGCCCACAATCGACTGGCTGGCACCTGAATCGAGCGCCTTTTGGCGAATCGGCTCCAGCTCATCCCCCTGGCCCAGGTCGGCCGCGAAGGTGATCACCTCCTCCACGCCCCACTCGTTCAGCAGGTAAGGGATGCAGACACTGGTGTCCACCCCGCCGGAATAAGCCAACACCGCCCGCTTGGCCCGACCCATCAACGCTCTCCCGCGCTCAGTCGCTCGATTCTCCCCCGTCACCCCGCAGGGGGGTGCTGGGCAGGGGCCAGCGCAGCAGCAGCAGCAGCGCCATCAACGCCGGCGGCACCAGCAGTAGAGCCCACACCAGCGGCGGCGAAATCGACAGCGGTTCGGGCCAGCGCGCTCCGGCGGCCACCAGGGCGGCACTCATGACCAGGGCCAGGACCCAGTAGGGCAGCAGATAGGACAACTGGGCCATCGGCCTCCCGGGCAGCGTGGGCGTCAAGGCAGATCACCCTGCCTAGGCAAACCTAGCTAAGGCAGCCTAGACAAGGCACACAGGCAAATGGTAGTGTGACTGATTGACCAGTGCAGGGCCCCCGGGCCCACGAGATACGTTCGCATGAGCACCTTGGCCTCCAGTGGCGCCAGCCGCCTTGACAGCGTCAATCCCTCGCTCACCCGCTACCGGCGCAATGAGCCAGCGCCGGTGCTGCCCCTGCGCGACGAACCCGATCTGCTCAGCTGGCTGGAGACCAGCGGTCGCCTGGTGGCCGACGAAGACAGCGCCAGCACCGAGGTGAGCACGGTGGAAGAGGAGGAGCTGTCGGCGCTGATGGGCGAGAAGGAGGACTACAACCAGGCCGACGAGCAGCCAGAGGAAGACTGGGAGGATTGAATTGAGACCAGCGGAGACCAGTTGATTGGGCCGGAGAAGAGCGGGTCGCGACTGGCAAGCCTGAGCCGGCCACCTCGGGAGGCCAAACTGGTGCCCACCGCCCCGGCGCGTTGGTCTCCGCTTGAGTTCTCCCACCTCCCCCGGCCCCATCGGCGCCCCCCAGCCCCGCTCCCCGGGCCGGCTCTCGGCCCTTTTACTGGCCCTGCTATTGCTGCTGGCCTGCCTGCTCAGCGACTGGCTGGTGCCCAATTCGCTGCTCAGCTTCCCCCTGCTGCTGTCCGCGGCGATAGCGGCGGCCACCACGGCCTGGGGTGAGCCCCGGCTGAGGCGGTTGAAACTGGGCCAGGTGATCCGCCAGGAGGGCCCGCAGGCCCACCTGAGCAAGGCCGGCACGCCCACCATGGGCGGCCTGTTGGTGGTGCCGGTGGGGGTGTTGGTGGGGGGGCTCACCAGCCCGGAGGATCTGCGCCTGCTGGCGGTGGGCGCCCTCACCCTCGCCTTCATGGCCATCGGCGCCACGGACGACTGGCGCAGTCTCACCAAGCGGCGCAACACCGGCCTGGGGCCGCGGGCAAAACTGCTGCTGCAGGCCCTGGCGAGCCTGGCATTTTTGTATTGGGCCTGGCAGGGCCAGTGGCTGGGGGTGGAAGAGGCCGGCAACATCGCCCTGCCCCTGGGCTGGGTGCTGCCCCTGGGGCTGCTGATCTGGCCCCTGGGGCTGTTCGTGGTGCTGGCCGAAAGCAACGCCACCAACCTCACCGATGGCCTCGACGGCCTGGCCGCCGGCTGCGGCGCCATCGTTTCAACGGGCCTGGGCCTGCAATTGATGCTGCGCGGCCAGGAGGGCGACCCTTCCCTGGCCGCCTTCTGCGTGGCGATGGCCGGCTGCTGGCTGGGATTTTTGGCCCACAACCGCCATCCGGCCCGGCTGTTCATGGGCGACACCGGCTCCCTGGCCATGGGGGCTGGCCTGGCGGCGGTGGCCCTGCTCTCCAACAGCCTCTGGCCTCTGCTGGTGATGGGGGGCCTGTTCCTGGCCGAGTCGCTCTCGGTGATCCTGCAGGTGGGGGTGTTCAAGGCCACCAAGGGGCCCGATGGCCAGGGGCGACGGCTGTTCCGCATGGCCCCGCTGCATCACCACTACGAACTGGGGGGGCTCAAGGAACAGCAGGTGGTGGTGCGCTTCTGGGGTGCCAGCCTGGTTCTGGTGATTTTGGGGCTGATCCTGCTGCCTTGAGCCTGCGGTTTTTAGCCTGCGGTTTTTAGCCTGCGGCCTTGAGTCAGCGGCTTTGAGTTCGGTGGCTGGGGGCTAGCGGCATGGCCATGCTGGCTGGAGCCCAATCGCCTCCAGCCCATGGGCCGCCCTTGCCTCGCCCTCTCATTGCCATCACATACCCATGGCCCACTTCATCTGGAAGGAAACCGGCCTCACCGCAGACTGCGCCAGCCTGGAGGCGATGGCGGCCCGGCTGGAAGAGACGGCGGCGCTGATGCGGCGCCTGGCCGCCGAGGGCTTCCGGCTGGAGCGCCACGGCGACGACCAGCGGATCAGTCATACCGATAAGGAAATATTTGAGGCCTACGGCTTCTTGAACGAAGAATCGCCGGTGAGTCAGCTAAACCTGCTGGGCAAATGAACCGCCAGCGATGGGCCGCCAGCAACTAGTGGCCCCCAAGGGGGGCTCAGCTGGAACGGCGCAGATAGCCCACCAGCCAAACCAGCACAAACGCCAGCGACGACGCCCCCAGATAGATCAGGGCCCACTTTTGGAAAGTGGCGATATCCCAGCCAAACAGCAGGCCGTTGACCGCATCGCCGGCGGTGCTGTAGGCCAAAACCGGATCCATCCCTGTTGCCCGTTGCAATGGCAGTCTCTATAGCAGGGCCTGCATCAAGATCGACCCAGCATGCGCATGCGTCGATGGCCAGTCCCCGCCTACCGCAAACCCTGATGCTGCTGGGCAGCGGCGAACTGGGCAAGGAGGTGGCCATCGCCGCCCAGCGCCTGGGCTGCCGGGTGATCGCCGTGGATCGCTATCCGGGCGCCCCGGCGATGCAGGTGGCCGACCTGGCCGAGGTGGTGGCCATGACCGACGCCGATGCCCTCAAGGCGGTGGTGAGGCGCCACCAACCGGATCTGCTGATCCCCGAAATCGAAGCCCTGGCGGTGGATGCCCTGGCCGAACTGGAGGCGGAAGGCCAGCGCGTCATCCCCACGGCGCGAGCCACGGCGGTGACCATGAATCGCGACCGCATCCGCGATCTGGCGGCCCGGGAGCTGGGCCTGCGCACGGCCCGCTACGCCTATGCCGACAGCGCCGAGCAGCTGGCGGCCGCCGCCGAGCCCCTGGGCTGGCCGGTGGTGGTCAAACCCGTGATGAGCTCCTCTGGCAAGGGCCAGAGCCTGGTGCGGGACCCCGCCGGCATCGAGGCCGCCTGGCAGGCGGCGATGGCCGGTGCCCGCGGCGCTGGCAACCGGGTGATCGTGGAGGAATTCCTGCGCTTTGAGCTGGAGATCACCCTGCTCACCGTCAAGCCCTGGCAGGGCCCCACCCTGTTTTGCCCACCGATCGGCCACCTGCAGGAACGGGGCGACTACCAGTGCAGCTGGCAGCCGGCGGCCCTGGGGGCCCCGCAGCTGGCGGCGGCCCAGGCCATGGCCAAAGCGGTCACCGATGCCCTGGGGGGGGCGGGCCTGTTTGGAGTGGAGTTCTTCCTCTGCGGCCCCGCAGGGCAGGAGGAGGTGGTGTTTTCAGAACTTTCACCGCGGCCCCACGACACCGGCCTGGTGACGCTGGTGGGCCAGAACCTGAGCGAATTTGAGTTGCACCTGCGGGCGGTGCTGGGGCTGCCGATCCCGGCGATCACCAGCCTGGGGCCGGCGGCCAGCCGCGTGATCCTGGCCCAGGACCACCTGGCCAGCGTGGGCTATGCGGGCGTGGGCGAGGCCCTGGCGGAACCAGACACCCAAGTGCTGCTGTTCGGCAAGCCCGACGCCCGCCCCCACCGGCGCATGGGGGTGGCCCTGGCCCGTGGCGACAGCGAGGCCCAGGCAAGGCAAAGGGCCGATGCAGCGGCGGCTCGAATCCGGGTTACCCCCGGCTAACCCCTGGTGCGAAGCGAATCCGCTCCTTATGGTGCGCCGATCAGGACTTGCCATGTCTCAGGCCCAGCCCCGTCCACCCCGCCCAGAACGCAATCGGCGCCGGGACCAGCCGCGCCAGCAGCGCCCTGGCCCCGACAGGGCTGAGCGCCAGGAGCGCCCAACCCGCGGCCGCCGCGGCGGCCGCTCCGAGCCAAACGCCCCAACGGTGGGGGGGCAGCAGTCCCGCACAAGAGCCAGGGTCGCTAAATCGCTGCTGCCCTTCCTGCTGGGGGTGGCTGCGGGCTATGGCTTTAGTGGGCCCCTGCCCAAGCTGGCCGAGGGCGCCATGGCAGCCCTGCTCCATGGTCAACACCCCTTGGCGACGCTCGTCAAACCGCTGCTAATCGGCGAGCGACGCCTGTTGGTGTTGGGCACCGACAAGGTGGCTGACAACACCGATGTGATGTTCACGGTACAGGTGAAAAATGGCATCACCGAGGTGATGCAGGTGCCCAGAGACACCTTTATTGAGTCCGAGAAGTTTGGGGTGATGAAGGCCAACTCCCTCTACGTAGCTGGTGGTATCGACACCACAAAGCGGGAGATTGGCCAACTGCTCCAGGCACCGGTAGACCGCTATCTGAGCCTGAATCTGCAAGCGGTTCGGCAGCTGGCCGATGCCCTCGGCGGTGTGGAAGTGGATGTGCCCAAGCGTATGTACTACGTGGACAATGCCCAGGGGCTGTACATCGACCTCTACCCGGGCCCGCAGCTGCTCAAAGGCGAATCCCTGGAGGGGTTCCTGCGCTTTCGCCACGACGAATTGGGCGACATCGGTCGCCTGGAGCGCCAGAAACTGGTGATGCGCCAGGTGTTTGCCAAGCTGGCCCAACCCAGCAGCCTGGCCCAGCTACCCGCTTTGCTGAAGATCGCCGGGAATGACGTGAAGACCGATCTCTCGCCGCTGGAGATGGGGCAGCTGCTCACGGCCATGGCCGGCACCAGGCTGCACACGTCGCAGTTGCCGGGCCGGCTGTTCTGGCACCACGAGCTGAGCTACTGGATGCCCGACGCCAATAGCCACTACACCGGGGTGGATAGCAGCGAGCCCCCGCCCTGAGCTGATCCTCCAGGCGCTGGTGGCGGCAGTGGCCGAGCTCAGGTATTGCTGCACATGGGCAGCCCAGCTGTAATGACTGCTCACCGCCGCGATGCCGGCAGCACGCCAACCGCTCCAGCGGCCCCGATCGGCGAGGCTGAGCTCGATCATCTGACCCAGGGCCCCCAGGTCGGAGACATCCACCAGCAGGCCATGGCCGCACTGCTGCAGGATCTCGCGCGGCCCCCCATCGTCGGTGGCGACCACCGGCAGGCCGCAGGCGCCAGCCTCCAACAGGGTGAGCCCAAAGGGTTCGGTGAGCGCTGAGTTGACGAACACCCCCCCCAGGCGGGCGGCCCAGCGGTAGATCGCCGGAATTTGATGGCGCAGGTGCTGCTTGGGATAGGCCACCGCTCCGTAGAGATCAAAGCGATCCACCAGCTCAAACAACTGCTGGAACACCTCCCGCTGGGGGCGCTCCAACTGCCTGGTGTCCTGGCGACAGCCCAGCAACAACACCAGATTGTGACGCTGGCGCAGCAACTCGGAGCACCCAAAGGCCTCCACCAGGGCGGCGATGTTCTTGCGGTGATCGGGGCGGCAGATGGCCAGCACCGGCGGCCGCCGCGGCTCGCGCAAAAAGGGCCGCATCAAGGCGTTGATGCCGCAGGCCGTGTCGGCCTGACCGGGCCATTGGCCCTGGGAAGCCGATGGCGGAAAAAACAACTTGGCATCCACGCCGGGGGGGATCACGGCGGCTCGGCTGGGCCGAAAGTTGCCGTAGCGGGCGTACTGCTCGGCCAGTTCCTGGCCGGTGCTGGTGACCACCAGCTGGCTATGAACCAGGGCCATTTCTTCCGCCTCGATGCGACGGGCCAGGCAGAACTTTTGCTCCACCTGGCGGGCCTCCTGGCCTGCCGCCAACAGCCGCCGCCGCTTCTCACGGCCGAGGGAGTGGGCGGTGAACACCAGAGGGATGCCCAGTCGCCGCTGCAGCTGGGCGCCCACGTAGCCGGCATCGGCGTAGTGGGCATGGATCCAATCGGGGCGCCGATCCTGGGCCAAGAGCCGCGCGGTGAGCAACTCCACCAGCTCATCGAGGAAGGGCCAGAGCAGCTCCTTGCGCAGATAGCGGCGGGGCCCGAAGGGAAGTCGGTGAATACTGAGCCCCCCGGCCAGGGGTTCGCAGGCTCTGGCGTAGTCCGGCGAGATGCGGCGATCCTGGATCAAGCGGGTGACCACCTCCACCCGATCAATCTCGGCACAAGCGGCCAGGGACTGGGCCAACTCCAGCACGTAGGTGGTCTGGCCGCCGGTATCTGGATCACGACCCAACTCCAGTTGCTGAGCCCGAAACAGCCCATGGAGATGCAGGTGGAGCAAATAGAGACCCATGGTTATGGAATAGCCATGGCTGGACAGACCATCCGCAGCGGCAGATCCGGCCCCAGAAGCCCCCCAGGGCTCGGCCCAGCCCCCCCGCGGCGGGCCCATCGCCCCGGCCGTCGGGGGGCCTGGGCAAGCCAAATCGGCAGTGAGAACGCGGACACTGCGGCGAAGGGACCGCCTGCCCCCGGCCAGCTGGCTAAGCGGCAACCACCGTCAGCACAGCCAAGCCACCCTGGGGCAGAATTAGAAATTCACAGCAAACCTGTAGCGTTTTGCTAGCGAAATCGCCTCTCTGAAAGGCGCGGCAAGAACGCAGCGACGGCTTGGCCCTCGCCCTGGGCCAAGCCAACCCGGGCCAAACCATGGGAGCGAAAACCGCAGCGACCAGGGAGCAGGAGCGGGAATGGGAATGGGAACAAAAACCGGAGCGACCAAGGAGCGGGAATGGGGACGGAAGCGGAAATCGGAATGGGCATAGAGATGGGATGAATGGAGACGGGATGGAAATGGGATTTAGACGGGATGGAGGCGGTATAGGTGTGGGAACCGAGCGGGCAATCACCATGAGTTGACACATCCACGCCAGATATGAAAAAATAACCAACCAAGCCTGGCCAGGTCGGATGCCAAGTCAAGCCAATTCTAGTCATGTCAAGGACAGGGATAACTCGACAAAAAGCTCTGTTTTTTTGCCCCATAATATTTCCGCAACAGAAAAGAGGTTGCCCTTTCTGGACCTACCCAGTGCTATCACCACCAAAGATTCCCAATCATATGCCAATGTCATAAATCGCGTGCTGAAGCTACGCGACTGCGTAGGCATTGTCGAACGCAACTTCTTTCTTAGCACCAGCAATACTGTTCCCCTCGGCGATATTTTTCTGCTTGCCACCTTTGGCCCCGGCGTGATTGCAGAAGCCAAATCGACAGGAGCGTCCTGCTTCATGCTCCCCTACATTACCGAGGCACATTACTGTGTTGACGGCAAAATTTTTCCCAACTATTACCAAGGCAACGTTTTACACACGCCTCCCGTTGACTGGAAGCTTGAGACGAAGTCCTCCCATATTACAGGATTAATCACCTTGGTGCCACCCCAGCTGCTGCTGCGAACTGCGGCGGCAATGCAGGGCGAGGGACTGGACAGCTCAGGCTTGGCTGGCATGCTGCAGAGGCCAGCACTGCTAAGAACAGATACCGAATACGGGCGGGCAATCCTGGAAAATTTATATAAATTTATGGATTTCGTTGAAAGCGTTCTCTACTCCAATGAGCTGGTCCCCAAAATATTGCGGCTTGACGACCTGCTTATACGTCAACTGCTGATGCTGATGCTACCTCCCAAGGAGGAGAGAGCTAGCTGCTTAAATGACGGGCGCAGTTTCAACGAACTGCTGGAGTGGATCAAAGCCAACTGCCATCTAAACATCAGCCTCACGGACCTGGAGGAGCGCAGCCTCTACTCCAGGCGCAGCCTGCAAAGGGCTTTTCAACAGCGTTTCGGCTGCGGACCCATGCAGTGGGTGCGCCAGCAAAGAATGGAACTGGCCCGCCACAAGCTGGAAAGGGCCCCCCTCAATCAATCGGTTTGGAATGTGGGCTTGGACTGCGGCTATATCAATTTTTCCGCATTCAGTCGCGACTATCGCCGCACCTTTGGCGTCAGCCCATCTCGCCACCTGGGCCTGCTCTCCCGCCCAGGCAATTGAGGGCTGGTCAAAGTAAAGGCCGGTCAAAGAAAAAGCTGCTCAAAGGCCAATCGGCAGCAAGGCCTTAGCCGCCAACGGAGCCAATAGCTGCAACGCCGCCAATGCTCCCCCCAGCATCACACCGCCCAGGCCATTGCCGCCTTGGGCCCGGGCGGGGGGAGTCTGCAGTTGCTGGGCGGCCCGATCCAGGGCCTGGGCCTCGATCTCTTCTCCCTGCAACCTGTAGAGGCCAGCCGCATAGGCGAAATCGGCCGCGGCCCCCTGCGATTGGCCCAGTTCATTGCGGCTGATGCCCCGGGCCACCCAGCTGATCGCCGCCGCCGGCTGGCGACGGATCGCCTCGTTAAACCAATGCTCCGCCTCAGGAAAATTACCAATCCCGGCCGCTTCTACGCCAGCATTATGTAGATCGGCGTAGGCCAATTGAGCGACATCCAATCCGCTGGCCCTCTGCCAATGGGAGTGGGCCAACGCGCCGGGATCCAGCAGGGCACCACTGAGGTCCGCCCGGCGCAGGTCTGTGCCCTCCAGCCTGGCTCCGCGCAGATCCACGCCCCGCAGGGAGGCCCCCACCAGGCTGGTGCCGGAGAGATCGGCGCCGTTCAGCCGCGCCCCATCCAGCCGCGCCTGGCCCAGGTTGGCCCGCTGCAGCTGAGCGCCCCGCAGGTCGACGGCGCGCAGGTCGGCATGCACCAGGTCGGCGTCGGCAAGCTGACAGCGGGGGCAGCCGCGCTGCTCCAACAGGCGGCTGAGGGCCCTATCCCCCCCCATCGCCTGGGCCCCAGCCGGTGGCAAGGCCAAAGCTGGTGGCAAGGCCAAAGCCAGTGGCAAGGCCAAAGCCAGTGGCAGGGCCAGAGAATAAAGCGCCAACGATCGCCCCGCAATCGGCCGGGCGACGGCGCCCCCTGGTACCCCGGAAACTGGTACCACGGAAACTGGGGCCCCGGAAACTGGAACCCCGAAGCCAGGAACCCCGAAGCCAGGAGCACCAGAGCCTTGGCCAGGAGCAAGTGCCGCCGACCGCATCCATGCGCTAGGCATGGCTGGCTCCCCCATATGCAGGCCGGTTGTAGCGCAGCCGCCAAGCCCATGCCCGCCGTCCAGCCCCATGGCGGCAATTTGGCCGCGGCGGCAGCCCAGCTGGGCTGTGGTCCGTCCCAATTGCTCGATGCCAGTGCCTCCCTGGTGCCCTTCGGGCCATCGCTGCGGCTGCGCTGGCAGCTGGTGAGCGCCGCCCTGGGTCTGGCGCCAAGGATCTACCCGGATCGCTCCCTCTCAGCCCTGCGGGGCGCCATCGCCGCCCACCACCACCTGGATCCCAGCTGGGTGTTGCCGGGCAATGGCGCCGCCGAGCTGTTCACCTGGGCCGCCAGGGACGCGGCCGCGGCCGGGGTGAGCGTGTTGCCGGTGCCGGGTTTTGCCGATTACCCCCGGGCCCTGGCCTGCTGGGGTGGGGCCTGGATCCCCCAGCCTCTTCCCCTGCAATGGGGCGAGAGCTTCCCCCAGCAGCTGCCACCGCCGCCGTCGGGGCAGGCCCTGTGGCTCACCAACCCCCACAACCCCACCGGCCAGCTCTGGAGCCGCGACTCCCTGGAACCCCTGCTGCGACGCTACGCCCTGGTGATCTGCGACGAGGCCTTCCTGCCCCTCAGCATCTCCGGCGCGGAGCACAACGGCAGCGCCGATCCCCAGGGCGGCGGGGAGCGCCAATCCCTGGTGCCCCTGCTGGCGGAACATCCGAACCTGGTGGTGATCCGCAGCCTCACCAAGCTGCATGCCATCGCCGGCCTGCGGATCGGCTATGCCCTGGCCCATCCGGATCGCCTGCGCCGCTGGGCCGGTTGGCGCGATCCCTGGCCCGTCAATGGGCTGGCGGCAGCCGTGGCCGAACAGCTGATGGCCCCTGGCCCCAGCCAGCGGCGCTGGCAGCGGCGGGTACATCGGTGGCTGGCGCACGAAGGGCCCTGGCTGCGGGTGGCGCTGGGGCGGCTGGAGGGGCTGGAGCCGCTGCCCTCGGCCACCAATTTCCTGCTGGTGCGCGGCGTGGGCGCCGATGGGGCGCCGCGGTCGCTGCAGCCCCTGCGCCAGCGGCTGGAACAAAGGCATCGAATCCTGCTGCGCGACTGTCGCTCCTTCGAGGGGCTCGATGGCAGCTGGCTGCGGATTGGCCTGCAGGATCGCCGCCGCCATCGCCAACTGCTGCGGGCCCTGGAGCAGGCCCAGGCCGATGGCGCTGTTTAAAGCTGCTAACGACGGTGGCTGAAGCTGCTGACTCAAGCTGCTGACTCAAGCCGCTAACTAGAGCTGCTGGCTGAAGACCTCAGCTGCCGTTGGCGCCAGCGGAGTTTGGTGGCTAGCCAGGGCAAATTCCTAGAGCTGGGCACAAATCAAGCGGGCCACGCGGCGATCGGCATCGGGCACCGCCAGGGCCCCCATCGCCGCCCGCATCGCCAGCAGTGGATCGGCTGCTGGGACCGCACCGCGCAGCTGCGGCCCCAGCAGCCGCCAGAGAGTGCGAGCCAACACCGGCGATTCCGGCGCCTGCTGCCCCACGATCACCGCCGCCCCAAGGGCTGCTGCCGCCGCCGCATTGGCATCCTGGTGGCGATCGGCGGCGGCCGGATAGGGCACCAATATCGCCGGGGTGCCGCACACCGCCAGTTCGCTGAGGGCGCCAGCTCCGGAGCGGCTCAGGGCCAGGTCGGCCCCCTGCAACAGGCCGGCCATTTGATCGCAGAAGGGTCGCTCCACCAGGCCGGGCAGGGTGCGCTCCCGGGCCTCGGGATCGTTGCTGCCGCTGAGCAACACCACCCGCACCCCCGCCTCGATCAGCGAGGGCACCAGGGGGCGCACCATGCGATTCAGCCCCACGGCCCCCTGGCTGCCGCCCATCACCACCAGCAGCGGCCCGGGGCCACTCGGCACCCAGGCGGGCAGGGGAGCGGGTTGCAAAAAATCGGCCCGCACCGGCGTGCCGGTGAGTTGGGGGCGCAACCGGGGCAGCCGTTCGGCGGTGGCCGCCAAGCCCACCGCCAATACAGAGCAAAACCGGCCCAGCAGGCGGGTGACGCGCCCGGGAATGGCGTTGCTCTCGTGCAAGACCAGCGGCACACCGCCCATGCGGGCCGCCAGGATCGCCGGCGCGGCGATGTAGCCGCCACTGCTGAACACCACGTCCACCCGCTCGCGCCGCAGCAGATGGCCCACGCTGCGGGTGGCGGCAAACAGGCGAAACAAATTCAGCAAAATCCGCGGGCCGCCCCCCTGCAAACCACCAAACTTCACGGTGTGCAGGGGATAGCGGCCAGGTACAAGCTGGCGCTCCAGCCGATCGGGCACCCCAAGCCAGATCACGTCCCAACCGGCCGGCAGGGCTTCGGCGACGGCCAGGGCCGGGAACAGGTGGCCACCGGTGCCACTGGCAGCGATCAAAAGCCGAGGCATGGCACAGCCGGTGGCTGAAACGTCGAGGCGCGCCTAACTTAAAGGTCCTTGCCTGGCGATTCGGCCGGGAAGATCCGGCCGAATCGATGCAGCGTCTGCCTGTTTTATCCACCGCCCTGGCCCTCGGCCTGGGAACCTGGGCGGCCCTGGCAGGGCCACCAGCGGCGGCCGCACCAGCCTCCGCCGCCCAGCTGCAGGCCCTGGAGACGGCCCTGAACAGCGGCGCGGCGCTGAATGGCCTGCTGGAGAAGGGGCCGGGCCTGGATCCCGCCCTGCTGGAGCTGCGCCGCCGCAACCTGCAAAGCCAGTTCACCGATCTGCGCTGGCGGTTCAGCCCCGGCCCCCCCCTGCGGAACGGCCAGCCCACCGTGCAACTGAACGTCAGCGGCAACCACCGGGACGGGGCAGGCCGCTATCGGCTGGAGGCCAGCCAGCTGCTGGCGCTGGAGAGCAGCGGCGGCCGCATCAACGGCCAAACCGTGATTCGGGAACAATCGATCCTCAGCAGTGGCGGCGAGGCGCCAACGGTGAGCCTGTCGATCCCCGATGCGGTGCTCACCGGCCAGCGCTACGACGTGGACGTGGTGTTGGACGAACCGCTGAGTGGCGCCATAGCGGCGGGGGGGATCGTGGCCCTCACCCCCGAGCAGGTGGCTGCCATGGAGAGCCCCGACCTGCCCCTGGGGCCCCTGGGAGGCGGCGGCCTGTTCAAGACCGTGCAAGCGCCATTGAAGGCGGGCTCCCAAACCTGGGCGGTGCTGCTGGTGCATCCCCAAGGCATCATCAGCGCCAGCAAGCGGGTGCGGGTGGTGGCCGAAAAGGACCAACTCAACCCCTGAAATACCGCCAGAGCCCGGCCTGAATACGGCCAGGCCCAGGCGGGCCACCCCTAAAGACCTGGCCCCAATCTGGGATCAGGCGGTGAAATCAAGCCGGTGGCATCAGACCTCATCCAGGGCTGCCACGCCGGGCAGCACCTTGCCCTCCAGCAGCTCCAGGCTGGCGCCACCGCCGGTGGAGATGTGGCTCATCTGGTCGGCGACACCCACCTTTTCCACTGCGGCCACGGAGTCGCCGCCGCCGATGATCGTGCAGCAGCCCTTGGCGCTCAGCTCGGCCAGGGTGTGGGCGATGCCGTTGGTGCCGGCGGCGAACTTGTCGAACTCGAACACGCCCATGGGGCCGTTCCAGATCACGGTTTGGCAATCGGCCAGGGCCTCTTGGAAGGCCGTGATCGAATCGGGGCCGATATCCAGACCCATCCAGCCATCGGGGATGGCATTGATGCCAACGATTTGGCTATTGGCGTCGGGGGCGAAGTTGTCGGCCAGCACCACATCGCTGGGCAGCAACAGCTGCACGCCCTTGGCCGCGGCCTTGGCCTCCAGCTCCTTGGCCAGCTCCAGCTTGTCCTCCTCCACCAGGCTCTTGCCCACCGCCAGGCCCCGGGCCTTGTAGAAGGTGAAGATCATGCCGCCGCCGATCAGCACCTTGTCGCACTTGTCGATCAGGGCTTCCAGCACGCCGATCTTGCTGCTCACCTTGGAACCGCCCACGATCGCCGCCAGGGGGCGCTTGGGCTCGTCGATGGCGCCTTGCAAATATTGGAGTTCCTTCTCCATCAGGTAGCCGGCCACGCTGGGCCGCAGGAACTTGGTGACGCCCTCGGTGGAGGCATGGGCGCGGTGGGCGGCGCCAAAGGCGTCGTTCACATAGACATCCGCCAGGGCGGCCAGCTGCTCAGCGAAGCCGGGATCGTTCTTTTCCTCCTCCGCGAAGAAGCGCACGTTCTCCAACAGCACCACGTCGCCATCGGCGGCGGCGGCCACCTTGGCCTCGGCGTCTGGGCCGATGCAGCTGTCGGTCTTCACCACCGGCTTGCCCAGCAGCTCGCTGAGGCGGGCGGCCACGGGGGTGAGGCGCATGGATTCGTTCACCTGGCCCTTGGGCCGCCCGAAGTGGGCCGCCAGCAGCACCTTGGCGCCCTTGCCGATCAGGTCGTGGATGGTGGGCAGGGCGGCGCGGATGCGGGTGTCGTCGGTGATGGCGCCGCTGTCGTCGAGCGGTACGTTGAAGTCCACCCGCACCAGCACGCGCTTGCCGTGCAGGTCATCGGCGGTGAGGCTGGCCAGGGATCGCTTCGCCATGGAACTAGCGCTTAGGGCGGGTAAACGGCCCGGAGATTAGCCCGCAGAGCGCTGCAGCCAATCCGGGCAGACCGGCGGCCATATCGTTGCAGGCGCCAGGCCGGGCGCTAGGACTGAGCGGTGAGCCAGCCGGCAGGGCCCTGCCCATGTTTAACACTGTTTTATTCCCGATCGACCAGAGCCGCCAGGCGGCGGAGACCGCCCTGGTGACTCTGAAATTGGTGAAGCAACACGACAGCCGCCTGGTGCTGCTCTCGGTGGTGGAGCCAGACCAGGACGATCCGGCCGCCGTGGCCCAGCTGCTGGAGGAGGCCCATGGCCGCTTTGCCCAGGAGGGGATCACCTGTGAACTGATCGAACGCCAGGGCAAACCGGCCTTCGTGATCGGCGACGTGGCCGATGAGATCAACGCCGACGTGATCGTGATGGGCACCCGTGGCATGGCGATCGAAAGCGATGAACAGAGCACCGCGGCCCGGGTGATCCAACTGGCGCCCTGTCCGGTGCTGGTGGTGCCCTAATGGCTGCCCTGATGGCGCCAGGCCAGCCCCCCAGCGCCACGCCGGAGCTCCAGGCCCCCTCGCTGCGGGCGCCGGCGATCCAGTGGTATCCGGGCCACATCGCCAAGGCGGAGCGGGCCCTCACCGCCCACCTGGAGAAGGTGGACCTGGTGATCGAGGTGCGCGATGCCCGCATCCCCCTGGCCACCGGCCACCCGCGGCTGCGGCGCTGGATTGGCGCCAAGCAGCACCTGCTGGTGCTCAACCGCCTCGACATGATCTCCCCCGCCGCTCGCCAGGCCTGGGACGCCTGGTTTCGCGACCAGGGCCAGACCCCCTGGTGGTGCGATGCCAAATCCGGCACCGGCGTGAAACAACTGCAGCAGGCGGCGATCCGCGCCGGCGATGCCCTGAATACCCGGCGCCGCGACCGCGGCATGAAACCAAGGCCGGTGCGGGCCTTGATGCTGGGTTTTCCGAATGTGGGCAAGTCGGCGCTGATCAACCGCCTGGTGCGCCAGAAGGTGGTGGAGAGCGCCCGGCGGGCGGGGGTGACCCGCAGCCTGCGCTGGGTGCGGCTGGGCCAGGACCTGGACCTGCTCGATGCCCCGGGAGTGCTGCCCCCCCGGCTGGACGACCAGCAGGCCGCCCTGCGCCTGGCCCTCTGCGACGACATCGGCCAGGCCGCCTACGACTGCGAGGGGGCGGCCCTGGCCTTTGTGGAGCTGCTGGTGTGGCTGGAGCAGCTGCCCCAGGCGGGCGTGGCGGCGGGGCTGCTGGAGGGCCGCTACGGCGTGGCCATGGACCACCAGGACCCCGCCGCCTCCAGCAGCTGGTTGGCGGCGGCAGCGGCCCGCCACACCAGCGGGGATCTGCAGCGAATGTCCACCAAACTGCTGGACGACTTCCGCCGCTCCCACCTGGGGCCGATTGCCCTGGAACTACCTAACTGAACTCTGCCTAACTGAGCTGCCTAACTAAACAGCCGAACTGAACCAGCAGGGCCCCTGGGGCAGGTCGAATTGAGGCACTGCTCTTCCCGCTGGTGGCCCTGGCGGAACCAGCCAAGACTTTCGTGCTCGCCTAGAATCCGGGGCAGCCGCTGCCCCGGGTTGCCGAAGTACAGATCCTGCACAATCCATCTAATCGCCTATGGCTGACGGAGGTGGATCTACCGACGCGCCGAGCAATCAAACTAGATCTACAACCTGCGGGAACTCAGTCGGCACCCAGTACAACAGAATATACAAAACCGATGAAGTAGTACGCGCCGATCCCGCCCTTGGCATTGTCGACCTGGGCGCTTCCCGCTGATTGCATTCAGCGATCAAACCTGGTTAACTGTGATTGCCTGCTCCACCCATTGGCGATAGGCAGGGGTAGCTTCCCATAAGGGTATGGCGAAGATCGCCGGCAATTCATAGGGATGCAGCTCCAACAGCAATTGCTGCAAGCGCGGATAGGCCCTGCGGGTGGTCTTCAGCAGCAGCCTGATTTCAGCGGTACGCTCCAGCTGGCCCTGCCAGAGGTAGCTGCTGCTGATCTGCTCGGCCTGCACGCAGGCGGCAAGCTGGCTTTCAATGGCGGCCGTAGCCAGCAGCTCCGCCTGGCGCTCGTCGGCAACGGTGGTGTACACGGCAATTAGGTCCATGCTGATTAAATCCCGTTAGATGCAGGCCTGCTATAGCCGAGCATGCCACGCAGACCCAGCCACTGATGATAGCCTCAACTGAGCGTATTCACCGCCCGCGAGATCACGATCACCAGCAGCACCAGCATCAGCGAGGAGTGCACCCGGGTGGCGGTGGGATTGATCTGGGTGGTGCTGGTGCCCGCCGAGATGCTCGGGGTGAGCTCCGGCCTTGGCTATCTGATTCTCGATTGCCGCGATCGACTCGCCTGTGGCGAGCTCACCTCAGTGCTGTTTGGGCCTACAGCCATCCACAAGCCCCAGGGCCACACACTTATGCATCTATGCATTTTAGCGTTTCAGCATTACTGAGGCTATTAGGCAGTGATCACTAGCATGGGCAATAGGCAATAGATGATAGGTGATAAGGGCGACTCGAAAATTGCCCATTCCGCTCGCCAGAGCGAAAGACAAGCCAGTCGCAGTAATGCTTCTTGCGCTGCGGCATCGATGGACCTTGGTATTTTTCGAGGTGCCCATAAGTGATTTATCGGCCTATCACTACCTAAGTATAAGGGCCTACCGCACATTCACAGCTATATGAGCAGATGGTTCGTGGGTCCACAAGCCACGGCTAAAAATTAATACTTACCGGCGAAAATCAATGCCACACCAGGATTTTTGGCGATCCCCACGGCTACCGCCCAGTTGATGCACGGAAAGGGCATATACGTAATAGATGGTTTACGGAGCCGATCAATGACTAACCTTTAACTGCCCTGAGAACTTCAGTGAGCAATCTTCTGGAGGGCATATGCGCGACATAAAAGAACTTTGTGTTCTGTTGCTAGGTTTTACTCCTTGGCTGCTGTTTCTTTTCCTTGCCGGGCACAGCATGTCAAGTCTTAAATTTGCCATCATTATCAGCCTCCTGGCTGCGCTAGCGTTTGGGTTCGGCGACCTGAAACGAGGCTTTATTCTCACCTGGGGAACGCTAATATTCTTCTGCTTTTGCGCAGTATTCGTAAACATTTTCAATGTAGCCTGGGTGGCGAACTACATGGATCTTTTGTCCAAAGCCACCCTCACGAGCATCATGTGGTTAACGATATTCATGGGCAAGCCATTTGCATTGCAATATGCCCAAAAAGATGCCCCCAAGGAACGATGGGGCGATCAAAAATTCATCCAAGGATGTCGCTTTATCAGCCTAACATGGGCGTATCTTATGTCTTTATCGGTGGGGCTTTCGATCCTGCGACGAAGTTCATTGCTAAACCTACCGGAGTGGGTATATTTTGACGCCAGCCTCTGCATAATTTTCACGGGGCTGGCAATCACCACGATCTTCAAGGCACGAAAGCGAAGGCAACGCGAACGGGAAGCGGCGAGAAGCCAAAGGGCAGTTTAAACAGGGCTTACAAAACAGGGCTTGATAAACAAGGCAAACCCATGGCCGCAAAGTAAAGTGAAGTGAAAGGGCGGAGTGGAGTGACCCGCTGCCGATGTATTAGCGACATCACTTTATTGCCTATTTAAATTAGGCAAAACAGAAGTATTTCGATCGACTATTTGATGTGAACGTGCAAAAAATGGTCTAGCTGATTGCTCATGGCTGGGGCTGGCGCTGAAAAAAGAAACCGCCGCCGGGGGCGTCCTGGCGCACCACTGCGCAGAGGCAGGCCACCCGCCACAGCGCACGGTGGATGGGGGTGGGATCGTGGTGCACCAGATCGGGAAAGCGCCGCTGCAGCAGGGCGGTGGCCTGCCAGGCGTTGTAGTGGGGAATGCGTGGGTTGATGTGATGGCACAGGTGGGTGGAGCCGATGCCGTGGTGCAGCAGGTTTAGTAATGGCCCGTAGGGACGATCCACCGTCTGCAGAGCTCCTTTGGCCCAGGTCCAATCTGCGGAGGAGAAATGGGGAATGTTGGTGTCGGTGTGCTGCAGCCAGGTGTAGCTCACCAGCCAGGCATTGATCACCAGGTAGGGCAGGCCATACACGCAAAGCACCCGCGCCGGGGAGAACTGAATGGCGGCCAGGGCCAGGGCCAAAAGCATGGCCAGCAGCCCCAGATTCGAATGCCGCATCAGCGGCCGGTAGGCATCTGGGAACAGCTGCCGCCGGCCATTGCGAAAGGGCGAGCCGCTCCAGAAATGGGAGGTGGGGGTGCCGTAGTCTTCCCCGCCCGCAATCCCCACCAGCAGGTAGAGCGGCCATCCCAGCAGCAGGTGAGCCACCAGGGACAGGGTTCCGTACAGCCTGGTGCCCAACCGCCTGGCCACGGCCCCCACCAGCTGGCCCGCCGGCGAATCTGAGCGGGGCGGCACATGGGTTTCACCGCCCTCCAGGTGGTTGCAATTGGCATGGTGCACCGCATGGCTGCGCTGCCAGGTGAAGTAAGGCACCAGCAGCAGGCTGTGCAGCACAAATCCCACCGCGGCCTCCAGGCGACGGTTGGGATGGAAGGCGCCATGCCCGCATTCATGGGCGATCACCCAGCAACCGCCCGCTACGGTGCCCGTGATCAGGGCGTAGAGCAACCAGAGGGGGGCGGCGATGGCTGTCAAAGGGATCTGGGTGCCCAGGCCGTAGGCCAGCAAAGACAGGCTGAGGGACATGAACAGGCTTCCCCAGGCCTTGGCCGGCTTGAAGCTCAGCAGCTCCGGCGGCAGGCAGGCCAGCAGTTCAGCCTTGCTGAAGAAGTTGGTGGGGGAGGGGGAGGCACTCGCCCGGGCGCCGTTGGAGAGGGAGACAGGAGGGATCAACAAAGCTGCCGCATGGCTGGGAGAACTCGACGAGGCCGTCAACAGTCTCGGCGACATAGGCGCAGGAATGCATTATTCGTGCGCCGGCAGGCGTCCGGGGGGCGGGCAGGGGGGCCAACCGAAAACCTTGAACCCACCCAGGGCTTGCTTGTGGAAGAGCAGATCCGCCGGCCCATGGGCCGGCCCTGAACGAAGTCGGCCGAAGGCCGTGGCGGGAAGCAGGAAGACCAGCTGGTGACGACCAGCAGCAAGGCACCTGAGCTATGGCTTTCGTTTTTGCTATCAATCACTATTCGGATTTATTCATAAATCCTTGGGCATTAGCCGATAAGCGCGAGTGGTGATTAGCCAGGGATGGAACACCTCAAGGAAATCGCGCTGCAGGGTGAGGAAGAAGCGTTCCACCAGTTGGGGATCGTCGAAATGGAATGGGTATTCACCTTTGAATCCCTGGAAGAAATACCAGTTCATCAACGCCGTGCCGTTCTCTTTGAGCCGATGGGAGAAAATCTGCAGTTGCCCCGCCGGATCTGGCAGATGCTCGAGCACGTCCAGGCAGACGATCGTGTCGAAGCGAGTGGGCAGTCTTGGATCGTCAAGATCACGGCCCGTGACCAGCTTCGTCGCCAGCCCCAGCTGCTGGGCCCGCCATTCCACAAAGGCCCGGTTGTGGGGATTCAGATCCACATACCAAACCCGCTCCACCGCCGGCAGGGCCGCGGCCGCCAGGGCGTGGCTGCCGATGCCGCCGCCGAAATCCAGCAGTTCACCGCTGGCGAAGCTCTGTTGCAGGCGCAGGGTGTCGGCGATGTAGTCGGCGCTGTTCAGGTGCCATGCCGCCAGTTCCAGCAGGTGGGCGTCGCCCACGTTCTGTTCATAGAACATCTCGGCCCGCCCTGGATCGAAGCCGCCGGGGTGGAGGCCGGCCAGGTGCTCAGTGCTGCGGGGCAGCCTTTGCTCCAGCTCCCCGGGGCTCAACTGGAGGAATTGGGCCAGCTGGCGGCGCAGGTCAAAACCATCGGCCAGGAAGTCGTCCACGCCCAGCAGGTGGTCGAACCCTTTGCTCATATGGGAAATCTGGCCACTCACCAGCTATTCATGTCGCGACGCTGCAATACCAATCAAGGTAACTGGCTGCCATGCTGGGGTCTGGGCCGGGCATGGAGAGGGCGCCATCGGGATGAGGGTGCTGGTGGTCAGTACACCGGTCGGGGTGCTTGGCAGTGGTGGCGGCGGCGGCGTCGAGCACACCGGGGCGATGATCGTCTCCGGGCTGTTGGGCCGCAGCCATGGCGTCACCGTGCTGGCCGGGGAGGGCTCCCGTCTGCCCGAGACCTGCGCCGCCGCCACCCTTTGGAGCGAGCCCGGGGCGCCCCAGCCCAGCTGGCAGCACCGGTCCCGGGATATGCCAGTCGAAATTCCCGCCAACGCCCTGTTGCCGCGGCTGTGGCAGCGGGCCCTGGAGCGGCAGCGCGATTTCGATTTGATCCTCAACCTCGCCTACGACTGGCTCCCCTTCTGGCTGACGCGCTTCGTTGCCACCCCCCTCTGCCATCTGGTGAGCATGGGTTCGGTGTCCTCGGCCATGGACGAGGCGATTGAGGCGATCGGCCGCTGGCAACCAGCACGGCTCGCCTTCCACACCGCCAGCCAGGCCGCCGATTTCGCCTTGACAGCTCCGCCCCGGTTGATGGGCAATGGTTTCAATATTGAGCGCTACCAATTTGTCGCCGCTGGCGATCCGCTGCTCGGCTGGGCCGGTCGGATCGCCCCTGAAAAGGGTCTTGAGGATGCCGCCCGGGTTGCTGCCCGGCTGGGTATGCCCCTGCGCATCTGGGGCCTGCGGGAGGACGAGAGCTATGCGGCGGCGGTGGAGGCGATGGTGCCCGCCGGCAGCCTGCAGTGGCGGGGCTTTTTAGATACCGATCGCTTCCAGGCCGAACTGGGCCACTGCCAGGTGTTTCTGAATACGCCGAAGTGGAACGAGGCCTTTGGCAATGTGGTGGTGGAGGCGATGGCCTGTGGTGTGCCGATCGCCACCTATGCCCGCGGCGGTCCCGGTGAGCTGGTGGTGGAGGGCCGCAACGGCAGCCTCGCCAACCCCGACGACCTGGATTCCCTGGCGGCTGCGGTGGGCCGAGCTGGGCTGCTGGATCGGGGCCAATGCCGCCGCTGGAGCGAAACCCATCATTCCCAGCCGGTGTTCATCGACAGGATCGAGACCTGGCTGCAGGAGGTGTTGACCCTCAGCTGCCTATAAGCGGCACCAGGGCTTTCAGCTGTTCTTGATTGGGCAGGGCCAGCTGCGTGCCGGTGCCACTGACGTCCTCGTTCTCCAGGGCGTCGATCGCCAGGCGCAGGTTGCGGCCTTCGGCGAGGGTTACGCCGATTACTTTCCCCTGCACCGCCTGCAGATCCAGCAGTTCATCGCCGCGATCCAGGAAGCGCAGGCCGATCTGGCCGATGTCGCCGCGCTGGCAGCTCCGCAGGCTCTCCAAAGCCAGGCGTTTGAGCTGGCCGAGGCGGCTGGCCACCAACACGCTGGAATTTGGCTCTACGCAGGCGGCGCCCGCCACCATTTCGCCTGGCAACAGCCGCATCAGCATTGGGCCCTGGGCGGTGCGGCCCATCAGCGGCAGGTTGGCCTCGTTCACCGCCAGCTTCAGCATGCGGCCGCTGCTGCTGGCCACCACCAGCTCCCGGCCATCGCGGCAGGCCACCACCCGGCGCAGGGTCACCCCATCCTTGAGCTTCAGCACCGTGGCCGCCCGCCCCGACAGATCTTGGAATTCCTCGATCGGCAGGCGCTTGAAGCGGCCGTCGCTGCTGAGCAGGCCCAAGCTCAAGCTGGGATCGGCCGCCGCCAGGGGCAGGCTGAGCACCTGCACAACGGCGGAGCCCTCCAGGCTGTCGGGCAGAAAGCGCTCCAGGTTGCCCGGCTGTTGGCCGGCAAATTCCCAGCGCAGCAGGGCGACGCGGCCATCGGCCGAGAAGGCCAGCACCAGGGGCTGGGCTTTAACCGGCAGGATGAACTGGGCCGGCGCTGGGTTGTCCCCCAGGGGCACCGGTTGATCGAGGTGCAGGCGGCCCAGCAGGGGCGGGCTGACAATTTTGACGGCACCATCGGCCTGGATCAGCAGCAAGCTGTCTGGGGCCAAGGCTTCCCAGGCCTGCTGCCGCTGCAATTCGGCATTGGGACGCACGGCGGCGGCCCGCTGGGCCACCAGCAGATCGCCCCCTTCCACCAGCCGGGTGCGGCGGGGGGTGCCATAGCGCTTCTTCAGGGTTTTGAGTTCGCTGCACAGGCTGTCCAGCAGGGTGGCGCGATCGTCCAGCAGCTGGCGCAGGCTGGTGCGCTCCTGGCTCAGGGTCTTCACCTCGCTGCGCAGGCTTGCCTGCTCCAGCCCCGTAAGCCGCCGCAGGGGCATGGCCAACACCGCATCCGCCTGGCGATCGGAGAGATCCAGCCGCACCTGCAGGCTGGCTTTGGCGCTGGCGGCATCGGCGGCGGCGGTGATCATCGCGATCACCTGCTGCAAATCCGCCAGGGCCTTGATCAGGCCCTCCACCACCTCCAGCCGATCTTCGCAGCGCTTGAGGGCATGGCGGGTGCGGCGAAGCAGGGTGAGTTCCCGATACTCCAGGAACTGCTTCAGCAATTGGCGCAATGTCAATTGCACCGGTTGGCCGTGGACCAGGGCCAGCAGGATCGCCCCGAAATTGCTCTGCAGGGCAGTGCGGCGCTGCAGTTCAGCCAGCACCTTCTCTGGATCGGCGTCGCGGCGGAGCTCCACCACCACCCGCATGCCATCGCGGTCGCTCTCGTCCCGGATGTCGGCGATGCCACCGATCTTGCCCTCGTTCACCTGTTCGGCCAGCTTCTCGATCCAGCCGGCCTTGCTGAGTTGATAGGGCAGTTCCGTGATCACCACGGCCCCGCGGCGATGGCGACCCTTGCCGGGCTGCACCTCTTCGATGTGGGCGACACCTCGCATCGGGATGCTGCCACGACCGTTGAGGTAGGTGTCGCGCAGACCACTGCTCACCAGCACTTCGCCACCGGTGGGGAAATCGGGGCCTGGCACCAGCTCCAGCAACTTTTCATCGCTGAGCTCGGGTTTGCGGATCAGGGCGATCAGGGCATCCACCACCTCCCCCAGGTTGTGGGGGGGGATGTTGGTGGCCATGCCCACCGCGATGCCAGTGCAGCCATTGAGCAGCAAAAACGGCAGCTGGGCCGGCAGCACCGTGGGCTCCTGTTGGGAGCCATCGAAATTGGAGCTGAAATCGACCGTGTCGTTGCCGATTTCATCGAGCATCGCCTCGTTGGCGATTGGTGCCAGGCGCGTTTCGGTGTAGCGCATGGCCGCTGGTGGATCGTCGTCCACCGAGCCGAAGTTGCCGTGGCCATCCAGCAGCGGATGGCGGCTGGCGAAGGTCTGCACCAGTCGCACCAGGGCGTCGTAGACCGCCTGATCGCCGTGGGGGTGGTACTTGCCCAGTACATCGCCCACCACGCGGGCGCACTTGCGGTAGGGCCGATCGGGGGTCAGCCCCAGCTCGTGCATCGCGTAGAGGATGCGTCGCTGCACGGGTTTGAGCCCATCGCGCACATCGGGCAGAGCTCGTCCCACGATCACGCTCATCGCGTACTCGAGGTAGGAGCGCTGCATCTCCTGATGCAGTGCGATCGGCTGAATCCTGGGATCCTCTGGCTGCTCGATCGGGCGCTCCTCGGCCATCCGCTGTTGGTGTCTGAGGGCTAAAGCTGGGGCTCAGCCTACATATCGTGCTCGTTTGAGCTCCTGGCCCGGTGCGGCGTCGCCAAGCGGCGGGGGCTTACTCGTCGTCGGGGCTGCCTTCTGGATTGGCGTTGGCCATAGCCCGCTCCACCGCGGTTTTCAGATCCGGTTGGGCCAGCAGCTGCTGGGTGGCAGCCCGCAGTTTTGCCCCCCAGAGCTGTTCCTTTTGGAAGCTGGCCAGCACGTAATTCGGGTCGTTGGCCAGGGCCTGACCAGCCAGTTCCAGCGCCTCGCGGCGAGCCTGGCCGCCACTGACAAACAGCCCGGCGGCCAGGGCCAGGGCGGGTTCGGCGGCGGTGGGACGAATTTTGATCACCTGGCGCCAACGCTCGATGGCCTCGCGGTTCTGGCCCTGTTCGAACAGCACCAGGGCCTGGTTGTTGATCGCTTCCCAGAAGTTCGAACGCAGGCGAGCGGCCTGCTTGAAGGCGTCGAGAGCCGCGGCCGGCTCGTCCAGCAGGATGTGGGCGTTGCCCAGATCGAAGTAGGCACCGGCGTTTTTGCCATCCAGCTTGATCCCCTGCCGCAGCAGGGCGATGGCATCCTTGGGCCGGCCGTCCCGCAGGGCCAGGGATCCTTCCGCTAACCAGATGCCGCCGTTTTGGGGATCGAGCTGCTTGGCGCGGGCCAGGGAGGTTGCCGCATTTTTGATTTGTTTATTGCGCAGTTGGGCTTCAGCTAGCAGCACCCAGCCGCGGGGGTCGTTGGGCAGCAGCCGCACGGTGAGGGCCGCCAGCCGAGCCGCGTCCTCCACCTGGCCGAGTCGCAACAGCCGGGCGGCCACCTGGGCAATGCCCAGGCCAGACCCCTCCAGCTGGGCGGATCCCGGCACGTAGACGTAGGGCACCAGGGCCCGGGCTGGCTGGGGGCTGGTCACACTCAGGGCCCAGGCCAGGGGAGCGGCCATCAGGGGGCCCAACCAGCGGGGTGCCATCAAAGGGGATCAGATCGGCTCACCCTAGGCAGGGTCTGGTCTGGCAGCTTGCAGATTGCGCCGCCACATCCAGGGTTTCATGCGTCGCAGGGCCGAGGCCCGCAAGCGTTCGTCCCACTCCGCGTCGCTCCAGAGCCGGGCCTGCTCGGCCCGCAGATCCAGCAGCCAAGGCCGCGGTTGCAGGTCGGGATCCTCACTGCTGGCCAGGGGTTGCTGATTCCAGGGGCAGGCCTCCTGACAGATGTCGCAGCCAGCCACCCAGGGCCCCATGCCGGCGGCGATCGCCGCCGGCAATTCGGGATCGCGATTCTCGATCGTGTGATATGCGATGCAGCGGCGGCTATCCACCACAAATGGCTCGACAATCGCGCCGGTGGGACAGGCGGGTATGCAGCGACTGCAACTGCCACACAGGGGGGTGGCCGGTCGATCCGGCGGCAGCTCCAAGTTGGTGAGCAGGTGGCCCAGCAGCAGCCAGGAACCGCGCTGGCGGTGGATCAAGTTGCCGTGCTTGCCGATCCAGCCCAGCCCCGCCTCCTCCGCCCAGGCCTTGTCCATCAGCGGCGCACTGTCCACGCAGGCCCGCCAGCGAACCGTGGGCCACTGCCCCTCCAGCCAGCGCCCCAGGCGCCGCAGCCGGCCCTCGATCAAGCGGTGGTAATCCCGTCCCCAGCCGTAGCGCGCCACCGCCAGGGCCCCCGGTTGCCGCTCGGCCCTCACGTAGTAGGAGAGACCCACCGCCAGCAAACTGCGACAGCCGGGCAGCAGGGCCTCCACCTGGCGCCGCCTCGGGTCGGCCATCCAGCCCATGTCAGCCTGGTGACCGGCCTGCAACCAGCGCTCCAGGGCGGCGCTGCGCAGCCGCAGGCGCTCCCCCGCCGGCAGGGCGGCGATACCCACCGGATCAAAACCCAGGTGGTGGGCCTGGCGCTTGAGGCCGCTGGCCAGGGCCTCGAGGCTGGTGGCCTCGGCCATCGCCCGTACAGTTGCGACTCATTTCCATTGTGCTGTGAGCACTGCCTCCTTCGGCCGCCTCGGCCATCTCCTGCGCGGCCTGGGCCTCACCCTGGTGGCACTACTGGCCCTGCAGTTGCTCGGGCTGTTGACCGCCGCCAATTGGAGTGATGAAACCTATCGCCAGCTGTTCCTGGAGCGGCTGGTCACCCAGTCGCCGATGGCGCTGGTGGGCTTGCTGTTGGTGCTGTTTGGCCTGCGGCTGGATCTGCCCGATGGGGGCCGCACACCCCTGCGCTGGCTGGTGGGGCTGGTGGCGATCGCCCTGGCCGGCGCCATGGTGGTGGCCGTGCCGATAACGATCAGCAGCGATCGGGCCCTCTCCGACCAGGCCGACCAGCAGCTGGCGTCCCGCACCGGTCAGCTGGCGATGGCCAAGTCCCAGTTGGCCTCCCCCCAGGGCGTAGATCAATTCGTGCAACAGGCCGAACAATCCGGCCAACTGCCGGCGGATGCCACCCCCGAGCTCAAGCGCAAGCTGGTGCGGCAGGTGCTCGAGCGCCAGCTCAAGCAGGCAGACCAGCAGCTGCAGCAGCAGAAGCAGGCCCGCGATCTGGGCGCCAACCAGCGGCGTTTTGGCGGTACTGGCACGGCGGTGGTGTTGGCGATCGGCTTTGCCCTGGTGGCGCTGGTGGCGCTGGCCTGAGGGGCGGCTGGCTAAGTTGAGGTCAGCATGCAGACGGGCAGAGTTCCGGGAGTCCATTGGTTCAAGCCAGCCCCAGACCTGACCAGCCGCTGACAGATCGCTTGCAGCAAGACCTCAAAAACGATTTGATCGCCGGCCTGCTGGTGGTCATTCCCCTGGCCACCACGATCTGGCTCGCCACCACGGTGAGCCGCTTTGTGTTGGCTTTTCTCACCTCCATACCCAAGCAGTTCAACCCTTTCAACACGCTTAATCCGCTGTTGCAGGAGTTGATCAACCTGGGGGTGGGGCTGCTGGTGCCGCTGCTGGGCATCCTGCTGATCGGTCTGATGGCGCGCAACATCGTTGGGCGCTGGTTGCTGGAATTTGGCGAGGGCACCCTGCTGCGGATTCCCCTGGCCGGTCCGGTCTACAAGACCCTCAAGCAACTGCTGGAAACCTTTCTCCAGGGCAACTCCAGCCGCTTTCGCCGGGTGGTGTTGGTGGAATATCCCCGGGAAGGGCTGTTCGCCCTGGGGTTTGTCACCGGCGTGATGGGGGCATCGATCGCCGCCAGCTTCGATCAGACCATGCTGAGCGTGTTCATCCCCACCGCTCCCAACCCCACCACTGGCTGGTATGCGGTGGTGCCAGAAAAGTCGGTGCGCGACCTCGACCTCTCGGTGGAGGATGCCTTCCGCACGATCATCTCGGCCGGCATCGTCAGCCCTGATGAACGAACCCCCCAATCCAATCGCAGCTTCTCCAACCTGTTGGCCCAGCTGCGGTCTCCCCAGTCCTCCTGATGCAGAGTCGCACCGTCTCCCGTGAATTGGCCCTGCTGATGCTGGGTCAGGTGAGCGATCGACAGCCCGCCGCCGACACCCCCTTCGACAGCTTGCTGCTCCAGGCGCTGGCCAGCCTCAGCCAGCATGTGCGAGAAGCCCTGGATCAATCGGCCCAAGACCTGCAAAATGCCCAGCAGCAGCTGTTGGATAGCGAGTTGCAGGAGCAGGGAGCCGAGCAGTTGCCCAGGGTTCGCCAGCACCTGCAAGCTGGTTTGACGGTGGCGGAACTGGCCTTGAATCGTCTCTCGGCCAGCCTGGAGCTGCCGCGGGTGCTGCTGCTGGCCAACCAGGAGGAGGTGCGCCGCCAGGCGATCGATCGCACCCGGGCGGTTTTGAGCAAGAGGCAGGCGATCGACCAGGGGCTCGATGCCGTGATGGAGGGCTGGCGGCTTACCCGTCTACCACGCATCGATCGCGACATCTTGCGACTGGCGGCGGTGGAGTTGGCCGAGTTCGCCACCCCTGCTGCCGTGGCTTGCAATGAGGCGGTGGAATTGGCTAATCGCTATAGCGACGAGCAGGGTCGTCGCATGATCAACGGCGTTCTCCGCCGTTACATCTCTGCCGCCGCCAAGAGCTGATGGTGTTCGACTGGTTTCAGCGCAAAGTCGTCTCTGCTGCCCCCGAGGCCCAACAAGAACAGGCCCAACCGGAGCTGGCTGCGCCAGCTGCTGACGAAAATGCCGACGGCCTGGATTCTGCCGCTGCTGATTCTGATTCAGCTGCGGCGGCAGAACCGGAGACTCCAGAAGCAGCCAAGGCCGAGGCAGAGCCCCCGGCCCCTGCGCCGCAGTTGGACAAGCCCGCATCAGCCAGTCCGGTGGGGCTGAGCACCGGGGTGGATGAGGACGCCCTGGCCTGGGCGCGCCAGGCCTATGCCCGCCTCAAGGCCCAGCAGGAGGCCGCCAATGCCCAGGCGGCAACAGCCCAAGCCGCCACCAATGCTCAAACAGCCCCAGCCCAGCCGGCCGCCGCGCCAGGGGAGCCAGTGCCTGCAGTCGAGCCAGTCCCCGCAGGGGAGCCAGTGCCTGCGGGGGAATCAGGCCCCGTCACTGCGGTCGCCACGATTCCAGAGGGAACCACTCCAATCCCCCCCGCTCCAGAGGCCCCCGGCTCAACGGCCCCCACTCCAGAGGGAACCAGCTCAACGGAATTGCCGCCGCCAGAACCAGGGGTGGTCGGCTCCGCTCCTGGCTCTGGCTTATCCCTGCTGGAGCTGGCCGCCGCCCAACGAGCCCAGCGACAACAGGCCCTCACCGGGTCGGCCACCCCACTGGAAGTGGAGCCCTCCCCCGCCGGTTCCCTTGGCCAGTCGTCGGTGGCCGATGCCGTAGAACCCCAACTGGGGGCCTTCGACGACACCTTCACCTGGTCGGCGGAGGTGCTGGCGGCCCAGGGCAAGCGGGTCGATCAGGTGTCGCTGGAGGAAATTGATTGGTTGGGCCGCCTGCGCCGCGGGCTGGAGAAGACCCGCCGCGGTTTTGTAACCCAGCTGCTCGAAAACCTCGGCGACGATCCGTTGACGCCGGAGGTGCTCGACGATCTGGAGACAACTTTATTGCGCGCCGATGTAGGGGTGAGCGCCACCGATCAGGTGTTGGCGGCCCTGAGGCAGCGGCTCAACCAGGAGGTTGTTGATCCCGCCGAGGGGCTCAATTTCCTCAAGCAGCAGCTGCGCCAGTTGCTGGAACAACCAATTGGTGCCACCGGTCGCCAATTGCTGGCCCCCGAGCGCGACCGCCTCAATGTGTGGTTGCTGGTGGGCGTCAATGGGGTGGGCAAGACCACCACCTTGGGCAAGCTGGCCAATCTGGCCGTTCGCAGTGGTTATAGCTGTCTGATTGCGGCAGCTGACACCTTCCGGGCCGCAGCCGTGCGCCAGGTGGAGGTGTGGGGTGAGCGCAGTGATGTGCCGGTGATCTCCAATCCCAGCGCCAATGCCGATCCAGCGGCAGTGGTCTACGACGCCCTCGGGGCCGCTCAGTCCAAAGGCACCGAATTAGTGCTGGTGGATACGGCTGGTCGGTTGCAGACAAAGCACAACTTAATGGAAGAACTATCTAAAGTTCGTCGCATTATTGATAAATTAGCCCCCGACGCCGCAGTGGAATCACTATTGGTTCTCGATGCCAGCCAGGGTCAAAATGGCCTGCGCCAGGCCATGGCCTTTGCCAGTGCCGCTGGTCTCACTGGCGTGGTGCTCACCAAGCTCGATGGCAGCGCCAAAGGCGGGGTGGCCCTGGCTGTGGCTTCTGAAGCGGGCCTACCAATTCGCTTCATCGGTGCCGGTGAAGGTATCCGCGATCTGAGACCTTTTAACAGCTATGAGTTTGTGGAAGCGCTGCTTTCCCATTGATCGGCAGATCACTTGCCGGGGCAGAGAGCCCTTTTCAATTGTGTAGTCACGCAAACAGGCGGTTCTTGAGCCCATGAACCACTGCTAGAAGTTACTACTTGCTGATCAAGCCTATGCGGCTTTAGGCTTTTAATGGGCACCACAGCTGCCGACCCGCTTACTCCTGGGAAGGCAACGCCTGGGAAAAGGGGTTCATGCAAGCATCCAATGAATAATTGGGCACTGCAAAAGCCAAGCGACGGCTACCTCCACTACCTTGATTGAACAGATCGGCCAAGCCAGTGCGGCAGGTCTTATGTATCAAATTGAACATGTGGTTATCGGGTCCGTGAACCACATGTTCAGGCTGAACCATACACCCTCAGAAGCCATGCCCCAGAACGAATTTATCGCCATCTCTCCAGACCCTTGCCCCTGGTTCACGGAAGGGAAGGGCTGGCAGGCGTTGGTTCACGGAAACCACCTAAGAAAGCGTTAGCCGGTTTCCGGGCGTTTCAAATCCCTTGGATATCCTGGAGCAACCCCCAAAACCCGGCTGCCCTTGGCTGCTTGTCGTGATTCACATAAGACATACCTTTCACCATCTTCCGATTAAACGTACTGGCCTAGGGAAGCGAGCTACTCGCCAACGTAAATCCACTGCCCACCTTGACATTTAAACGGACCCAGGCGTGATCCTTCAGCATACTGCTTGCCATCAGCATTGGAGCAGCTTTTGGGTTGAGCAACTGCAATAGACGTACTACATAAAACAAAGAGAATGACTACAGATAGAACTAGCAAGCCAAGCAATGCTGCATGACGCCCAAGATCTCTTGTAGACAATTTAGTCATTTTTCTTCTCTGATTTTTAGTGAATAAAGAAATCCATCGGCAAGACCGTCTTTATCGTTGCCAAAACTGTTTCTATAGAGATCTCTGTCGACCTGTATCCAATTAGTCACATCGTCACATGGACTAGGGCCATATTCGGAGTCAATGTTTTTCGCAAACACTTCGACAGGCTTTGCTGGCTTGTTAAAGAATCTTGTGAGCATTACATCGTTGCCAGAAAGCTTGGTTATTGCAAGAATTGGGCTGTTCGGACATACCAAGGCTCGATTTGCGCCCAAGCCTTGCAAAAAAGCAACCTTAACTGGAATTGCGGTTGGCTGCTTGCAAACACCTGAAATGGCCGAGCACTCGATAAGTAAATCGTTTGTTAGTTTACTTTGCTTTCTCAGCTTAGCAGCTTTGTCAGCCAAATCTTTTAAGCTGGTATGCAGATTATCTCGGTTCACCATTCCAAGATCGAGGCCATTCATCGTTATTCGAAATTGGACTTCTCCAGTATCTTGCCTTTCGGGCAGTATTTGAAGCTGATTCTTATGTGGGTCTCCAACTAGCTCCTGAACTAGCTGTTCTGCTGTCTTGGTCTTGGGGCGTGAATATTCGAGCACACACAAAGATGCCCATATTAAAAAGAATACTACTACCGGTCCTGTAACCTTGGCCTTGAGAGCAAGCTTTACAGCTTTAGCAACCAGTGAGTCACTCGTTGCGTCAACATCCAATTGGCCTTGGTCAAGGCCACCTAGAAATAAATGAAGGAAATATGCGATGCTCGCCGAAAAAAGACCACTTGATACTGGAAACAAAGCCGGTTTAAGCAGCATAAGGCCTACCCCTGATGAAGTCATGAGAATGACTACAAATAGGGATTGCAATCCTGCGAAATTAGACGCATTAACCTGTACCGGCTTATCCTCCATGGAAAATACCTAATCTTGGCTATGGCAAATAGATAGTTAATTATGACATGAACATGACTCAGATGAGTAGTCGATGTAACCAACCGTTACACGCAATGCTCAGCTACAGGACTCTACGCATGATCAAAGCCAGTCATTGAATAATTCTCAGATCCAAACCCAGCTAACATTGCCATCCACCTGGGCCGCCGCCACGTGCTCTTCTGCTTTACTTGCAGCGACTTGCGGCCAGGTGATGGCGAGCGCTAGAAGGATCAAATGGCCGCCGGGGGTGCCGCCGTCTTGACGTCATGACGTTAAAGCGCTAAGGTCTGTGTATGGAAGAAACCAAGCGTGCCACTATCTTCTTTGACGCACATGCGCATCGAGCACTACGGATGAGAGCCGCTGCATGCAACCGATCTATATCAGAGATGGTTAATGAAGCTGTACGTATCACCTTGGCCGAAGATGTCGATGATTTACGTGATGTTGAAAGCAGGCAAGCTGAGCCCAGCACAAACTTTGAGGATTTCGTGGCAAATCTGAGAGAAAGTGGCCGAATATAGACTCTCAATCAAGAGAACAGCTTCAAAGGAGCTGCAAGCCGTTTCGGACAAGGAGACGTTGGCCAAGTTGATAGAGAAGATTAAATCACTCGCCGTTGATCCGCGGCATCAAGGGTCTGAATAACTTGCTGGCAGATCAGACATCTATCGGGTCAGGCAAGGCAACTATCGAGTGGTTTACTCTGTAGATGATCACGACAGGCTGGTAGACATTGTCAAAGTGGGACACAGAAGAGATGTCTACCGTTGACAGAACCTTATAACATCAAGATGCAGAAGACTGGAGTGAGGGCTGGCTCTTATGCGGGGGATCGGTCCGCTTCTGATATGGAGCGTTAGAAGGAAGAGTGAAGACAAACAAGCCGATCATTTTGCAGGGCGCCTGCTCACTTCATGGCTGCCACAGAAGCAGCAGATCACCAGCAAGCCATACGATGATTCTCATGCGCTGTCCTTGATTGAAGCTGACTTTTCAGACCGTGGTCTAAGGCGAGACAGTTTTATCCGCATAGGAAAGCTCTTTGCTGCCAATTAGGTTCTCATTCTTGGCATTGCCGGTCACTTAACCAGCTCCAAGTTGGCCGAAGTGATCTCACATATGGTTGCAATGTCTTCGTCTGTAGCCAGATGCATCTACCAGAAAATGTGGTTATCGGGTCCGCAAACCACGCCTACGGTTGGGCAGCGTCCCTTTGCGTGGTGTAAAACCCGAGGCCCGAATGCCCTGATCAGAGGGTGAACAGGGTGGATTGACGAGCTGTCATTCCAGAGGTGCAGATGCCCCTCGTTTCTCCACGATGAAACAA
>JBIKWK010000051.1:0-20905 GCA_044356375.1 Prochlorococcaceae cyanobacterium | reverse complement strand
GTCATGCCTCCAAAGTTGTCATCGGCCATGGCTTGATGCCACAAGCTCCATTTTGTCAGAGGAATCGAAGCTTGGCAGTGTGTTTCGGCCGCGAGGGCGTACAGAGCTGATCTGGTTCGTTTCCTGGCATAGGGAGCAACCACTTATAGACAATAAAAAGGGCCATTTGCGGCCCTAGTAAATTAGATTGTTAGGCGGTGAGATAGCCGTTTAGCCTGATAGATTGGGCGCGGATTCCTTCGAGAGCTTTGCGTTCCAGGTTGCGTGTCTTATCGCGGCTCATGCCTAGGGTTTTGGCGATTGAGCTAAGGCTCATCGGCTCCACCACATCAATGCCATAGCGCATCTTTAGCACTTTTCCCTGCAGTTCTGGCAGCTGTTCCAGCAGGCTGCGCAGGTCGCCCTTGAGGCACTCCACGTCTAGGCGATCGGCGGGCAGTTCGTCATCGCCAGCGAGCAGATCTAGCAGTTCGGTGTCGTCGCCATCGCCCACTTTTGTCTCCAGGCTCACCGGGGTGCGGGCCCGGCACAGCAGCTCCTTCACCTCCTCCTCCGGCAGCTCGACAGCCACCGCCAGCTCGGTGACGGTGGGGGTGCGGCCCAGTTCCTGACTGAGCTCCCGCTGGCCTTTCTTTAGCTTGTTGAGGATTTCGGTGATGTGGATCGGTAGCCGGATGCTGCGGCTCTTTTCGGCAATCGCCCGGGTGATCCCCTGGCGGATCCACCAGTAGGCGTAGGTGGAAAATTTATAGCCCCGGCTGGGGTCGAATTTTTCCACGCCGCGCACCAGGCCGATGGTGCCCTCCTGGATCAGATCCAGCAGTTCCATATTGCGACGGGTGTATTTCTTGGCCACGCTCACCACCAGCCGCAGGTTGGCGGCCACCATCCGCTCCTTGGCCCGTCGCCCGGCGGTGATGCGCTTTTTCAGTTGCGTCAGGTTGAGGCCCGCCGCCTCGGCCAGCTGTTCTTCGCTGGGTTCTTCGCCGCCGCTGCGCAGGCACAGTTCCTCGCGACATTCTTCGATTGCCATCAGTTCCTGCACCTGACGGCCCAGGGTGATCTCCTGCTCGTGGCTGAGCAGCGGCACTCGGCCGATATCGCGCAGATAGCAGCGCACGAGATCTCCACCTCCCAGGTGGGACCCATCGGCTGCGGCCACAGGCAAGGAGGGCATGGTGGGTGGAGAGTTACGAAACGTTTTGGTTTCGTAACGTTATCACCGTTTGCTGGCGGGCAGCATGGATTGGCGATAACGACTGCTGATTTCCTGGTTAATGGCTGCTGAACGGTTGCAGAAACTGATTGCCGCGGCGGGGCTCTGCTCCAGGCGCCAGGCCGATGCCCTGCTCAGCGCCGGCCGCGTGCTGGTGGATGGTCGCGTCGCCCGGCTGGGGGAGCGGGCCGATCTCGATCTGGTTAGCGTTCAGGTGAACGGCCAGCCCCTGCTCGCCCCGCCGGGGCCCCTGGTGCTGCTGTTGAACAAGCCCCTGGGGGTGATCAGCAGCTGCGCCGATCCCCAGGGGCGCACCACCGTGATCGACCTGCTGCCCAGCCAGCTGGGCCGGGGCCAGGGGCTGCATCCGGTGGGTCGCCTCGACGCCGACAGCCGCGGTGCCCTGCTGCTCACCAACCAGGGGGCCCTCACCCTGCGACTCACCCATCCGCGCTACGGCCACCGCAAGACCTACCGGGTGCGGGTGGAGGGCTATCCAACCGCCGCCACCCTGGAGCGCTGGCGCCACGGCGTGGCCCTCGACGGCCAGGCCGCCCAGCCGGTGGGGGTGCGGCTGCGGCGCCGCTTTGAGGGCAGCAGCAGCCTGGAACTGGTGATGGGCGAGGGTCGCAACCGTCAAATTCGGCGCACCGCTGCCCTGTTGGGCCATCCAGTGCTCGATCTGCAGCGGGTCGCCTTTGGCGATTTGCGCCTCGACGACCTCCCGGAAGGCCAGTGGCGACGCCTCGATCGCCAAGAATGGCAATCCCTGATCCAGCCGATCTGACCGCGCCGCACCCCCCGCTGCCAGTTCGCCTGCTCCGCTGGTGGCGCCGCCGCTCCCTGGAGCAGGGCCAACTCCAGCCGCCAGCGGTGGATCCCCTGATCGCCGCCGGCATGCACCTGCGGCAACAGCGCGAGGCCCAGGGCCTCAGCCTGCGGGATCTGGCCCGCGATACCCGCATCAGCACGCCGGTGCTGGAGGCCCTGGAGCGCGGTTGGCGCGATCGGCTGCCGGAACCGGCCTACCTGCGCACGATGCTGCCCTTGATTGAGCGGCGGCTGGGGCTGCAGCCCGGCTGCCTCGATCCCCTGCTGCCCGAGAGCGCTCCCCTGCTGCCGGGCCCGCGGCGCGATCCGCTGCTGAGCCGGTTCACGCCGGGCTCGATCGAGGTGTTCAGCAGCTGGCAGGGCACGGTGCTCTACGGCCTGCTGGTCCTGGCGTTGATCTACGGCCTCAATTTGAGCCAGCAGCGCCTGGCGGTGGCGGGAATGCTCTCGCTTGGGCCGATTCCGCCCCTGCCGCCCAGCGAGCAGTTGCGGCCGGCCCGCCCGGAACTGGCGCTGCTGGCGGCCATGCCCGAACTGCGCCCCCTGGAGCAGCGGGGCAGCCAGCTGGTTCTGCGCCAACTGCAGGCCGATTCGCAGCCCAGCCCAGCCTCCCCCAGCTCAGCCTCCCCCAACTCAGCTTCCCCAAGCTCAACCGCCGCAGTCGATACGGCAGGGGGGGCGGAAAAGGGCCTGCTCAGCCTGCACTTGCAGCAGGTGAGTCGGGTGCGGCTCACGGGCGGCCAGGGGGTGCGCAGCGATCTCCAGGGCATCAGCGGCAACCTGGAACTGAACCTGGCCCCTGGCTTCGAGCTGCAGATCGAGCCTGCCCCCCTGGATCCGGCTCAGGTGGTCTGGAATGGCAACCCCCTGGCGCCCCTGGCCGGCCAGGGCGCCGGCCGCTATCGGCTCGCCCCCGCCTCTGCTAACGGGGTGGGGGCAGAGGTGGGGGCGGGGGCAGTCCCCGGGGCGCGGCCATAGCGGCTGGCCATGGCGCCATAGCCGCCCAGGGCCCCCGCCAGGCTGGCGATCGGGCGATCCAGCCGCCAGCTCCAGTTGCCCTCGGTGGTGCCCGGCGTGTTGAAGCGGGCGTGGTCGTCCAGCTCCAGCAGGTCTTGCAGCGGCGCCACCACCAGATCGGCACTGCTGGCCAGGGCCAGCTCCAGCAATTGCCAACCCGGGGCGTGCACGCCGCCCCCCACCGCCTCCTCCACCCGGGCTCGGGCCTCGGAGTTCAGCTGCTGCCACCAGCCGATGCTGGTGGCGTTGTCGTGGGTGCCTGTATACACCACCCAGCGCCTGCCGTGGATGTTGGCCGGCAGGTAGGGGTTGATGGGATCGCCGTCGAAGGCAAATTGGAGGATCTTCATGCCCGGCAGCGCAAAGTTGTCCCGCAGGGCCTCCACCGGTGGCGTGATCACCCCCAGGTCTTCCGCGATGATTGGCAGCCGACCGGCCTGCAGCTGCCCGGCCAGCAGGCAGCGCAGCCACAGCAGCGCCAACAGGGGGCCGCCGGGGGAGGGGCGCCAGCGGCCCATCTGGGCGGTGTCGTCACCGCCGGGCACGCTCCAGAACGCCTGCAGGGCCCGGAAGTGATCCAGCCGCAGCAGATCGAACAGTTCCAGCTGGCGTTGGAGTCTCCCCAGCCACCAGCTAAATCCCGTCAGCCAGTGGCGCGGCCAGTGGTACACCGGCGTACCCCACAGCTGGCCGGTGGCGGAGAAGTAATCCGGGGGCACGCCACTCTGCTGGCGCAGGCTGCCGCCCGCCCCCAGTTCGAACAGTTCCGGTCGGCTCCAGACATCGGCGCTGTCGTGGGCCACATAGAAGGGCAGATCGCCCACCAGTTCCACCCCATGCCCGTGGGCGGCCCGGCGCAGCCGCTGCCACTGGCGCTGCAGCTGCCACTGCACCAGCGCCTCCCGCAGCAGCGCCGGCCCCTGGTCGCGATCGAAGCGGCCCAGGGCCTGGCGTTGGCGCTGGGCCAGGGGCGCGGGCCACTGCCACCAGGGGCGCCCCTGCTGCAGCTCCCGCAACACCATGAAGCGGCAGTGATCCGGCAGCCAGTGGCGCTCGCTGCGGCGCCAGCGCTCAAACGCCCGCCTGCGCTCGGCGGGCTGCCGCGACCAGCTCCGCAACAGCCCCGCCGCCAGCTCGTCGCTCCTCGGATATGGGGTGTCTCCATGGGGGTCCAGGTCCCCGGGATCGAAGGGATCCACAAAACCCTCCGCCAGCAGCTGCTCGGCATCGAGCAGTTGGGGATTGAGCGCCGAACCGCTGGGGGAGCTGTAGGGGGAGCCGGTGCCATCGGTGGGCGCCAGCGGCAGCAACTGCCACGCCGTGACGCCACTGCGGCCCAGCAGCTCGATCCAGGCCAGGGCGCTGGCGCCAAAGCCACCGCAGGCCCCGGGTCCCGGCAGGGAGGTGGGATGCAGCAGCACTCCGCAACGGCGTCGATTAACCAGGCTGCGCTTGCTTGCGCTGCGCCTATTCACACTGCGCTTACTCACGCTGCGGGCAGCCGATAGCGGCCGATGATTTTTTTGGCGAAGGCTGGGATCTGCGCCTCGGCCTTCTCCGGATGATTGCGCCGCAGCCAGAGGGCATTGCGGGTGAAGTGGGAATCGATCGAGAAGCGGCCATATTCAAGCCCCTTTGGCCCGAAGCGCTGCACGAAAAAGCCAACCACTTCGGCCAAGCAGCGGGGCAGTTTCAAGGCCTTGTCATAGGCCTCGATCCCCTGCTGCACGGCGGCGCGACGATCGCCGCCACTGCTTACCTCGGCCGTTTCCAGTTCGGGTTCCACCAGCTCCAGCAGCTGTTGGCCCTTGGCATTGCGCACAGTGAGCCACTGGTTGCCAAATGAGGCGCCCATGTAACCCACCACCAGATCGGCACCGGCGTTGGTGTAATCGAAACAGCTCAGGCAGCTGGGGGCGAAGACATCCTTGAGCTTTGGTGTATCCAGCGCAAAGAAAGGCAGGGTTTCGGAGCTGCCGTCACTGTGGCGGAAGTGAATGCGGAAGTCCTGCATGAATTCGTAGTGCACCACCGTGGCCGGCGAGCGGCTGGCACTTTCCAGAAAGGTCTGCAGACCCGCTCGGCTCACGTTGTCCACGCAGGGCAGCCCGAGCACGTAGAGCTCATCGAGTGGCAGGCTGGCCTGCACGGCCCGCAGGGCCTGAATTTGACAGCCCACGCCGATCGCCAGCAGCCGTCGGATGCCGCTGCCGGGCAACTGTTCCAGCACCTCCAGATTGGGGGAGAGGGTGGGCTTGTTCACCCGCGCCGCCAGCACCTGCTCGGGGGTGCGGGCCAGCAGGGGCAGCGGCGTAAAGCGATCGTCGGGGCTCTGGCTCACGCAGAGCACCGCATCCACCAGGCCCCTCTCCAGGGCGAGCACGCCGATGCGGCTCACGATGCCGGTCCACTGGGCGCCGTCAATCGGCTGGCGCAGCCGGGCGGTGAGCATGCGCTGCTGCACGCCGAAATAGAGCTCGTTCTCGTTGTCGAGGTCGCGGCTGCGGCCGTGGGCCGCCATTTCCATCGCCTCAAAGCGCTGGTTCAAAAAGGCGCAGCTCTGCTTCACATAGGCCACCCAGCGGCTGTCGCAGAGACCGCACTGGCTGCAGAGGTCTTTGGCGGGGTAGACGCTGCCCTTGGCCAGGGGCCTGGCGCGCTCGTGGGGAAGGGCGGTTGACATGGCGCCCAACCTAAGCGGCTAAGCCAGTGGCCGACCAAGGTGGCCAGCTCAAATGGGCCAACTCAAGCCGGCCAAAGCAAATTGGCCAACTCAAGCTGGCCGAAGCAAATTGGCCCAGCCCAGGCCGGCAAATCAAAGCGGCCCCGCTGGCGGCAAGCTTTCGTTTGACTTCGCCCAGGGCCGCCTGTCGGTTGCGCTGGGCCAAAGTGACTTATCGAATGGCCAGACAATCCCGATCCGCCAGCCCCGGGCCGCCGGCCCAGCCGCTGCCCAGCCGCCGCCGGCGCACCGTGGTGCGCCTGGGGGCTGCCGCCTTTGGCCTGGCCATGGGGGTGGGACTGCTGGCCCAGCTCTGGCCCAGGCCGGATCGATCCCTGGTCACCAGAGCCCTGCAGACCCCAGCCGACCTGGCCCCCCTCCCCAGCCGCGCCATCACCCTGTTGGTGATCGGCAGCGATGCCGAACGCCTGGGGACTGCCCAAAATGGCGCCGCCCCCCTGGGCCCCGCCAACGCCGACAGCCTGTTGTTGGTGCGGGTGAACCCGGCGGGTCCCACCCAGCTGCTCAGCCTGGCTCCCGAGTTGGCGGTGCAGTTGCCGGGCCAGAGCAAGAGCCAATCGCTCGGCAGCCTGTACCGACTCGGCGGCGTGGCGCTCACGGCGGAGGCGCTGCGGGAGCTGTTGGGGCTGGAGGCCCATGAACCCGATCGCTACTTGGTGGTGAGCCGCGCCGCCCTGCGCGGCCTGGTGGATGGCCTGGGCGGCATCGAGGTCAATCCGCCCCAGGCGATGCGCTATCGGGATCGAGCCCAGAAGCTCACCATTTCCCTGCAGGCCGGGCTCCAGTACCTCAAGGGCCAGCAGGTGGAACAGCTGCTGCGCTTTCGCGATCCCCGGCAGCCGGTGGAAAGCCGCCTGGACGACCAGCAGGAGACCCTGCGCGGCCTGCTGCGCACCCTGGCCCAGCCGGCCCAGTTGGCCAACCTGCCCGGCCTGATCGGAGGGATCAAGGCGGAGTTGGCCACCAACTTGAGCGACGCCGAAGCCCTCAGCCTGCTGGCGGCCAGCTTGAGCCGGGTGGATGCGGTCAGCTACAGCACCCTGCCGCTCGGTCCGGCCAAGCCGAGCCATGGCGCCCTGCGCCAGTTGGCCGCCAGCGCCCAGCCGCCCGTGTGGCCGCCGCCGGCAGTACCACAGGCCAACCCTTCGCCCCTGTGAAAGGGTGTACTGGCTCGCCCAGCTAGATCACGGGCTGCGCTTCACAGGCTGCTCAGGCGGGCCATTTGCAGCTGGAGGGCCGCCGCCAGGTCGCAGCCTTCCGCCACCCCGGCTCCCCCCAGGGCCCCCAGCCAGGGCAGGCCATCGCGGCGGCGCTCCTCCGCTTGCCAGGGCTCACCCCACTGGATAAGTCCCGCCAGCGGCACCCCCCTGGCGGTCAGCAGAGCTGTGGTGGCGCAGGCAACGCCGCTGGCCAGTTGCTCGGCGCCGATCAGCAGCAGCACCGGCTGACGCCAGGCCCCCAGGGCCTCGGCCCAGGGGCGGCCGTCCGGCAGCAGCAGGCCCGGATCCCAGCTGAGGCAGACGAGGCGGGCCTTTGGGGAGGCTTCGGGGGCCGCCAGGGCGGTCAGGCCGGCTTCCGGTCCCCGCTCCGCCTCTGGCCAGCTCGCCAGCGGCAAGCCCAGCACCGCGGCCAGGGGGGGGGCCGCCTCGGCCAGCAATCCAGTCACCGCCATCCGGGTGCCGGTGGCGGCCAGCAGGATCGGCCTGGGGGGAGAGGGGCAAGCAGATTTCATGGGGTTGGCATTGTCTAGGTCGGCTCGCTTCTACGATCGGTATTCAGCCGTCGCAGCCGGGCCTGCCGTGACCAGTTTCATGACCGCTGACCGGGTGACCAACGACAGCAACGGCCTGCAGGTCAACCACGACATGCGGCGGCTGCGCCTGTTCAGTGGCACCTCCAATCCAGATTTAGCCATTGAGATTGGAGACTATCTGGGGGTTCCCGATGGCCCCAGGGTGATCAAGCGCTTCGCCGATGGCGAGCTCTACATACAAATTCAAGAATCTATCCGGGGCTGCGACGTATTCCTAATTCAGCCCACCTGCGCTCCGGTGAACGATCACCTGATGGAGTTGCTGATCATGGTGGATGCCTGCAAGCGGGCTAGCTGCCGCCAAGTAACGGCGGTGATTCCCTACTATGGATATGCCCGCGCCGACCGTAAAACCGCAGGTAGAGAGTCGATTACCGCCAAGCTAGTGGCCAATCTGCTCACAAAATCTGGGGTGGATCGGGTGCTGGCGATGGATCTTCATTCCTCTCAGATCCAGGGGTATTTTGATATTCCCTGCGACCATATCTATGGTTCGCCTGTGTTGGTTGATTATCTCCGCTCCCGCGCCCAGGGGGAAGTGGTGGTGGTGTCTCCAGACGTGGGTGGTGTGGCCAGAGCCCGGGCCTTTGCCAAGCAGATGAATGACGCGCCGCTGGCGATTATCGATAAGCGCCGTTCCGCCCATAACGTGGCAGAAAGTTTAACCGTGATTGGCGATGTTGTTGGCAAGACCGCCATTCTCATCGACGACATGATCGACACCGGTGGCACTATTTGCCAAGGGGCCAGGTTGTTGCACCGCACCGGAGCGGCCAAGGTCTTTTGCTGCGCCACCCATGCCGTGTTCTCGCCGCCGGCGATTGAACGCCTCTCAGAGCCAGGGCTGTTTGAGGAGGTGGTGGTCACCAACAGCATCCCCCTGCAGCGGGAATTTCATTTCCCCCAGCTAAAGGTGCTTTCTGTGGCAAATATGCTGGGGGAGGCGATCTGGCGCATTCACCAGGAGAGCTCGGTGAGCTCCATGTTCCGGTAACAAGCGTTGCCAGCAATTTTTATCCCTAGCTTTAGAGCAACCGCTTGCTATATAATTTCTCTAAATTTATGTTTTTGCAACGGTTCCCCTTGAGGCACGGCTGGCGGCGCTCAGGCCAGCTTCAGGGTGTCTCAGGCAGGATTTTTCAGTGCCATATTTTTCAGTGCCAGCATCATCTGCTCCAGAATCAGCAGCCTCATAATTACCGGCTTCATATCTATCGGCAGCACGGCTTTCGGCGACACGGCTTACGGCGACACGGCTTTCGGCGGCGGCTTGGTTGCTGGTTGCGGAGGCTGGTGGTGGCTTTGCCCCTGGCTTGCTTGGCTCTGGCCCCAGCGGCCCATGCTGAGCCCCTGGCCCAGGTGCCGCCACTGCCCCAGCTGCCTCTGGCCCTGCCGCAGTTGCCGCAGCCTGGGCCAAGCCAGCGACGGCTCGGCGTCTGGTTAACCAATAGTCCAAGCCCCCTCTATTACGATCGGGACAGGATTGAGCAGGCCGTGGCCGAACTGGCGGAGGCCGGTTTCAATACCCTCTACCCCAATGTGTGGAGTCGCGGCACCACTTTTCATCGCTCCAGCTATGCGCCCATGGAGCTGGAGCTGCAACGGCTAAATCCCAATCTCGATCCGATCTGTCGCTTCACCAGCGCGGCTCACCGCCGGGGCCTGCAGGTGATTCCCTGGTTTGAGTATGGCCTGATGGAGCCGGCCGATGCCGAGGTGGTGCGGCGCAATCCCGATTGGCTGCAGCGGCGACCGGATGGCAGCAGCACCATGACCATGCATGGCAAGCCCATGGTGTGGCTCAATCCCGCCCATCCGGAGGTACGGCGAAGATTTATCGGCCTGATCGCCGAGATTGTGCAGCGCTGTGCCGTGGACGGCATTCAGCTCGATGACCACTTCGCCTGGCCCGTCGAACTGGGCTATGACCCCTACACCCGCGATCTCTATCGCCGCGAAACCGGTAGCGAGCCGCCGGCCAATATCACCGATCGGGTCTGGATGCGCTGGCGGCGTCAGCAGCTCACGGGCCTGCTGCGCGAGCTGCGCCAACGCATCCAGCAGCTGGATGGCCAGGGCCAGGGCAAGCGGCGTGTGATCAGTCTCTCGCCGGGGCCATTTCGCTTCGCCTACAACACCTGGCTCCAGGATTGGGAGATATGGTCCCTTGGCGGCTTGGTGGACGAGCTGGTGGTGCAGAACTATGCCTATTCAGTGGCGGGTTTTGGGCGTGATCTGCAACAGCCGGCCCTGCTAAAGGCCAAGCAATGGGGGCTACCGGTGGACATCGGCATATTGGCCGGCTTTGGTGGTCGCGCCACGTCGATGGCCACCGTTGCCGAAAAGACCCGACTGGCCCTGCAATCGGGCCATGGGGTGATCTATTTCTATTGGGAAGGCCTCTGGGGCGTGCATGCCGGACCAGAGGCCGGTGAATTACGGCGCAGTGGCTTCCGTGATTTGTTCCAGCAGAGTTGACTTTTCCGGAAGAGTTAACGGTCCCCGAGGCACTGGTCCACCACCTCGCGGCTATTGGTGGACAGCTCGCCGGCCTGCAGCCGCTCCAGGGCCGCGCGCATCAGCTGCTGGCGGTTGGGGCCATAGCTGCGCCAGCGGCTGAACACCTTGGCCATCCGCGAGGCGGTGATCGGATTGCGTTGATCCAGGCTGCGGATTTGATCTGACATAAAGGCATAGCCACTGCCGTCGGCGGCGTGGAAAACCGGGGCGTTGGCGGCCAGGCCCCCCAGCACGGCCCGCACTGAATTGGGTGCCGCTGGATCGAAGCGCGGGTGGGCCAGCAGGCGCCCCACCCGCTCCAGGCCATCGGCGAAGGGAGCCGCCGCCTCCAGGCCAAACCAGGCATCGAGGATCACCGGGCGCTCCTGCCAGCGGTCGTAGAAGCAGTCGATCGCCGCCTGGCGCTCGGGGATTTGGTGGCACTGCAGGGCCCGCAGGCCGGCCCGGGCCAGGGACATCGAGGGCCCGGCCACCGCCTGGCCGGCGGCGGCGATCACCTCCGCATCACCGGCGGCGACGCGCCAACTCCACAGGCTGGCGGTGAGCCGGCGATCGCCACTGCCCGCCGGCCAGGCCAGGGGCCACTGGGGGGCGCAGCTGGCCAGGGCCTCGCCGATAGCGCCCGCCAGCGATTGTCCAAACAGGCGCTGCAGGGCCAGCAGGGCGGCAAACAGGGCCGGCGGATCGGGCTCCATGGCCAGGGTGGTGGCCGCATCCTCCAGTTCCGGCATGCCAGGCAGGGCCAGCAGCAGGCCCCTGCTGGCTTGAGACAGGCTGGGGTCGGCCAGGATGCGGCCGAAGGCATCGATCAACTCCTCCTCCAGCAGCGGATCGGGGTGGCCGGCGGCCCGGGCCACCACCGCCTGGCGCAGGAGAATTTGGCCGGCATCCCAGCGGGCGAAGGGGTCGCTGTCGTGGGCCAGCAGGTGCACCAGCTCGGCGGTGGGCCGGCCGATCTCCAGCTTCACTGGCGCCGAGAAGCGCCGCAGCAGCGACAGGGCCGGAGGATGAGACTGCACCGGTAAACCCACCAGCCGCAGCCGCTGTTCGGCCTGATCGATCACCAGCAGCCGGCTGTGGCGGCCCCAGTGGGGCGGCAAGGCGGCGGCCCGGGCCTCGTCGGCGGTTTCGGAGGCCAGTTGCACCGGCAGGGGCTGGCCGGCTTGATCCACCAGCCCCAGGGCCAGGGGAATCACCAGGGGCTGCTTGTGGGGTTGGCCGGGGGTGGCGGGGGTGTGCTGGCGAATCAGCAGCTCCAACTCCCCGGTTTGGCCGTCCCAGTGGCGATGGATCTGCAGGCTGGGGGTGCCGGCTTGGCCATACCAGTGGCGAAATTGCTGGAAATCAAAGCGCGGCAGCTGGGGATTGGCGGCCCAGGCGCTGGCGGCGGCATCCTCCATGGCCTGCACGAAGTCGTTGCAGGTGGCGGCACTGCCATCGTGGCGCTGCACGTAAAGCGCCATCCCCTGCATGAAGGTGGTCTCCCCCAGCAGGGTGTGCAGGCAGCGAATCACCTCCGCGCCCTTTTCGTAAATCGTGGTGGTATAGAAGTTATCGATGGCCTGGTAGGCCTCTGGCTGCACGGGATGGGCCGTGGGGCCAGCGTCTTCTCGAAACTGGGTATTGCGCAGCATCGATACATTTTCGATGCGATTGAGCGCATCACCATGCAGGTCCGCCGTGAAGCTCTGGTCGCGAAATACCGTCAACCCCTCCTTTAACGACAGCTGAAACCAGTCGCGACAGGTGATCCGGTTACCCGTCCAGTTGTGAAAGTATTCGTGGGCGATGACGCTCTCGATCCGTTCCAGTTCGTCATCGGTTGCGGTTTCGGCGTCGGCAAGCACCAGTTTGGAATTGAAGATATTGAGGCTTTTGTTCTCCATGGCGCCCATGTTGAAATGGCGCACAGCCACGATGTTGAATTCATCGAGGTCGTATTCGAGCCCATAGCGCTGCTCGTCCCAGGCCATGGAGCGCTTCAGGGAGGCCATGGCATGGGCGGTGTAGGCCCCATCGCCCGGTTCCACGTGCAGCCGCAGGCTCACCTGGCGCCCACTGGCGGTGGTGAAGCTGTCCCGCACCTCCTCCAGCCGACCCGCCACCAGGGCAAATAAGTAGGAGGGTTTGGCGTAGGGGTCGTCCCAGATGGCGTAGTGGCGAGCCTCGCCGCTGAGCGGATCGGCGGGCAGCTCGCCGGTTTCCAGGCAGTTGCCATTGGAGAGCAGCACCGGAGCACTCTCCTTGGAGGCCTCAATGCGCACTTGAAAGCGGCTGAGCAGATCGGGACGATCCGGGTGGAAGGTGATCCGCCGAAAACCCTCCGCCTCGCACTGGGTGGTGAACATGCCGCCACTCACGTACAGCCCCTCCAGGCTGGAGTTGCTGTGGGGGTGGATGCGCACCCGGCTGGACAGCACAAAGGGTTCCGCCGGAGGCTCGGCAATCAGCAGCTGCTCGTCGTTGAGCTGATAGGCCCCGGGGGCCAGGGGCTCGCCATTCAGCCGCAGCTCCAACAGCTGCAGCCCCACCCCCTGGAGCAACAGGGGACCGGGCTGGCTGGCGGGGTTGGGCCGGAAGGCCAGGCGGGCGTCCACCAGGGCGTGGTCGCCATGGAGGGCCACGGTGAGGTCGGTGCGCTCCAGCAGTTGGGGCGCTGGGCGGTAATCGGCTAGATGCACGGTGGCCATGGGTATCTCAGCGGGACATTGGTTGGACCGACTTGCTGGCCGCGGCGGCCCCTGGTTGCCCAGCTCCAGCCCCAGCTCCAGGGCCAGCTGCAGAACCTGATCGAGCTCCAGCGCCAGGGCCGGATTCAGAGTTGGCCTGCTTCAGTGCTTCTTGCACCCGCTGCATCACCTCGGCGGGCACTTGCTTGGGACATATCTCGGCGGCGCCGAGCACCGCGGAGTTGATCGCCCCTTTGCGCAGCTCCGCGTCACTGAGGGGCTGGCCCCCCAGCTGGGCAATGGCATTGCCATGCTCGCCGTGGATCAGTTGGGCGATCGTCTCGCCGGCAATGCCCACGGCCTTGTCGAAATCGACGCCGGCAGCCCGGGCGATGCAGGCATTCACAGCGGCGATCCGGCTGTAGAGGCCCATCTCGGCATTGCTGGCCGGCGCGCTTCCACTGGCTGGGCTTCCACTGGCCGGGGCTGTCTTGGCCGGGGCAGTACTGGTCGGGGCAGCGGCAGTCGGCAATGGATTAAGAAGTAGCGGCAGCAGCAACGCCACCCACCAGAGCTGGCGGCAACGGCAAATCAAGGCGAACAAGACTTCTGATGGCTGGTTGCCATCCATGCTGCTCCATTGCCTTGATCGCAGCTTGCCTTGATCGCAGAGTGCCTTGATCGCAGTTGTTCCAGATCGCAGTTGGGGAGCATCAGCAGTTGACAGCCAGCGGGGGACCATGGCCCGTAGCAGGTCATTGTTACCAGGGCCCCTGGCTTTTTGCCGAGGTGGGAAGCCGGGGTGGACTCTGGACTCTGGCCGAAGTGATGTGGATCTGCCTCCCCTTAGTTTGTTGGATGTGAACGGGTCAAACACACCAGCCGTGGTTGCCGGCAGTCCAGCTGATCCTGGGCGCCCGCGGCTGCAGCTGCTGCTGGTGGCCGATCGGTTTCATCTGGCCAGCCAGGACCTGCGCACCCTGCTCCAGTACCTGGGCGGCGAGGAATGCGGTTTTGAGGTGGTGCTCGAGATTGCCGATCCAGCGCTCCGGCCCGAACTGCTGGAGTTGCATCGCCTGGTGGCCACCCCGGCCCTGGTGAAGCTCGAACCGCCGCCTCGCCAGGTGTTGGCCGGCCACAAGATCAGCGGCAAGCTGCTCGCCTGCCTGCCCCGCTGGCAGCAATTCGAGGTGGTCTCCAGCCTGGGCAGGAGCTTGCCACCGGCGGAGTTGGATGGCAGCCGCAGCCCCAGGGAACTGCAGCTGGAGGACCAGCTGTTGGTGCTCCGCCAGGAGAACGAGACCCTGATCGGGCGCCTTGATGTCCAGGAGCGGCTGCTGCGCATGGTGGCCCACGAGCTGCGCACGCCGCTCACCGCCGCCAAGTTGGCCCTCCAAAGCCATGACCTGGGCCAGATCGACTCGGGCTGGTTTCTGGATGTGATTCGCCGCCGCCTGGATGACATCCAGGCGCTCTCGGAAGATCTGCTGGAGGTGGGCACCACCCGCTGGGAGGCGCTGTTCAATCCCCAGCGCCTGGCGCTGGGGGGCGTGGCGGCCGAGGCGATCCTGGAGCTGGAGAAGTTGTGGATCGGCCGCGAGCTGGAACTGGTCACCGACATCCCCAAGGATCTGCCGGACGTCCACGCCGACCAGCGCCGCATGCGCCAGGTGCTGCTCAACCTGCTGGAAAACGCCTTCAAATACACCCCCGATGGCGGCCGGGTCAGCCTTTCGCTGATGCATCGCACCAGCCAGTGGCTGCAGGTGAGCGTCTGCGACAGCGGCCCCGGCATCCCCAGCGACGAGCAGGAGCGGATCTTTCTGGATCGGGTGCGGTTGCCCCAGACCGCCGCTGGCACCTCCGGCTACGGGGTGGGGCTATCGGTCTGTCGGCGGATCACCGAGGTGCACGAGGGCCGCATCTGGGTGGTGTCGGAGCCGGGCGAGGGGGCCTGCTTTCACTTCACAGTGCCTGTTTGGAGTGGCCAGAGCTGACCTGTCCTTGACGAAGGGCACCGTGGGCCCGTAGCTTCCATTACATCGGCGCCCTGGGTCCTTTTTCGACCTGCACTGCAAGCGGAATCCCAAGGAATCTGCATCTGTGAGTGAACTGCGCTGTGGCCTCGCCCCCATCGTCTAGAGGCCTAGGACACCTCCCTTTCACGGAGGCGACAGGGGTTCGAATCCCCTTGGGGGTATTGATTAGTTTATTGTTTGAGCCCTTTTAAGGGCTCTTTTTTGTCAGATTTAGGGAATTATTTTATTGGTCCTTGGCTTTTCGTGCTACCTACATGTAAAAGCAATCGAGGCCAAGGGCCCCAATGCCGTGGTTTGATCTGGTGTGGTTGCTTCCAAGCACCGAATCCACGAGGTGACAGTAATTTAGCTTGGTTGCAATGGAAGACGCTGCCATGAACAAGCAACAGGTTTCCTCGCCCGATGGCGGGGTGATCGACCAGCTCAGGCAGGAGCTCGAAGAGGCTCGTGACGAGGCCGAACTCAACCTCTTGCAACTGCAGCAGGCCCAGGGGGAACTAGATCACTATTTCGCTGCTCACCAGCAGCAGCGGCAGGAGCTGGCGCTCTACGCCCAGGAAGCCATGCGGGCCGAGAGACTGATCGCGGCACTGCTAGAACTGCTGGAAGGCCGGGGCTGACTAGCCCACCAGCTCCGCCTGCCCCGCCTCACCAGCAGTGGCTACATGGATCCGGGCCCTTGGGCCGACGTTGGCCGGCATCTTTAAACCTGGTCATGAAGCTGGCCAAAGGCCCTGGATCGGTGGCTGCCAGCAAAGATGACGTCTCTGCCGTCGGGTTCAGCAGCGCAGGGATCCACTGCTGAACCTGGCGGACCTGCCGGTGGCCCAGCTGCCTTAGGCGCTGCGGCTGGCTGTTCCAAAGCTGCGACAGCGATCCCCTGCTGGGGGCGGAAGAGGCCCTGTTGGGCCGGACGGTGGCCGAAAATACCAGGGTTCCAATGGCTGGAGGGCTGGGCAGGAACAGCGGATCTGTCATGCTGCCATGGGGCCGCCGGGCTGCCGTGAGAGGGCTTCAGTGCACGCCGGGAGACTTCACGGCAACCCCCCACAAAACCTACATTTTACCAGAGATGGAGACTCACACGATGTTCAAACTCAACTTCGGAATTTCTTCAAGATCTGGTAAAATTTCAAAAGTCTGCTTTTTGCTTCTACACGAAAAGTTACTTTCTGCTGGCATTGTGAGTTTGGACAACCTATGGCCTGGACGAATCGCCGCTTGGCAAGGGCTGTGACATAGACAGGATCAAGTTGCGGGCTTCCAATTTCAACACCTAACGCATTACTCAACCGTATTAAGATCTCCATGGAAAAGATTCCCAGTCGGTCCCATGATCCATGTGCCTCACTAATGGTACAAATTAGATTCGATTTTTTTAGCGTGATTAGACCAAATTATATTTCAAGTCTTGGCTCTCACAGCACTTGGCCACCGGCTTCGAAGAGCTGGAATTCGCTGTCAGCTCCGATCGTCTTTGGCATTCTCCATATTTTAGGAGCCGTTCGCGCCCTTATGTTTGTAAAAAATGCCCACATCTGAAATGCACAACCTAAAGCAACCATCCTCATTTTACAGATTAACAATTAGTCAACGTGACAACTACCAAGTAAAACAATCTGACAAAATACGTGAGAATATTCCACTATGCATTCATGCCCATACAGTTATTATGCCACTTTTGGCAGATTATCCTAACAACAGAATTGACGTTAATCCATTTAAGCGAGAATGTCCAATACTATCAGATTACGACTGGCGAGTAAAGTCAGTTAATGTTGCCAAGGCGCTTTCCGAGGCTCGTAAAACCAACCGATGCGAATCAGTCATAGTAGCACTTGATTCCTTTACAATTGGTAATGCCAAACCGACAGAATTCAACAATATCGACTCAGACTTGATATTGCTTGTTGGCGATACTCAGCATGGTCCTGCAGAAGGGTTTATTGAACTTATCAAACTAGCACAGAGTGGAGTATTTTCTAAAATAATAACAGCAAATAATCCTCAACATTTGAATTTATTCCGAGCGTATGGGGTGCCCGCAGAAAAGCTATTCTTTTGCCCATTAGGACTGTCTAATCTGCCCCCTTGGCTGAATACATCCAGTAATAATAACATTATTTTACCAACTGATGTACAAAACTCTCTTTCGGAAAGTCCGTATTTTATTGGATCGCTAACTGACCACCATCCCAGCAGACGCAAAATAATTAATTCCCTGGCTAAAATGGGTTTGACCAAAGTCGCGAAGACGAGATCATATAAGGAAGCTAGCTATTATCACAAGCATTCACTTGCCTCAATTAACATAAGCTTAAATTCTGACATAAACTTTCGGTTCAGTGAAGTCATATTATCAGGAGGAACACTTGTCACAGACCTCTTGCCTTCAATTCAGTTGCAATATATTCGTAAATTCTTTGGCTCTAAAGGCATTTATTATTTTAAAAGTTTTGATCATCTCAAATCGCTTTTAGTAGATATTAAACGCGAGAGTTCTGCTAAATCTTTTCTTGATTCTCTTGATTTAGACTCTCGTTTTCTAAGTCTTTGGAACGATCAAAAGCTACTCCGAACCATTGATGATCTTGATCAGTATTTAATTGCCTATTCTGATGATTGGCGCGAGCAAGCCGAAAAGCATGTCCTTTCTAAATATTCTAATTCCGTCAAATCAATTGGCACTTGGGATAGAATATATAGATATGTAGAAGTTAGGGATTTTTGCCGCTCCCAAGACTCGGTCATGACTCGCAAAAAATTAATTGTGCACGATCAAATGTGTCCATTAACTTTAATTGACTCGGCAGATTTGCAATTTGATGAGATTGCAATAGAGACAAAAGACCCAGCCTTAAATTATGTCACTGATCTCATTTCACGGCATGATTTAAATTTTTTTGCTGCCCCTTCCTAATTCAATGAAAAACAGCGCTTCAAACCTGTCAATTTTGACCCGATTATCCCTAGAGTGCCCATCGTACTCTGATCAGCAGTTAGCTGAGTTATTTCAGGATAAAATTTTTTCCTTGAAGTCTCATTCGCAAGTTTTAAGTTATATTAAAAAATTGAGATCCTCGATTAAATTTAAAAAGCTTCTTCAGTTGTCAGAAAAAGGTTGGCAATTGGATTTTTTCGATCAATTTCAAAAAAATCATCAGCACCTTAATTTTTCACCGAGTAATCTAAGCTCAGTAGGCGACCAAGATTTAATAGCTTTATACCAACAAAACGGATGGACAAATTTACACTCTTCAAAGATTACGGACAATATTTCAAGTCAAAGAAAAAAAATAACTTTGATTACGTCAATGTTTCGCTGTGCGGATTGGTTGAAAATTTGCCTGGACAACATCACCAGTCAGACTGCTTTTGGAGACTGCGAAGTGCTACTTTTTGACTGTGAAAGGAATCACGAACTTTTTTTGGCTTGTTATCCGTATCTTGTTCAACATGAAAATATCCGATATTTGCGACTTATTCGCGATCCTGGTTTGTATGGAGTTTGGAATATTGGTGTTCAGTTATCCGAAGGTAAATATCTAGGCAACATGAATACAGATGATTTAAGGTCTCCATATCAACTTCAGAGTCTAATGCAAGTCCTGGAAACCAATCACAATGTTTCAATAGCTTCTACAGCAATTGTTCCTTACCAACAGCAAGACATAGATCATGTCACTACTCTTGGCCTTTCACTCGCTGACTCAACAAGCCTATGGCCTAGTCAAGACGAAGCATGGTTTACTTATCTTCACGGATGCTATGGCATTAAGCATTTATTCAAAATCAATGAGGCAGGGCTAGCAACCGAATCTCAATGCATACCGCACTGTGCGCCTCTATGGAAAAAATCTCTTCATGAAAAGTTTGGCTTCTTCAATGAATCATTTTATTCTTCTGCGGCAGATTGGGGGTTTTGGTGCACTGCCCTTGAGCATAATAATCAAGCGTACTTGGTTGGCAAGCCATATACTTACTATTATGTTAATCCCAATTCATATATGCGCAGGGATGAATTAGCGGATGAGATTAATGACAGACTTTGTGCTGCCTTTAACGACGAAAGTCTGTCAATCGAAACAGGTAAAGGACTTTTGTTTGACTGCGGTCTTATTCCTACCGAAAATATAGATTTTGTGATAAATCTTCCCTAAGAAAAGCCTGGACAATCCAGATTTTCCTTAGCATACAGTCCATTAACTCCCTTCGATATTACGGATTAGCAGCGTCCCGTGGAGTGGTGTAACTCAGGAGGACCAGCCCCGGCGTAGCCGGGGCTGACGGTTCGCCTCCCTCAGACATCAGCTGTGGCAATAGGTGGGCCGGTCTGTGACCCTGTTCGGAGCACTACCACCAAACCGAACACAGACCATGACCATCTCCCATAGTGGCGCCTCCGAGCTGAGCCAGCTCATGGAGGGCACAACCGCTGGCGCCCTGATCCCTGAGATCGTGCGCCGTGGGTTCCAGGACCTGCTGGAGGCCGAGGTTTCCGCGCTCACCGGCGCCCAACTCCACGAGCGTTGCCCCGATCAGCGCTCCACCCATCGCAACGGCTACCGCAGGCGGCTGCTCACCACCCAGGTGGGGGACTTGACCCTGGCCATCCCAAAGCTGCGCCATGGCAGCTTCTTCCCCGACTGGCTTGAGCCCCGACGTCGGGTCGACAAGGCCCTTTATGCCGTGGTGATGGAGGCCTACACAGGTGGCATCTCCACCCGCAAAGTCGACGCCCTGGTGGAGGCGCTAGGCGGCGACAGCGGCATCTCCAAATCGGAAGTGAGCCGCATCTGCCAGGGCCTTGATGAGCAGGTAAAAGCCTTTCTGGGCCGGCCTTTGGATCATGCCCACTTCCCGTACGTCTACCTCGACGCCACCTACCTCCACGGCCGCCTGGGCCGCAACCTGCAGGTGGTCTCCCGGGCAGTGGTGGTGGCAATCGGCATCAATGCCCTCGGCTACCGCGAGGTGCTGGGCATCGCCGTGGGCGACAGCGAGGCCGAGGCCTTCTGGCGCCAGTTCCTGGGCTCGCTCCTAGCCGCAGGCTTCTGCGAAGCAGTAGAGCGCGGCCTCACTGGCACCCGGCTGGTGATCTCCGACGCTCACCTGGGCCTGACGGCAGCGATCAAGCGCATGTTCCAGGGCAGCAGCTGGCAACGGTGCCGGGTGCACTTCCTGCGCAACCTCCTGAGCCACGTGCCCAAAGCCGGCCAGGACATGGTGGCCGCCGCTATGAAAGCGGTGTTCGTGATCCAGAAGCCTGAGCAGGTTAGAGCCCACTGGCAGCAGGTCACCGAGATGCTGCGCAAGCAGTTCCCCTGCGCCGTACCCGTGATGGAAGCCGCCCGTGACGACGTACTCGCATTTCTGCATTTCCCGCAGGAGCACTGGCGCAAGATCTGGAGCACCAACCCGCTGGAGCGCTTGAACAAGGAGATCAAACGCCGCACCAACGTGGTCGGCATCTTCCCCAATGACGCCGCGATCACCCGGCTGGTGGGAAGTCAGCTGCTGGAGCAGCAGGAGGAATGGCAGCTGGAGCGCCGCCGCTTCTTCTCCGAGGCCACCATGGCCAAAATCGCCCAGTCTGAAGAACTCTTGGAGCTCACCGATGGTGTTCCGTCAGAGCAGGCGTCAACAACCATCAGCTGAAACGCACCAGCTCATTGCTCGATCTACACGAATCTCCTCGGTCGCTGAGTTCCACATTCAGCGATCAGGGTCTATAATGGCGGCAGCGTCCCTTTGCGTGGTGTAAAACCCGAGGCCCGAATGCCCTGATCAGAGGGTGAACAGGGTGGAATGACGAGCTGTCATTCCAGAGGTGTAGATGCTCCTCGTTACCCCATGATGAAACAAGACGATTGACTTGTCAAGTCTCTCGTCCGATCGCACTTGTGTTGTGAGCGGAAGTGGTCTGTGCTGGCTAGGAGCGTGTCGCACATTTTCGTAGGCACAGCCCCTCTTGTCCCGCTCCTTGTGGGGAGTTCTGAGCGCTGCTCTCAGTCCCGGGCCTGAGCGGGCCTGGGCGGTGGCCGCTCCCTCAGGCGG
>JBIKWK010000050.1:0-20976 GCA_044356375.1 Prochlorococcaceae cyanobacterium | reverse complement strand
ATTTGCTGGGCCAGCCCCGGCAACCAGTCAGCAAGAGCCCCTACCTGGGGCCGGCCTATTCCGACGCCGAGATCAAGGCTGCCCTTGACGCCCGTGGGCTGGCCTTCCGACACAGCAACGCCATCGAGGCGGAAACCGCGCAATTACTGGCCGACGGCAAGATCATCGCCTGGTTCCAGGGACGAATGGAATTGGGACCGCGCGCCCTGGGCAACCGCTCCCTGCTCGCCGATCCGCGCAGCCAGGCCACGGTGGAGTTGATGAATGTCAAGGTGAAGCACCGGGAAGCCTTCCGGCCCTTCTGTCCGAGCGTGCTGGCTGAGCGGGCCTCGGACTGGTTTGAGCTGCCGGACCCGATGCCGGAGGTGGCGACCTACATGCTCGGCGCGTTCCGGGCCAGGAAGGAGAAGGCTCACCTGATTCCTGCCGTCGTCCATTTTGACGGCACCAGCCGCATTCAGACGGTGCATCGAGACACCAATCCCAGATTTCATGGGTTGTTGAGCGAAATGGAGCGGCTCACTGGCGTGCCCGTGCTGCTCAACACCTCTTTCAACGACCAAGAGCCGATCGTCTGTACGCCTGACGATGCAATTTCCACGTTTTTGAAAACTGAAATCGACGTTCTGGCCATTGGTAATTATCTCGTTACCAAGCCCACCACTTGACCCGTCTGCGGGTTGCACCATCCCTTATCGCTCCCCTCCTCACCATGACCGATTTTGGCCATCTCTTGCATCATGTCGCCAAGGGCAAGCGCCTGAGCCAGGTGCAAGACCTCTGGATCCTCACCGATCCTGTCGAGTATCCCGGCATCGATCAAGTGTTTCCGATGTATCCAGAGCAGCCCTTTTTTCTGGATGAATGGGACAGGACAAAACTACAGGGAGCCCATGTTTTGGAGATCGGCCTGGGATCGGGGGTGCTATCCATTGGTGCCCTGAGAGCTGGTGCCAAACAGGTCACTGCACTGGAAATCAATCCGCGCGCCAAGTTATTCGCCGGTTTCAACACACTTCTCAACGGGATCAGTGACGGCCTGCGCATCGTTGACGGGAATACACAGGACATCTGGGCACCAGTGAAGGACAAAACATTTGACTACATCATTTCTAACCCACCGTTCATGCCGTCGCCACCGAATTCTAGTCACTATTTCCATTCGGGCGGCGGCGGGATCCTGGGCATGGATTTTTTAGCGAACATCTTCCGACAGCTGGATGATCATTTAACAGCCGGGGGGCATGCACAATTCGTGACAGCCGCCCCCGGCGATGACAACTTACCCTCGGCTCTGCTGGCACTGGTGGACCACTATTTGAGCGGCTGCGCGCGGGTGAAGATTGATCCTATTGCCATTCCCTTCGAGGTGTTAACGCATCATCTCCCAGAGGGGTTTCCAGCCGCAACGATCGAAGCCACCAATCAGCAGCTGCAAGCCCAAGGGATCACCCATCAGTATTTATGCTTGATCCACTACACCAAGGGCCAGAAGTCTGTGAGCACAGAGTTGGCGGAGCCCCATCCCGCCTGGGACTTGCCACTTGCCACCCCCCAGGGATGTCCTTGACCATGCCCATGATCGCCCCCCCGAGCGGGCGGCCAACCGAGAGACAGGCTCCATGATCCCGGTCATCCTTGTTGCCATAGGAAGTGGCACCATCGTCGCTGCTGTGGCAGGCCGACGGCGACGGCCCACGCTCCTCGACAGGCTCACGTCAGCGGTTCAGGCTCCCAAGGCAAAATCCGCGCCGCAGGCAGCCCGTGAGGCCACAGCGCAAGCCCCGTCGACAGAAGCTCCCGAGGGACTGATCGGCGGCTCTTTGGCCCGCTTGGATGAGCAGTATCAGACCTTTGTGCAGACCCGGCTGGACCCCTGGCTCGCGGGTCAGTTGAGGGATCAGCAGATGCTGGCGCTCACCGAGGGGGTGCGGCGGGAGTTGAATCCGATGGAGAAACACACCAATCGCAGCTTGGCGCTGGGGGCCAGTGGACTGTTCTTGATCGGGCTGACGCGACTGACCGCCTGGCCCCTGAACCCTGTTGTGGTGGCCCTCGGCGTTTACAATGCCTGGCCTGGGGTGCGAGAAAGTTGGCGGATCGCTGTTGAGGAGCGCCGCTTCAGCTTGCTGCACCTGATGGTGATTTACCTGGGCTCATTGTGGTTTGGTGGCAATTATCTGATCGGCACGGTTGGGATCATTTTTGCTGGCCTGTGCCAAAAGGTCGAATTGCTGACCCAGACGGTCACCCGCCACAACCTCACACATCTGCTGGGCGAGCAACCCTCCCAAGTGTGGGTTGTCAAAGACGGCGTCGAAATTCAGATTCCGTTTGAACAGCTCCACCTTGGAGAGGTTTTGGTGCTCACGGCTGGACAACCCGTACCCGTCGACGGTGTGGTGGTGCAGGGCAGTGCCACGGTGGATCAACACCGATTGACCGGCGAGTCGCAGCCCGTGGAAAAAACGGCTGGAGATGCTGTCCTGGCCGCCACCCTGGTGCTAGGCGGAAAAATGCTTGTTCGCGTGGAGAGGACCGGGGCCGAAACCGCCGCCGCCCACATCGGAGAGGTGCTCAACCGCACGGTGGAACGTCAGGAGCTCAGCCTCGGGGATCAGTTCAAAGACGTCGAAAAGTATCGGTGGCCCATGCTGGCCGGTGGCGCCCTGGGCTGGCTGATCCGCGGGCCTTCGGCGGGAGTGGCGATGCTCGGGTGCAATTTCATGTTGACTCAGGTGCCGCTGCGACTGCTCACCCTGCTCAACGGCCTGGGGACCGGGGCGGAACGGGGCATCTTGATCAAGGACGGGAGGGCGCTGGATCGGCTCACCACCATCGACACCGTGGTGTTTGACAAGACCGGCACGCTCACCTTGGCACGTCAGCAGGTTGTGCGGATTCATTGCTGCGGAGCTGACACGGAAGCGGAGATATTGGCGTTTGCCGCCTCCGCTGAACAGCGCCAAAGCCATCCCATCGCCCAGGCAATCCTCGTGGCGGCGGAGGAACGACAGCTCACCTTGCCACCCCTTGATGAGGCCCATGTCGAGCTGGGCTTTGGCCTCAAGGCCCAGATCCAAGACCAGCAGGTGCGGGTGGGAAGTGAACGCTTTCTCGCCATGGAACACCTTGTACCGCCACCTGAACTGCTGGCCGCGCAAGCCGCCGCCCACGCGGAAGGACATGCGCTGGTGTTCGTGGCGGTGGAGGACGCTGTGGCGGGAGCGATTGAACTGGCAGCGGTTTTGCGGCCAGAAGCCAAGGACACCGTTGCTTGGCTTCGCCAGCAGGGTGTGACGCTCTATATCTTCTCTGGCGACCAGGAGGCGCCGACAGCGCGATTGGCGGGGGAGCTTGGCATGGATGGCCACTTCGCCAACACGCTGCCGGAACAAAAGGCGGAGCGCATCAAGGTGTTGCAAGAGCAAGGAAAGCGGGTGTGTTTCATCGGCGATGGCATCAATGACGCCATCGCCCTGCGCCAAGCCGAGGTCTCTATCTCCTTGAGAGGCGCCACCACCGTGGCCACCGATGCCGCCCAGGTGGTGCTGATGGATGATGATCTCACCCAACTGCGAGTGTTGTGGGACTTGGCCGAAGGCTTTGAGCGCAGCCTGGCCAGCAACGCCCGCCGCTCGCTGCAATTCAGCCTGCTGGCCGCCGCCGGGGTGCTGGCGTTGCCGTTTGGGTTCTGGACGACAGAGCTGCTGTGGAGCGTTCAAGTCATCGCGGGGGTCAGGATCGCGCAACAGCGGTTATTGATCGCTGAAGTGGAAGATGAATTGGGCGATTGAGGCCAGAACTTCAGTAGCGGCATTCCGAAAGCGGCGTCGCCCCTTTTTCTTGCCCCAATTCTGTCGCCGCCATGGGTGCCGCAATACGCATCAAAAGGCGGATTTCGGTGATCAGGAGGTTGGGTGTGGCCCCCCATCACGCGTGGTTGGCACCTGTTGATTCGGAATTGGCCTCAGGCTTGGCGGCAACGCTGCTGTAGCGGAACGCTTCCGCGAAGCGGCTGTTCGTAAAAAAGCGCGATCTCCTCTGGCCACAAAACGAGGAGACCTAATTGTGATGGAGGATCGCAATAAAGCGATAGATCTTCTCAATGAAGGCGCAGAAGCTGGCTTGCCAATGAAGGCAATAGCTGATCTTCTTGGTATTTGCGGGCGAACGCTACGGCGCTGGCGCCTGGATATCAGCGGCCAGGGATTCAGTCTCGATCGCGGCATGGGAGCTCCGAGGCAAATGGCCCACAAGTTCACCGCAGAAGAGCGCCAGAAAGTGATTGACACCATCAATGATCATCTTTTTGCCGATCTGCCCCCTGGCCAGATTGTGGCGATCCTGGCCGAGGAACAGCAGTACGTTGGTGCCGAGATGACGATCTATCGAATCATGCGAGAAGAAGGACTGCTAAATCATCGAGGCAGAGCCAGTCAACCACGCAAGCCCAGGCCCGTTCCAGTGCTGGAGGCAAATGGCATCAATCAAGTGATGACCTGGGACATCACCCTGGTGCCAGGCCCTGCCAAAGGACAACACTACTACCTTTATATGGTGATGGATGTGTAGAGCAGGCGCATCCTGGGAGTGGATGTCCATGAGCAGGAATGTAGCCTGCTGGCCCGTGATTTCTTTGATCGTATTTGCCGTGATGAAGGCATTGGATCAGCAACATCTACGGTGCTGCATTCGGATAACGGTGCGCCCATACGATCTTACAAGCTGGCGGCAAAAAATGAGAGAGATTGGCATCTCGCTTTCTTTCTCCAGGCCACGGGTGAGCAATGACAACGCCTACGCCGAGTCACTGTTTAGAACAATGAAATATCACGAGAGCTACCCCCTGCGCCGCTTTCGCAGCCTGGATGCCGTGCGGTGCTGGGTTGCTGGCTTTGTGGAGTGGTACAACGGCGAGCGTCGTCACAGCGGTATCAAATACGTAACACCCAACCAGCGGCACTTTGGAGAAGCCAATGAGATCTGCGCCATTCGGCAGCAGACCTATGAGAAGGCTTGTCAAGAAAATCCACGTCACTGGAGCCGCCTACCACGCTGCTGGAAGCAACCAGAAGTCGTCAAGATTAACCATCCCCGGCCTGAAAAAGCTGGTTGCGCAGAAAAGCCATAGTTCAGGCCCCAGTGGCTGTTGCCAATCTCGCCCCCTATTGGGCCGAGATTGGCAACAGCCACGATCAGAGGCCGGCGCGATCACCCCCAAACGGAGCCCACGATGCAACGTCTTTCCTGGCGGTCACCGGGCCGCGAGGCCCATGAACCACAAATCGCAGTACGCTGAGATCAATTGCTCAACGCCTGCACCTCGAGCGGACAACTACGCTGATAGGCACCGCTCCGGTAAGCTGTAGCTATGCTGATAGGCACGGTTTTTCGCGATCGATCTTCCGGCTCAAAGGTATAGCCAATGAAGTCGACATCCGCAATGCTGCCTAATCCGCCGCTGCGCAGGCAGAAGGCAATCGCTTGTTCGGGAATTTATCGGCATTGTTCACCTTGCCGTGTTTGATTCGGTTGAAACGCTCCTCTTCGGCAACGACGACCAATCGTCCATCCTGAATTAGGCAGGCGGAGGATTCGTGTTAAACAGAATTGATTCCGAGGATGGAGACGGGTTTCGTTGTGGGTTTCACGGTCCTTAAAGTTTTGGGAAGGATTAAGGGTGCTCGGCCTTGTGGGCGGCCAAGTAGGTGATTAGTCGCTCAGCCAATACTCGCACATGAGGTTCATCCAGCAGTGTCGCGTGGGCTCCGGGCACGATCTCAACTGTGACAGGGCTGAGTCGCTCCCAGCCTGTCACCTTCTGTCGAATCAGCATCTCGCCTGTGTCGCGGGCCGCAAAAAAGGTGATGGGGATCTTCACATCGTTCCTGGGTATATGAGCCATGGTCAGGCTGGCCTGAAAAACGTTCACCATCCCTCTCACAGGGGCCAGGTCCGTTCCAGGAGGCAGCCCATTGGCTTGCTCCAGGCAAGTTCGCAGCAGTCGGATCCGTTCGTCTGATGTTGCTGCGGCGATTTGGCCGCAGGGCTCCTTGAAGTCGAGCCCATGCCGCGTCTGCAGCCCCAGAAGGATCTCATGGACGACCGTCGCCTCATCCCAAACCACGCCGACAGGATCGTTCAGGCCGGGCGGCGTTGAATCGAACAGAGCCAGTAGGCTGACCCCCTCGCCCTCCTTCGCGAGTGCTTGTGCAAGAGCGAATGCGATCTTGCCCCCCCAAGAGTGGCCGGCCAATTGATAAGGGCCATGGGGTCGTACCCGGCGGATCTCGGGCAAATAGCGCTCCACCACAGACTCCACTGTGGTGTCCGGAGGTGTGATGCCGTCCATCCCCGCCGTTTGCAGGGCGTAGATGGGTTGTCCCATCCCCAGCCGAGCCGCCAGCGCATGAAAATACAGCACGTTGCTGCCCATCCCCGGCAAACAGAACAACGGCGGTGCATCGCCATGGGTTTGAATTCCCACCAGCGGTGACCACCATTCTTCGCCGTGTGTCTGTGACAGCACTTGAGCCAGAGCTTCCACGGTGGGGTGTTGAAACAGCGTTTCCAATGGCACCACCTGACCAAAGCATTCGCGGATCTTTCCCATCAGTCGGACTGCCAACAGCGAATGCCCGCCCAGCGCAAAGAAGCTGTCGCGCACGCCGATCGGCGCGACGCCCAGCACCTTTTCCCATATCCCCACCAACCGATGTTCCTGCAGCGTGCGGGGAAACAGCCTCTCCTCCGACGACGGGGCAAAGCTGGGCAGGGGCAAAGCCCGATGGTCGGTTTTGCCGTTGGCTGTCAGCGGCAAGGCGTCCAGCACGACAAACGCCGCAGGTATCATTGCTTCTGGTAGTTGCCCTTGCAAGTGCTCGCGGAGCCGGGCGATTGACAGTCGAACCCCGGCATGTCCCATCACATAGGCGACCAAACGCCTCTCCACACCCTCGCCGAAAGCGATCACGGCACATTGGCGAACAGCCGGATGCTGTGCCAAGACGGCTTCAATGCCCCGGGGCTCGATCCGCACACCGTGGATCTTCACCTGGTCATCGCTGCGGCCAACAAAGCTGAGCGAGCCGTCGGGCAAGTAGCGCCCGAGATCACCGGTCAGATACACCAAATCGTTCGCGTCGGCCGTGCATGGGTTGCGCATAAATCGATGTTGCTCCTCCGGCCGGTTGAGGTAACCCAGGCTGCGGAAGGGTGTGCGGATGGCGATTTCCCCCAACTCGCCCACGCCGCATGGCCGGGTGTCTCGCAACACCAACGCTTGGGTCTCCGGCAAGGGCCAACCCAGCGGCTGGACACCCGGCGCGGGCGTGGAAGGCACCCGGTAAAAACATTTGGCCAGCGTGGTCTCGCTGGGGCCGTACAGGTTGGCGATCTCGCACCGGGGGAAAACAGCCCGCCATTGCTCCACCAACGGGGCCAGCAGGGGCTCTCCTGCAAAGAAGGCCAAGCGCAGTCCCCCATAGGCCGTGCCCGGGGGGATGTCCGCCAGCCAGGCTTGCGCCAGCGACGGTACCGCGTGCACCAGCGTGATGCGCTCACGGACCAGCCAGTCGATCAACAACCGCCCGTCCATTCCCTCTTCGCTAGGCGGCAACACCAGTCCTCCCCCACTCACCAGGGCAACCAAGATGTCGCGCAACACCACATCAAAGGCCAGGCGGGTCAACTGCCCTGCTCTGTCGTCGACATCGATGGAGAAGGTTTGGCTTTGCCAGCGCAAAAAGTGGGCCAATCCTCTGTGGGTGCCGATGACCCCTTTCGGGATCCCCGTGGTTCCGGAGGTGAAGACCACATAGGCGGGCGCATCCCGCGCTAGGGCACGTGCCTCGGGTGCGACCACCTCCGAAGTAGGCGCTTCATGCGGGCCAGCCGGGTCGATCAATCCCCGGCGCGGGTGCAGCCACAGCACCGCCAGGCCGCAGTCGCTCAGCCAGCCCGGCGACCCGTCGGTGTCATCAGCAACAAGGATCAGGCGGCAGGGCCTCGCCTCGGCCAGCATCGCTTCGGTCCGGGCGGGGGGCAACCCCGGATCCAGTGGCAGCACCACCCCACCTCCGCCCCAGATGCCCACCATCGCGGCAACCAAGCCAAAACTGCGCGGGCCCCACAAGGCCACCACGGACCCGCCATGGAGCCCCTCGTCACGCAACCAGGCCGTCACGGCGTCTGCCTGGAGCATCAAATCCTGGTAGGTCCACCGTTCCTCCCCTTGCAGAACCGCAATCCCTGTGGGCGCCCGTCGGGCCCAGGCTGCGATCTGCTCATGCACAGGGTCGTAGGCCGGCTCGGGCAACTTCTGGGCCAGGTCTGGCAGGAGAGCACGAGCGGTTGATGGCACCAGGGAGTAGGCGTCCAAGGGGAGACTGGCATCCCGTGCGATTTGTTCGAGCAGATGAAGGTATTGATCCAGCAGCTGCTCGATGCGAGCGGCTGAAAACAACTCGGCGTTGTAGAGAGCCCGCAAATCCAGGCCCGCCCGCGTCTCTTGGACGTAGAGGGTGAGGTCAAATTTGACCCGCTCCAGCGCTGGTGTTTTGAAGGCCTCGACTTGCAGGCCTGCCAGGTTTGGAAGCTCAGCCTGCGGGGGGATCATATTGAACAGCACCTGGAAAAATGGGGTCTGTCCCGGTTGACGGGCCGGTTGCAGCTCGGCCACCAACTTCTCGAAGGAAACGTCCTGATGGGCGAACGCCTCCAACGCCACCCGGCTCACGCGCCGCAACAGTTCGGAGAACGTTGGATTGCCGACCAACTCCGTGCGCAACACCAGCGAATTCAAGAAAAAGCCCACCAGCCCCTCCAGTTCCACCTGATGGCGGCCGGCCGAGGGGGTGCCCACGGCCACATCCTCCTGGCCTGTCAGGCGCGCCAGCAAGAGGTTTAAGGCCGCCAACAGGGTGGCGAAGAGCGTGGTGTCGTGCTGCCGACCCAGGGCCTTGAGCGTCTCGCTCAGGGGCCCCGCCAGCTGCCGATGGACACTGTTCCCAACCCAGGTGGGCCGAACCGGGCGCGGCCAATCCAATGGCAGGCCCGACGCGCATGGCAGATCCGCCAACTGCCGCTTCCAATACGCCAGCTGCTCCGCCATGGCCTGCCCGGCCAGCCAGTCCCGTTGCCAGACCGCAAAATCCGCGTATTGGATCGGCAGCTCGGGCAACGGCGAGGGCAGGCCTTGCTGGAACGCTCCATACAGGGTCGCCAGCTCCCGCACCAACACGCCCATCGACCATCCGTCTGAAACGATGTGGTGCACATTGAGCAGCAGAACATGCTCCTGTTCGCTGAGACACAACAGCGTCGCCCGGAACACCGGGCCGTGGACTAAGTCAATGGCGCTCTCCGCATCCTCGGCGGCGAGGCGCCGAGCCTCCTTGGCCCGAACCTCGGATGGCAGGGCTGTCAAGTCGTGCCGGGGCAGGCGAAAGTCTGGCGCGCCAATCACTTGGGCGAGTTGGCCGTCCCGGGAGGTAAAGACGGTCCGCAGGCTCTCATGCCGATACACCAGCTCCCGCAGGCTGCGCTCCAGGGCGTCAGTACTCAATGGTCCCTGCAGGCGCAGGGCCATCGGCATGGTGTAGGCGCTGCCCGCCCCCTCCAGTTGATCCAAAAACCACAGGCGTTCCTGGGCATGAGACAAGGGCAAGGGATCGGTACGCGCGGCACGGCGCAGCACAGGGGGCTCTGGTTTGGCGTGTTGGCGAAGAAATCGCAGGATTTCGGGCTTGCGTTGACGCAGCTGGTCCACCAGCTCCGTGGGTAGGGCCACCTTGGATGAAATGCGCATCTGCTCGCCATCGAGCTGCACATGGATGTTTTGCCGGCTGAGATCGGCGAGGAAAACGTCAATCGGCTTCACAACACCAGCTCCACACGCCCTTCGCTGAAGGTGTCTGGCGCGTTCTGTGGCGCTTGCAACAACGCATGATTGTCGATCCGCTCCGCCAGGGCGGCGAGGGTGGCGCTTTCAAACAACACTTGCAAGGGCAGCTCAACGCCTAACTGTTTGCGCACCCGCGCCACCACCTGGGTGGCCAGCAGGGAATGGCCGCCGAGAGCAAAGAAATTGTCGCCAAGGCCGATCGGTGACACACCCAACACCTCCTGCCAGATCAGCGCTGTCGTCACCTCCGTGGGTGTGCCCGGGGCGGCGAAGTGGGTCGACGGTGCTCGCAGGGCTGACGGAGCGGGCAGCGCCTGGCGGTCGAGCTTGCCGTTGGGCGTTAAGGGCAGCGCGTTCAAGGCCATCCAGGCACTCGGGATCATGTGGTCCGGCAGTTGGGTGGCGAGACGGGTGCGCAGTTGCGGCACAAGGCGCCGCTGGAGTTTGCCGAGCAGCGGATTGTTGGCGCAGTCGCGCCATGGCTCCGGCCGTTCGGCAATGGGCAAAGCCGGCGGCAGGGCAGAGCCGATGCTCGGGGTGCGGCGCTCCAGATACAGATCCATCGCGGTTGCTTTGCCAGAAAAGGCGGGGGTGAGTTCCACCGAGTAGGGCAGCTCGTCCGCCAATTCCCACAGGGCTTCGGGGTCGATGCCAGCGGCTTGTTCCCCCAGCTCGGCTCGCCAGTGCCCGGCGGTGTCTTGCCGGGAAGACGCCAACCAGTCGAGTGTTTGCGCCTCCGCTTGCAGGCGGCCGTTGGGAATGTTGCGCAACAGCAGCCGATCGGGCCCCTGCACCCGCAAGTGATCCTGCAAAGCGCCGATGCTCCAGCCCTCTCGTTGCCAGTCATGGCTGGGCCAGACGGGCGTCTCCGCCACCAGCCCTCCCGGTTCGCCGACCTCCATGAGCGCTTGATAGCGAAAGCGCGTGAGCTCGTTGTGGCTTTTGCCGCGCTTGAGGCGCAGACCCACGCGTCGAATTCGGGGCAGATGGTGCGGCAAGGCTTGGAATAGTGCTGGATCCAATAGCAATTCCTCCTCGTCCTCCATCCGTTGGCCCACCAGTGCCGCCAGATCCGCCCGAGACAGCTCGTTGGCCGCTTGATACAACTGCACTGAGGCGTGATAGGCGGCCAGCAGGGGCAGGCTGCGCAGATCGCCCAAAACCAGCACTCCGCCGGGTTTGAGCACGCGCACAGCACCCTCAATCACGCGTAGAAAGTAATCAATACTCGGAAAGTATTGGACTACTGAGTTGAGGATTACCAGGTCGAATGATTGGTCGCGCAGCCCGCTGAAATCATCCGCTGCCCTTTGCATGGTGCTGACGTTGGCTAATTCCGGCATGGAATCTCGCAGCTGTTGGATGTGAACCACCGCCTCGGTGGCCACATCAGTGCCGAGGTAGCTGTTGCACGCGGGGGCCACACGTGCCAGCAACAACCCTGATCCGCAGCCGATTTCCAGCACATCGGCTGGATTCAGCGCCAGCAACTCCGCAACGGTCGCCTCCACCCACTCCGCCATATCGCTGGCTGGGATGGCCTCGCCGGTGTAACTGCTGTTCCAACCGGCGATGCGGAACGTGGGATCTTCCATGTCGCCGGACGCTTGCCCATAGCTCTCCTCATAGAAGGTTTGCCACTGTTCGACATGTTCCGCTTGGATGGCGTCGTCGCTTTGCCCCGGAACGAAGTAAGCCACCAGCCTCGGTCCGCTCGCCTGATCTTCGACCACGCGGACAGCCGCCTCCGCCAATGCCGGATCGGAGGCCAGAGCGGCCTCAATCTCGCCCAACTCAATGCGGAAGCCGCGGATCTTGACCTGCTGGTCGATGCGGCCAAGATAGTCAATGCTGCCATCTGGCCGCCAGCGTGCCATATCTCCCGTGCGATACATCCGCGCGTCTGGCTCTGCGGCGAAGGGGTCTGGCACGAAGCGTTCTGCGGTCAGCTCCGGGCGGTTCCAATAGCCACATGCCACGCCCATCCCGCCGATGCACAGTTCGCCGCCGACGCCAATCGGTGCCGGATTGTTGTTGCGGTCCAGGATGTAAATCCGGGTGTTGGCGATCGGCACCCCGATGGAGGGTGGTTGTCCGTCGTTGGCGCAGAGCCCCCGGGTGGCCCAGATGGTGGCCTCCGTGGGGCCGTACAGGTTGAAGAAGCGTCGGCTGGCGCCCCAGGTCTCCACGAGCGCCGCAGGGCAGGCTTCCCCGGCCACGTTGAGGGTATGCAACGCCTGGAGTGGAGCCGTCGGCAAGGCGGCCAGAGTGGAGGGCGTGAGGGTGGCCAGCGAGACCTGGTGGCGCTCCAGAAAGCTGTGCAGTGGCTCCCCGGGGGCCAACGTGTCGCGTGTCCCCGAACACAAGGTCGCCCCCGTGCCCAGCGCCGTCCAGAGTTCAAACGTCGCAGCGTCGAAGTTGAGCGAGGAGAACTGCAACGCTCGTTCGCCTGGCCCCAGGCCGAACAAGCGGGCCTGCGCCTCCGCCACGTTGCTCAAGCCTCGGTGCGGCACCAGCACCCCCTTGGGCTGTCCGGTGCTGCCTGAGGTGTAAATGACGTAGGCGAGGTTGTCCGGTGTGGTGGCGCACGAGGGATTGTGGCTGGGTTGCCGGGCCAGTGCCTCCGCCTCGGTGTCGAGCCAAAGTATGCGGCTGGCGTGGAGGGGCAAGTGGGTCAACAGAGCCGAATGCGTCAACACCAGTGCGGGGGCCGCGTCCGCCAACATGAAGGCCAACCGTTCCGCTGGATAATGCGGATCCAATGGCAGGTAAGCCCCGCCCGCCTTGAGCACCCCCAGCACGGCGATGATCATCAGTGGCGAGCGCTCGACACAGACGCCAACCAACACGTCCGGTCCCACGCCGAGCTGGCGCAGGCGGTGGGCCAGCTGATTGGCCTGTTCGTTCAGACCCCGGTAGCTCAGCGTTTGCGGGAGGGTTGTTGGCCAGCCCTCATCAAACAGCAGGGCGACGGTCTCCGGCAGGCGGGCGGCCTGCTGTTCAAATCTCTGGTGGACGCACTGATCGTGCGGATACGGCGTGGACGTGTCGTTCCATTCGATCAGCACCTGTCGCCGCTCGCTGGCGCTGAGCATCGCCAGCGCGTTGATTGGCTTGGTGGGGTGGGCGACGATGTCGCGGAGCAGGACCTGGAAATTGGTGGTCATGCGCTCGATCGTGGCGGCGTCGAACAAGTCGGTGGCGTACAGCCAGTGGCCCTCCAGCCCGTTCGCGGTCTCGAAGAGATGCACCTCCATGTCCAGGCGGACACTCAGGATGTTCGGCTGTAACGGGCTGACCTGCAGCCCCGGCAGCTCCAGGTGCTCCGCGGGCGTGTTCTGCAGAGCCAGAGCGACCTGAACCAAGGGGTTGGAGTTGAAACGGCGCTCCGGTCGTAGTTCTTCCACCAAGCGCTCAAATGGCACGTCTTGGTTGGCGTATGCGTCTTCTGTTGTCTTGCGCACCTCCGCCAACAGGTCCAAAAAGCTCGGATTCCCGGAGAGGTCGGCCCGCAACACCAGGGTGTTGACAAAAAAACCGATGATGGCTTCCAGCTCGGGTTGGGTGCGGTTGGCGATGGGGGCGCCCACGAGCACATCCTCCTGGCCGCTGTAGCGACCCAGCAACACTTGAAAGGCAGCCAGTAGCGTCATAAACAGTGTTGCGCCAACCGATCGGCCAAGGGCCGTCAGCTCCGCGACCAGGTCAGCGGGGAGCAGGAAGCGCCGTTCACCTCCCTGGAACGTGGACTGCGCCGGGCGCGGGCGGTCGGTGGGCATGGCCAATACCACCGGCGCTCCGGCCAGTCGCGCTTTCCAATAGGAGAGTTGCACCGCCAGCGCCTCTCCTTGCAGCTGCTTCCGCTGCCAGACAGCGAAATCGGCATATTGAAGGGCCAGCGGCGGCAAGGGTGCCGGCTGGCCTGCGGTGAACGCTCCGTAGCGTTCGATCCACTCCCGCACGAACACCCCCATAGACCAACCGTCGGAGGCGATGTGGTGCAAGGTCAGCAGCAGAACATGGCACTCTTCTTCTCCTTGATCCGCCAGGCGGTGCAAGGAAGCCCGCACCATCAGGTCTCTTTCCAGATCAAAACGACGCATCGCTTCGGCTTCCGCCAGTCGATGCCATTCCCGCTCCTGGTCACTTGGATCAAGAGTGCGCAAATCGGTAACAGTCAAGGCGATTTCTCTGTACGGATTAATCCGTTGCCAAGGCTCACCATCCGCCTCCGCAATTGTTGTGCGCAGACTCTCGTGGCGACTGACCAAGGCGTTCAAGCTCCGCTCCAGCGCCTGGACGTCCAAGCGGCCCCGCAGCTGCAGCACCATTGGCATGTTGTAAGCGGCGTGGCTGCCTTGCTGGTCGAGAAACCAGAGCCGCTGCTGAGCGAAGGAGAGGGGAAGTCTGCTGTCTCGCGGTGCTGGGTGAATCGGTTGCGTGGTTCCCGAGTCAACGGCCACCCGTCGCATGAATTCCAGGATCTCGCATTTGCGTCTCGCCATTGCCGCACGCAGGCCCTCATTGAGGACACCTTCTGGGGCTTTGTAGCGCAAGCGCTCGCCATCCAGCCAAAGGTTCACCCCAAGCCCGTGCAGCTCAGCCAAAAATTGCTCAATGTTCATCTTATAGTTCTCCAACTTCAACATCATTGGCGGATTGACTGGCTGCACCTGATGGAGCGGCTGCGCTCGGCTGGATGAACATATCACGTGCCAGTGTGAAGCGTTCAATTGCTTTGGCCAAGTCCTCGATGGTGGAGTATTCGAATATGCGTTGCAGTGGAAGTTTGATCATAAATGCTTGATTGATGCGTGAAATCACCTGGGTAGCGAGAAGCGAATGCCCACCCAGCTCAAAGAAGTTGTCCTGAATGCCAACCGCAGTCCGTTCAAGCACGCTGCACCAAATGGCTGCGATGGCTTCTTCCATCGGGGTTCGGGGAGCGAGCGTTTCGGCAGGCTGCGACAAGGCAGGACTGGGCAGGGCGGCCTTATCCACTTTGCCGCTGGCAGACAGCCTGGGGATCGCCTCAACAACAATGAAGCGGGCGGGAACCATGTACCCCGGCAAGCTGTTTCGCAAGGCCGCCTGGATCACTTCACGGTTGAGGTCCGCCGCCCGTCCGCATGCGGGAGGGATGGCCAGATAGGCCACAAGAACTTGCCGGCTGCCTTCCTCGTGCACCACCGCTGCGGCGTCCTCGACATTGTTCAACTGCTTCAGGCGTGCTTCGATCTCCCCCAGTTCAACGCGGTAGCCGCGCAGTTTCACCTGGTGATCAAGGCGCCCGAGAAAATCGAGGTTCCCATCCGGCAACCAGCAGGCCCTGTCGCCAGTTCGATACAGGCGTTCCCCCCAGCAGACAAATTTCTCCTGCGTCAATTCGTGTTGATTGAGATAGCCACGCGCCAGCCCGCTGCCGCCGATGTACAACTCGCCGGGTACGCCCACTGGTACCGGTTGACGCCGCCGATCCAATACATGCACCTGGCGATTGGCCAGCGGCTTGCCGATCGGAATGCGCGGGCGGTCGGCGTCGAAGTCGAGCGGCACCTCGAAAACCGTCGCAGCCACCGTGGTTTCGGTTGGTCCGTAGACGTTGAACAGCCGCACGGTTCGGCTTAACGGCGTCTGCCGCCACAATCGCAGCACATCCACTGGCATGACATCGCCGCCGACAATCAGCGTCCGCAGCGGGCTGCCCTCGGCCAGTTCTGGTTGGGCGATCCAGGTTTGCACCAGTGCCCGCCAGTAGACGCCTGACACATCCAGCAACGTGATGCCCTGCGTCTTGATCTGGCGGGCAAAGCCGATCGGTTCCAGGTCGAACTCCGTCAGCAGCAGCTGACCTCCCGCGAGTAGCACCGGGAAGAGCTGTTCCACAGAGGCGTCGAAATAGAACGCGGCCATCGGCAACACCCGATCCGCAGCCGATAGCCCGTGGCGCTCTCGGTAGTGGGCGCAGTGGGCGGCCACCCCCAAGTGTTCGACCATCACCCCCTTGGGCTTGCCTGTGGATCCCGATGTGTAGATCACATAGGCCAGGGAGTCCGGTCGACTTTGGGGCGGCGGGTTAGTCGCTGGGTGGTCGGACAGGGCGATGGTTTCCAGGCCAATCACGCGGCAAGTCTCTAGCTGCTGGAGATGTCCCTGGAGTCTCGCCTGGGTCAATAGCACCGGCGCGCCGCAGTCTTCCAACTGGTGGCGCCTGCGCTCTTCTGGGCTGTTCGGGTCGATCGGCACATAGGCCGCCCCTGCCTTGAGGATGCCGAGCAATCCCACCATCATCTCCAGCGAGCGCTCCACAGCGATGGCCACTCGCGTGTCGGGGCGGATCAGCGGTAAGTGATCAGCGGTCTCAAGGGCGAGCAAGTGATGGGCCACCCGGTTGGCTCGGGCGTTGAGCTCGGCGTAAGTGTAGGTTTGCTCCTCGAACTCCAAGGCGATGTTGTCCGGGGTTTGCTCCACCTGCCGCTCGAACAACCCGACCAGTGTCGATTCACGAGGTGCGACTGTCGCTGTCTGGTTCCAGTCTCGCAACTGCTGTTGTTCCCGACCGCTCAACAGCGGCAAGTCGCCGATGCGCTGCCCGGGATCCAACGCGACGGCTTCGAGCAGCTCCTGGTAATGCCCAGCCAGGCGCTTGATCGTCTCCGGGTCAAACAGGTCGGCCGCATACTCCCAGGCCCCGTGCCAATGGCCGTCACGTTCTTCCATGTCCAGCGTCAGGTCGAATTTGGCGACGGGATAATCCAGGGGCAGCGGTTCGACAGCCAAAGCGGGCAGAGAAAGCTCAGGGGTTTGGTTGCTCTGCAAGACGAACATGACCTGGAACAGCGGACTGTGGCTGAGGCTGCGCTGGGGTTGCAACCGCTCCACCAGTGCCTCAAAGGGGAGATCCTGGTGGGTGTAGGCGGTCAGACAGGTGTCCCGCGTGTTTTTCAGCAGATCGCTGAAGCTTTGCTCGGGATCAAGGCGCATGCGCAACACCAAGGTGTTGACAAACATGCCGACGAGGCCTTCCGTTTGGTGGTGAGTGCGGCCCGCGATGGGTGTGCCGATGCAGAGATCGTCTTGGCCGCTGTGGCGCCACAGGAGGACGTTAAACGTGGCCAACAGAGTCATGAACAGGGTGGCACTGTGTGCGCGACCGAGTCGCTGCAGTTGGGCCGCCAGTGCCGTTGGCAAGACCTGATCGTGACGTGCCCCGCGAAAGCTCTGCCGGGCGGGACGAGGCCGATCTGTTGGCAACTCCAACAGTGTCGGACATTGGGCCAACTGGTTAGCCCAGTAAGCCGCTTGCGTCTCAAGAGCCCCGCCTTGCAGCCACTGCCGTTGCCAGGCGGCATAATCGCTGTAGCGCAGCCGCAGGGAGGGAGCAGCGGGCTGTTGCCCCGCAGCGAACGCCCCATAGGCATGCCGCAAGTCGCGCATCAACACGCCCCACGACCAGCCGTCGCCAACAATGTGGTGCATGTTGAGCAACAACACATGGCGGTCGTCTGCCAACACCAGGAGCTCAGCCTTGAACAGCGGGCCTTGGCCCAGGTTGAATGGCACGACGGCATAGGCGTTGGCGATCCGTTCAACGTCCCGGTGTTGCACCTCCGCCGACATGCGGCGCCAATCACGAACGTTGAGCGCCCCGTCGGAATCCACTGGCCGCACCTCCACGCTGGCCTCTCCGTTCAGCAGGGGAAAGCATGTGCGCAAGGTTTCGTGCCGTTCCAGCAACCACACCAGACTGGAACGCAGGGCTGCGATGTCCAGCGTGCCCTCCAAGCGAAGACCAAGCGGCATGTTGTAAGTGGCTGAGGCATCCTCCTCCCATTGGGCGAGAAACCACAGCCGCTGCTGGGCGAAGGAGAGTGACGGGGCCGTGGCTGCCGGTTGTGGAGTGATCGGTGGTGGCAGGACTCCGCCGGCGGCCTGGTCGATGGCTTCGGCCAGCTCGGCGAGGCGGGGGCGCTCAAACACCGTCCGCACGGTCAGTTCCCTCTGGAACTGCGTCCGGATGCGGGCCACCAGTTGGGTGGCGAGCAACGAGTGGCCACCGAGGACGAAGAAGTCGTCATCCCGGCCGATGGCCTCATGCTCCAGCAGCGTGGTCCACAAGCCCGCCAGCAACTCCTCGGTCGCGGTGGCGGGCGGGGCGCCGTTCACCGTGCGGGTGATTTGCGGGGCAGGCAGCGCCTTGCGGTCGACCTTTCCGTTTGGGGTCAACGGCAGGCTCTCCAGCTGTTGGATGCTGGCGGGCACCATGTAGTCGGGCATGCAGGTCCGTAAATGGTCCCGGAGGAGCGTCGGCAGGGTGGCCGCGTCTGCGCTGTCGTCCGCCGTGACATAGGCCCCCAGCCGCGGGTTGCCCTCCCCAGGCCACACCACCACGACCGCTTCCCGTACGGCGTCGTGCGCGGTCAGCCTCTCCTCGATTTCGCCCAACTCAATGCGGAAGCCGCGCAGTTTGACCTGATCGTCGATTCGCCCTAAAAACTGAAGCACTCCATTCGGCAGCCACCGCGCCAGATCTCCCGTGCGGTACATCCGCGCCTCCGGTTCCGCCGCATAGGGATCCGGCAGGAAGCGTTCCGCCGTCAGCTCCGGGCGATTCAGATAGCCACGCGCCACTCCGGCACCGCCGATATGAATTTCTCCAGCCACGCCAATCGGCACGGGTTGGCCATCGCCATCCAGCACATAAATGCGGGTGTTGGCGATTGGACGGCCGATGGGCGGATCGCCAGACGCATCCGCCGCGCAGAGATGGAGCGTCGCACAAACCGTGGCCTCAGTTGGCCCATAGGCATTGATCAAAGACCGGTCGGCAGCCCAGCGGCGGGCCAGCGCTTCCGGCAAGCGTTCACCCCCCACAGTCAATGTGTCAAGAGTGCTTAATCGCTCACCATCCGGGAGCGTCGCCAAAACGCTGGGCGGCAAGGCGGCATGGCTCAAGCCATGATGCGCAATCGTGCTGGACAAGGAGTCTCCCACCAGCTTGGTTTTCGCAGGTGGCAGATACAGCAGTGCTCCTGAGGAGAGCGCGGTAAACACTTCCCAGACGCAGACATCAAAACTAAACGAGGCAAATTGCAGCACGCGGCTGTCAGGTCCCAGGCCAAATTCCCGGATTTGCGCCGCCACCAAGTTGCACACGCCGCGATGCTCGACCATCACCCCCTTGGGCCGGCCTGTGGATCCCGAGGTGTAGATCACATAGGCCAAGTGATTCGGCCTCAAGCCAATAGCGGCCGGTTCCGGATTGGTGGCGCTCAGCTCCGCCCAGGCCTCCCCATCCGCCTCAAGGTCGATCATGGGTACCGCCCCGGCCAGGCCGGCAAAGCGCTCCCGCGTCGCTCCATGCACAAGCAGCGCCACAGGTGCGCTGTCTTCCACCATGAACGCCAACCGCTCCTCGGGATAGGCCGGATCCAGGGGCACGTACGCTCCGCCGGCCTTCAAAATCGCCGCAAGACCCACCACCATCTCCAAGCTCCGCTCCATACCGATCGCTACACGGTCGTCCGGACGAATCCCGAGAGCCATCAAGTGATGGGCCAGCCGATTTGCCCGGGCGTTCAGCTCCGCGTAGCTCAGCGATTGCTCCTCAAACACCAACGCCGTCGCCTCAGGCGTCCGGGCCGCCTGCGCCTCCATCAACTGGTGCACGCACTGATCTTTCGGATACTCAGCCTCCGTCGCGTTCCAATCCCGCAGCAGCAGCTGCCGTTCCGCTTGCGGCAGGATCGGCCAGGTTGCGACCGTCCCGTGCGGATCGCTCAGCGCGGTTTCCAGCACAACACGAAAGCGCTTCTGTAGTGCTCGGATGTCCTCGGCGGTGAAGTAGGCCTGGTTGTAGACAAAATCAATCCGAACGTCTGCACCCGCGTGGAAGTCGCGCACGAACAGCTGCAGGGGGATCTGCCCCCAGGAATGCAGCAGCAAGGTACAACGGCCGTCTATTTCGGCGAAGACGGACTCGTAATCATGGTTTTCGTAAGAGAGGCCTACATCAACAAGCAGGGCACGGCCGGCTTCCGCTCCGACGGTGCGACGGATTTCGCTGGCAGGAAAGCGCTGGTGGCGGTACACCGCTTTCAGGGTGGAGCCAATCAGCGTCAGCAGGTCCGCAAAGGTGAGGTTCCGGCCGTAGGCGAATCTCACCGGGCTTTGGTTGGCGAACAAGCCAGCCGTCTGCTTATACGTTCCGTTGGCGCGGTTCAGTACCGGCAACCCGATCGTGAGCTCGTCGCATTGCCCCGTGCGGCAAAAATAGACATACAGCGCCGCCAACAACACATGAAACAGGGTTGCGCCATGGGCTTGGCCCAAGTTGCCAAGGCGGTCGTAAAAAGCTCGCGAGAGGGCCATCGGTTCGCAGCCGCTTCCCACCAGATCGCCGTCATACCGACTGCGGTAGAAGGGCGTGAGCAGCGGCTCGGGAGGCTGCGGGTGATGCTCCCGCCAAAACAGCCGCTGCTGTTCAAACTTTGCCGACTCGACATAGGCTCGGTCGTCGGCGATATAGGCGCCATAGGAGGGGGCATCCAGCGCCGTTGAATGCCCAGCGGCAAGGTCGCTGTAGAGCCGCGCGAGCGAGCGGTTCAGCAGCGCGATGCCCCAGCCGTCGATGCTGATGTGGTGATATTGCAGCAGCCAGTAATAGTGATCATCCGCCAGCTTGATCAGGTCGTAGCGAAACAGCGGTTGGCCCTCCAGGGCGAAGGGCTGCTCAAAGCGCTGCCGCATGAAGGCTTGGGCCGCCGCCTCGGGATCGTCCTCGCCCGACAGGTCAACCAGCGGCACCCGAACGGGCCAGGGATCCACGAAAACCTGCAGAGGCAGGCCATCCGCATCCCGCTCCGCCGTGAGCCACAGCCGCAGGCTGTCGTGTCGCCGCACCAGAAGGTTCACCGCCTGCTCGAACATCACCGGGTCGATTCGCCCCGGCAGATCCACGTAGCCGCCGATGTTGTAAAGAGGCACGCCGTCGTGAAGCATCTGGTCGAACCAGATCTCCCGTTGCGGTGTGCTCAGGGGATACAGGGCGCTCACGAGATGGTCGGCGG
>JBIKWK010000049.1:0-21238 GCA_044356375.1 Prochlorococcaceae cyanobacterium | reverse complement strand
AAGGCTTCTGCCATCAGATGGACTGATTTGCAAGCCGTCGTATAGACGGAGCTGGGGGAGGCGTCATCGTGCATCCACGACCGCCAGGTCCCTAATTCGCTCTCTGGTGTTTTTCAGGAAGCCCTATCTATGCATGGTCTCGATTTCCGTGGGGATGAAAAAAATTTCATCTGTAATTCTGGGTGGTATTGACTTCCAGTTGACGTCAATAGATTCTGGCTTGAATTCAGGGTTTGTGCCAATGGCGCTGCCGTGGAAACCGTATTCGGGGTCGTGGTCTCTTTGGTAGTATTCTTGAGCCACTTTTCCGCAGGCAGTCCTAAATCGCTGTAGCTCGCGCGAAACAAGAATTGCTAGATATTCAGCATCTTTCTGGCTCTTGCGATGCTCGAAAAACCATTCTTTTGCGGTGGCCAGCAGGCTGCCTGTGATTACCCCTAAGAGTCCGAAAATCGCAGATTCTACCGCCGCCATGGTTGCTTGCTGTGGGGTTGAGAGCTTTTGTAGTCTTATGTCCCGCAGCTAATTGTAAATCCGCAGTACCTTAGGGAAGCCCGATTCCAGGGTGAACAGCTGGCAGAAGTTGCTGCTGCCTGTCTGAGTGGAGAGCCGCGCCGATCAGCGCACTATCAATTCAGTTCCCTGACCCTTTTGCTTTGCGGTGGTTCAGTTCGCGGGTTGGTTGTTTTGGCGGCAGCTGCAGCGGCAGCCCTGGGGGTTTGGTTTGGCTTCAGGCAGCTGCGGTAATGGTGTCGGCGTCCCTGGAGCTGTGGGGTGGCGCAGGTAGCTCCGATGCCTCTCCCTTGCGGTAGGCCCCCAGGTGTCTGCCACTGCCAAGAAGACGACCTAGTTGCTGCCGGTCAGACGGTCCTGGCCCTGGCGGCTGCAAGCCCCAGCCCCCAGATCCCTGGCCAGCCCCCGGCCGGCCGCCGCTGGGCTAGGGGCGCAGGTTGCCAGGTAGGGTCGAATGACGAACTGTGTAGTAAGGGATAAGACGTTTGGCGCTTCCGGTCGTCGCCATCATTGGCCGCCCCAATGTGGGCAAATCCACCCTGGTCAACCGACTCTGCCGCAGCCGCGATGCGATCGTGCACGACGAGCCGGGGGTGACCCGCGATCGCACCTACCAGGAGGGCTTCTGGGGGGATCGCACCTTCATGGTGGTGGACACCGGCGGTCTGGTGTTCGACGACGACAGTGAGTTCCTGCCGGAGATCCGCGAGCAGGCCAACCTGGCCCTGGCGGAGGCCTCCGTGGCCGTGGTGATCGTCGATGGCCAGCAGGGGCTCACCCCCGCCGACCAGGGCATCGCCGATTGGCTGCGCAGCCAGAAGGTGCCGGTGTTGCTGGCGGTGAACAAGTGCGAGTCGCCCGAGCAGGGGCTGGCGATGGCCGGCGAGTTCTGGCGCCTGGGCCTGGGGGAGCCCCACCCTGTTTCCGCCATCCATGGCGCCGGCACCGGCGATCTGCTCGACAAGGTGATCGGTTTCCTGCCGGCCGTGGAGCTGCTGGAGGGGGAGGAGCCGATCCAGCTGGCGATCATCGGCCGCCCCAACGTGGGTAAGTCGAGTTTGCTCAATGCGGTCTGCGGTGAGAAGCGGGCGATTGTCAGCCCGATTCGCGGTACCACCCGCGACACGATTGACACCACCCTGGAGCGGGAGGGCAAGACCTGGAAGCTGCTGGACACCGCCGGCATCCGCCGCCGCCGCTCGGTGAACTACGGCCCAGAATTTTTTGGCATCAACCGCAGCTTCAAGGCGATCGAACGCTCCGATGTCTGCGTGCTGGTGATCGATGCCTTAGACGGCGTCACCGAGCAGGATCAACGCCTGGCCGGCCGGATTGAAGAGGATGGCCGGGCCTGTGTGGTGGTGGTGAACAAATGGGATGCGATTGAAAAGGACAGCCACACCATGCCGGCGATGGAGCGGGAGCTGCGCGCCAAGCTCTATTTTCTGGATTGGGCGCCGATGCTGTTCACTTCAGCCCTCAGCGGCCAGCGGGTGCAGGCGATCTTCCCCCTGGCGCTGTTGGCGGTGGAGCAGCACCGCCGCCGGGTGACCACTTCTGTGGTCAACGAGGTGCTCAAGGAGGCCCTCAGTTGGCGCACGCCCCCCTCCAGCCGCGGCGGTCGTCAGGGGCGGCTCTACTACGGCACCCAGGTGTCCGTGCGCCCGCCCAGCTTCACCCTGTTCGTGAATGATCCAAAATTGTTCGGCGACACCTACCGCCGCTATGTGGAGCGGCAGATCCGCGAGGGACTGGGCTTTGAGGGCACGCCCGTGCGCCTGTTCTGGCGAGGCAAGCAGCAGCGGGATGCGGAGAAGGAGCTGGAGCGTCAACAGCACCGTGCCCGCTGAATTCCAACAGCGGCTGCCCTGAATGGACTGGCTGCGTCAGCTGCCGATCGGCCAGTACGTGGCCGAGCAGCAGGGGGGTAGTTCCTGGCTGTGGCGGCTCGATCCGCGCCTGAAGCTGCTCTGGACCCTGGCCTTTTTGCTCAGCCCGATCCTGGCGGGGCCCATCTGGCGGCTGTCGCTGGTGCTGGCCCTGGTGCTGATCACCCTGGGCTGCGGCAGGCCCTGGGGGTTGTGGCGCCGCAGTTTGCCGCTGCTGCTGGCCCTGTGCCTGCTGGTGGGGGGGCTGGCGGCCACCCTGCCGGTGCGGGAGTTGCCGGCGGCGGCGCTGCAGCGGCCGCCCCAGGAGTTGCAGCTGGTGCCGGTGCCGCCGGGTAGCCCGGCTCCAGCGCAGGCTGGGGCCCGCTGGGAGCTGCTGAATCTGGGGCCGCTGCTGATCACCAGGCGGTCAGCGGAGCTGGGAATCAATAGCGCCACCCTGTTGTTCACCCTGGTTCAAAGCGCCAATTTGATGTTGCTGTCCACCGCCCCGGAGGAGCTGGTCTGGGCGATCAGCTGGTTGCTGGCCCCCCTGGCGCGCCTGGGCTGGCCGGTGGAGCGGCTGGGCTTCACGCTGCTGCTGTCGCTGCGGTTTTTGCCGCTGGTGCAGGAGGAGTTGCAGAGCTTGTTGCGGGCCCTGGCCACCAGGGCGGTGAACCTGCGCCGCCTGGGCTGGAAAGCCAGCTTCGCGCTGGTGCTGGCCGTGGGGGAGCGGCTGCTGGCCAACCTGCTGTTGCGGGCCGAACAGGGGGCGGAAGCCCTGATGGCCCGTGGCGGCTGCTGGCTGCCGGTGGATCGGCTGCATGATCGGCCCTCGCCGCTGTCGGCCGGTGATCGCTGGGGCAATGCCCTGGCGGTGATCCTGTTGCTGGCCCTCTGGGGACTGCGCTGGAATGTCGGTGCTCTTTAATACCTTCCAGCACGCGGCCCTTCGTGAGCGCAGAGCGTTACCTAACCCACCCCACCTTCGGGATGCTCTATCGAGTGGCCCCGGCGGGAGAAGCTCGTGATCTCTACGCCACGCTCTACGCCCAAAGGATTTTTTTCCTGGTGACGATCCAGCCCCGGGGCGCCACCTTTGAGGTGATCCCCTTGATGGATGCCCGCCACTACGCCGAACAAAATTTGGCCCGCTCCCGTCGCGATGGCCCTGAAGTGCTGAAACGCTGGCGGGATCTGTTCGACCAGACCTTTATCTGAGCTGCAGTTGGTGGCTGACCAGGCCGTTCCAGAACCCGCATCCCCGCAGGCCCCCGCATCCCCTGAGGTCGCATCCCCGGAACCCGCCGCCCCAGAGGCCGTCTGCATCGCTGAGCGGCTCGGGGCCCTGGGCTTGGCCCTGCCCGCCACCACGCGCCTACTGGCGGTGAGCAAGGGCCAACCCGCCGGCCGGATTCGCGAGGCGGTGCTGGCGGGCCAGCGCAGCTTTGGCGAGAGCCGCCTCCAGGAGGCCAGCGCCAAGCAGGGGCAGTTGCTGGATCTAGGGCCGCTGGATTGGCACTTCATTGGCCGCCTGCAGGCCAACAAGGCCAGGGGGGTGGTGCGGCAGTTCGCCACCATCCACTCCCTGGATTCCCTCGACCTGGCCCGCCGCCTGGCCCGCATCGCCGCCGAGGAGCAGCTGAGGCCCCGGGTGTTCTTCCAGGTGAAGCTGCGGCCGGATCCGGGCAAGGGGGGCTTTGAGCCCCGGGAGCTGCTGGGCCATTGGCAGGAATTGCAGGCGCTGGAGCCCTTGCGGCCCCTGGGCCTGATGACGATTGCCCCCCTGGGTCTGCAGGTCGCCGAGCGGCGGGCTCTATTTGAGGACTGCGCGGCCCTGGCCGGGCAGCTGGGCTTGAGCGAACTTTCGATGGGGATGAGTGGCGACTGGCGCGAGGCTGCGGCGGCCGGTAGCACTTGGGTGCGGATCGGCAGCGGTCTGTTCGGCGAACGCAGCGCTGTGGCCCCGGCTGAGCTCTAGGGAAGCTCTGGAAAACCACGATTTCTGAGCTTCTGCCTGCTGAAAACCCTTGCGGTGCCATGACTCCCTTGGCCGTGGCCGGGGTGTTCCACAATCTCCTTATCGAAGATAAACTAGGGCGCAGCCTCCGTGATTAATTTGCGGCTCCGGGCGATTCTGTTACCCACTGCCATTTTTCGGCGGCCATGCAGCCCTTGCAAGCTCTGGCGTGGGACGCTATCTAAGTACAAAGATTTTTCGAGGAAAGCCCCGTGTCGTTGTTCTCCCGCCTCCGGGCCGTCGTCTCTGGCGATGACTACCTAGACGGTGAGTACGACGACGAGCTGGATTACGACGGTGGCGAGCCGCCCCAAGCCACTGCAACTTCCACCGCCAACCGTGCCAGTGCCATGGCCTTGACCAGCAGCTTTTCGGTCGATGATCCCTTTGCCGGCACCAACGTGATCGGCATGCCGGGTCTCCCCTCCTCGGCCGCTGAGGTCACCTTGATGGAGCCGCGCAGCTTCGACGAGATGCCACGCGCCATCCAGGCCCTGCGGGAGCGCAAGACGGTGATCCTCAACCTCACGATGATGGAACCGGATCAGGCCCAGCGGGCCGTCGATTTTGTGGCCGGGGGAACTTTCGCCATCGATGGCCACCAGGAGCGGGTGGGCGAGAGCATCTTCCTGTTTGCCCCCAGCTGCGTGACGGTGACCACCGCCGTCAGCGAGGAGGTCTCCACCTCCACTGCCACCACTGTCAGCCGCGAGCGCGAGTTTGGCGAGCAGCATCAGGCTGCGCCCAGCCCGGCCTGGGGCCGCCAGGACACGGCTATCTGATTTTTTGCCATTCCTTGAGCCCAACCTCAATCTCACCGGCTACGGCTACGACGGCAGCAACGGCTACGGCGGCAGCAACAGCCAGCTTCGGAGTGGTGGGCCTGGGTCGCATGGCCCAGGCCCTGCTCTGGCCATGGATTGAGTCGGGTCAGCTGCGGCCGGAGGCGGTGCGGGCCGTGGTCGGCAGCGCCGCCTCGGCCGATCGCCTGGCCCAGACCCATGGCCTGGCGGTGGGCACCGATCCAGCTCCCGCCTGGCAGGCGCCGGTGCTGCTGCTGGCTGTTAAGCCCCAGCAGCTCGCCGCCGCGGCCGCCGCGGCCGGCGAGGCCGCCCATGACGGCCCCCCCGGGGGCGATGGTGGCCTGCTGATTTCGGTGTTGGCCGGCGTGAGCTTGGCCCGACTGGCGCAGTTGTTTCCAGGCTGGCGCTGTGTGCGCGCCGTGCCCAACACCCCGGCCCTGGTGCGCAGCGCCCTGACGGGCCTGGCCTTTGCCCAGGCGGTGACCTCTCTGGAGCGCCAGCGGGTGGGCCAGCTGTTCGCCCAGGTGGGGGAGGTGCATGAGCTGCCCGAAAGCCAGCTGGATGCCTTCCTGGCCCTCACCTCCTCCGGCCCGGCCTTTGTAGCCCTGGTGGCCGAGGCGATGGCGGATGGAGCCGTGGCCGCCGGTCTGCCGCGGCAGCTGGCCCATCACCTGGCCCATCGCACCCTGGCGGGTACGGCGGCGCTGCTATTCGAGCGGGAATTGCACCCCGGAGCCCTCAAGGACATGGTGAGCAGCCCAGCTGGGACCACCATGGCCGGCCTGCGTCAGCTGGAGCGGCTCGGCCTGCGCTCGGCCCTGATCGAGGCGGTGGTGGCCGCGGCCGAGCGCAGCCGCGAGCTGGCCTGATCTGCGCTCCAGCTAGCCCTGTGGCGCCCTGGCTAGCCCTATGGGGCCCTGGTTAGCCCTTGGTCTGGGCCTGTTTGGACTGGCCCAGCCTGGGTTCGGTGCCGGCCAGCAGGCGTTCGAGATTGCTGCGGTGCCGCCAGATCACCAGGGCTGAGGTGAGCAGCGCCAGGGCGAGATAGGGCCAGCGCAGCTCCATGCCATGGCTGGCGAACCAGCCGAGCATCAGCAGGGGCAGGGAGATGGCGGCCACGGTGCTGGACAGCGAGACGATGCGGCTGGCGCTGAGCACGGCCAGAAAGATCCCGAAGCAGGCCAGGCCCACGCTCCAGGTGAGCCCCAGCAGCATGCCCAGGCCGGTGGCCACCGCCTTGCCGCCCTTCCAGCCCAGCCAGATCGGCCAGATGTGGCCGGCCAGGGCCGCCAGGCCCGCCGCCACCACGCCGCTGTCGGTCCAGGGGGTCTGGCCGGCCTGGTAGAGCAGCGCCTTGGCCAGCAGCACCGCCGCGGCGCCCTTGCCCACGTCGAGCAGGAACACCACCAGGGCGGGGCCCTTGCCCACCACCCGCAGCACATTGGTGGCCCCAGTAGAGCCGGAGCCCTGCTGGCGAATGTCGATGCCCATCCACCAGCGGCCCGCCAGGTAACCGCTGGGGATGGAGCCGAGCAGGTAGCCCGTCAAAAGCGCAATCAGGGGGGAGAGGTAGCTCATCGGATCAGTCGTAGGCCTCTTCTTGGCTCAATTCGCCGGGGCTGGCGGCGAAGGCCAGCCAGAGCGGGAATTGCAGGATCGGCACGTCTACCACCTGTTCGGCGGCATCCACCAGGATGAAGGGCAGCTCGCCCCGCTCCTCCAGCCGGTCGGCTCGCTCGATCAGGGCATCGGGCCGCTCGAACAGCACGATGCCGCTGCTGGGGCCAAAGTCTTCCCGGCCCAGCCCCAGGCAGTCCTGCAGGCCCCGACGCCACTCCCCCAGCCGTTCTGGCTGGCTGGCCAGCACCAGGGTCTGGAAGCGATCTCCGTAGAGCTCCGCCAGCAGGGCGACGGCCGCGGCGGCCAGCAGCACATTGCGATTGCGGCTGCCGGCGCTGGGCTGGGCACCGCGGCCCCCCTGGCCCAAAAACCAGTCCTCCAGCTGCTGGGCGCCGCGGGCTTCCAGGCTGCGGCGCAGGCACCAGGGATTGGCGTAAAAATCCGGTTGGCCCTGCATCTCGGCGAGGCGCTGACGAATCAGGGGGGCATCGGCGGCGAACAGGCCGGCGGCCAGCGGCGCAGCGGGCGGTTCGGGGGCCGGCGCTTCGCTGGCCAGTTGATCCAAGGGCGAGGGCTGCACCAGCAGGGTCTGGGGCACCAGCGGCATCTGTTCGGCGGCCAGGGCCAGATCCTGCAGCGCCCCCACCAGGTACTCCTGGAACCCCTTGACGCGGCGGGCGACCGCATCCGACTGCCCCGCGAAGCTGCCGCCGATTTCCTGGGCCAGTTGGTCGCGGCGGGCTTCCAGCTGGGCGATCTCTTGGCCGAGGGCCTCACGCCGCTGCCCCAATTCGGTGAGGGCCAGCTCCAGCAGCGCCTGGCCGGTGGCCCCGGCGGCGACGCTGGGGGGCGCCGCTGGCGCTGGCGGCTCGCCAGGGGTGATCGGCTCTTCTCCAGGGGCGCTGATTACTGGCGAGACGTCAGTCATGGCATCGATAGGGACGGCATCGATAGGGATGGCTTGATCAGGGCAACTCGATCCGGGCAGCTTGATCCGGGCAGTTAGATCGTGCAGCTAGATCAGGGCAGCTCGCCGGGGGAGGCCTGGCCGGTTTCCAGTCCGTTCAGGTGGAGCTGGAGTTGCTGGCGCAGGGCGTCGGCATCAAACAACATTGGCAACAGGTGGATGCTGCGCTGTTCCCGGAAGTAAAACAGCACCGGGAGCCGCCGCCAAAACAGGCGCCAGCTGAGCCACTCCCCATAGCTGAATTGACGCAGCAGCTTGTTCTGGCGCCAGACCAGCAGCGAGTCGCCGGTGAACTCCAGCCTCAGCAGGGCGCTCTGCAGCAGTAGGAAGGCGGCGAACAGGGCTATGCCGCCCGCCAGCCATAGGGCCCCGCTCCACAGGGGCAGCCAGGCCAGGTTCACCAGAGCCAGCAGCAGGGTGCCCAGGGGCACCCAGGGCCGCGGCGCCAGCACCACCCCAGAGCCGGGGCCTGAGGGCAGGGCAGCTGATGCGGCAGGGGAGGGATCGGCGGATGGGGGCATGGTCATGGGTTCACGGTGATGGGGGGGGCTGGGTTCGGGGGTCTGGGTTAAAGGGGATTGGCTAAGCAGGCTTGGTTAAGCGGGCTTGGCTAAGCGGGCAATGGGCAATAAATGTGGCAATGGCTGCTCAGCCAAACAAAACTTTGCTCAGCCAAACAAAATTTTGGTTAGTAGGGCATCCATAAGCGCGACGGTCACCAGGATCACAACTACCGCTCCGGTGGTGGTGGTGCCCACCTCCTTGGGGCCGCCCTGGGTGGTGAGACCCCAGCCACAGGAGATCACGGCGATCTGAATACCAAACACCAGGGCTTTGAATAACATTGAGGGCAGATCATCCGCCTGCATCCAGGTGCGCACGGAGGTCCAGAAGACGCTGGGGGGGATGTTGTAAAGCCAGGTGCTGCTCAGCTGCCCAGACCAAATGCCCACCAGAAAGAACAGCAGACACTGCACCGGGGCCATCACCACCATGGCCAATAGCCGCGGCACCACCAGGTAGTCCACCGGATCGGTGCGCAGCATGGTGATCGCGTCGATCTGCTCGGTAACTTTCATCGTGCCCAGCTGGGCGGCGTAGGCGGTGGCGACCTTGCCGGTGAGCAGCGTGGCGGTGAGCAGGGGTGACATCTCCCGGGACAGCCCCAGGGCCAGCAGGCCACCCACGGCGGAGCTGGCCCCCTGCTTGGAGAGCTCGGCCACCACTTGGATGTTCAAGACGGTGCCCGCCGCCAGGGCGGTGATCACCACAATCAAAAAGCTGCCGGGTCCCGCCTCCAACAATTCCTGCATCAGGTCGTTGAAGCTGACCCGACCTCGGGCGATCGCCGTTACCGCCTGGCCGCCGATCAAGATGCTGGCCAGCAGGCGATTCAGCCAGCGGGGCGTCCGGGGCGGTCTGGGGACTCTGCGGGTTCTGGGGCTGTTGGCTGAGGTCATGGCCGCTAGGGGCGCTGTGGGCTGCCCTGGGGCCAGCGTCGCATCACCACCAGGCCCAGCATTACCAGCAGGGCGGGGATCAGGCCCATGCACAGGCGAATGGCGATCAGGGCGCTGGCGGGCTGTAGGGCGTTCTGCGCCGCTTGATAGCCGCTGATGCTCATCAAGTTGCCAAAGAAGAACAGGGCCAGGCTGATGCAGATCTTTTGGGCCAGCACCATCCAGGCGCTGTATTGGCCAGCGGGCTTCTCCGGGTCTGCGTCGATGGCATCGGGCAGCAAGGACCAGGGAATCAAGTAGGCGCAGGAGGCGCCGATGCCGGAGGTGATGATCGTGATCAGCAGCAGCACCAGCCGCAGCCCATTGCCCAGCGATCCGATCGGTGAGAGGGCTCCATCCAGGGGTGGCAGCACCAATGCCAGGCCGCAGCCGCCGATCCAGAGGGCGGAGCCCCAGTGCAGCGCCTGCAGCCGACCGCGCCGTTGGGACACCGCATTCCACACCCAGAGGCCGCCGAGGCTGCTGAGCATGAAGGGCAGCAGGATCCAGTTGCTCCAGTTATCCGGCAGTTGCATCACCACCGGCAGGTAGATCAGGGCGGCGGTCTGCATCAGTTGCAGGGCGCACCAGAGCAGCAGGTAGAGCCCGAGCACCATCAGGAAGCGGCGGTTCTGCGCCACTCGGCGCAGCAGGCGGCGGGTGGTGCCGGGCTGGCTTTCGGGCCGCTGGCAGTGGCGGGCGATCGGTGCCAGGCCCCAGCCACACAGCAGGGTGGCGGCGCTCACCACCAGACCGGAGAGCAGGCCGAGGCGCAGGTAGCTGCCAGGGTCGTGGTGATCCTGCAGCAGCAGCGCCCCGAGCACCAGCCCCAGCAGGCTGGCGATGATCGAGCCGGAGAAGCGGGAGGTGTTCAGCCTGGTGCGCAGGTCCACATCGGTGGTCAGTTCCGCCGCCAGGGCCGAGTAGGGCAGGTTGACGCCGGTGTAAAGGCTGTTGGCCACCATCGCAATGGCCAGGAACACCGTGAAGCGCAGCCAGGGGCCGCCGGGGGGCAGCCACCAGATCGCCGCCATCGCCAGGCCCAGGGGCATGGCGCAGCCGAGGATCCAGGGCAGTCTCGGGCCCCAGCTGCTCTTGGTCTTGTCGCTCAGCCAGCCGACGATCGGGTCGTTGAAGCCGTCCCAGAGCCGCGCCACCATCAACACCAGCCCCGCCATCCAGGGCGGCAGGCCAGCGGCTGAGGTGTAAAAAATAAACAGGTAGAAGCCGATCAGCGAGGCGGCCATGCCGGTGCCGGCATCCCCCAGGCCGTAGGCCCACAGCAGCCGCTGGCGACCTCTGCCCCGCAGATCCGCCGCGTCTCGCACCTCTCTTGCCACTCGGGGCTGACTGGCTATGGGAACCTCGGTGGCCGTGAGGGCCGTCGCACGCAGGTCATAATGCTCCAACTGCTCGAGTTGCGGGCAGCCAGGCGCAGCCGGCTTATCAAGGCCGTACGTTTGTACTGGTGCGGGCGTAGTTTAGTGGTAAAACCTCAGCCTTCCAAGCTGATGATGCGGGTTCGATTCCCGCCGCCCGCTTTTTGTTAATTTGAATTTTCAGATCAAAGCGGTTGCCGGTGCGGGTCGCCTTGATGCCCTTTGAGCTGGCCCTTCATCCCGAAGCCCTGCGGGAATGGCGGACGTTGAGCGCAGGGATTCGGGAGCAGTTCAAGCAAAAGCTGCCCGAACGGCTGATCGAATCCAGGATCCCGGCCAGCAAGCTGCGGGGCTCCAGGGATCGCGTCAAGATCAAGCTCCTCGCCGCTCCCCCATAACCAAGAAAGTTGTCCGCCTGGTCTACGAGGTGCAGGATCACGAGCTGCTGGTGCTTGTCGTGGCGGTGGGCAAGCGGGAGCGCAATGCTGTCTATCGCCAGGCCGATAAGCGCTGAGAAGCGCCGCCGCTTGAGTGATTCAGGTTTTCACGGCTGCTGATTGCCAGGGCAATCAGCAGCCGGCCGCAGCAGCCTTACGGCGTAAACATGGGCGGATGGAGTGGATTGACTATCTAAACGAGCCCCACAGGGGGGTTCAGCCGCGCCAAGTTGGCAAACCGCCGCTCACCAAGGTGCCCCGATTACGCCAGAGGGCTTCCGGCGTAATCTGAATGCCTTGATCTGCGGCAAGCCGAGCAGCAGCTTGGGTGGATGCGGTTATCCGCAATGCTGCAGCGAAGGCTGGATCTTGATGCACGAGAGATCTGAGAACATCAATCGCACTTTGGCCAGATGCCATTGCTGACGAGACAGCAGGTTGGTGCCTAGATGGGGCATGGCTCCCAGGGCTGGTCATGGCTGGGGCTGGCTTAGCCATGGCCGAGGATGGTAGATCGCAGGTGGACATTGCAGCTCCGTCTCAAACTGAGACAATTCTAGGAAGGCTGCTTGGCTGTGGTGGAGGGAGCTGTCACTCGACGGGCAGCCGCTGCCAGCAGGACATCCATATCCCCCCAAGAGCATTTTGTTTGATTGCAGCAATCTTGCTATTTTTGGCCGAAATTTATAGAAGTTTATGGGCAGGTAATTCAAGGCCCAGTTGTATGCTTATCTGAGTAAAATTATTGGTGCTAGGCATGGTAGAGTATGGCGTTGGTCATGGGGGCGTGGCCTGAGGCGGAAATCATGGCCTGAGCTGGAAATCATGGCTTGAGGCGGAAATCATGGCCTGAGGCGGAGAGGGATCATTCTGTGTACAACCTGGAAATGCCTTCAGTTGGGCGATTATTCTCGGTGAATGGCGAAGGGCTTCTGCAGCAGATCTGATGCAATCTTGTCCTCTAGGGCCAGGCGCTGCAGCACCAACTGTTTATCTACAGCGGATAGCTCGCCATCTGCCCCCCACTTCAAGCAGGTGCGTCCCAGGCAGCAATTGGGGCTCAATTTTGAGTCGTCAATTGGCGACGCAATGCTGGAATCAGTTCCACGGGCTCTGCTTCCAGGCGAAAAGAATTCAAATGACAGGGACGATATGGCGGTGTCACCCATGGTGAGCCTCCTGACTCATCAAGGTTCTATTTTTGCTCGTATCTGCCCAAATTACTATCCCCATTTGGGGGTATTTTCTGCAGCGTATTGGCAGTGGCAACGCAAGCGTCAGCTGCAATTAGGACGAGGCCTGCAGGGATAGGTCGTCTCCGGCTCCAACGGCCAGGGCCCAGGGCTGCTGGGAGCCTCCGCCAGCTCGGCTGGCTGCCGTCCTTTTCCCTTACCCATGGGCCCTCGCTCACTCGTAGCCAGTCAGGTAGCCATCTCGATCTGATGGGCGGCGAATTGGCTCGCATTGGTTTGCTCCCGCTCACAATCGGACCTCGACGCACAAGCTCGCTGGGGGCGCTGGCCAGGGTGCAGATGCTGCACTAAACCTGGAAAGCAGGCAAAAACTGGCTATTTGTGCAAAATCCAGCCCCGCCGCCCCTTGATCCCAGCCTCGTCAGCACGATCTTGATACCCTCATATTCATGGACGTGGTTGGCGTTGCTGGGGACGATGGCTTCATGTTTCGCAAGGTGATGTTCATGGCTGCATCCGGTATGCCTTCCGAGAACCTGGCTCAGTTGAGCCTGCGCCAGCTCCGCCAGTTAGCCAGTCGGCTGGGGATCGGGCCCTACAGCGGCATGGCCAAGGGGCAGTTGGTCTTCGGGATTCAGGCCCGCATGGCCAAGGCTGAGAGCAGGCCGGCAGTTGTCAATGATTCGGGATCTGGTGGCAGCGACCTAGGGGCTGCGACTTCCTGGCCTAAACTCCCGAGCCTGGAGGCACAGTTGCCTAAGGCATTTCGCCCTACCGGAAGCACCCGGGTGGTGTTTCTGCCCCGAGATCCCCAGTGGGCCTATGTGTTTTGGCAGATAGATCAACAAGATCTCAAGGCGGCCCGGGTCGCCGGCGCCAGGGAGCTTGTCCTCAGGCTGGCCGACGTCACTGGATGCGAAGTCGGTTCAGCTCATCCCCACGCATTGCAGGAAGTGGTGGTGGATGCCACCGCCAGCGAATGGTTTCTAGCAGTGCCCCTGAGCGGTCGTGATTACCGCGTGGAGTTGGGATTTCGCAAGGCCACCGGTGGCTGGATCTCGCTGGCTTTTTCCTCCCTGGCGAGGATGCCAGAGCTGGAGCCCTGCAGCTGGGTTGACGATCAATTTGTACCGTTCACCCTCGACCCTGTCACCAGCTCGATCGCGGAATTCAGCCCACCATTGGTGGCCGGTATGCACGAACGTCTCTATCAGCAGTCCAGTGGCGGCGGTCGCCGCTTGCTGGCCCGCGGTTCTGAAGCTTTTCATGAATTGTCAACCAGTGAAACAGCGGCAGCCGGAGGCCAGCTTTCCGGTGTTGGGCCTTGGGCCAGTGGTCTCAGTGAATCAGGTGCGGGCCTAGCTGCCCGTCAGCGCAGTTTCTGGCTTATTGCCGATGCCGAATTGATCGTGTACGGCGCCACTGATCCAGCCGCCACCTTGAGCATCGGCGAGCGAGTTGTGCCCCTGGCGGCAGATGGCAGTTTTCGCTTACAGGTGCCATTCCAGGACGGTCAACAGGTTTATCCAATCCATGCCCTTGCAGCCGATGGCGAACAGACGCGGTCCATCTCCATGGTCTTCACTCGCACCACTCCCGCAGCCGGAGGCAACAAACGCGAGGACGCCGTGGCCGAATGGTTCTGAAACAGTTTCTATTCCTAATTCCCAGCGAGGGGCCATGCCCAACAGCAGCCGCGTCGAGATTTTGCCGATAGAACCGATTCTCAGGGGACACACGCTGTTATCCGCAGCCCCCAAGGGCGATCAGACGCTAATTGCCGAGGTTGGCAACAATTGCAGACAGGAGCTGGTGTGCCATCGGTATCAGACCAGCCAGCTGAGGGTTCTGAGGGGCGCAGTGGATCTGGTGATCCTGCAGAACCGACGCTTTCGGTGCATATCGCTGCGGGAGGATGAGGCGGCTTGGCTGGTGATCCCTCCGCGGGTGCCCCACGCCTCGATCAACCGGGGCTGGCTGCCAGCGGTTCTCGTCAATGCTGTGCTACTCCATGGCAGTAAAGGCGATGGCAGTAAAGGCGATGGCGTTAGAGGCAATGGCGGGAGTGGGAATGACGGTAGCCAGAATTTGAGTGGTCATACCAGCAGGATACCGCCGGCGTTACTGCCCCAGTGGCACGCACTGGTGGGCTGATTCCAGGCATCAAATTTGGCGCAACCCTCGACCTGGGCTGTGATGTGATCATGTGTTTAGGGCCGTGATTTGGGCCGCTCCTGCCGGTCTCAGCTGCAAACCTCCGAGTGTTTCAATGGGTCTTAACAGGCTATGGGCTGTTCCGGCATTGCCTAGGCCAAGCCCAGAGAGGCCAGGGATGTGGTGGCATTCAGCAGCACCCCTGAGCCCTAGCACAGTCGCTAAAGGTCCCATCTCGACGCCATGGGGGGTCAGCGAGAGGCTGGTTTCAAGGGGTTAAAAGACAGCTTTCTGGTTTTAAGGGATGACCAGACCAGGCCTGAACTGGGGCCAACACTGTCTTTAGCCCTCAGAGAACCCTCTGGCTATGGCCGAGATCGACTGGGACTGAACCAAGTTTTCGTCAGGATGACACCAGTCCCCACCCAGTTGGGGCAATGGTGAGGAACAGGCCAAGCAGACTGCCAGGACTCAGCTTCGATAACAGCATGAGATGTTGGGAGATTCACTGTCGCTCAATGCTCAGTCCTTGTGTAAGCTTGTGGAGTTCTGATGGGGAACACACATGCTGACTGGACCTGAACTCCTGACCAAGGTCAAGGAAATGGGAGAAGCCTCAAAATCCGATCTGGTGCGCAGCTGCGGCTACGTCAGCACCAAGAAGGATGGAGGCGAGCGCCTGAACTTCACAGCCTTCTATGAGGCGCTGCTAGAGGCCAAAGGTGTGAGCCTTGGTGAAAGTGGTGTACCAGGCAAGCCTGGTCGCAAGCTGGGCTACACGGCCAAGGTGCAGTTCAATGGCAATCTGCTTGTCGGCAAGGCTTACACGGCCATGCTAGATCTCAGGCCGGGGGACGAGTTCGAAATCAAGCTTGGCCGCAAGCAGATTCGATTGGTGCCTATGGGGGCAGGCGCAGAGGGAGAGGAAGAGTGATTGCCGGCCTAGCCGCGGCCATCTTCTGATCAACCCCAGCCACTGGCTGGGATCAATTGTCAATGCCCACCTAGCCCACGGCCAGGTGGGTTGAATTTTTTCTCTTTTTGCGAAAACTTTTGTTTCAGATATATAATGCACTGAGTCATTCGTGTCGAGCATCCAATCGCTACTGCCGGCGGTAAAATAAATCCAGTTGCAGTGGTAAAGCCAGCTGTACTAGTAAAGCCAGCTGCGCCAGTAAAGCCTGTTGCAGCAGTTAGGACGCTTAATTAACTTTTTGGTTCTCTGCTCATCATTGATCGGTTCTGGGCGCTTTTAGTTGTCTGTCGCTCTAGGGGAGAGATAGCGCAGAAACCAATCTCGAGCATGTCTAGCTGCCTCTGCCAGGGCATTGGGCTCCACAAATTCGGCTCCTGCCCCGTGAATCACCTGGGTGGCGTGGGGAGCCAGTAGGTGACTTGCTGCCCAGGCGTTCAATTCACAGAGGTCCACGTCTAAGTCGCCAACCACCAGCAGCACCGGACTAACCGTTGATGCCAGGGAATCAAAGGCAAGATCCACCCTCCCTCCCTGGGAAACCACGGCCCTGACGTGTTGAGGCCTAGCCGCCGCAGCTTCCATGGCCGCGATAGCCCCCTCTTTAGTGCCCAGTAGACCGATGGGAATCTCGCGCAGAAAGGGCTGGTCGGCCAGCCAATCCAGCATGCCGATCAAATGGTAACTGGTGCTTTTACCTTCGTACCAGTTGTCGTTGGGCTTGGGCGAGCGATTGGTGGCTTCCCGAATGCGGTGCAGCAGCAGGGTACCCATGCCCACCTCCGCCAACAGTCTGGAAAGCAGTAGATCCTGGATGCTGCCAGCAGTTGCTTCTTTCCCAGGCACTACAATAACGATCCCTGTAGCTTCTGCTGGCAGTGAGAGGGTGCAGTCCATTAACTCGAGTTGTTTTTGGGGTTGCTTCTTAGGTCTCTTCTGTTGCTGTTGCTGTTTCTGTGGCTGCTTCTCTGGTTGCTTCTGCGCTTGTTTTTGCGGCTGCTTCTCAGATTGCTCCACACATGTTAAGACATCTATTCTAGGTCTATTCAGGGAACCTGGGATTTAGAGGTGGCTGTCAGCAGTTTTGCATACTATCCACATCACCACTTATCTGCTGGGCGCTCACCGATGCCGAGTAATCTTGAATCTAACACCGCGGCCGTTACGATCAAGCCTCTAAATTACAGCCCTTGATCTTGGCAGCGCTAGCGGATTGATGGCGGGATTCCCGACGATTCATTGCTGCAGATGGCTGGTCGGCCAGGTTATTCTTGCCGAAGAGGGGAATATCTTGACATCGACTGGATAGCTCGACTGTAATTGATGCTCCATCTCCCTGGCAATATTTATGGCTAGTTTGACAATATTTTGCAATGACATTCCGGAAGGATAAGATTTATGCCTGGTTTTATGCTGGTGAAATTCCGTTAAATTCGAGCCCCAGTTAATGGACACATCGAAGAAATGCCCCTTCGACTGCCACTAGTCAGGCTCAACTAAGTCGCGGCAAGGCCTCTAGCTTCATGAGATCGGTGAGATATGCGATTTTTCGGGGTGCCCTAATGTAGCTCTAATGCCGCAAGAGTTCTCCAGTGGCAAGATGGCAGGAATTGCGGTATTCCAGAGCCCCCAAATCCTTGGCAATACTCACTGCATTGCAACTGACCCTAGGATGCTCTCACTCAAACAATCGAATGTATGGTTTTAGGGAGACTGTGGAAAACACTTTCCACTGTCAAGGAAGTCATGGCGCCATAGGAGTTTTCAGGAGGCAGAAGCACGGAAATCGTAGTTTTCCAGAGATTGCTTAGAGGCGTGTTTTTACCCATAGCTCTCGTCAGTCAGGCGCCACATTAAACGAATGTATTAATATGCCACTTGGCTGACATCCCAGGCAGCTATCTATGGCAACACTTGCAAATGCTTGGGTCTTCACCGGAAACATCCAGAAAGATACAAGAATACTCGTCTCAATAACGTGATAAATTGCTGTACAAAGACTCCTTGGGTGTGGCTGCTTTTGAAAAATCTTTAGCAGCATCCCGGGCTTCCCAGTGCTGGCGGCCAATCTGACTGAACAGCAGGGCTATGGCACGATGGCCTGTAAGGCTGGGTCCATCCGCTCAGCTTTCGATGGCTCCCATCTCCACTTGGTTTCAGCGCTGGAACTTCATTGAACGGGCCAGGCTGGAGCGCCAGCTCTGGGAGTGTTTCGAGCGGGGTGAGGATCTGGAATCACTGGTGTCAGATTGCCGCAGCTCAGTGGCAGCGGGGAATGGCGAACGGGCGTTTCAGCTGGAAATCTGGGAGGTCACCTTGCGGCGAATCCGCCGCATCGAGGCAATGATGGCCGATCGCCAGCGCCCCGGCGCTTGAGCCTCGAATTACAGCTGGCCTACCTACATGCCCCCTGATCTCTGAAAGGGGGTTAATTAAGACGCTGCTAATCAGTGCCACAACTAATCAGTGACACAACTAATCAGTGCCGCAGCCAATCAGTGCCGCAGCCAATCAGTGCCGCAGCCAATCAGTGCCGCAGCCAATCAGTGCCACAACTAATCAGTGAAGCAGCTAATCAGTGCCGCAGCCAGTCAGTAGTGCCACCTGGCTGATCAATTAGCTCAATGCCCCAGCTTTTCAGTTCGGAGCGAATCCGATCGGCACTGCTGAAATCCTTGGCTTTCTTGGCGGACAGCCTTTGGGCGATCAGGGCTTGGATCTGGTCATCGCCAGGCCCGCCGCTAGCCGGACTGGTCGCCACTTCCCCCCCAGTGGTGTCAGGGGCAGCTGCCGCGGTCTCGGGTTTGAGCCCGAGCACGTCGGCCAGCTCCAGCAGCAGGCGGGCTTGACTGACCTGCTCAGCCTGGGCGGCTTGGTGGGCAGCCCCTTGGTCACCCCTCTCGATACGGTTGGCTAGGGCCCGCAGGGGCCTGGCTAGCTCAAACAGCACCGCCAGGGCTGCAGAGGTGTTGAGGTCGTCATCTAGGGCTGCCGCGAAGCGGTCCCAGGCGCCGCTCAGTTGGGGGCTGAGGCCAGCGGCTTGGCCAGCCGAATCAAAGGCGCCCTGGTCGGCAGCGCCCGGAAGTGGAGTGGGGCCGTCAGGCGCCAAGCCATGGGCTAGGAGCAGGGCGGCATTTAAGCCCTTCCAGCCTGTGGCAGCGGCATCCAGAGCTGGGGCTGTGAAGTCCAGAGGTTTGCGGTAGTGGGCCTGCAATACAAACAGGCGCAGGGTCATCGGCGAGGTGCCGCTCTCTAGCAGGGAGCGAATGGTGGTGAAGTTTCCTAGGGACTTGCTCATCTTTTCGCCGCCCACATTGACCATGCCGTTATGCAGCCAGGTGCGGGCCAGGGGCTTGCCGGTAGCCGCTTCTGACTGGGCGATCTCGTTCTCGTGATGGGGAAAGATCAGGTCTGCGCCACCGAGGTGAATATCGATTGATTCACCCAACTCCTCGCGCACCATCGCCGAACATTCGATATGCCAACCGGGGCGACCCGGCCCCCAAGGGGAAGGGAAACTGGGTTCAGCTGGCTTGGCCCCTTTCCAAAGGGCGAAGTCAAAGGGGTGACGTTTGCGCGCCTCCTCCGTATCCGCCACCCGGCCGGAGGCATTTTCCTGTTGTGCGGATAAATCTCGGCCTGATAATTTGCCATAATTTATGTGTTTGGTTACGGCGAAGTAGACGTCGCCGTCGGCGGAATAGGCAGCCCCTTTGGCCTCCAACTCTTGGATCAGGCGACGAATGGCATCCAGGCTCCTGGTGGCCCGGGGCATGCGGTCCGGAGGCAGGATGTTCAACCGTGCCATGTCCGCCACGAAGGCCTCGATATTGCGTTCACTAACGACTTCCATGGTGCTGCCTTCCTGGCCCGCACGGGCCAGGATCTTGTCGTCAATATCTGTGTAGTTCTGCACAAATTTCACTTTATAACCACTCCAGAGCAGGTGGCGACGCAGCACATCCCAAACGATGTAGCTGCGGGCGTGGCCCAGGTGGCAGAGGTCATAGACCGTAACCCCACAGCAGTAGATGCTCACCCGGCCAGGTTCCAGAGGTTCAAACACCTCGGTGCGACGGGTCAAGGTGTTGGTCAGCCTCAGGGTCACGGTTGGGGTGAGCTGTGAAGTTGTTTGATTAAACCGTAGGAGAGCGCCTGCTCCAATGCCAGGCCCTAGGATCTTTGCTATTGACTGCAGGGTGATGGGGTAACGTGAATCAAGACGTCCCCATACTGCTCATTGCCTTTCGGCGTCCCGACTTGACAATCAGGGTTTTAGAGGCGATAGCGCGACACCAGCCCACCAGGCTCTACCTGGCAATTGATGCAGCCCGGGAAGGCAATGATCAGGAAGCCCTGGCAGTGGCAGCCACCGCCAGGCTGCTTAGGGAAGGCGTGAATTGGCCCTGCCAGGTTAATTGGCTATTACAGCCGCACAATTTTGGCTGTCGCGCTGGGGTTTTGGCTGCACTTGACTGGTTTTTCGCTGCCGAGCCAGAGGGAATTGTCCTTGAAGATGACATTCTGGCTGGCCCAGATTTTTTCCGCTTCTGCTGTGAGTTGCTGGAATTATATCGGCATGATGCAACTGTGGGGGTTATTAGTGGATGCAGCGTTGGTCGGCGCAGTGAAAATTTTGCCTCGCCTAGCTACCGTCTTTCTCGCTTTCAGCCGGTTTGGGGTTGGGCCAGCTGGAGGCGGGCCTGGCAGCTTCATCGCCCTGACTTAAGCGGGTGGTTGCGCTGGCGAGGGTCAAATGCATTGGCCAACTGGGGAGGGCGTCGTTTGCAGAACCGGATGACCCCATTATTAGATTCAGTTTTGACGGGTAGTTGTGACACTTGGGATTATGATTGGTTTTTGAGTTGTTGGCAGCAGGGACTTAGAGCTGCGGTTCCCCAGGTTAATTTGGTAAGCAATTTGGGCTTCGGCTCCACTCTTGCCAGTCACTGCAAAAGAGGACGCTCACCTCTTCCCCCTCCAGCAACACTGAACTGGCCCCTGCGACATCCCCCGTCAAAATTGGAAGATCCCCAGGCAGATCGCCAGTTATTCGAGCGGTTGTACGCACCGAGGCTGCCCCTGAGAATTTGGCGGCGGTGCGCCCAGCTTTTGCCGATGGTGGTAGATGGCTGAGCTTAAACCTCTATTGAGTGTGGTGGTGCTCTGCCGTGACAATCACCACCAACTCTCCGACACCCTGGCTGCTCTGCATAGAGCTGGGCCCTGGCCTCAGGTAATTGGCTGGCCAGATGACTTGGAAGTAGAGCTACTGGTGGTGGATGCTTCCAGCAACACATCTGCAGCGAGTCTGTTGGCTGCTTGGCAGGCGCCCCCTGGCTGGCAAAGCCGACACCAGTTCCTGTCGCCAAAGGGGGTGTACCACGCCATGAATCAGGCCCTCCAGGCAGCGGCAGGGGAGGCGATTGTATTCATGAATGCCGGTGATGTCTATGTACCTGGAGGTCTGCATATCTTGCTGCGCCACTGGCTTGAGCTGGCTCGCCCAGCGGTGGTGGTGGGCCAGGCCTGGGTGGATCCCTTGCCCAGCGCCTCAATTCCATGCTGCGGCCCTTGGCTGAGCCCAGATCCTGGCCTGAGGCCTGAGCGGTTGGCCCGCTGGCTGGCCCATATGGTGCCCTGCCACCAGGCCTGTCTGTTTGCTACCAGCTTCGCTCGCAGCCATCCCTATGACCTGCAGGCGGGGCCCACGGCAGATCGAGCCGTGATGCGCGCAGCCCTCGCCGAGGCGATGGAGGTGGTCGGCCATACCTGCTACCTACCTCAGGCGGTGTGTCGCCATAGGTTGGGCGGA
>JBIKWK010000116.1:0-6287 GCA_044356375.1 Prochlorococcaceae cyanobacterium | reverse complement strand
AGGGGTGCAGGCGGGCCCCCGGCAGGTGCAGCAGGGTGACGCTCAGGCCGGGCTCCTGTTCCAGTTCATGGGGTACGCCGTCGGCGCCAGTGCCCACCACGCCGGAGCTGAGGCAGCCCAGCCAATGCTTGGCATTGAGCTTTTGGCGCAGCAGGGGCAGCAGCCGCGGCAGGTCGCTGGCATAGCTGGCCGAGGCGAATACCAGGGCTAAATCGGCAGGGCCGCAGCCGCGCAGCTGGAGGGCGATGGCCTCGACAGCCCCCTGCAGAGACGCATCGGTGGCCAGGGCGGTGCGGCACCAGGGGGCCGCCTGTCGGCGGGGCCACCAGATAGGAAGGGAGAAGCCTGCCATTGCCCTCGAACCTATCGCCCATGGTAGGCGCGGATAATGGCGCCTTACCGAACCTGTCCCGTGCCGGACGCGCTCTATCGCACCCTGGTGTGGCTCGATTTCAGGCTGGCGGTGCTGGTTACCGTGGGCGTTCCGCTGGTGTTGCTGGTGTGGACGGCCCTGGGGCGCCAGGGGGCCCTGCAGCGGCTGATGGGTATCTATTGGAAGCTGGCCAGCCTGTTGCTGATCGCCACCCTGCTGCTCACCGACCAGCGCCCCCTGGGCTTCTGGTTGGCGATTGCCGCCCAGTTGATCGTCGTTTTTGGCGTTTGGTTCTGGGTGGATATCAACGAGGAAATCAACGATCTGCCCCCCTGGCGGGCCCTGCCCCTCAGCCTGCGCATCTGGCGCTGGAGTCTCACGATTTGGGGTCTGCTGGGGGCCGCCTTCAGCGCCACGGCCCTCGGCTGCACCGCAAAGGCGGCAATGGTGCAGCCCAGATGCGCAGTGTGGCTGCAACCGCCCCTGGAGTTGCACGGTCAGATCGCCGGGGTGTTCGGTTTTGTGTTCGGCGCTGACTGGACCCCACCCCTGGCCGCTTTCCTGGGCTACGCGGGCCTGGTGGCCTACGTGGTGGGCCTGATCCAGTGGCTGCTGGTGCGCCTGCCGAAGCTGGGCCGGGTGGCCGGAGGGTTTTGAGCGCCCCATGGTTTGCGGGCCTGCCAAGCTGGCAAAAGTGGTCAGAAGTTGTTGAGTTCCATGGCGGTGGCCTGCCTGCTGGAAGCCCTGGAGGCCATCAGCCGCACCAGGCCCGATCGGGTGTTGCGGCTGCGGGGCGAGCTGGAGGGGGCCAGCGGGGAGCTGGAGCCGTTTGAACTGCTGATCTTTCGCGGCTTTTCCAGCAGCGTCAGCCACCCCACCTGCTTCGATCCAGACCAGCTGGCCCTGCCTGCCAGCGCCAGCGTCGCCAGCGCCGAATTGCTGGCGGCCCCGCTCAACCCGGTGGCGGAAACACCCCTGTCCCCACCCCAGCCCGCCGATCTTTATCGGGATCCGGTGGCCTGGTGCTGAATCTGGGCCTGAATCTGAACCGCTTCACTTGATCTATGGGCCTGTGCAGAACTTTGCCTAGGCATGGGTTGCAGGTGGGCTAAGCCTGGGCAGAATCTGGGGCTCCGTTGCCAGGCAGAGCCGGCGCCAATCGGGGCATGCCGCGGCGATGGGGGCCAGATCCTCCGGCCGGGCCAGGCTGAAATCAACGAACTCAAAGCCCGGCGCCACGGTGCAGCCCACCAGGCTCCAGCTGACGCCGGCCGCCGGTTCTGAGCCAAACCAGTGGCCGGCGGGCACCAGGTGTTGGGGGGTCTCCCCCGCCGCCAGATCCAGCCCCAGCCGGGTGCGGCGGTAGGCGCCGGCCGGTGATAGCTCATGGATGAGCAGGCCGCTGCCGCCCTGGTGGAGCCAGAGCTCGTCGGCGCAGATCCGATGCCAGTGGGAGCACTGGCCGGCCGTGAGCAGAAACAAAATGGCGGTGCTGGCGCAGCGCTCCCCCCGGGGGGTGGCCACCTTTGTGGTGGAACGATAGGTCTCGCGGTAGTGGCCGCCTTCCGGGTGGGGCAGGAGCCCCAGCCGCTCAATCAGCTCCTGGGCCTGCGTCTCGGGCTGGGGCATGGCCTTCAGCCCTGGCCAGCCCTGGCTGGCGATGCGTCTATGCAGGGGGCCGGCTCTGGGCTTGAGTTAAGCGGGTTCTGGGCCAGCACCGCCACGCAGCGGCCGCACAGGGTGGGGTGGGCGGCGTGGCGGCCGATGTCGGTTTCGTAGTGCCAACAGCGCTCGCACTTCTGGCCTGCGGCCTTGGCGATGCGCACCGTTACCCCCGCCTCGCAGGCCTGGGCCAACAGCTGAGCCGGAGGTTCGCCGCCGATCTGCACTGCCGACACCAGCAGCCAGTCGGCCAGGTTGTCCACCTCAGGGGTGGGGCTCGCCTCCAGCAGTGCCAGGGCTTCCCGCAGGGGGGCCGTCTGGGGGTCGTCCGCCAGTTCCAGTTGTACCTGGGCCTCCAGCGAGGAGCCGATGCCGGCCGCGGCGCCCTGGGCTGTGCCCGGGAGCGCCTGACCCTTGCCGCCCTGTTTGCGGCAGGCCTCCAGTTGGCGGTTCACCTGGGGCCGCAAGCCCTCCAGCAGATCCTTTACCAACTGAAATGGCTCGAATTCCATTGCCAGCTGCGGGTTGTGCAGCTCGTTGGGGCCCAGGCGCCAGCGGCGGTTGTCGGCCGTCGGCCAGCCCCGTTCAAACACCGATTTCTCCGCCACCGGGTAGGGCAGGTTTTGCCAGATGTCTTCCGCCATGTGGCAGAGCACCGGCGCAATCAGCACCGCCAGCCGCTCCACTACCAGGCTTAGCACCGTCTGGCAGCTGCGGCGGCGGAGGGAATTGGCCGCGCTTACGTAGAGCCGATCCTTGGCGATATCCAGATAGATGTTAGAGAGATCCACCACGCAGAATTTCTGTAGCGCCTGGAAGAAGCGATAAAATTCAAATCGCTCGTCAAATCGCTCGTCACTGCACTCGAAATCGACGCTCACAGCATCGATCAATGTGGCCGTGCGCTGCAGCATCCAGCGATCCAGCAGCGGCAGATCGGCAATGGCGATGGCGTTGCCGCCTTCAGCCTGGGGCCGCGGATCGAAGTCGTGCAGGTTGCCTAGCAGGTAGCGGGCAGTATTGCGCACCTTGCGGTATACGTCCGCCAGTTGTTTCACGATGCCTGGGCCCAGGGGCACATCGGCGGAGTAGTCCACCGAACTCACCCACAGCCTCAGCACGTCTGCGCCATAGGCGGGCTCTTGCTTCTCGTTTTTGCCGCCCTCCACCAGCACCGCCGGATCCACCACATTGCCCAGGGATTTGCTCATCTTGCGGCCCTTTTCATCGAGGGCAAAGCCGTGGGTGAGCACCCGCTTGTAGGGGGCGTGGCCGTTGACGGCCACCGAGGTGAGCAGGCTGCTCTGGAACCAGCCGCGATGTTGATCGCTGCCTTCTAGATAGAGATCGGCGGGGAAATTGAGCGGGGTGGCCTCCGGGGGCTCCGCCGCCGCGGCCGCCGGGCCGGCGGGGGTGATCCCCCCTTTCAATCCCCCCAGCACCCCCGCCCAGGAGGAGCCGGAGTCGAACCACACGTCCATGGTGTCGCTGCCCTTGCGCCATTGGCTGGCCTGGTCGGCGTAGGCGGGCGGCAGCAGGCCCGCCTCGTCGCGCTGCCACCACAGATCGGAGCCCTGCTCGGCGATCAGGCCCTGGATGTGGCTGAGGGTGTCGGCGTTGAGCAGCACCTCGCCGGTTTCGCGGTGGTAAAAAACCGGGATCGGCACCCCCCAGGTGCGCTGGCGGGAGATGCACCAGTCGCCCCGGTCCCGCACCATCGCCTCGATCCGGTTGCGGCCGCTTTCGGGCAGCCAATCCACCTGGGCAATGGCCGCCAGGGCCTGGTCGCGGAAGCCCTCCACCGAGGCGAACCACTGCTCGGTGGCCCGGAAGATGGTGGGTTTCTTGGTGCGCCAGTCGTAGGGGTAGCGGTGTTCGTAGCGCTCCTGTTTGAGCAGTAGGCCAGTGCCCTCCAGGGCGGCGATGATCGCGGGGTTGGCATCCTTGAGCACGTTGGTGCCCGCGAAGGGGCCCGCTTCGGCGGTGAGGTTGCCCGCCTCGTCCACCGGGCAGAGCACCGGCAGGTTGTATTTGCGGCCGGTGTTGAAGTCGTCCACGCCGTGGCCGGGGGCGGTGTGCACCAGGCCCGTGCCGGCCTCGGTGGTGATGTAGTCGCCGCCAATCACCACCGGGCTGGTGCGCTCCAGCAGCGGATGGCGGTAGACGATCCCCTCCAGTTCGGCGCCCTTCACCGTCAGCAGGGGGGTGAGCTGCAGGCCGAGGCTGGTTTCCAGGCTGTCTCGCAGCTCGGCGGCCACCAGCAGGTGGCTGGCGGCGGGGGCCGGCGTTTCGTTGCGGCAGGCCACGGCGCAGATGGCGTAGTCGAGCCGTCCATTCACCGACACCGCCAGGTTGGCCGGCAGGGTCCAGGGGGTGGTGGTCCAGATGGCCACCGCCAGGCCGCCGCTGGCGGTGGCCGCCTCGGCGCTCAGGCCGGCGGCGGCCAGCTTGGTGGCCAGGGCCTCGGGCAGTTGCACCGCCGGGAAGGCCACGTAGATGCTGGGGGAGCTATGGCCATCGGGGTATTCCAGCTCCGCCTCCGCCAGGGCGGTGCGCGAGCTGGGGCTCCAGTGCACCGGCTTGAGGCCCCTGTAGATGTGCCCGGCCAGCACCATGGCCCCGAAAACGCCGATCTGGGCGGATTCGTAGCTCTTTTGCAGTGTCAAGTAGGGCTGATCCCAGTCGGCCCAGATGCCCCAGCGGCGGAAGCCGCCCTTTTGCAGCTCCACCTGCTCCAGGGCATAGGCATGGGCCTTTTGGCGCAGGGTCACGGGGGTGAGGGCGGCCCGCTCGCTGCTGCTGAGCCCCTGCAAAACCTTCAGTTCAATCGGCAGACCGTGGCAGTCCCAGCCCGGCACAAACCGCGCCCTGCGTCCCTGGAGCAGGGCATGTTTGTTGATGATGTCCTTGAGGATCTTGTTGAGGGCGTGGCCCACGTGCAGGGCCCCATTGGCGTAGGGCGGGCCGTCGTGCAGGGTGAACGGCTCGCCGGGGTTGTCGCGGCAGAGGCGCTCATAAATGCGCTGCTCGGCCCAGAAGGCCTGCAGTTCCGGCTCCCGCACCCTGGCGTTCGCCCTCATGTTGAAGGGCGTCTCCAGCAGGTTGAGGGTGTCCTTGTAGGCGGAAGCGTCCGAGGGAGCCGGGTTGGCGGTCACGTCGCCTGGGGCAACAATCGGCGATTATCCCGCCTGGTCGCTGGCGGTAGGGGGCTCGGGCTGGTTCGCTGCGGCAATGGCGCTAGCTGGGGCCTGCTCGGCTAGATCCGCCGCGCCGCCGCTGGCGGAGCGGGCAGTTTCGGCAGGCTCTGCCCTTTCGGGTTCAATGGCATCTGCATCTGCATCTGCATCTGCATCTGCATCTGCACTGGCGCTGGAATTGGCGCTGGCGGGGTCACTGTCGATGGCGGGCGTTGGGGCGGCCTGATCGAGCAGGGAGTCCAATTCCTCCAGCGAGCTGATCCAGGTGGTGGGCGCAGGCTCAGCGGCCGCGATCGGTTCAGCCCCCGGGGCGGCTGGCGGAGTATTCGGGGCGGTGGTCTCTGGAGCGGCTGGCGGAGTGCCTGGGGCAGCTGCCGGGGCGGTCTCGGTCTCTAGAGAGGCTTCTGGAGCGGCCTCTGGCGGAGTTCTTAAGGGAGTCTCTGGGGGGGCTTCCGGGGCTGCATCTGGGGCGTCTTCCAGCTGGGCCTCTAGGGCCGCATCCCTGTCGGGGTCCCGCTCTGGCTGGGGCTCCACTTGGGGCGCAGCCGCAGGCTCGGCAGAAGTCTTGGCCGCTTGCTCGGCCATTAGCTCTGGCTCGGCCACCTGCTTGGGCTCGGCCTCGGGCTCGGGGCCAGTTTCTGATCCGGGCTGTTCTGGCCTCACCCAGCGCTTGCTGCTGCGGGTTTGGCGGCGCTCGCCGATCCAGGCCCCCAGCCCCGCCAGGGACTGGCTCCCCAGGGCCAGCAGCTTGGCGCTGGCCTGGCTGAGTTGGGCCCAGGCCCCCTGCCAGCGCTTGGCCGACCAGAGCTGCTGGCGCTCCTCCGGCAGCAGCCGAAACCAGCGGGCCTGGGCCACTTCCAGCCCCAGCCGGCCGATCAGCAGCCCACCGCAGAGCACGCCGAGCATCGGCGCACCGGTGAGCCGATCGGCACTGGTCACCAGCACCAGCCCCAGCAGCAGCACCACCGCCCCCCAGAGGGCATCGCGGGGGCGGCTCAGCTCGGGGGTGAGCAGGGGCAAAAGCAGCACGGCGAGGCCCAGGAGCAATGCCAGGG
>JBIKWK010000115.1:0-6291 GCA_044356375.1 Prochlorococcaceae cyanobacterium | reverse complement strand
GGGAAACGGACCTGCCCACCTCTTGCAACACCAGCCGGAGCCAGTCGCCTGAGATGCGTCCCCCCACCCCGGCTACACCGGGGTGGGGGTGCCGGGGGAATTACACCACTTCAGGGGACGCCAGCCCATCTATATCCCTCAGCCACTATATGAATATCGACTGCATCCCAATAGTGCATCGCAGGAGAAGCGCGAACTTACCCATCTAGAAGCCTGTCGGGCTTCTAGAAATGCTGTACGCCGTCGTGGTCTTCAAGAGCAATATCGGCTGATCCAGAGCCCTCGCAATGAGGCTATAGTGTTTGAATTGCGCAAACCTAGGCAGATTGCCGTAACTGGTATGCATAGAAGTGGCACATCAATGTTGTCCTCACTTCTTGCAAAGCTCGGCCTTGATTATGGGAATGATTTAGTCGCAGCAGATCGTGATCAGCCTAGCGGTTATTTCGAAGATTCTCGGCTGGTCGCTTTACATGCAGAGTGGTTTAATAATGCTCTTAACGGCCTGCCAGGCGGCTGGCTAGACTGGGGTTGGACTCCTCAGCAGAGCGTAAGCTGTCTTGGTTTATATCATTGGAAGAGGGATGCGCAGTCTTGGTTAATAAAACGCCAATCTAGCTACCTGTCTCACCATGGCTCTGCGTGCGCACATGGATGGGGATGGAAGGATCCAAGGACAACCTTGTTGCTACCGTTTTGGCGTGACTGCTGCCCCTCTCTAAAGGTGGTAGGGATTTATCGCACACCCTGGGATCTAAGTGACGCCTTGCAGCGCTTGGTACATCCTCAGTTTCGCCTTCATCCAGAAATGATATTACCGCTTTGGCGACTATATAACGAGCGACTTGTAGAATTTGCAGAGGCAAGGCCCGAGATTTGTGTAATATCGCATGCGGAGTCCATGGCAAAAAAGCCAAAAAGTTTGCCAGACATTTTAGGGGAACGATGGGATTGGGAAGGATTGCGAGATTTGGATGAAAACTGGCACGAAAATCTCATTGACTCAAGGTGCTTACGTCATCTTCCAGGGAATGATCCAATCGCCGCTCTCTATGCGATCGCCTATCCTGAACTAGTTGAAATATTGGTTCGTCTGCAGCGTTGTGCAGATCTGCCCTGCGCAGATTTGATGAGTTTCGCAGAGATGAAGGTGTTACAGAATGAGCGAACACTGAATCCGAGCATCACAGTGGTTATTCCTACGTTTAATCCAAAACATTGGCTTCTTGAGTCGATTGCGAGTGTGGAGCGTCATCGACCAAGCTCCTGCATCGTCGAGATTGTTATCGTCGATGATGGGTCGACAAATGCCACATCTCTCTTGCTTCTTTCTCGCTTAAAAGAAGCAGTATATACTGTGTTGCGCCAGAAGAATCAGGGCCTTGCTGCTGCTCGGAACCATGGCATTCGCCATGCGCGAGCGCCTCTTGTTTTGCCTCTCGATGATGACAATCGCCTGTTATCACCTTATCTTACCCAAGGAATAAATATAATGATCGCCAATGAATCGGTAGCATTTCTTTATGGCGATCGTGTTGATTTTGGGGCTTGCAATCAACTCTTCAGGCCTGGCCCCAGCGCAATGAACGAAATATCCAGGATCAACCACATTGATGCATGTGCCATAGTCAGGAAGAGCTTATGGTGCGAGCTGGGAGGCTACGATGAATCGCTGGGCGCGCTGGAAGATTGGGATTTTTGGTTGTCTGCCGCAAGGATTAGAGCCAATGCCTGCTACTTGCCACGAGCGAGTTTCGAATACCGTGTCCGAGAAGGCTCGCTGCTGCGACGGCATCTACGTGATGCCCAGTGCCATTTAGATACAATTATGTATCTCAGAAAGAAGCATGGCGTAAATGTTGAGCCGCTCAATTGATGAGACCACTTTTGATATTGTGTTTCTCTACATTTATCAGCGGGTCAGAAGATCAGCCGATGCCGGTGCGACAGATGTCGAGCACATCGGCCATCGAGCGGATTTGATCCATGGTGGTGGCGAGCTGGTTGGCGCCGAGCAGTTCCACCCGCAGGTCGATGCGGGCGGGTTTGCCGGGGTTGGTGCGCACGCGGGCGTCGCTGACGTTGATGCGGTGATCCGAGAGGCGGGTGAGGATGTCCTTGAGCACGCCCACCCGATCGAGCACCTCGATCCGCAGTTGCACCGGATAGCGCCGCGGCGTCCCCTGGGGGGTGGGGTTCCAGCGCACGGGCAGGCGGCGTTCCACCGGCATCTGGCTCACGTGGGCGCAGTCTTGGCGGTGAATCGTGATGCCGTGGTTGCCCAGGGCCACCGTGGCCACGATCGCCTCGCCGGGCAGGGGGCTGCAGCAACCGCCGTGGCGATAGTCGAGGCCCTCCAGACCCAAGATGGGACTGGAGGCGCCGTGGGCCGTGGGGACCGGGGGCTGGGCGGCGGGCGCCAGGCTGGCCGCCAGCTGCTCATTGGTGAGGGCGGGGGCGGCGGCGGCGTGGTCCAGCCGCAGCTCTTCCCTTAGCCGGTTGACCACCTGCTGAAGCGTGACGCCGCCAAAGCCCAAGGTGGCCAGCAGGTCTTCCGTGCTGACCAGGTTGCAGCGCCGTGCGACCCGCAGCATTGGATCGCCATTCAACAGAGAATCGAAACCGTCGCGGCCCAGCTCCCGCTCCAGCATCTCGCTGCCCCGCAGGATGTTTTCATCGCGGTGGCTGCGCTTGTACCAATGGCGGATGCGATTGCGCGCCGTGGGGGTGGCGACAAAATTGAGCCAGTCGAGGCTCGGATGGGCCGTCTTGGCGGTTAAAATATAGATAAAATCGCCATTTTGCAGTGGCGTAGACAGGGGGCTGAGGCGATCGTTGATGCGTACGCCCTGGCAATGATTGCCAACTTCCGAGTGAATACGGTAGGCAAAGTCAACGGCGGTAGAGCCCTTACGCAGCCCCACCACATCGCCATTGGGGGTGAATACAAACACCTCTTCATCGAAGAGATCCTCTTTGATTGAACTCAGATAATCGCTGCTGTCCTCCGTGCCGCCATCCTTTTGCCAATCCACCAGCTGCCGCAGCCAGTTGAAGCGTTCGGCATCGGATCCAGAGGCGGCCGGCGAGCCGCCTTCCTTGTATTTCCAGTGGGCGGCAATGCCGTATTCCGCCACCTGGTGCATTTCGCCCGTGCGGATCTGCACTTCAATCGGCCGATGCCTGCCAATTACCGCCGTATGCAGCGATTGGTAGCCATTGGGTTTGGGCAGGCCGATGTAGTCCTTGAAGCGGCCTGGAATCGGCCGGAAGGTGTCGTGCACCACCGCCAGGGCGCGATAGCAGCCATCCAGATTTGGGCAGAGGATCCGCAGGGCCGCCACGTCGTAGATCTCGTGGAATGCCTTCTGCTGGCGCTGCATCTTGCTCCAGATGCCATAGAGGTGCTTGGGGCGACCGCTCACCTCACAGTTGGTGAGCCCCACCGCCGCCAGCCGATCCCGCAGCAGCTGCACCGTCACCGCCAGCCGTTCCTCCCGCTCGCTGCGCTTGGTGGCCACCTGTTGCTGCACGTCCCGGTAGGCCTCCGGTTCGAGGATTTTGAAGGCCAGGTCTTCCAGTTCCCACTTGAACCGGCCGATGCCCAGGCGGTTGGCCAGGGGGGCATAGATCTCGCGGGTTTCGCGGGCGATGCGCTGTTGTTTCTCCGGCTTGAGGGCCGAGAGGGTGCGCATGTTGTGCAACCGATCGGCCAGCTTCACCAACACCACCCGAATGTCACTGGCCATGGCCAAGAACATGCGGCGCAGATTTTCCGCCTGGGCTTCCGTTTTGTTGGTGAAGTGGATGCCGCCCAGTTTGGTCACCCCTTCCACCAGGGCCCTCACCTCAGCGCCGAAGTGCCCCTCGATCTCGTTGGCGGTGACTTCGGTGTCCTCCACCACGTCGTGCAGGAAGCCAGCGGCAATCACGCCGGCGCTGGCGCCGATGTCGCGCAACAGGTTGGCGACGGCGATCGGATGGATGATGTAAGGCTCGCCGCTAGCGCGGTACTGGCCCTCGTGCAGTTGGTAGGCGAAATCAAAGGCCGCGGCCAGCAGCGACTCTGCGTCGGTGGCGCAGCTGTCGCCGCTGGCCTGGCAGTGGCGCCGGTGCTCGATGCAGCGCTTCAGCCAATCGGGCAGGGCCACGCCGTAGTCGCTGGCGCTCGCCTGGCCGGTTGGATCGCTCGCCCTGCAGGGTTGGTCGGTGGGGGAAGCGGCGGGGCGCCGGGAATCCCTGGCCAGTGGCTCAGCTGTAGCCACTGGAGTGGATCCTTGATCGGGGGCCGCTTCGAGCATTCCACCCTTCGGGTTACCCAATCGTATGCACCCGCAGACACAGACCCGCGAATGTGCGCGTCCTACCACTGAAACTGGAGCGATCGGCGATGCGGTGCTGCCTTGAGCGATGCGGTGCTGCGGGTTGAGCAGCTGGTGGTGCGCTACCCCGGCAGCCCTGGCCCCACCCTCGATGGCCTCGACTTGAGCCTGGCGCCAGGGGCCAGCTTGGCCCTGGTGGGGCCATCCGGCTGCGGCAAGAGCACCCTGGCCCGGGCGGTGCTGCAGTTGTTGCCGCCGGGCAGCCAGTGCAGCGGCGGCCTGGAGCTGGCCGGTCGCGATCCCCGCCAGCTGGGGCGCAGGGCCCTGCGCCAGCTGCGGGGGGAAGCGGTGGGTCTGGTGTTCCAAGACCCGATGACCCGCCTCAATCCCCTGCTCACCGTGGGCGATCACCTGGCCGATACGCTCGCCGCCCACCGGCGCTCCAGCGGCGCCAAGGCGATTGAGCCCGGAGCTGGCGGCGGCCTGAGGCAAAGGGCAGAAGAGCTGTTGCAGCTGGTGGGGATCAGCCCCGAGCGCTACGGCAGCTATCCCCATGAGTTCAGTGGTGGCATGCGCCAGCGCCTGGCGATCGCCCTGGCCCTGGCCCTGCGGCCGCCGCTGGTGATCGCCGATGAACCCACCACCAGCCTTGATGTGGCGGTGGCGGCCCAGGTGATGGCGGAACTGAGTCAGTTATGCCGCGAGGCGGGCAGTGCCCTGCTGCTGATCAGCCACGACCTGGCCATGGCCGGCCGCTGGTGTGAGCGCATCGCCGTGCTCGATCAGGGGCGGCTGATTGAGGAGGCCCCCGCCGCCCAGCTGCTCACCGCCCCGGCCAGCCCCCTGGCCCAGCGGCTGGTGGGCCGGGCCCGCGACCGGGAGGGCGGCCAGCTGCCGCCCCTGGCCCCCAGCCCGGTGCTGCTGGAGATCGAGGCGCTGCGCTGCTGGCATCCCCTGCCTTCGCCCCCCTGGCGGCGCCGCTGGTTAAAGGCGGTGGACGGCATCAGCCTGAAGCTGCATCAAGGCGAGACCATCGGCCTGGTGGGCGCCTCTGGCTGCGGCAAGAGCACCCTCTGCCGGGCCCTGATGGACCTGGCGCCGGTGCGGGGCGGCAGGGTGAGCCTCCAGGGCCAGGAGCTGTTGGGCCCGGGGGGCCGCCACCTCCGCCAGCTGCGCCGCGGCCTGCAGATGGTGTTTCAAGATCCCCTGGCCTGCCTCAACCCCCAGATGAGCGTGGGGGAGGCGATCGCCGACCCGCTGCTCATCCACGGCCTGGCCAGGGGCGCAGCGGCCCGCCAGCGGGCCCGGCAGTTGTTGGCGGCGGTGGGCCTGGAGCCGCCCGAGCGCTACGAGGGGCGCCTGCCCCGCCAGCTATCGGGCGGCCAGCAGCAGCGGGTGGCGATCGCCCGGGCCCTGATCCTCGAGCCCAAGGTGCTGCTGTGCGACGAGAGCGTCAGCATGCTCGATGCCGAGGTGCAGACCGAGGTGCTGGCGCTGCTGCGCCAGCTGCAGCAAAGCATGGGGCTGGGGATGCTGTTCGTCACCCACGACCTGGCGGTGGCCAGTGGCTTTTGCCATCGCTTGTTGGTGCTCGATGGCGGCCGCATCGTGGAGCAGGGGGAGGGGGCGGCGCTGCTGGCCAACCCCCGGGCCGAGATCACCCGCCGGCTGGTGCAGGCCTGTCCGCGGCTGCCGGCGCTGGGCTGAGGCCCTCAAGCTCCTGCTTCAGCTGCTGCTGCTTCAGTTGCGGCTGCGCAGTATGGCCAACAGCTTTTCGAAGATCGGCGGCAGGGGCGCCTCCAGCTCCAGCCGTTCGCCGCTGATCGGGTGATCCAGCCCCAACTGGAAGGCGTGCAGGGCCTGGCCGGCCAGCTCGATCGGCAGCTTGCGGCAGCGGCTATAAGTTGCGTCGCCCAGGATTGGATGGCCCAGGTGGGCGCAGTGGACGCGGATTTGATGGGTGCGACCC
>JBIKWK010000048.1:0-21463 GCA_044356375.1 Prochlorococcaceae cyanobacterium | reverse complement strand
TCCGAACAGGGTCACAGACCGGCCCACCTATTGCCACAGCTGATGTCTGAGGGAGGCGAACCGTCAGCCCCGGCTACGCCGGGGCTGCTCCTCCTGAGTTACACCACTCCACGGGACGCTGCTCATGTTTGCTGCTATTGCTGCTTAGATTCCAGTGACGGCACTGAAATTGAGCATGTAATACCACAGTCTTACGCACCATCTTTAATCCATGATCCATTAAATCTGCTACTGGTTTGCCCTAAGTGCAATAGTCTTAAGCGTGATTATCATCCGTCTCACTCGATGCGACAAAAATTTAAATTCGATACCACTGGATATCATGCAATTGATCCTCGCAGCGATGACTACTCCACGCTTTTTTCCTTAAATACTAGCTCGGGCTGCATCTCCGGCAAAAATGATAGAGCGAAGTGGAATATCCTATTATTTGACTATCATCTTCGCGAAAACTTGTCAGAAAAGCGCCGGATCTATCTTGAGTTGGCCAAATGCTTGGATGCTTTTTTACACACTACTGGCTCCCCTCCTGTGTCTAGTCATCCGTGGGCAAGAGTCACGTGTGACACGTTGGCGCAATACGGCTATTTATTTCTAATTACTTTTGAGATTGAAATGAGCCCAGCATTGCGCGAACTATTGCTCGCACGGCGCATTGAGCTTCTCTCTGCAAGGAGAGGTTCGCAAGCCTAGTCCTGAGTCCACTGTTCTTTATAACGCTCCAGATCAGAAGCGGGCAGACGCTTCAGCGTAGAATCAAGCCTCTGCCCCCGTCTTCTGCATCTGGATGTTAGGCAGCCCCAAATCTGGAACAACAGAAGCCACTCCAGATGTTGCTGAATAAATGCCGCAGTTGATGCAAAGCATCAAGGCTGTGAGTTGCATGGGGCAAGAGAATAGTTAATTGAAATCTCAAGGCGATGATGGAGTGGGCCGCTTTCGGCCGAGAAGCTCTGCGCGCAACAACGAAAGGCCAAAATAGTCGGCAAGGAACAAGTGTACTGATACTGCTCCGACGATAACCGAACTGATTAAAAAGATTGCAAACAACAACAGATCCAGCCTGCTACCTCGCAGGCCAGTGAGCATACACACAATCGAAGCAGCGAGACTTATCTCCACCGTGGCATTCAGCTTCTGAAGCGCTTTTTTGGGTTCCGAGAGTGACAAATCTAAAAACTGAATAAGGCCTTGCCGCTCGGGGACTGACATAGGCGCATTTGTGGTCACAAAGCTTCTCTTTATCCGATCAACTCTATCCCAAACCTTAGTGACGGAGGCAACCACTGAGAATAGACAGTTGATTAATAATTGTGTGGCTCCCCAAGAGACAAGAACAAGTAGGAGGCCTGCGAGTAGGCTCATCACTTGCATATTCGCGACCATGCTATTATGACCGAAGAAGATGCTACCTGCTTCGTAAGAAAGAATAGATTTTACTATGCTAGTGTACAAAGGCTTTCTCGTAGCTTCAGAGAAAATCACACCAATAGCAAACACTATTGCTCTGTGTAAGGGAAAAACCCCTGATATCGCCTCTCCATACGTCTTGCCAATGCTCTCCCAGGCTGACATATTGTCAAACAACTCCTAAGAACATCAAATCACCGCCATTGATATCAAATCCCATTGCTTCAATAATTGGTGCTACATAGATCCGTACGGGTTGGTCATTATGATAAGGTCTGAGCTCATCACAATCTGACACGCTATTCAGCTTAAGAATAACTTCTCTGTTCGTATCAAGATTCTCAATTTTAGCCCCAGGCTCAGTAGTGTCGTTTCCTCTATCGAGAGCTCTTATTCGCGCACGAACAATCATGGCAGGACCAAGCTCTCGCCTTGATGCAAGAAGATGAAATCTTCTTGCTGTTTCTTGATTAAAGATATAGATTGGATGCGCGTAAGTTCCATTAAGGCTAATTTCAACAGTGCTCCCTTCGTAGCGATCCGGAATTATTTGGCTAGCAAGTTGGTCAATCTCCTTGGCCACTGAGCGACGTGAGTATGCAGACGCCCATCCTGCGGGTGGATTCTCTAGTACAGTTGAAAAAAGCTGTGTCGCTTCTCCGACACCTTGAACATATTGACGCCTGTGCACTAACTGATCGGACATGGACTCGTACTGCCCTACACCGCTGGCTGCCGCCCGATCGTAAAGAGAGTGAATTGCATTTCCGACTGTATCGATGATTCGATCTGCGCCAACTTTGAATGCATCAAGGATGACGCCGCCATCTCGATGATACGAAGCAAGAAAGTTAACCTCCTGATAGTCTGCTGCTTTTAGCCGAGCATGCTTCCATACATCTCCATACTTGTCAATTAAATAGGCCCTGTCGATGGCCCTTTGCATATGCTCATAAGTGTTGGCAAGTATTCGAACAGGAAGCTGATGGTTGGTTGTGATGCTCCCGTCAAAATGGACGCTGAAAGCAGCCAATTGGGCCTCTTGAAGATCGCGGGAGAATTTCATCCTTACTAGCACGATGCCCGATGCTCGTGCCATGACCTTTAGAAACTCTTAATACCCTGCGCAATAGACTTGGGTCGAATCAAGTTTTTATTCGTGCAAACAGGTCTGCAGTTGTTCGTCTGCCTAACGCTTTCTTAGGTGGTTCCGTGAACCAGGGCATGTGAGCCCCTCCTTTCCGTGAACCACGGCGAACTGGCCTCGGCAGGTCTTTGATATCCCTGATCCCGCATCCGATCTCGCGACAGGCCTGCTCAAGATAACCGTGGTTCACGGGTCCGATAACCACATGTTCAGTACGCTACACAATGTCCGCTGGGCTGCGTACTCCGAGGGGGCCTCGGTTGAGGACATGGGTGTAAATCATTGTGGTGCTCACGTCCCGATGGCCCAGCAGCTCCTGGATAGTCCGGATGCCCTGTCCCCGTTCCAGCAGGTGTGTAGCTCAGGAATATCGAGATGGTGGCGACCCTGGATGCCAGATTCTCTGTCATGCCAGCGGTTCTGCTGGGGGAATACCCATTGCCAGGCCCATTCTCGTTCAGCATTCGGATACTTGCGAGCCAGTGCGTAGGGCATCTGTACACGGCCCCAGCCAGCCGTTTGTAGTAGGCCGCCTCAATTCAGGCCTGGAGCCCATTCAGCGCCGTGGCCACCACCCGATGGTCCGGGTCCTGTTGGAGCTGTTGCAGCAGGAGGCGCGCCTGGTGGGCTTCGGCGTCGCCGGGCCAGTCGCGCACCAGGCGGCCCAGGATTTCGGTGCCGCCCACCCTCACCGTGCCGTCGGTATCTGCGATTGCCAGGGTGGCTAATTCGAGCAGCCAGGCGGCAGGGATGCTGGGCTGTTCGGCCAGGGCCGCCAGCACGCTGCAGCGCAGCAACCAGTGGTGGTCGCGGTTAAAGGCCGCCTTGAGCTGGGGCCAGGCCCGCTCGAGGCCGTAGCTGGCCAGGGCATTGGCGGCTTCTGCCCGCACATTGGGATCCTGGTCGTGCTGCAGCGCCTCCTCCAGGGCCTGCCAGCCCGCCTCGTTCCGCTTCACCCCCAGGCCGGTGCAACTCAAGGAGCGCACCATGAAGGTCTCCTGCTCCAACCCCAGCAGCAGCAGCGGGATCGCCTGCTCCGCCGGCACTTGGCGCAGATTGGCCAGGGATGTAGTAGGCCAGGGCGGCCAGCCCATCGGTGATCGACTAGAACCCATCAGTTATGGCGCAACGGCTTGAACGAAAGACGGAGCCGAGCGACGATGAACCGTATTCTTGATCTTCTCGCCGGACTTCTCGGTGGCCAGGTCAAGCTCGTAGCTGTTCTGCAGGTTCATCCAAAAAGCAGCCTCGACGCCGAGCCACTGTTCCAGGCGCAGGGCGGTATCGGCTGTCATGGCACGTTTGCCGTTGATGAGTTGATAAATCCGATTGGACGGCACATGCAGCTGGCGGGCCAACTCTGCTGCCGATATGTTCAGCTCCTGCAACTCATCTGCCAGAATCGTGCCGGGATGAATGGGATAGACCGGTCGTTTTTCTGTCTTGGTCATGGTGGTTCTCCCTCAATGATAATCAACAATCTCGATATTGAATGGGCGTGGTGAGTGCTCTGGCCACTCAAAGCAGATGCGCCACTGCTGATTGATGCGGATGCTGAACTGCGCCTTGCGGTCTCCGCCGAGAGCTTCAAAGCGGTTGCTCGGTAAGAGCATCAAGCCCTGGCGGGAGACGGCGGCTCTGAGGATCAGCAGGCGCTTTTTCGCCTGCTCCTCGAAAGCCTGAAATTCCCTGACCCGCTCACCGTTGGCAAATCGCGCCGTGCGCTTGTCCCGGTACAGGGGCGGTGCTCTCTCCTCGTGGGGCCCCTGCGGGCTTGCGTCATTGCCATCCGTCGCCATGGAGGTAGATTGCCAGTAACGACGCGCTACGTCAAGCGTTGATTTTCGGCCGCAGGAGAGCCTTCTCTGCTGGTTTGGCACCCTCGAAATAATCCCCCTCGACAAATTGACACATTTTGTCGATAGTTTCTGGAGGTGCCCCCCCCCCGGTTTGCAAGGGGTTTGGGGTTGTTGAAACGGGCGAACTCTCGACAAAACGATGAATGACCGAAAACATCTCTCCGGCAGGGAATTTGAACGGCTCTTGGAGGCGGTTAAAGGTAGTCGGAACGAGACCCGCGACCGCTGTCTAGTCCTGTTGATCCAGGACTATCTCGGGCACCGCTAAATTCAGCACACCGTGCGCTACACCGACACACACCGCCACCAACCCGGCACGGTTTGAGAAGTTGTGGCGTTAACGCTGCCCTTGAGTGGCAGGCAGGGAGCCTGGGGCAGCAAAGCAAAGAGTTGGTGGTGGCCTGTCCACTCGAGGGGCCTGTTAGGCCTCAGGATACAGTTATTCGGGAATGATCAGCTTAGAGCGAACGCTGCTTAGGAATGCGCGTCAAGTATTGAAAGTATCTTCTTGGCAATATCATGTTTTCCAGAAGCATCATCTAGACCCATTGCATGAAATCTCGTTGAATCGTATGGTCGATGGCCAATACCCTTCGGATGTCTGAGTTTATCTGCCAGATATTCAGCACTTTCTTTTGTCCAGCCCAATACCAGTGCCGGCTTCGAGTCGCAAGAATCGAACATTAGGGTTCTAATTTCTGTAGCATAGGTGCTGTTATGGTGTAAGCCGCGAGCGCTTGTAAAGGTGTCGCCCAAACCGCTTATGGAATCACTTGCCATATCTTCAACTTCCCTCTCCGCTGGCATATCCGGCAAAACAATTACCAAATCAGATTCCATCATTCTGCCACACGCGATCTCCTGGATATACTCAAGCTTGTCAATCGGAATCTTCATTTCGATCGGGCACGACATATCAACAAACAGTCGCTGGGAATAACTTTGCAGACGCTTTGCAAGATGGGCCTCGAGTTCTGACATCAGAAACTGATGAATCATGAATATCTTTACAGGCTTCTTCTTGGTCATGGAAGATTAACTCCTGATTTGACGATTAGACATTTGTAGCAGGTGTACCCTGGTGGCGACTCATTACAAGGAAAGCCAAATGGATGGACTCCGGCTTATTGCAATCGCGGGAAAAGATGTAGGGGAATACCCTGCATCTTTTGGGTCCGCCTAGTGTGCGGTTGCTACGCTGCCACCTGTGAAGCCTAACGCTCATCATCACCCGCCCGAAGAGCCTGAGGGTGATGTGCATTCCTTTTGTAGCGGGTCGGGGGAATGATGATGTTAGGTGGCCGGTTCAGCATAATTCAGATATTTTTCGAGAATCGTCCTGGCTAGACTTAACATCGCCCAGCGTTCCTGAGCATTCGCAGGCTTCGCGTTAACCCAATTACCATGACGGATCGGATCTGCGTAGTCCTTGATAGTAGAAAAAAATTGTCTCTTTGTCTGTCCCTAGTGTCGCGTGCATCTCATCCCACCGATCCATTCCGGTCTTGAACACGAACGCCGCCTTGAGACCCTCGATCGCCCGATAGCAGTAGGTCGCACAATCAGCCACCACTGTTATTGCCCGAAGATAGTCCCGAACTGCCAGTCTGAAGAAAACGTCACGCACTGAGAGGCGGAATGCCCTGTTGAATATCGGCAGGTGTGGGTCGAAGCCAAGAGTTTGCTGAGGTGTCTCCCCCGAAGGACGTACACCGAATACATGCGGAGTTCCGTTTAGCTCCGTGACCTGAAAAATCTCCACCGAATAGCCAGACCCTAGTGCAAGCCCAAGCGCTCCGACAACAATGCCGGCTACATCCGCAGCTACGATTTGGGCTGTGATCCAGCCGTCGACCGCTGCACTATCCAAGACCACTGTTACCTGAGATGCATCGCAGCTGGTCGCGACTCTGTATCCGGTATCAAGCATCATCTCAATTTGGCCGAACGAGATATCTGCTCTCTCAGGATGAACGTGGCCTGTGCAGATGTAATTCATGTCCATGACCACCCAACGCTGCCCTTGAGTGGCAGGCAAGGTGCCAGGGGTGGCGTAGCTGAGAGCTGGTGGTGGCCTGTCCACCCGAGGGGCTTGTTCGAAGTGTCGCCTTCCCGCTGGCAACGTCCGCGGGCTTCAGCTGCACAAGCAACATTCATGCAACCTCAGCCGCATCTTCAACAATTATGCACTCCTTCACAGATGCGCTCAATTGGAGACCCAAGGCTGAGATGACCTTCAAGATCGTGTCAAAACTTGGGCTCCGATCACCTGAGAGTGCTTTATACAGGCTTTCCCGCGACAGTCCTGCCTCGCGTGCGACCTGGGTCATCCCCTTGGCACGAGCAATGTCTCCCAATGCCTTTGCAATGAAAGCAGCATCCCCGTCTGCTTCCTGAATACAGGCCTCCAGATAGGCAGCTACCTCTTCAGGAGTCTCCAGAAACTCGGCAACGTCATAGGGTGCCGTCATCGTCTCCATCATTCATCCTCCTTGAAGTTACGAGCAAGATCCTGCGCTGATTTAATATCTTTAGCCTGGGTACTCTTGTCACCACCGGCGAGAAGAATGACCAGCGTCGAACTCCGCTGTTGAAAATAGACTCTGTAACCAGGGCCATAGTGGATCCGCAGCTCAGAGACTCCTGCCCCAACGGGCCGAAGATCGCCTGGATTGCCGCAGATGACGCGTTCAATCCGGGCCTTAATAAAAGCCTTAGCCCTGTGCTCCCGAAGGCCTCTGAGCTAACGAGCAAACTCCTCTGTACGGCGAACTGAAACCACAATGGCAGTGTAGCCCCGTGGCTACGAGCGGGCAAGGGCTCCGCACGGCACGGCAAAGAGGCGGCCCCGATCCTTCAAACGCTCCGAATCAGCAGCAGCGATGCCGTCTGCTGCATCTTGATGCAGGAAGGTGAATCACGATTTCAAGCAATATCCCTCTACTTCTCGGTTCTCGCTGCGTAACACCCAGCACTAGCAGCCAATGGGGCGAAGGCTCTGAGACGGGATATACTAATAATGAGATTATTTGACGTGCTGAATATGGGCGGCTTGCGAGAGCTGGGAAAGCGGTGGTTTCTTGACTATTTCCCTGTCCTCCGCTTTTATTTATGCGATCAGACGATAAATCACAGCGGAATAACTGGCGGAGGCGTGGGCCGGGTCGGACGATCGTGATATGGCGTCAACGACTTAATTTAGTGGGCCCATTCAGCTTGCTGAGTCTCGCCATCCCAGACGAGTTTCACTTTGGAGTGCGGCCTGTGGTGCTCGTGCGACAGGGTCTCGCCGGGAGTTTCTTCTTCGAAGGAGGTCATCTTGCGGCCTCGCGCCAGCTCGTCGGAAATCACAGTGACTTTCAGGAGTCGCGCGTGAACAACCGTTCGAATCTGCCAGACCTCCTTCAACCGGCGATGGAAGCTCGCGGCGAAGCTGTCCATGTGGCCATCATCGGCACTGCGGCCCAGACTGTCGGCAACGATGCTAATGACCTTCACGGCGGGCATCCTCTGCTGTCCCAGCAGGTCTGCCACTTCCTCCGGAAGCCACCCGGAAAGCGTCCGCTGCCGCCAATCGCCGCTCCCGACTAGGTAAAGTCGCGACTCGGCGCTGAGCCTGTTCAGGGCCGACTGGAGATCTTCCAAGCCGGCACCCGAGCGCACCGTGACAATCTCCGTATCAAGCGGTTCCGCCCGCTGCTTCTGGTTCAGGGACTCAGCCTGCTCGAGTGTGGAGTCATGTCTGTCGCCCTCCAGGAAGGCGACGATGAGCTGACGATCGTATTTAGCCAACTCTTTATACTCTTAGTTCGGAATTTTCTCGGCAACTTTCTCAGGCAACCCATTCTTGATCAGCGAGGCTCTGACTTTGACGGCCTCGCCGGGCGCCAGATTGGTCGAAAACGTGCCGCCGGGATGGCTGATATTCATTTGGATATTTTTGTCTTCGCGAGAGAACTCCACGCTTGTGATCGAGTCCAGTGGGATCTCACATTTTCTCGATTTAAAGCCGACATTGGTTTTCGTGTGATATTCCAGCTTCACGGTTGTGGTCTTCAGGGTTGTGGTTTCGAAAGCCATGGCAAGGCCTTCGCCCAAAGGTGTAGCCTGCGTCTGCAGCCCGCGCGACTGGCGAATGATGGCGTTGTTGAAGGCCTGAATAAATCCCTTGCCCTCAGCTTTCGGCATGTTGAGCACATACTCCGTGCCCGACTGTTTTTTGATTGTGATGTTGAAATCGTCTTTGTCCTCTTCGTGGTGCACCTCGGTGGTACCCAGTTCCGTGAAAGGAATGGTAATGAGCGTCGTGCGGAATCCACCGAGCTGGCGCGGTACGGAACTTTTGATCAGGATCATGTCCGAGTCATGAGCCAGGGATGTGGTGCCACCGGTAGAGAGGGAATTCTTAAACTCCCATTCCGTATTCAAAAGGGTGCGGAATTCGAGGGCTGAAGTCACCATCGTCTGCCCTGTCCGCGCTTGGGCGTAGCCCAGATGGTAGGGAGACATCTTGTCCACGATGGTTGAATCTTCCATGATTTCCTTGAATGCCACCGAGTGGTTGCATCGCTTCTTTTCCCTCAGGACCTCGACGCCTTTGCCGTAACCCTCCTTCACCATCGCTCCGGTTCCTTTTCCCTTTGTGTAATTCGGGTCATTTATGAGGGTTTGGATGTCCGCCGCCCCGGTTTTCAGACCCACCTCGAAGCCCTTCTCGTACTCCTGACCGCCAAAGGCTTTGCGGGCGGTGTCAAGCAGGTTGATCGTGTCGCGTTCCAAGATGGTCGTCTTCTGCCCCCCGCCATTCTGGAAGCCGCCTTTCGCATGATGTTCGATTTCGACAACCCATTCCGGGCGGATCTGCTCGAGGAACAACTCCCGCGCGTGGGCGGCGCTTTCCTTGTATTTGTAAACGTATTCACTCCGCTTATGGATTTGCTTGGTCGTATAGTCCTTAGCGTTCATGTCGCTGATCCCTCCCTCGGCGTAATGATTCAGAAACAGTACCTCGTCGGGAACACGGGCGAGATCGATCTTTAACTTGAAGCCTTCGTCGGTGCGGAAGTTGCCGCCGGTATTGGCGTAAGTGACGCCTACCTTGGGAGTGGATGTAAGACTAACGCCTCGTTGCTCTGGCAGGCTTCCATACATCTGGTGAGCCACCGCGACTTGGGTATCGGTCATCTTCGTCTGGCGGTGCGGCTCGACGCGAACATTCTTGATCATATCGGTGGTGAACGTGTGAACCCCAGGCGCACGCTCACCACCGGCCATCATGTACTGTTGGAAGCGGCCTGTCATGTGCCCCACCATGAAGAATTCCATCATTTGATAATAATTCTTTTCGACGTAGGCATAGCGGCGCGTCATGGTTTTCCGCGAGTCTTGAACGTATTCTTTCGGGCTCAGGTCGCGGGTTTTGAGATCCTCCAGCCCCTTCTTGTGGAAAACCTGCCGTGGCTGTTTCTCAGTGACTGACGCGGGGCTCTTCTCGAAGGCGAGTTCTCCATTTATGATATCGGCCACGATCACATCGCCGCCGGTTTTAGAGTGATAAGTGACTTGGCAGTCAGCGATGGATAACTGACCATCCTTGAACTGGGGGGTGTCTTTCAGTAGATCTTTCTCATCGGGTATCTGGGAAGTGAGGCTGTCGAAATAAACCTGCGTGAGGCCCGCACTCTTAGGGCCTGCATTCACATTCTTTTCCGCCAATATTTTTTTGGTTTCCAGATCCTTTAGCTCGTTTTGGCACTTTTTGATATCTTTGTCATTACTTATCTCAATCATCGCTTTTTCGAAGAGCTTTTTTTGCTCGGGACTCAGGTTATTTAAATCCAGCTTATTAAGTGGTAACCTCTCTTTAAAGATGTCCTCGCTATACTCGTTGAAAAATAACTCGCTTCTCTTGGTTTCGATTTGTTTCTGGAGCTCAGGTTTTTGGAGCGCGAGAGCCTGTTTCGCGTTCTCTCTAGCTTGGTGGACCTGGGGCCGATTCCGGCGGTCATTTTCCTCTTCAAGCCGATTGATGGTTTTCTGGTCTTTGTCTTTTACGGCCTTATCGTAGGCGGCCATATCCTTGCTGATTCGGTCTTTTATCACTTTTCGCTGTGCCCGAGCAATGTCCCACGCTCGCTTCAGGAGGTTCATGCCCTCTTCAATCACGAGCTCCTGCGCTTTGTTGACCCTTTTCTCGAAAGCGATTTTGGTTCCGCCCACGCCCTTAAGCTGAATGGGCCTGAAACTTCCGGAGTGACGAACCGGACGGACAACCGCACTTGCCGAGGACTTTATCTGGAGCGCTTTCGCGCCCATCACATCCGCTTCCTGCTCCAGCCCTGCGTCATCATTCACCGCCATGCCCTCCTTCATCTGCATGGTCGGCTGCACCCGGCCCTGCGCTTGCTGGACGATGTGCCAGGCCTCGTGCGGCAGATGCTGTTCTTGCCCCGGCGCGAGGTGGATATCGTTGCCCTGCGCATAAGCCAGGGCGTTGATCTGCGCGGGCTGGGAGGAGTTGTAGTGGACTTTGACGTGGTCGAGCGACAGGCCGGACATCGACTCAATGCCGGCCTTGAGGTTGTCCGGCAGGCCATTCTTAATCTCACGGGGCTTGGTTTCTGATTCGTTTTGTTGACTTTGCACGGTTTCGAATTGTCCCTGGATCAATTCGTCTACTTCCGGCGGCTGAGCAAGCTGCGCAATTCCAGTTGCTAGATTCTGTTGAATTGTCGATGCGGCTTTTGAATTTGCCAGTTCCTTTAATTGGGCAGCTTGTATTACTTGGGGACTGCTATTTGCTAACTGCTGTAAAGATCTCAGACGGGAGACTTGCGGGCTGTTATTGGCCAGTTCTTGCATCTTCATTAGCGTAGCAGCTTCTGGCCTGTTGTCAGCAAGCTGAAAAGCGTCCCTGCCATGACGTTGCAGCTTTGGCGAGCCGCACGCAATAGTCGAGCTTTGATTTTTTGAAGCCTTTTCAGCGTGCGGATTCATTACGCAGAAGTGCATAAATTTAAATGGTATCTACAGCTTACAGCCAAATGCACCTGGTGCGCTTTGCTGATCTGTGCATCTTACACAACCGTAACTTTTAGCATCCTTATAGACAAAGGTAAACGCACTCATGGCCGGTTGCCCAGTTCGCCGAACGCTGCCGATGCGTGGCAGGCAGATAGCCTGGGATGGCGGAGCTGGGAGAGCCTGTCCACTCGAGGGGCTTGTACGAAGTGTCGCCTCAACATAGGAAGAGGACGCGGACTTGCGCATGCCATCCAACTCTCAGGCAGATTATACCGCTTCTATCGGACTCGCGCTCAACTGTATTCCCAGTGACGAGGCAACCTTTAACACAGTATCAAAGTTCGGGCTGCGATCTCCAGAGAGAGCCTTATATAGACTTTCGCGTGACAATCCTGTTTCCCGAGCAATCTGCGTCATGCCTTTGGCGCGAGCAATATCACCCAACGCCTTCGCAATGAAGGCGGCATCTCCATCTCCATCTGCTACTTCAATACAAGCGTCAAGATAAGCAGCCATCTCCTCGGGTGTCTCCAAGAACTCCGCAACGTCACATGGCGCCGCTTCAGTCGTCATCACTCATCCTCCGTGTAGTTGTTGGCAAGAAGAATAATCAACACAGCTCCTCTTTACTGAAAATAGACTCTGTAACCAGGGCCAAAATTAATCCGCAGCTCAGATACTCCAGCACCTACGGGGCGTACATCGCCTGGATTGCCGCTAATGAGGCGCTCAACCCTGGCTTGCACGATCGCCTTGGCCCTCAGATCCCGAAGGCCCCTGAGCCAAAGCTCGAACTCATCGGTACGACGGAGTGAACTCACCCGCCCAGCGTAGCTTCGTGGCTACGGCAAGGGCATTGGCGCCATCCTGTGGGCGAAGCCGCGATCCTTCGAACGCTCCAGATCAGAAGCGGGTAGGGATCTCAGCATAGAACTGAGCCTCAGCTCCCGTCTTCTGCATCTGGTTGTTAGCCAGGCCGTTACACAGCGAACATAGCCTGGAAAACACTGAGCACCTCCACCAGCGTTGCATCGGCCAAAACACCCAAGCGCTTAATCAAGCGATCTCTATCGACAGCCCTGAGCTGGTCACAAACCACGTGCCCATCTTTATCTTCAAAGTAGCAGCGTACGCGAAAAGGATATGGATGCCCACCTGTTGTTAGCGGCGCGACGATAAAAGTGCGAAGATGGGCATTCAACTCATCCGGTGAGACGACAACGCATGGCCTGGTTTTCCTAATCTCTGATCCACGCGTAGGATTAAGGGAAACAAGATAGATATCACCCCGTGAGACAGCTTCATCTGTCACCATGACCACTCTTCGTCGTCAAAGCGAGTGCTGGTCATTTCATCGAGAAGACCATCTGGGTCGGATGCTGCAGCCGCTTCTGCCCAGCCGGCTCTTGGATGTGTCGAGGGTCGGATAGTAAGCACCCCAGGAGCTGCCTCGATTTCAACATCATCCGCAAGCCCCGCAACCTCCAGCAATGGCTTGGCGAGCCGGATGCCGCGCGAGTTCCCGATTTTGACAAGTTTCGCCCGAACCATCGCGCCCTCAAGCATGCGTTGTCACATTGTAGCCACTGGCCCTGCCGTCGGCCATTCCCTCAGCTCTGGCTAACGCTTTCTTAGGTGGTTCCGTGAACCAGGGCATGTGAGCCCCTCCCTTCCGTGAACCACGGCGAACTGGCCTCGGCAGATCTTTGATATCCCTGATCCCGCATACGATCTCGCGACAGGCCTGCTCAAGATAACCGTGGTTCACGGGTCCGATAACCACATGTTCAGTACGCTACACAATGTCCGCTGGGCTGCGTACTCCGAGGGGGCCTCGGTTGAGGGCATGGGTGTAATTCATTGTGGTGCTCACGTCCCGATGGCCCAGCAGCTCCTGGATAGTCCGGATGTCCTGTCCCCGTTCCAGCAGGTGTGTAGCTCAGGAATATCGAGATGGTGGCGAACCTGGATGCCAGATTCTCTGTCATGCCAGCGGTCCTGCTGGGGAAATACCCATTGCCAGGCCCATTCCCGTTCAGCATTCGGATACTTGCGAGCCAGTGCGTACGGCATCTGTACACGGCCCCAGCCAGCCGTTTGTAGTAGGCCGCCTCAATTCAGGCCTGGAGCCCATTCAGTGCCGTGCCCACCACCCGATGGTCCGGGTCCTGTTGGAGCTGTTGGAGCTGTTGCAGCAGTAGGCGCGCCTGGTGGGCCTCGGCTTCGCCGGGCCAGTCGCGCACCAGGCGGCCCAGGATTGCGGCGCCGCCCACCCGCACCGTGCCGTCGGTATCTTCGATTGCCAGGGTGGCTAATTTGAGCAGCCAGGCGGCCGGGATGCTGGGCTGTTCGGCCAGGGCCGCCAGCACGCTGCAGCGCAGTAACCACTGCTGATCGCGTCTCAGCAGTCTGTGTGCATGGGCGTTGTTAGCTTGCATCTATTACTCGGTGAGTAGCAATTAATTAGCACTAGCTAGAGCCTTTAGGTTTTGGTCTTGATGCCTCACCACCACCACCAACAGCCATCACTCAGCGGGCTTTAGATAACTCGAAGGAAATATAATTCTTCGCTGATAGTGGGGAGGATTTAGTGTCTTGAAGATCTTGTCCCAAAATCCTTGAATACCATAGTTTCCTTTAAAACTGGTATGATGGAGGTCGTGAAAATCAGATGGTATAAAAAATATTGACAATGAACTATGACCTTCTAAGTTGTAAGCATTGCCCACAAGAATCCATGCACATAGCTGGCTGATGTCATATCCAAATATGAATACAGGAAGAAGATCTGTCACAGTAGTAACAACAAATTCAGTCCAGCTTTTGTGAGCAGCAACAAAGCTTGATGTGTCTTGAAATTCATGGTGCTTCAAATGAAATCTTAAGAAAAACTTTCTGTGGAATAGCAAATGCGATACATAGAAACATAAATCAGCAATAACTATTCTCATTAGAAACCACCCAAAATTGAGAATTAAATCATTGCCCCTGTGAACCTCCGGTGCCAAATAAAGGACGACACAGGCTGTTATGATGGACTTGACCTCTCCTAAGAAAAAGCCTTTAAAGGTGAATGAAGGAAAATGTTGTGTTTTTACTTGAGAAGCTCTCGCTGTTAGCTTATTTTTCAGAGAATCGTTTCCCTTTATAACTCTCTCAATAAATAAACCAATTCCATAAAAGGACAAGGAACTGGTTATCCAATACAGGATCACTTGATTCATATAGTCAATTTGTGTATTCCCCAGGACTACATAAAAAACTTGCTGGAACAGCGTGCAAGCAATTGCAATCTTAAGATAAAACTCAAATTCGGTCAGAACGCCAAAAATTCTATGCATCAAATTAAGTTTAATTCTTATTATGAGGAAAAACCTGGAGCAGAGCATGCTGACGCTTTCTTGGATGGTTCCGTAAACCAGGGCATGTGAGCTACGCCTTTCCGTGAACCACGGCGAACTGAGATCAGCAGATCTTTGATAGCCCTGATCCCGCATACGGTCTCGCAACAGACCAGCTCAAGATAACCGTTGCTCAAGGGTCCGATAACCAGATGTTCACTACGCTACACAATGTCCGCTAGGCTGGGTACCCCGAGAGGGCCTCAGTTGAGGACATGGGTATATTTCATTATGTTGCTCACGTCCCGGTGGCCCAGCAGCTCCTGGATAGTCCGTATGTCCTGTCCCCGTTCCAGCAGGTGTGTTGCCTTACCTGGCCGAAGGCCAGCGTGGCGGAGCCACTAGGAATGACGAACGGTATGGCAGCTGACTCGGATACTTGCGAGCCATTGCGTAGGGCATCTGTACACGGCCCCAGCCAGCCGTTTGTAGTAGGCCGCCCTAATTCAGGCCTGGAGCCCATTCAGTGCCGTGGCCACCACCCGATGGTCCGGGTCCTGTTGGAGCTGTTGCAGCAGGTGGCGCGCCTGATGGGCTTCGGCTTCGCCGGGCCAGTCGCGCACCAGGCGGCCCAGGATTTCGGCGCCGCCCACCCGCACCGTGCCGTCGGTATCTTCGATCGCCAGGGTGGCTAATTCGAGCAGCCAGGTGGCCGGGATGCTGGTCTGTTCGGCAAGGGCCGCCAGCACGCTGCAGCGCAGCAACCAGTGGTGGTCGCGGTTGAAGGCCGCCTTGAGCTGGGGCCAGGCCCGCTCGAGGCCGTAGCTGGCCAGGGCATTGGCGGCTTCTGCCCGCACATTTGGATCCTGGTCGTGCTGCAGCGCCTCCTCCAGGGCCTGCCAGCCCGCCTCGTTCCGCTTCACCCCCAGACCGGCGCAACTCAAGGAGCGCACCATGAAGGTCTCCTGCTCCAACCCCAGCAGCAGCAGCGGAATCGCCTGCTCCTCCGGCACCAGGCGCAGATTGGCCAGGGCCGGCATCGCCCGGGAGGGATCCCCCGAAACGATGGCGGCCTCTAGTTGCTGGAGATCGAGATTTTCAGGCATGGGGAGAATTTGAGTAGTGAAACGGCTGGAGACTGGAGGTTGGAGGCTGGAGACTGGAGATTGAAGGCTGGAGGCTGGATTTTTGGGGGAATTGGAAAATTGAAACGGCTGGAGGCTGGAGATTGGATTTTTGGGACCAGATCTTGTTGTTTAGATTTTGTCGTTTAGATCGGAGCCGATGGGGCCGCCTTCAGGGCTGACTTTGATTAGATCTGGGCAGTCTCTCCTGGCGCAGGGCGCGCAGTAGGCGGCGGCGGCGGCGCAGCTGTCCCACCCCATTGGTCACCATCAGGCCGATGCCGATCAGCAGCGGCGGCAGCACCGCCAGGCGGTCGACGCCGCGGCGTTCCAGCAGCGCGATCAGGCACAGCAGGATCAGCAGCGGCCCCGCCAGGGTGAGCCAACCCAGCAGCTGGCTGCGGTGTGCCTGGGGGCCCCTCAAGCCGCAGCCCCCTTGTTGGCGTTGGCAGCGCTGCTGGCGTTGGTCATCCAGCGCAGCAGGCTGCCCGTCAACACCTTCACCCCCACCGGCAGGCAGGCCTCATCGGGCGCAAAGCTATTGCTATGCAGGGGCGTGCAGCCCCCGGGACCAGCCACCCCCAGGCGGAACATCGTGCCCCGGGTGCCATCGAGCAACTGGGCGAAGTCTTCCGCCCCCAGGGAGGGCTGCTCCAGCCAATGCACCTGCCCGGGCCCCAGCAGTTCGTCGCCCACCTCGGCCACCATCTTTGTCAGCTCCGGGTCGTTGTGCACCGGTGGCGAGATAACGCGGTAGTGCACCCGCGCCTCGCCGCCATGGCCGCGGCAGAGGGCCAGCACCGTCTCTTCAATCCAGGCCGGCAGCTGGGCGTGCACCTCCGTGTCCAGGCAGCGCACGGTGCCCAGCAGTCGCACGTGGTCGGCGATCACATTGAACGCCTTGCCCCCCTCGATTCGCCCGAAACTCACCACCACCGGATGCAGGGCGTCGAGTCGGCGGCTGATCGCCTCCTGCAGCCCGCTCACCACCCGCGCCGCAATCCAGATCGCATCGGTGCTCTGGTGGGGCCTGGCGCCATGGCCCCCCTCCCCCAGCACCTCCACCTCCAGTTCACCCGCTGCGGCCGTGAGACTGCCGCAGCGCACACCGATGCTGCCGGCCGCCAGGCTGGGAAACACGTGCAGGCCAAAGATCGCCTCCACCCCCTCCATGGCCCCATCGGCCCTCATCCAGGCCGCCCCCTGGGCCGTCTCCTCCGCCGGCTGGAACAACAGCCGCACCCGGGCCGGCAGCTGGGGCTCCACCCGGGCCAGCAGCCGCGCCACCCCCAGGCCCACCGCAGTGTGCAAATCGTGGCCGCAGGCGTGCATCATCCCCTGGATGCAGGAGCTGTAGGCCAGGCCGGTGCGCTCTTCCACCGGCAGGGCATCCATGTCCACCCGCAGGGCCACCAGCGGGGCCGCCTCACCGCTGGCCAGACGGCTGGGTCCCAGTTCGGCCACCACCCCCGTGCGCCCCACCCCCTCGCGCACCCTCCAGCCGTGGCGCCGCAGCTCTCCCGCCACCAGGGCGGCCGTCTGCTGTTCGTGGCCGCTCAGTTCCGGGTGGCGATGGATGTGGCGGCGCAGTTCGATCAACTCCGGCAGCCAGGTCTGCAGCTGGCTGTCCATACCCAGGCACTGCCAGGAAAGGGGCGGTGGCGGCGGGGAGGTGGCGATAGAAGCGGGCATGCCGGAATAAATCTGCCTGAATAATTCAGGAGGAATAACTCAGGCGGAGGCCAGAGTCAGGAATTGCTCCAGGGCCAACACCGCTTCTGGCGGCCAGCGGCGGATGGATTGCAGCCATTCTGGCTGCCTGTAGCGGGGATCCAGGCCCGAGGCGGAGGCCCAGTTGCTCTCGGCCTCCCCGTTGGCCCCCAGCCGCCAGAGCAGCGCCGTCAGGCCAGCTCTGGCATCGGCGAACAGCGGCTGGCGGCGAATCAAGGAGCGAAATTCCCGTTCCGCCTGCTGCAGCTCCCCCAGCTGGAATGCCGCCAGGGCGGCACTGGATCTGGCCATGGCAAAACCGGGGCGACTGTCGGCCGCCGCCAGGAAGCTCTGGCGCGCCGCCTCCCAGTTCCCCTGGCTGCCCTGGACGTTGCCGAGGTTGTAGAGGGCCGCGGCCTTCACCTCCGGGTCGTAGCCGGCGGCCGGGGCGGCTGGGGTTGCTGGCGGCTCCAGGATCCAGCGGTAGTCGGTCTCGGCCGCCCCCCAGCGCTGCAGGGCCTCCTCGGCGATGCCCCGGTTGAGGTGGGGTTCCGGGTTGGCGGGCTCCAGGGCCATCGCCCGCTCCTGGTCGGCGATCGCCGCCAGCGGATCCCCCAGCACCAGCTGCACGTTGCCGCGGTTGCTCCAGGCGGCGGCATCTTGAGGTGCCATCTCCAGCACCTGGTTCCACAGCGGCAGGGCCTGGTCAAAGCTTCCCTCCCGGCTGGCGGCCAGGGCCTGGTCAAACAACTGGGCCAGGCTCGGGGGCCGCGGCGCCGCCACCGCCATCGGCGCCAGGGTCAGCTGCGCCATCAACACCAGCAACAACAAAAATCCGCTCATGACTGGGCTCCGGGCAGATCCAGCTGGGCCGGCCAGCCCAGGTGGCTGCGGCCGGCGGGGGTCACCTGCCGGCCGCGGGGGGTGCGCTGCAGGAAACCCAGCTGCAGCAGATAGGGCTCCACCACGGTTTCCAGGGTGATGGAATCCTCCCCCAGGGCCGCCGCCAGCGCATCCAGGCCTGCGGGCCCACCGCCATAGCTCTCCAGCAGCAGCGTCATCAGGCGCCGGTCGCTGGCATCGAGGCCGCGGCTATCGACGCTGTGCAGGCTGAGGGCCTCGTGCACCAGCTCCGGGCCGATGCGCTGCTGGCCATTCACCGCCGCCACATCGCGCACCCGCCGCAGCAGCCGGTTGGCGATGCGGGGGGTGCCGCGGCAGCGGCGGGCCACCTCCAGGGCCGCCTGCTGTTCGAGGTCCAGTTGCAGCAGGCCGGCGGCGCGCTGCACGATCGCCTGCAGGTCGGTCAGGCCGTAGAACTCCAGCCGCTGGATCAGGCCAAAGCGATCCCGCAGCGGCGAACTGAGCGAACCGGCGCGGGTGGTGGCTCCCACCAGCGTGAAGGGGGCGATTTGCAGGCTGCGGGTGCGGGCACTGGCGCCCTTGCCCACGGTGAGATCGAGGCGGAAATCCTCCATCGCCGGGTAGAGAATCTCCTCCGCCACCCGGTTGAGCCGGTGGATTTCGTCGATGAACAGCAGTTCACCGGGCTGCAGGTTCACCAGCAGGCCGACGATGTCCCGCGGGCGCTCCAGGGCCGGTGCGCTGGTGATGCGGCAGCGCACCCCCAGCTCCTCCGCCAGCACCAGGGCCATGGTGGTTTTGCCCAGGCCCGGCGGGCCGTAGAGCAGCACGTGATCGAGCGCCTCCCCCCGGCAGCGGGTGGCCTCCACGGCGATGGCCAACACCTGCTTCAGTTCGCTTTGGCCGATGTAATCGGCCAGCCGTTTTGGCCTCAGGCCGTCTTCCCTGGCGGGCTGCTCGCCCCAGCCCGTGCCATTCGATTCGCCGGTCTGCTCAGGTTTGGCCGGCGTCAGCGGATCGCCATCTGCTGCCAGGGCACTGGGATCAAGCAGCCGGCGGTTGACGGGCGAGCTGGTGGGCGAGCTGACGGGCGAGGCGGCGGGCGAGCTGGCCACTGCCCCAGGAGGGCGCTCGCGCTCACTCGCCTGGGCGCTGCCGCGCTCATCCGCCTTGGCGCTACCGCGCTCATCCGCCTTGGCGCTACCGCGCCGGGGCGCCCCCATGTCCGAGGAAACGATGGCCATGGATGGAGGGTACCGGCCCCTGCCTAGGGTCGGAGCAGCAGATGAGCCAGGGGAGCGGAGGGAGGCGATGGCCAAGGGGGGCACCAAGAAGCTCGCCGCCAAGGCGCAAAGGGATGCCGCCAACCGGTTGCTGGCCGACAACCGCTTTGCCCGCCATCAATACGAAATCCTCGAGACGGTGGAATGCGGCATCGAGTTGCTCGGCACCGAGGTGAAGTCGATCCGGGCCGGCCAGGTGAACCTGCGCGATGGCTTCTGCCTGGTGCGCAACGGCGAATTGCAATTGCACAACGTGCACATTTCGCCCCACAGCCATGCCGGCCGCTTTTTCAATCACGATCCCCTGCGGGTGCGGCGCCTGTTGGCCCACCGCCGCGAGATCGATAAATTGGGCACTGGGGTTCACCAGAAGGGCCTCGCCCTGGTGCCGCTGAACATCCACCTCAAGGGTTCCTGGCTCAAGGTGACGATCGGCCTGGGCAAAGGCCGCAAATTGCACGACAAGCGCCAGGAGGAGCGCCGCAAGCAGGACGTCAAGGACACCCGCGCCGCCATCGCCCGCTTCTAGGCCCAGCGGGCTAACGCCCAGTGGGCCGCTCTATTGCGGTGGCGGCGGTGCCGCCGGAGCGACCACTGGTGGGCTGGGTGCCGCCGGGGTGGGCGTTATGGGGTTGGCGGGGCTGGTTAATGGGCTGGTGGGCGACGCCGGCACCTCCGGGCTGGCCGGCGTCTCTGGCGCGGGGACCACTGGCGCCGCGGGCGGATCGGCCCGCAGCGACAGGGTGATCAGCCCGGCGGCCACGCCGTCGTTGGTGATCAGCAGTTGCAGGGGGGATTTGGCCTGGGGGGGCAGGCTGACCACCCGCAGCGGGCCCCTGGTCTCCAGCAGTTCGCCACTGGCGGCGAACACGCTCATCTGCATCAGCGGCGAGCCATTCACCCCCAGCACCAGCCGGAATCCAGTCGGCAGCCGAATCGGGAACAGGCGCGCTCCACCGGCCTCCACCTGGGCCGAGACCACCCTGGTCTGCAGCGGCTGGGCGTCGATCGTCTCGATCTGCACGTTGGCCAGCCCCTGTTCGGCGGCGGCGAACCACAGCTGTCGGAACGGCTCGCCGGGGATGTCCGCCCCCGACCGACCCGGCAACAGGTTCTGGGCGCTGCCCGACACCAGCTGGCGAATCGCGGCGGCACTCAGCCCCTGGTTCAGCAGGGCCTGCTGGCGCCGTTGCCAGTCGGCCTCGCTGAAATTGCCCAGGCGGCGGCGCAGCTCCAGCGGCAACTGCTCCACCCGCGCCAGCCACTCTTCTGCCAATTCATTCCAAACCTTGCGCAGGGGGGCGTCGCTGGCGGCATCGCTGGGCAGGCGGCCACCCCGTTCCGGGAACTGGGCCAGCAGGCTGGCATCCACCAGCCGCAGGAACCAGGCCCGATCCACCTGCATCGCCCGCAGCCGGTTGAGCAGTTGCTGCCGCTGGTCCACCTCGGCGGCCGGCAGGCTGCTGGGCAGTTGCAGGGCCGCCTCGGGGCGCTGCTCGGCCTGCTTGCCGCGGCTCAACCACCACCAGCCGAGGGCCGTGCCGACCACGGCGGAGAGCACCAGGGCGATCACCACTGGCCACAGGCCGCCCTCCGCCTGTTGCTCCCGCAGTTCGGCGCGCTGGCGGGCCTGGGGCGGCGGGTTGAAACCCGGCTCTGGGGCCCGGGGCGGCTGGGCTGGCTGCAGGGAGGGCAGCTGCGG
>JBIKWK010000047.1:0-21932 GCA_044356375.1 Prochlorococcaceae cyanobacterium | reverse complement strand
TGGCCGAGCAATCCAGCCACGGCTCCAGCGGTGGATCGCTGCTGCTCACCGCCATGGCCGGCGCCGTTCTCGGGGCTGCCGGCCTCGCCTGGTGGCTGGTGTCGGAGGCCGATCGCCGCCGCCAGGCTCAAGCCCGTAGTGGCGTTGAGAAGCGGCCCAGTCCGCAGGTCTCAGGGGGCGAGGACGCCCCAGCTCGGCCGCAGCCCAATCTGGATCTGCACGACAAGGTGCACGCCTTGAACCAGGCGATCGAGGACGTGCGCCGTCAGCTGGAGGCCATGGAGGCTGGCCATTAGCTTGCAGGCAAAGCCATCACCCCGGCCATGCTCCGCTCCGCCGCCATCACCCAGGGGATCCAACGCTCCCCCAACCGCGCCATGTTGCGCGCCGTGGGCTTTGGCGACGGTGATTTCAACAAGCCGATCATCGGCATCGCCAACGGCTACAGCACGATCACTCCCTGCAACGTGGGGCTCAATGACCTCACCCGCCGGGCCGAAGCGGCGGCCCTGGCTGCCGGGGCGATGCCCCAGACCTTTGGCACGATCACGGTGAGTGACGGCATCTCCATGGGCACCGAAGGGATGAAATATTCCCTGGTGAGCCGTGAGGTGATTGCCGATTCAATTGAGACTGCCTGCAATGCCCAGAGCATGGATGGGCTGCTGGCAATTGGCGGCTGCGATAAAAACATGCCAGGCGCCATGCTAGCGATGGCGCGGATGAATATTCCGGCAATCTTTGTATATGGTGGAACGATTAAGCCAGGCAAGCTGGGACCCTGCGATCTCACCGTAGTCAGTGCCTTTGAGGCAGTGGGTCAATTCTCTGGTGGCCGCATCGACGAGCAGGAACTCTCGGCAATTGAGAGAAATGCCTGTCCCGGTGCCGGCAGCTGCGGTGGCATGTTTACGGCCAACACGATGAGTTCAGCCTTCGAGGCCCTGGGTCTGAGCCTGCCCTACAGCTCCACCATGGCCGCTGAAGACCATGAAAAGTCTGACAGTGCCGCCCGCTCGGCGGAGGTGCTGGTAGAGGCGATTGCTAAAGATATCCGGCCCAGCCAATTGATCACCAGAGAGTCGCTGGAAAACGCCATCAGCGTGATCATGGCCGTAGGTGGCTCCACCAACTCCGTGCTGCATTTTCTGGCCATAGCCCGCACCGCCGGCGTAGAGCTAACCATCGATGATTTTGAGATTATCCGGCAGCGGGTACCGGTGATCTGTGATCTCAAGCCCAGTGGACGCTATGTGACTGTCGATCTGCATAACTCAGGCGGTATTCCCCAGGTAATGAAGTTGTTGCTGGATGCCGGATTGCTGCATGGCGACTGCCCCACAATCGAGGGCAAAACCATCCGCGAGGTGCTGGCCGAGGTGCCCAGCGAACCCGACCCCAACCAGGATGTGATCAGGCCAATTAGTCGTCCTCTCTATGCCAAGGGACACCTGGCGATCCTCAAGGGCAACCTGGCGGTAGAGGGGGCGGTAGCCAAGATCAGCGGCGTGAAAACTCCTGTGATCACTGGCCCAGCGCGGGTGTTTGAGAGCGAAGAGAGCTGTCTGGCGGCGATCCTTGCCGGGGAGGTGAGGGCTGGAGATGTGGTGGTGGTCCGCAATGAGGGTCCAGTGGGCGGTCCGGGCATGCGGGAGATGCTCAGCCCCACAGCCGCGATCATTGGCCAGGGCCTGGGGGAATCAGTGGCCCTGATTACCGATGGCCGTTTCTCGGGGGGCTCCTACGGATTGGTGGTGGGCCATGTGGCACCAGAAGCCGCCGTGGGCGGCCCGATTGGCCTGGTGGAGGAAGGGGACAGCATCACCGTGGATGCAAACCAGTTGCTGCTGCAGCTGAACGTCGATGAGGCCGAACTGGAGCGCCGCCGCGCCGCCTGGACAGCCCCCACCCCCCGTTACCGCACAGGAGTGTTGGGCAAATACGCCCGGCTAGTCAGCTCCAGCAGCCTGGGGGCCACCACCGATCTCTAGGTAAGCTCTGGCAAACCCGAGCCCAGATAGATAGATAGATAGATAGATAGATAGATAAATCCCCTGATGCCGACATAGCCCTCGGCAGCTAAGCCAGCCGAAAGCCGATAAGCCAGCCGACAGCCATAGCGGCATAGGGGATTTTTTCAATGGGTGCCTCAGGAAATGTAAAAAAGCAAATAGAGCATTGTGACCTTAAATACTCAGCCCGTTAAAACCCAAATCCGTTCTCAGGCTTGCTTGAAAAACTGACTTCTCAGCCAAAGAGATAAATATACTAATGCCACCAGAACTGGCACTTCGATCAATGGACCAATCACCCCGGCGAGGGCCTGATCGGAGGTTACCCCCCAAACGCTGACGCTGACGGCGATGGCGAGCTCGAAGTTGTTGCCAGCGGCAGTAAAGGAGAGCGTTGCACATTGGCGATAGCTGAGACCACTGCGCCGACCCAGGCCAAAGGCCAATCCCCACATCACGGCGAAATAAATAAGCAGGGGCATAGCCACTCGCGCAACCCGCAGCGGCGTCGATGTGATTATCTCACCCTGGAGGGCAAACATCACCAGGATAGTAAACAGCAAGCCAATCAATGACCAGGGGCTAAAACGAGGTAAAAAGCGCTGCTCGTACCAGCGCTGCCCCTTAAGCCTCAGGCCAATGCGGCGAATAAGATAACCGACTACCAGGGGAATTCCTAAAAAGATCAGTACAGCTTGTGCAATGTCAGCCGTTGAAAATATTACATCTTGGCTGGGCAAACCCAGCCATTCCGGCAATATTTTAAGGTATAGATCAGCCAATAGTGCATAGCCAAATATCTGCAGGAGCGAATTGATTGCCACCAGTACGGCAGCCGCCTCCCGGTCACCGTCAGCCAAATCGATCCAGATCAGCACCATGGCGATGCAGGGAGCAAGCCCAATCAGCACGACTCCGGTGCGCAGGGCGGCCTGATCAGCCAGGAACAGCCAGGCCAAGCAAAACATCAACAGGGGCCCCAAGCCCCACACCAGCAGCAGGCAGAGAGGTAACAGCCGGCGTTGGCGCAGGGCCTGGCCCAGGTCCTCATAGCGCACCTTCGCCAGCACCGGCACCATCATCAGTAACAGGCCAAGGGCTATGGGCAGGGAGGTCTGCCCCAGCTTCACCGCATCGAGGGCCCCTTGGATCCAGGGGAAACCACGACCCAGCAGCAGGCCTGCACCCATCGCCAGCAGGATCCACAGCGGCAGAAAACGGTCCAGTAATGAAAGCTTTGCGATAACAGTGTGATCTTCTGCGCATGGCACCGGACATGGCACCGGAGCCGGTGGCTGAATTTCAGGTATTTGCGGCATGGTGATTGGAGGAATGGCCTGGACGAAATAGCACCTGAGAGCTGATGCACAAAAAATTGGATTTTTACAACAATCTGATCAGCGGCAGGGGGTGGCTGGTCGGTCGCAGGTGTCGCTGAGGTCGCCCAGCCAGACCTGCAGTGCCGCCAGGGCCTCGCGGCGCAGGCGGTAGTAGATCCAGCGGCCCTCCTCCCGGGCATGGAGCAGCCCTGCCTGCCTCATCACTTTGAGGTGAAAAGAGAGCTTTGACTGGGCCAGCCCCAATTCAGCTGTCAGCTCGCAGACGCAGCGCTCACCGCCCCCCAGGGACTCGATCACCCGCAGCCGCACCGGATCGGCCAAGGCTTTGAGCAGGGCACGGGCCTCGAGCATCGACAGGGGCGCATCCGGCCTCGACAGGGGGACCTCCAAAACGGCCATTCAGCAACCTCGGTTGATAAATCAACTGTATTTGATCTATGGTCCTGCCGTGGTGGTGGCAGCCCTGCCCATTTCAGAATGAAAATTGGCATCAATGGCTTTGGCCGCATCGGCCGGCTGGTGTTTCGAGCCCTCTGGGGCCGGCCTGGCCTTGAGCTGGTGCATGTGAATGACAGCGGCGGCGATGCCTCCATCGCCGCTCACCTGCTGAGCTTCGACTCGGTGCATGGGCGCTGGCAGCAGCCCGTGCAGGGCCAGGGCGGCGACTTGGTCGTCGCCGACAAGAGGCTCGGCTACAGCCAGGAGAAGGACCCCAGCGCCGTGCCCTGGCAGCAGGCCGGGGTGGAAATGGTGTTGGAGTGCAGTGGCAAGCTAAAAACTCCAGAAACCCTGCAGCCCTACTTCGATGCCGTAGGCCTAAAGCGGGTGATCGTGGCCTGTCCGGTGAAGGGTGTGATTGCCGGTGAGCAGGCGCTCAATATTGTCTTTGGCATCAACCACCAGCTCTATGAGCCCGAGCGGCATCGGTTGATTACGGCCGCCTCCTGCACCACCAACTGCCTGGCGCCCGTGGTGAAGGTGGTGCAGGAACACTTCGGCATTCGCCACGGCTCGATCACCACCCTGCACAACATCACCAATACCCAGGTGGTGGTCGATGGCTTCAAAAGTGACCCCAGGCGTGCCCGCTCCTGCCTACAGAGCCTGATCCCCACCACCACCGGATCGGCCAAGGCGATAGGCCTGATTTTTCCCGAATTGCAGGGCAAGCTCAATGGCCATGCCGTGCGGGTGCCGCTGCTAAACGCCTCGCTCACCGATGCGGTTTTTGAACTGGAGCGCAGCGTCACCAGGGAGGAGGCGAATGGGGCCTTTGAGGCGGCCGCCAACGGACCCCTGCAGGGAATCCTCGGCTATGAAACAAGGCCACTGGTGTCCGTTGACTATGTGAATGATCCCCGTAGTGCGGTGGTGGATGGCCTGTCCACCATGGTGGTCAATGGCAGCCAGTTGAAGGTTTACGCCTGGTACGACAACGAGTGGGGGTACAGCTCGAGGATGGCCGATCTGGCCTGCCATGTGGCCCAGCTGGATCAACGCTGAAAAACAAGTAATGACATTACTTATCGAGAAAAGTGGCCTTTCGGCCCTACAGCAATACATGCTGGTTACCGGTGCATACTGGGCTTTCACGCTTACGGATGGCGCCCTGCGCATGCTGGTGGTATTTCATTTTCATCAGCTTGGTTACTCCACACTTGAGATATCATTGCTATTCCTTTTTTATGAATTTTTTGGTATAATCACAAACTTATATGGAGGTTGGTTGGGGGCCAGGTTTGGGCTGAGGCTAACCCTATGGGCGGGCATGGTACTGCAGATCCTGGCTTTGCTGATGCTGATTCCCGTATCGGCCAGCTGGCCAAAGCTGATATCGGTGATTTATGTGATGGCCGCCCAGGCCATCAGCGGCATCGCCAAGGACCTCAACAAGATGAGCGCCAAAAGTGCCATTAAAACCGTGGTACTTATTAACCCAAAAGATGCAGACAAGGGTGAGCAAAAACTATTCAAATGGGTGGCGATTCTCACGGGCTCCAAGAATGCCCTTAAGGGGGTGGGGTTTTTCCTGGGGGGGATACTGCTGGCCGGCCTGGGATTTGCAGGTTCGGTAGCCGCGCTTGCGGCTGGGTTATTCATCGCTTTGCTGGGCACCCTGGGGCTGCCGGGAGAAATCGGCAAAATGAAACAAAAACCGGGCTTCTCGGCGCTGTTTTCCAAGAGTAAAGGGATAAATATTATTTCCCTGGCACGCTTTTTCCTTTTTGGCGCCCGCGATGTGTGGTTCGTGGTGGCCCTGCCCGTGTTTCTGGAGGGGGTGCTGAAATGGCACTTCCGGGAGGTGGGCGCTTTTCTGGGGCTATGGGTGATTGGCTACGGAATTATCCAGGCTGCTGCACCATCATTGAGGCGGAGCTGGGGCAGCGATAAACCACCTGGAACATCAGCGGTGCGGTTTTGGAGTGCCGTGCTCACCGCCGTACCAGCCCTGATCGCCATTGCCCTTGGGCGAGAAGTTAACAATCCAAGCATGGCGATTGTACTAGGCCTAGCTATATTTGGCGTCATTTTTGCCATGAACTCATCTATACACAGCTATCTGATCCTCGCCTATGCCGACCCAGAATCGGTGAGCCTAGGCGTAGGTTTTTATTACATGGCCAATGCCGCTGGCAGGCTGCTAGGCACGCTGCTGTCGGGTTGGGTGTATCTGCAGGGGGGTATGCCAGCTTGCCTCTGGATCTCGACGCTGCTGCTGGGCTTTTCATTCCTGAGCAGCCTGCGGCTGCCACCGCCCCCCAGGCCCCAAATGGCAGCCGCCCTCAATGGCTGATACCTCCCATATCAGCTTGGCCAATGCCTCAGCATGGCCAAAGCCTCAGCGATGCAGCCGGTGCTCTTCTCTCCAGCCTGTGAGCGCAATAAGCGGCCCATATGTGAGCTGTTGCGGCAGTGGTTGCCCCGGGGGGGCCGCGTGCTGGAGGTAGGTTCCGGCAGTGGCCAGCATGCCGAGTTCTTCTGTCAGCAGCTCAGCGGCCTGCGCTGGCAGCCCAGCGAACTGAAGGAGGCCCTCGCTGATCTCAGGGAGCGCATGGCGGCGGCTCGGGCCAGCGGTGAGCTGGCCAGCCCCCTGGAGGAACCGATTGAGCTGGATGTGAATCGGCAAGAACAGTGGCCACTCCAGGCCTACGAGGCCGTCTTTTCCGCCAACACGACCCACATCATGGCCGCCCACTGCGTGCCCCAACTGCTAGCCGGTGCCGCCAGGGTGCTGGCACCTGGAGGCCTGCTGCTGCTTTACGGACCCTTTCTCGACGGTGGCTTAGCCAGCTCCGCCAGCAATGGCGAATTCGATACCTGCCTGCGCCAGCGCAATCCGGCCATGGGGCTACGCGATGCCCAAGAGATAGAGCGGCAGGCCGCCAGCGTGGGATTGCGGCTGTTGGCCGATGTGGCCATGCCGGCCCACAACCGCACCTTGATCCTGAGCCCAGATCGCAGCTAGTGGGCGAAATCCCTGGCCTGGGTCGAGGGCGCTCGTGGGGGCCAGGGGGAAAGTCGCCAGAGGCGAGCCCGCAACCACCCCTGGTGTGGACAGGCCAGCGGGCGCCACCACCGGTGGTGGCATTGGTGAACTGGAGCAGCTAGGTTTGAGCTATACAGCTGCTTATCCGTGACCCTCACCCCGGCCCTGAAACCACCTAGCAGCACCAGCAAGCCGAGCCACTCCCTCGCCCACGACTTCCCCGCCAGGGCGCCGGCGGCCAATCCGGTTTTCTATCGCACCTATTCCCGCAAGACGGCCACTGGTCGAGAAAGCTGGCAACAGGTGGTGGAGCGGAGCCTGGCGGGGCTGCACCAGTTGGGCCAGCTAACTAGTGCGGAGCTGGAATTACTGCGCCGCATGCAAATGCAACAGATGGCCCTGCCCTCTGGTCGCTGGCTATGGATCGGCGGCACAGATTGGATCAGCCGGGAGGAGAATTTCTCCGGCGCCTACAACTGCACCTCCACCAATTTGGTGGATTGGCAAGCCTTCGCCTTGATGATGGATCTGGCGATGATGGGCTGCGGCACGGGCGCCATTATCGAACCCCATCTAATTGATCGGCTGCCGGCGATTCGCAACCAGCTCAGCATTGAAATAGTGAGCGATATAGGGGTAACAGCTCCCCCGGAGCGCCAACAGCACACCAGCCACAGAATCGATGCCAACCGAGTGCAAATCAAGGTAGGCGATACCCGACATGGCTGGGTAGAGAGCTATCGACTATTGCTGGAACTTTCTAGCGACAGCAACTTTGGCAGCGGCGATCAGGGCGTCGATATCCACATCAGCGTGGATCTATCAGATGTACGTCCGGTTGGCGAAACCCTCAAGGGTTTTGGGGGAATGGCAAATCCAGTGAAGCTCAAGGATTTATACGGACGCGTGGCTCAAATTTTAAATCGTGCCCAGGGTCGTCAGCTCACCTCGGTGGAATGCTGCCTATTGATCGATGAGGCGGCAGTCACAATTGTGGCTGGCAATATTCGCCGCAGTGCCGGCATGCGCCAGTTCGATGCCCATGACAACGCCGCCGCCGCCGCCAAGCAAAATCTCTGGCAACAGGACAGTCAGGGCAACTGGAGCATTGATCCAGAACGGGACGCCCTGCGGATGGCCAACCACACTCGCGTCTTCCATACCCGGCCCGATAGGGCCACCGTGCTGGAGGCGGTGAATCGGCAATTCCAATCCGGGGAAGGGGCCATCCAGTTCGCCCCCGAGGCAATCGCCCGCGCCAATGCCGATCTACTCAGCACGCCTGAACTGCGTCAGGAATTCGTGGAGATCTATTGCGACCAGGGCCGCCAAGAAGCTGGCCGTTGGCTGCAGCTGCAACAGCCTGGCCTGGAAGCGGCTGAACTGGAGCACAGGCTGGGCCGCTACGGCCTGAATCCTTGTGGTGAAATTCTCGGTGCCGACTTCCACTGCAACTTGGCGGAAATCCATCTAAATCAAATTGATCCGAACGATCTACAAGCCCAGGAGGATGCTTTCAAAGCAGCAGGCATCGCTGTGGCCTGCCTGCTAAATCATAATTTTGAGGTGGATCGCTATCGTCAGAGCCGGGCCTGGGATCCGATCGTGGGGGTGAGCTTTACCGGCCTATTCGACTTTTTTGTGCATGCTTTTGGCACCCCCTGGTTGCAGTGGTGGGAAGCTGGCCGACCGAACACGCCGGAGGGCCTGGCCTACAGGGCCCAGGAAGCCAGCTACCTCAGTCGTTGGAAAGCAATCGTTAACCAGGCGGTGTGGGACTACTGTGATCGCCATGGCCTGCGCCGACCCAACCGCTGCACCACCGTGCAGCCAGCTGGCACCAAGAGCTTGCTCACCGGGGCTTCGCCCGGCTGGCATCCACCGAAGGCCCAGCGCTTCATCCGCCGCATCACCTTCCGCAAGAACGACCCGGTGGCCCTGGCCTGCATGGATTACGGCTACACGATCGTGCCCTCCCAGTCCGATAAGGATGACCAGGGGCGACTGCTGGATGATCCCTTTGATCCCCGCTGCAGCGAATGGTTAGTGGAGATTCCCACCGAGGTGAGCTGGGCCAATCTTCCCGGCGCCGATGCAGTAGAGATCAACAATTTCTCCGCACTTGCCCAATTCGACTTCTACATGCAGGTGCAGAAGTACTACACTTCCCACAACACTTCGGCCACGGTGGAATTTCGCGAACACGAGATCGAACCGCTGGCAGATGCGATTCATCGGGCCATAAGTGAAGGAGAGGGCTATATCTCTGCTGCGCTGCTGGCTCGCTTTGATGCCAATGCCACCTTCCCCCGGTTGCCATTTGAGCCCATCGACCAGGCCACCTACCAACAGCTCCAGCAGCAAGTGGCGACTCGGCGCAGCACCTCGGACTTTTTCGAGGCATTGCAGCGCTATGACAGGGGAGAGCTGATCGAGGCAGGTCCAGCTGGATGCGACAGCGACAAGTGTCTACTGCCCTTGACAAAGCCCAGTGCCCCATGATGGCCAGGCCCAATCCAGCCCTCCGCTGGGCGGGGCCTGGGCGCCCCTGGCTGCCGCCAGCCAAGGCCAGGGGCCTTACCTTCAGCCTCGGGATCTGCCTCACGCTCTGCCTGATCATGGTGGGCTGCGGGCCCAGCGATGAACAGCGCCGTCAGGCCGTACTTTGGCAACAGCAACAGCAGCAGGCCCGCCAGAGGCTGGAAAAATGTCGCCGCGATCAGACCCAAATCAAGGGGTTGCTGGCGGCCATGGAACAACACCAGGGGCAGTTGCGGCAGTTGCAGTCGGCCCGTTACCAAAGTGCGCCCCAACCCCAACCCCCCGACCCCGCTTTGGCTGCCCGCTTTAGCCGCGAAGATCGGGAGCTGGATGAACTGCGCTATCGAGAGCGAATGCGGACCTGGCAAATGGCCGAGCAACGTGCCTACGGCCACTGGCTCGAAGCCCAAGCCAGCCAGCGGGAGCAACTGCGCCGGGAAAGCCAAACCCTCACCGCCCAACTGCGGCGGCTAAACCCTGGCCTGTTCAAGTTGGGTAGCGGTGATCAAATTGATCCCCAGGCCGTTCAGCTAGCCAGCCGCTGCCAGCCGGCGGATTTCGGCTTAGCGGCTAAAGCGAAAGGAGATCAGGTGGGCAAATAAAATCAAGCTTTCCCTAAATCAAGCTGGCACTAAGTTCAAGCTGGGCGAAAATTAGCTGATTTTCCCATCAGACGCAGGTCAAACCAGCGCTTGGTGGTTCCTTGATTGAGCCCCCCCTTGCTGGACTGGACCCTTGGCCCGCCAGACCACCAGTGAGCGTCAGTACGACGCTTGGTAGCCGTTGGCAGCCAGGCCTGATGGGTCACAGGGCAATCTCTTGCTGGCAGTGGGGCATTGGCCGTAGCCGTGGCGGTGGCACTGGCGGCGGGGTCGCGGTGGCCATGGGATGGGAGAATAGCTAAGCTGCGGCCTTGGGCCAGGCCCACCTGGAGAGGTGGTCGAGTGGTTGATGGCTCCGGTCTTGAAAACCGGCGACCCGCAAGGGTCCGTGGGTTCGAATCCCACCCTCTCCGTTTTTTACCCCTGCCCAGCCTCCATGGCCTCGGCATCAAACCCCAGCCGCCAGCACGCTGGATAGATCGATTTCTAAACTGAACCAAGATTGATCAGGGCTCTGTTTTTTCAGAGCCTCCTTAGCCGTGCTGGAATATGCCAGTCATCCCAGGGCTTACCTACACACAAAAAAGCCACAGTTTTGCAACTGCAGCTGGATAAATCTTGAATTTTTAAATACAGCTCAGTACTTAAATAATCATACCGTCGGAGATGGTGCCATTTTTAACAATCACAACAATGCCGTTGCGAATGTAGAAGTTATGCTCGGGGCGATCGGCTTCCTCGACGTTGTCTTTATTTATAATATTGACGTTGCTGCCAATGCGTACATTTTTATCGATGATTGCTTTTTTTACAGTGCTGCCTTTGCCTATGCCAATGGGGATGCCGCCGCTCTCTCGCAGCATGGCACGCTCTTCATTAGACTCAAAGAAATCAGCACCCATTAATAGGGTATCCTCAAGAACTACTTCATCTTCCACTCGGCTGCGAACGCCTAACACGCAGTGGTGAATGCTGCAGGATTTAAGTAATGATCCTTCGCCAATAATTGAATCAGTTACCTGAGTGTCCTGAAGCTTGCTGGGAGGAAGATAACGGGGACGGGTGTAGATTGGAAACTTTTCGTCGTAGAACGAGAAGGGCGGATTCGGCTGTTTGGTTAAGGCAAGGTTAGCCTCGTAGAATGCGCCAATGGTACCAATATCTTCCCAATAATCATTAAACAAGAAGCTCTGGAGACGATCGCCTCTAGCCAGGGATGCGGGAATGATTTCCTTGCCAAAATCAGTGGCATCTGGATTTGCATCCAGCAGGTCAAATAGCGTTTCGCGGCTAAACACATAAATCCCCATCGAGGCCAGATAGGGGCGATTGGCCGCATCCTCAGCGGATAGCCCCATCTGTTGGGTATCCACTTGCATTGCTTCTAAATCAGATCCCTTGGGCTTCTCGCGGAATTCTTGAATAATGCCATTGCTATCGGTGCGCATAAGGCCAAAACCTTCCGCTTGCACCGGATCAACCGGCAGGGCACCTACCGTGAGATTGGCACCTGTCGCAATGTGATGATGAACAAATTTTGCATAGTCCATCCTGTAAAGCTGGTCCCCGGAAAGGATCACATAGTGATCCACGTCCCATTCCTGGAACAGCCACTTGTACTTGCGCACGGCATCGGCGGTGCCCTCGAACCAGCTGGGGCTGTCGGGCGTCTGTTGGGCTGCCAGCACCTCTACAAACCCCTGGCCGAAACCGGCGGAAAGGTTGTAGGTCATCGTCAGGTGACGGTTCAACGAGGCACTGTTGAACTGAGTCAACACATAGATCTTATTAATCTCTGAGTTGATGCAATTGCTAACCGGGATATCGATAAGCCGATATTTCCCCGCCAGTGGCACAGCAGGCTTTGCCCGCATCTTGGTGAGCGGATAGAGCCGGGTGCCCGCACCGCCACCGAGAATAATCGCCAGAACACGCTTCATAACTTGGGTTGCTGGGGGCGGCTCGGCCGACCGTACTTGAGTGGGTGAGCAATGCGCGACCCTTTTGCAGGGAGGCGGTACGAACTGTTGCAGAGCTGATTCAAGGCTGCTGAACGAAGCGGCTCGCGCCTAGGAACCCGCCCTCTGTTGGGCTCGATCATTCATCTGGCTGGCCCTCGGAGAGTTCAAACAACTGTTCCAGCACTCGGATGGCCACATGGCGCTGGGGGCGGGGCTGGGGCGCCCGCAGGTTGGTAACCGGGGTATGCAGGATCTTGTTGATGATCCCCTTGCTGAGCGCCTCCACCACCTTGCGCTCCCGGGCCGACAGGTCTGGACCCATGCGGCTGAGAGCTTTTTGCAATTCCTGCTCGCGGATGTCCTCCAGTTGCCGCCGCAGGCGATTTACCACCGGCACCGCCTCCAGGCCATCCCACCATTCCAGGAACAGGCGCGATTCCTCCTCCAACAGCACCTCCGCCTCCTGGGCCATCTCGCGACGGGCCTCCTGGTTGCGGGCCACCACCTCCTGGAGGTCATCGACGTTGTAGGCCTGTACACCGCTCAGGTGGACCACGTCGGCGCTGATGTTGCGCGGTACGCCGATGTCCACCAGCATCAAGGAACTGCGCCGGTTCAGGGAGCTGAGCCGCTCGGCGGTGATGATCGGGTCATCGGCGGCCGTGCTGGTGAACACCAGGGAACAGGTGCTCAGACAGTGGTCAAAATCGTCCAACGGACGACATTGCACCGGTAGAGCTGGAAAATCGGCCGCCAGGGCTTCCGCCCGGCTAACGGTTCGATTCAGCAGTACTACGCCGCGGCAGCCCTTGGCCTGCAGGTGCTGGAGCAGCAGACGGGCCATGCGACCGGCGCCGACAACGGCCACCTGCTCCTGGTCCAGGGTCACCAGATCGTCGACACCGCGGGCCTGGCCCACCTTGAGCTGGGCCAACTCGACAGCCGCTGAACTGATCGAAACAGCCCCGGTGCCGAGGTTTGTCTCGGTGCGCACCCGCTTGCCTGTGCTCACCGCCTGGTTGAGCAGGCGATTGAGGATCGGACCCACCGAGCGGTGCTCCTGACCCAGGCGCACCATTTTTTTCACCTGGGAGAGAATTTGTCCCTCGCCAAGTACCAGTGAATCCAGGCCCGCCGCCACCCGCATCAGGTGGGCAACGGCATCTTGGTGGTGGTAGGTGAACAGGTGGGGGTTCAGGTCAGCCACCGCCAGCCCCGAGTGCTGACTGAGAAATTGCCCAACTGCGGACAGGCCCTGGTCAGGGTGGCGCAGCAGGGTATAGATCTCCAGCCGGTTACAGGTGCTGAGGATGGAGGCCTCCAGCACCTGCTCGTCGGAGCGCAGCCTCTGTAGTGAAGCCTCCATGGTTTGCTCCGGGATGCTGAGGCGCTCCCGAATCTCCACCGGAGCCGTGCGATGGCTCAGGCCGACTACAGCTATGTGCATGGAGGCAGAATTGACGTGAACCTGGTTCCGAACGGTGGAGCTCAGCTCAGGGCGATGCTCTGGGCGCCGGGCTTGATATGCACCGTATTGGTGAACCGGGCGGTGTTGTCAAGGGTGCTGATCACCAGGGAGCTGGTGCGGACGCAGTCCTTTTCGAACTTGACGCCGTGGAACAGCAGGCCATCGGTGATGCCGCTGCCCGCGAACACGACGTTTTCGCCCGAGGCCAGCTCCTCGGCCTCGTACACCTTGTCGGGATCGGCAATACCCATCTCGGCCAGGCGAGCCAGGTTGCCCTCGCGGGTGAGGCCTTCCCACTCGCTGGTCTGGGCCACGGCCGGGTCATAGACCAGCTGGCCCTGGAAGTGACCGCCCAGGGCCCGCAGGGCGGCGGCGGAGATCACCCCCTCGGGAGCGGCGCCAATACCCATCAGGGCATGGGTGCCGGTGCCGGCAAAGCCACAGGCGATGGCGGCCTGCACGTCGCCGTCGGAGATGGGCTGCACCCGGGCGCCGGTGGCGCGGATCTCGGCGATCAGGTCCTTGTGGCGGGCGCGGTCCATGACCACGATCACCAGCTCAGAGGCAGCCATCCCCAGGGCTTCGCTGAGGATCTCGATGTTTTCAGTGGCCGATTTGCGGATGTCCACCTTGCCCTTGGCGGCCGGGGGAGCGGCCAGCTTCTTCATGTAGAAGTCGGGGGCGTTGAACAGCCCGCCCCGGTCGGAGGCGGCCAGGACGGCCATCGAACCCCGCTGGGCGTTGGCGCAGAGGTTGGTGCCTTCGCAGGGATCCACGGCGAAGTCGACGCCGGGGCCGGTGCCACTGCCCACCTCCTCGCCGATGTAGAGCATCGGGGCCTCATCCCTTTCACCCTCCCCGATCACGATGCGGCCCTGCATCTGGATCTGGCCCATGCGGGTGCGCATGGCCTCCACCGCAGCGGCATCAGCCTCATTTTTCAGGCCCAAGCCGGTAAGTTCGGCGGATGCGATGGCGGCCTGTTCGACGACCTCGAGAATTTCTTGGATGAGGGTGCGATCCACAGTGATCCGGCAGGGAGAAGATGGCGCTTCGCTGGAGTGGCAATAAGAGGCTGGTAGCGGGCAGGGGTCAAGCGCCGCAGCACCTTTCACCATCGAAGCACGCGCAACTGTATCAGTGCCATCCCAGGCATATCCGTAGGATCCCGGCCATCCCTCGCCTTCCTGGAGTCCATGGGCAGCAAGCAGCTGGTGGTCTCGCCATCGATTCTCTCCGCAGACTTCTCACGCCTCGGTGAGGATGTGCGCGCCGTGGACGAAGCTGGCGCCGACTGGATCCATGTCGATGTGATGGATGGGCGCTTTGTGCCCAACATCACGATTGGCCCCCTGATCGTCCAGGCCCTGCGCCCGGTCACCACCAAGACCCTCGACGTTCACCTGATGATCGTGGAGCCCGAGAAATACGTGCCTGAATTCGCCAAGGCCGGGGCAGACATCATCTCGGTGCAGGTGGAAGCCTGTCCCCACCTGCACCGCAACCTCGGCCAGATCAAGGATCTCGGCAAGTTGGCTGGTGCCGTACTAAACCCCGGCACCCCCCTGGACAGCTTGGAGTACTGCCTGGAGCTGTGCGACCTGGTGCTGATCATGAGCGTCAACCCCGGCTTCGGTGGCCAGAGCTTCATTGAGAGCCAGGTGCAAAAGATTCGCGATCTGCGCCGCATGTGCGACGAAAAGGGCCTCGATCCCTGGATCGAAGTGGACGGTGGCATCAAGGCCGAAAACGCCTGGAAAGTGATCGAAGCCGGTGCCAACGCCATCGTCAGCGGCTCCGGAGTGTTCAACCAGCCCGACTACGCCGCCGCCATCACCGGCATTCGCAACAGCAAGCGCCCCGCCTGATTGAGCTATGGGCCGCCAAGGTCGCGAGACCCACTGGCGGCCCCAGCCCCCAGCCCAGCCCTCAGCGGCCAACAGCCGTGGGGGCCCAGCAGCCATCTGCATCACCCCCTAAAGAACCCCTTACCCCTGGATCGCCAGCTCCGCGCCGGCGGTCCAGGTTTTTTTGTAAGGGGGGACATTCCCGAGTCGCCCTCCTCTTGATGCCTTTAAGCGCATGGCAAATGTGATCGCAAGCAATGGGTAAGCGATGGGTAATCTATGGGAATAAATATGCTCAGTCGGAGAAAAACCAGCCGTAACTGTGGAGGCCAAGGCCGAGCAGATTGACGCCGATGTAGCAGACGGCAATAACCAACAGGCCTGCGCTGGCCACGATGGCCGGTTTGCGCCCCTGCCAGCCGCGAATCAAGCGAGTATGCAGGTAGGCGGCATAGACCAGCCAGCAGATCAGAGCCCAGGTTTCCTTGGGATCCCAGCTCCACCAGCTGCCCCAGGCCTCGTTGGCCCACACGGCACCGCTCACCAGGCCCACCGATAGCAACAAAAAGCCAACGGTGATCGTGCGATAGCTGAGCGAATCGAGCGTTTCGGCGATGCCGATGGTTTCGCTGCTCAGTTTGAACGAGCCTGCCTCCAGCTGGGGTCCGTCCATGGCCAGGCGTGCCTGGCGATAGGAGCCACTGCCGATCGAATTGCTGCGCAACTGCAATTGGTTGCCCCTGTCTGTGAACAGCACCGCCACCGACAGCAGCGAACCCACCAACAGGGCGGCATAGCTGATCATGATCACGCTCACGTGCATCACCAACCAGCTGGAGCGCAGGGCGGGCACCAGGGGAGAGGCCTCCTGAAGCCGATCTGGCAGGGCGAAGCTGGCGAAGGCCACACAGCCCAGGGCCATAGGCGTAGCGGCCGCAGGCACCAGGGGCGAGTTCCAGCTGCGCTCCACCAGCAACTGGGTGAGGGTGCAGCCCCAAGCCAGGAAGCAGAGCGATTCATAAAGATTGCTGATCGGAAAGTGGCCCGCATCCCACCAGCGCAGTACCAACTGGGCGGTGAGGGCCAAGTTGGCCGCAGCCACCAGCAGGCGCACCAGGCCACTGGATCGGCCGCCACTGACCGCCCAGAAGGAGAGGGGCAGCACCAGCAACAGCAGGGCGAAGGCCAGCAACCCCAGGGCGATCACCGGGTCTTCAGAGAGCGGCAGCCCCAGCATTGGCAGCAAACGAGTGATGGTTCGTCCAGTCTGCCCTGTGATCCAAATTTCAGCGGCTGGCTTGGCGTAGCAGCCACAGACCGCCAACAATGCCCACCAGCACTGGCAGCCAGGCGGCCCCTATCGGCAGCAAGGCTCCCTTGATGCCAAGGGAACTAAAGATAAATGACATCAAGTAATAGCCAAAGATCAGCAAGACGCTGATCCCAAAGCCCTGGCTACGGCTGGTGCGCACATGGGGTCTCACCCCCAGGCTGCTGCCAATCAACCCGAAGACTAGACAAATGGCCGGAAAGGCGAATTTTTCCTGGATCCGCACCCTCAGCCGCCTGGACTCCAATTGATTGCCCGCCTCCCGCAGTAGCCGCTCCGCTCGACGGGCTTCGGCCACGGTCATCACGCTGGCGTCGGTGGGCAGCTCGGCGACACGAATCGGGTTGCGGCTCATCGGATAGAGGTAGCGATCGAAGCGGGCACTGGTGGTGAGAGCGCTGCTACCCGTCTCCACACTGGTGATCCGACCATCGAGAAACTCCCACATGCCTTCGCTCTCGTTCCAGCGAGCTCGATTTGCCTGCAACATCTGGCGCTGACCTGGGCGAGAGAAATCCAGCACCGTTACATCTTGCATCTCACCGTTGTAGAACTTATGGGCATAAAAAAGCTGGGTAAGCCCCTTTTCACTGCTGCCATCGGCTTGCTGTATCTGCCCATAGGTTGAATACAGCACATGCTCGCCATTGGCGGCGGAGACGGCGCGCCCCAGGCCCCGCTCAAAACTGATCGTGGCTTGGCGATTCGCCCTGGGAACAATTTGATCATTAAACATAAATGTAAGTACGCTCATCACCAGAGCCAGGGCCAAGGCCGGGGCCACCATGCGACGGGTACTCACCCCGATGCTTCTCAGGGCCGTCAATTCACTGCCGCTGGATAGGCGGCTGTAGGCCAGCAGGGTGGCCATCAGCGTGGCCATCGGAAAAGAGAGCACCAGGAAACCGGGCAGCCGGTAGCCCAGCACCTGCACGGCCACCCACACCGGCAGCCCCGATTCAGCCACCCGTCGCACCAGCTCGAAAACAACCCCCACCGACAGGGACACCGCGGTGAAGGCGGCGATGCCAAACAGCAGCGGCGCGATCAGCTCGCCCAGCAACCAGCGATCGAGCAGGGGCAGCCGCCGCCAGGGCAAGAGCAATTGCTTCAGCAGGGGCGACAGGATGGATTGAACAGGCGATACCCCAACGCTCACAGCTGAAAACCCTCCCCGAGATAGTGGCGGCGCACCAGGGGATCCGCACCCACCTGGGCGGAGCTGCCGGCAGCCAATATGCGGCCCTCGGTGAGGATGTAGGCCCGATCGGTGATGGCCAAGGTCTCGCGCACGTTGTGATCGGTAATCAGCACCCCCATGCCACGACTACGCAAGCTGCCGATCAGGGCCTGTAAGTCGGCCACCGCCATCGGATCCACACCAGCAAAGGGTTCATCGAGCAGTAGATAGCGGGGCCCCCCCTCGCCCACCGCCAGGGCTCTCGCCACTTCACAGCGGCGGCGTTCGCCACCGGAGAGCTGGAAGCCGCGTCGAAACTGGAAAGGGCCCAGGTGAAATTCCACGATCAAGGCCTCCAGTCGCTCCTGGCGCAGGGAGCGGGGGGCCTGGCTTACCTCCAGGGCCAAGCGCAGGTTGTCGCGCACACTGAGTTGACGGAAAACACTGGCCTCCTGGGGCAGATAGCCAATACCGCGCCGCGCCCGCATCGGCATCGGTAGTGCTTGGACGGCTTCGCCATCCAGCAGCACCTGCCCCCGATCGGGACGCAGCAGACCGGTGACCAGATTGAAGGTGGTGGTCTTGCCGGCTCCGTTCGGCCCCAACAGACCCACCACCTCTCCTGGATGCAGCTCCAAGGTCACCTGATTGACGAGCGGCCGCCCCCCGAGGCTGAGGGACACCTGATCCAGCAACAGACTCATCGAGCTGGACTGGGGGTTTGGGGACTGGCTACTGGTGGAGTTTTGCGCGGCGGTAGGCGCAGCTTGCTGAACACCTGCTGATTGGCGGAGGGCTCGGCCACCAACCGCTGACTGTTCAGGTCATAGATGACTCGTTCAGCTCGCAGGGAATGGCCTTCGGTCTGGACCACATCCACGTCCCCACTGAGCACTACGCGCCCCTCTTGGCTGAAGTACTGGGCCTGCCTGGCGGTGGCCACCACACGCTGTTCTGGATAGACGATGCGCACGTTGCCGCTGGCGGTGATCACGCCGGTCTTGTTGTCGGCACGCTGCAAATCCGATTCGATGGTGACTTGGCCAGGGGTGGAGCTGGGCGCCAGCTGGGCCTGGGCTGAGCTGTTCAGCCCAACCAACAGCCCCAGACCGAGCAATGCCACCCGAGCGGCGGCACCTGGCCAGCTCAGATGCCTGCCAAAACAGCTGCGTTGATACCAGAGCAATGGAATCAGGCCCAAGCGCTCGCATCCACCATGGGGTTTTGTCTGCAATTTACAGATTGTGAGCACCGCTCCCCTGGCATGGGCCCAGCTGCGGTAGCGGCAGGTCGTGCAGCGGCTGGTCACTCTGCAACGCTAGGAGCCGACTGCGGATGCAACGCCGCAGGGGCTCAAGGGTGATGCCAAGGGCGTGATCGTCACAGCGCTGCAGCCGCCCCAGTCCCTCGCCAAACAGGATCATGGCCCCCCGGCTGTTGCCCCGCTCCAGGTGCAGCTGGGCCACCGCCACCTGCAAAATTCCCTGCAACACCGGCCGCATCGGGCCACAGGTTTCATGCCAGAGCTCCTCAAAAAGATCGTGGCAGCCATGCCATTCGCCAGCGTTGAACAGCTGGATGCCCTCCGCCAACCTCGGATCAGCCAAAAGGCGCAGCTCTTCATCTTGCACGACCTACCCCCACCCAGCGCCCATTTTAACCACCGCCAGTTTATCGCCCTAGGCGCTACTAGCTTATCGCAAAGCACAATTAGCCCCCATTAGACGCACATATCCCATGGGAAACGAGCACCAAGGCTTGCTAAATAATCAGCCAGAAACAGGTAAACAACCAACCAAAAGCAAGCAAAAATAGTGAGATCGCAAACATAAACCTATGGAAGGCATCTCCCAAAGGCCAAGCTTCCAAAGGCGGTCGTCACTTAGGGAAGCTCTGGAAAATCACGGTTTTTGCACTTCTGCCTCTCGCAATCCCTTGCGACGCCATAGCTTCTGGTCATGACCGGGTTTTACAAAATCTCCTTATACATTCTTCATTACCCAAACATTATTGAAAATTAAAATATAATTTAACCGCAACAGTTTTTTGTTTTTATAAAAAATTAAAAAGCTTAATCGGAAAATGATATTAATTTGATGTATTTATAAGTACTAAAAAATATAATCGGAACATACTATCGGCCTAAGAAAGCTTTTTGCGGGATCCTTGTTGTAAAATTAAGCTCAGAGATCCATTGGCCTGCGATTACCTCACTGGCCTGGTGATGCTTCTCGGGACTGCCCAGGGCAGGCCGGCTGCCCCCCTTGGGTGGGGAGACAGCCCGCTAGGGGAACCTGGGATCAGCGCTTGGCCGCCTTTTTGGCCGGCAATTTACGCAGCCGGATGGATTCGGGAGTCACTTCGAGCATTTCGTCAGGGCCGATATACTCAAGGGCTCGCTCAAGGGTCATTTGCAAGGGGGCCTGAAGGGTATCAAGTTCTTCGGCACCGGCAGAACGCATGTTGGTGAGCTGCTTGGTCTTGCAAACGTTTATTTCTAAATCCTGGGGACGGTTATTCTCGCCCACGATCATACCCTTGTAGACCTTGACGCCTGGGCTAATGAAGTACTGGCCACGATCTTCAGCATTTTTTAGTGCATAGAAGGTGGCCACACCTTCTTCAAACGAGATAAGCACCCCATTGCGCCGGGTATCAAAGTCACCCTGCATCGCCCTGTAATCGAGGAAAGAGTGGCTCATGATGCCCTCGCCGCGGGTGGCTCGGATGAATTCACCGCGAAAGCCGATCAAGCCGCGGGAGGGAACGATGAATTCAAGCTGGGTGCGATTATCATTAGTATTTTCCATATTTTGCATCTCCGCCTTGCGGATCCCCAGCTTCTCAATGCAGGATCCCACGGCCTCTTCTGGCACATCCAGCACCAGCGTTTCGAAGGGTTCGCTGGGGGTGCCGTTGATGGTGCGGTAGATCACCTGGGGCTGGGAGACCTGAAACTCATAGCCCTCGCGACGCATCGTTTCAATCAGGATGCCGAGGTGCAGTTCACCGCGTCCACTAACTGCCCAGCGATCGGGAGAATCGGTGTCCTCCACTCTCAGAGCCACATTGGTGAGCAGCTCCTTTTGCAAGCGATCACGAATCTGACGACTGGTAACGAACTTGCCTTCCTTGCCGGCAAAGGGAGAATCGTTGACCACGAAGGTCATCTGCAGGGTGGGTTCATCCACCTTGATCAGCGGCAAGGCCTCCGGGTTGTCAGGACAGGCAATGGTCTCGCCAATATTGACCTCATCGAAACCAGATACGGCCACTAGATCGCCGGCGAAGGCCTCTTCAATTTCAACGCGTTGCAGGCCTTTGAAGCCCAGCAGCTTGCTGATGCGACCGCGCTTGATGCGACCATCATCACGAATCAAGGCGGCGGGCTGGCCTGATCTAATGCTGCCATTATGAATGCGGCCGATCATGATGCGGCCCAGGAAATCGCTGTAGTCGAGAGTGGTTACCTGTAATTGCAAGGGCTTGGTTGGATCACCCACTGGAGGTGGTACATGACGCAGGATTGCGTCGAAGAGCGGGCGCATATTGTCGCTCTCGGTCTTCATGTCCGGCTTGGCATAGCCTCCCATGCCGCTACCAAACAGGTAGGTAAAATCACATTGGTCATCATCCGCCCCCAATTCCAGGAACAGATCAAGCACCTTGTCTACTGCTATCTCGGGATCAACCCTTGCCCGGTCAATCTTATTAACAAATACGATTGGACGCAGACCTTTCTCAAGCGCTTTCTTTAATACGAAGCGAGTTTGGGGCATGGGCCCCTCGTTTGCGTCGACGATCAATAAACAGCCATCCACCATGCCCAGCACCCGCTCCACTTCGCCACCAAAATCGGCGTGGCCTGGGGTATCAACAATGTTGATGCGAATCCCTTCGTAGTCGACGGCGGTGTTCTTGGAAAGAATGGTGATACCGCGCTCCCGCTCCAAATCGTTGGAGTCCATCACGCAGGTGGGCACCGCCTCGTTGTCGCGAAAAATCCCCGACTGGGCAAGCAGCGCATCTACGAGCGTGGTCTTGCCGTGGTCGACGTGGGCAATGATCGCGATATTGCGAATCGGCGTGCCAGTGTGTGCGCCGCTCATGAAGACAAAATCGTGGGTAGATAAGGAATCTGATAAACCGGCCAGCATTGCTAGG
>JBIKWK010000114.1:0-6498 GCA_044356375.1 Prochlorococcaceae cyanobacterium | reverse complement strand
GCTTCGGTTGGCCTGCTGGGTTTAACAGTTATGCGGAGAAACTTGAGCTCAAGTTGGGCAGGCTTGCCTTCGCTTGCGGGTTTGGCGGGGGTAGTAAAAGCGGTGAATTTGAGCACTGGTGAGTTAAAGTCACTCTGCTCGTTGAGAAGTTTGGCAAACTGCTCTAGGCAGGAGTTGACAACCATGGCCACTTGCTTGCGCGGCAGGTTGGTGTCGCTGGTGAGTTCATTAATCAGTTGCTTGGCGCTCAGCGCTGGGGCTGGCTGGCTGGGCTTGGGCGCTGGCTCAGAGCTGGAAATTTGCGCCAATGGTTGTTGGCTAGTCTCTGACGGCTTTATCGCGGCGGAAGAAGATGCACCCCGGAATAGTTTTCGGCGCAACCAGCGTAGTGGAGATAGAAATGCCATTTTGTTATATCAGTTGGAGTAAGATGAGCAAGGTAAGAACTGAAAAATAGAGGGCATGATCGCTCCCTCTCTTCTCGGAGTTGGTCAGCAGCAGTGCTGATCAGGCGGCTGATTTGTTGACGCGAACTTTGATGCGACCGAACTTGGTCTCAGGTCTGGCAGGCTTGTCTTCGCTGGCTGGCTTGGCAGGGCTGGTAAACGTCTTAATGATGATGTTAGGGGATGTGAAGTCGGTCTGACTGTCGATCAAGCCAGCGAATTTATTGAGCATTGCAATGCTCACCTTGCGTACTTGAGCCGCAGGAACGCCGGTATCGCTCGACACAATGTCGATCAGTTCCTTGATATTCATGGAATTGATCCCGCCTTCGGCGGGGGATGAGAGAGAAATTGGTTATAACTCCGCCGCCGGCGGCTTTGTCTCCACTGCCAATTTTAAGCCACTTTGCCGTTCACCATGGCAGCCAGCTTGAGCCCATGAATCACCCAGAGGAGGCACTCGAGGCGCAGCAGGTCGAGGCGGCACGGCCACCACAGGCATCCGCACCGCATCCGCAGGACCCTGGCAGCTCCCACTGGCCCAGAAGTGGGAGCTGCCAGACTGAATGATCCAGAACCTCACTGGAGCTGCCGCAATGAACCTGTTGCCACGCAGCTAGGGGGAAGGCTTCGAGAAACGGCGCTCAGCTTCCCTTGCCCCCACGGGCTCAGGTCCCAGTGTGACTGCGGTTTCTACCAACGCCCCCTGTGTGATTCGAACACACGACCGGCTGCTTAGAAGGCAGCTGCTCTATCCAGCTGAGCTAAGGGAGCCCGTCGCCACGCGGCGAACTGGAGGCATTGTGCCAGCGCTACCGGCCAAGCGCCGTACAATGGGATGCTGAACACGTCCCATCCCATGGCTGCCTCCCGGCTAAGCGACAGCCAGAAGAGCGAGCTGGTGGCTCGCTACCGCTTTGGCGAGGGCAGTGCCGAGCTTGCTTTGGCCTACGGCTGCAGCGCCAACACGATCAGCAGGACCGTGAAGGCGGCCCTGCCTGCCGAGGAGTACGAACGGCTCAAACAGGATCGGGCCCGTGGTCTCAAGCCCCCCCTCGCGTCGGTTGAGGCCAAGGCTGTTCCAGCTGAGAAGGCGGTGCCAGGCGACACGGAGGTGCCAGCTGAGACGGCGGGGCCAGCCCAAGCGGATCCAGCTCCGCTAGCCGCCCAATCGCCCATGGTCGCCGCCGACATCCAGGCCAGCCAGGTCGAGATGGAGCTCCCCCCGGCCGTCGGACGGCAGTGGCAGGAGCAGGTAGTCGAGCTGGCCAGTGACGAGTTGGCCATTGGCGAGCTGGCTATTGACGATGCCGACGATTTCGCCGCCATCGAACCCGCCATGGAGCTTTCCAGCGGCGCTGCCTTTGCTGATGGCGATGGCAATGGAGAAGACGAGAATGACGCAAGTGAAGACGGCGACGACCAGGTGGACGGGGACGTCGCTGAGATAGATGAAGCTGCAGACGAGATAGATGAAGACGAGATAGATGAAGACGAGCTTGATGAAGGTGAACTGGATGAAGCAGATGTGGATGAGGACGAGTTGTTTCTGGCGGTGGCCCCCCTAGAGCAGCGCCTGCAGCCGGTCAGTTGTCAGCCCTTGAGGGATGCGCCGCTGCCCGCCAGCGTCTACATGCTGGTGGACAAGACCGTGGAGCTGGAGGTGCGCCCCCTCAAGGAGTTTCCGGAGTTGGGGCTGTTGCCTCCCGATGAGGAGGAGCGCCAGGCGCTGCAGGTGTTCGTCAATCCCCGCCAGGCCAAGCGCCATTGCGGTCGCAGCCAGCGGGTGATCAAAATTCCCGACACCCGCATCTTTGAGCGCACCGCCAGCCATCTGCTGGCCCAGGGCATCAGTCGCGTGGTGATCGAGAACAGCCTCTACTCCCTGCCGGGCGCCTGATCGTCGTCGCTGGGCACCAGCAGCGCCGCGGCGACGCCACCGCCCACCACGCCGATCACCAGGGCCACCCCCACCAGGAAGCCCACTGGCAGCGGTGCCGTGCGGCCAGTGCCGAGGTTGAGCCGAGGGCGTTGGTCCAGATTTTGGGCTCCCAAGCAAAGGATCAACAGCAGCAGTGCTCCGCCGAAAAAACTGGTGAGCAAAAGACGCAGGCGCAGCAGCATGAACAGGGCTCCCGTCGCCTCGGCTGATGGGGAGTTTGGCCGATCGCGCCGGCCCAGGGCAGCTGCCAGAGGATTTATGCGGGGTCTGAATCGCCGTCGCCGTGCAGCAGGGCATAGAGCGCACGCCGGTTGTGGCCACTGCGCTCAGCCAGGGCACGGGCGGCATCCTTGCGGCTGTGGCCCGCCGCGATCAGCTGCTCCAGCTGCTGCCGCAGGCTCTCCTCCCGCCACTCGGGCGCTGGCGGCTCCGGCGCTCCCCCCAGCACCAGGGTGCATTCCCCCAGGGGTGGAATCTGGCGGAAGTGGTCCAGGGCGGCGCTCACCGTGGGCCCCACCTGTTCCTCGTGGCGCTTGGTCAGTTCCCTGGCCACCCGCAGGGGCCGATCCCCCAGCAGCTCCAGCAGGTCTTCCAGCAGCTCCAGCAGTCGATGGGGAGCTTCGAAGAGCACTGTCGTGCGCCGTTCCTCCAGCAGTTCCCGCAGCCTCTGGCGGCGTTGGCTGGGCTTGGCGGGCAAAAAACCCTCAAAGCAGAACCTGCCGCTCGGCAGCCCGCTGCTCACCAGGGCCGTGGTCACAGCGGAGGGCCCCGGAATGCAGACCACCGGCAGCCCGGCTTCCCGAGCGGCGGCCACCAGGGCCTCGCCGGGGTCGGAAATCCCCGGCAGGCCGGCGTCGCTGATCACGGCGATGGCCTCGCCGGCCTCCAGGGCGGCCAGCAGGTCTGGAATGCGACTGAGTTGGTTGTGTTGGTGGAAGCTCAACAGCCGCGGACCGCCCGCCGCGCGGCTGAGGCCCAGCTGGTGCAGGAGCAGGCCACTGCGGCGGGTGTCCTCACAGGCGATCCGCTGCACGCCGGCCAGCACCCGCTGGGCCCTGGGCGTCAGGTCCCCCAGGTTGCCGATCGGAGTGCCCACCAGGTAGAGCACGCCGGCGGCCGGTTCGCCGCCGTCGGTCAAAATCCCCATCAGTGGTGCTCTGGCGCCGGTTGTTTTCGGATTCCATGATGCCCACTTCCAAGGATCGTCTCCCTGGCAACCTCCCGCCAGCTGCCGCTTTGCCCGCCGTTCCCCTGCCCGCTGGCGTTTCGATCGATCAGCTGCTGGTGGAGTTGCGCCGGCTGAGCTGGGGAGCCGCCGACATCCTGCGGGCCTACGGCCGGGGCCAGCAGCCGCCCTACGGCTTCCCGACTGCCCTAAGCGTCGACGACGGTGGAGAGGGGCCCGTCAGTGCCGCCGATCTGGCCGTCAATCAATGGCTGTTGGAGGGCCTGGAGGCCTCCTTCCCCAGCGCCGGCTGGATCCTGCTCAGCGAGGAGACGGCCAAGCAGCAGCTCACGCCAGGCCATCCCCTCGATGCCGAGTGGCTGTGGATTTTGGACCCCCTTGATGGCACCAAAGATTTTCTGCAGGGCACAGGCGAGTACGCCGTGCATCTGGCGCTGACCCATCTGGATAAACCAGTGCTGGGGGTGGTGATGTTGCCGGAGATGGAGGAGCTCTGGTTGGGCCTGATCGCGGGGGACGGTACGGGCAGCGCCTGGTGCGAAAACCGCGCCGGCGATATCGCGCCGGCGCGGCTCAGCCACCGCCGTGCCTGCTCTGAGCTGGTGCTGGTGGCCAGCCGCAACCATCGCGATGCTCGTCTGGAGCAGCTGCTGAATGCCCTGGCCCTGGGTGACACCCGCGCCATCGGCAGCGTGGGCGGCAAGGTGGCCACAATCCTGCGCGGCGAGACAGATTTATATATTTCCTTGTCGGGCCGCAGTGCACCGAAAGACTGGGATATGGCGGCGCCTGAGGCAGTGCTGTGCGCTGCTGGAGGACAGTTTACCCATGCCGATGGCCGCCCCCTCACCTATAACACCGGTGATATCCGTCAGGCCGGCTGCCTGATCGCCAGCCACGGCCCTAGCCATGCAGAACTTTGCCGCAAAACGGCAGAAGCCATGGCCGCGATCGATCCAGAGTTTAGCTTGTAAAATAATACTTGGGGTCAAGAAGTATTGGGAGCCAATAGGTGCTGAGCGGCTAATAGGTATTGGCCGCTAGCAAGTATTGGAAGCCTCGAAAAAAATTACCGCCCTATCCGCTGGGTGCTGCTTGCGCAGCTCATATCTTGGCAAGAGCTGGAGGAGAATTATGCGTCTCAGTTCAGCGCCAATGTTGGCGCCCCAGCTAAGCCCGTAAGGCTGGCTTTTGGATTTCTCTATATCAAGCAGCCTTTGAGGATTACGGATGAAGAGACTGTCGGATTCAAGTAAGCCCTGGGAAAACAAGATTTTTACGATTTTGCTTCCTGAAAACCCCTGCGACGCCATGGCTCCCTTGGCCTTGGCTGATATTTTCCAGCGTCTCCGTAGCGGCGAACTGGGCGATCTGTCGACGCGAGCCCCTCGCTGTTGGTCTGGGGAGGAGGTTTGGGGAGTAAGTCTGGGGAGCTGGTGTGATGATCGGGGCGGATCGCGAATTCCGGCCAGTAAATGTTCCTAGGATCCGCCGATCCTCGCCGATTGGGCAGTGACCGCCACCGGGTCTGGAGCTACCACCATTGCCGCGGCAGCTGCAGCTGGCCCGGGGCCGAGCCCCCTGAGCCCATTCGTATCTCGACACATCGGCCCCTCGGCCGCAGAACAGGCCCAGATGCTGGCCGAGCTGGGCTGCCGCGATCTGGAAAGCTTTGTGGCTGAGGTGGTGCCGCCAGACATCTTGCTGCCGGCGGAGCTGGCAGCCCAGGGACTGCCCCAGGGCTGCGACGAGGCCCGGGCCCTGGCGGAACTGGCCCTGATCGCCGCCGCCAACCAACCGCGCCGCAGCCTGATTGGCCTCGGCTACGCCGCCACGGTGACGCCGGCGCCACTGCTGCGCCACGTATTTGAAAACCCCGCCTGGTACACCGCCTACACCCCCTACCAAGCGGAGATTGCCCAGGGGCGACTGGAGGCGCTGCTCAACTTCCAAACCCTGATCGCCGAGCTGACGGGCCTGCCGATTGCCAATGCCTCCCTGCTCGATGAGGGCACGGCGGCAGCCGAGGCGATGGGCCTCAGTTTTGGCGCCTGCCGCCAGCCCCGGGCCCGGCGCTTCCTGGTGGATGCAGACCTGTTCCCCCAAACCCTGGCCGTTTTGCGGACCAGGGCCGAGCCCTTGGGCATCGACTTGGAGATCGTGGATCCAGCGGCCTTGCTGGCCGCTATTGAAACCGCTGCACCCGGCGATGCCGACCCATTTGCCGGAGTTTTTGGCCTGCTGCTGCAGCTGCCAGGGACCAGTGGCCGGCTGTGGAACCCAACGGCCCTGATCGCCGCCGCCCGCGCTGCCGGCGCCATGGTGACGGCCGTCGTCGATCCCCTGGCCCAGGTGCTGATGGCGCCCGTGTCCGAGCTCGGCGTTGAAATAGCCGTGGGCAGCAGCCAACGCTTCGGCATTCCGATCGGATTTGGCGGCCCCCATGCCGCCTTCTTCGCCACCACCGAGGCCCACAAGCGACAGATTCCCGGGCGCCTGGTGGGCCAATCGCTGGATGCGGAAGGGCGGCCGGCCCTGCGCCTGGCGCTCCAGACCCGCGAACAGCACATCCGCAGGGACAAAGCCACCAGCAATATCTGCACCGCCCAGGTGCTGCTGGCGGTGATGGCCGGCTTCTATGCGGTGCACCACGGTCCCGAGGGCCTGGCGGCCATCGCCCGCCGCATCCTGCGGCTGCGGGCGGCCCTGGCCCAGGGGCTGTTGGAGTTGGGTCTGCCTCCCCTGCCTGGAGCTGGCTTTGACACCGTCAGCGTCGAGACGCCGCAGGCGGCGGCGATCTTGGCGCGAGCGGCGGCGGCGGGCTTCAACCTGCGGGCCGACAGCTGTGGCTTTGGCATCAGCCTCGATGAATTGAGCGACGCGGCGGAACTGGATCGACTGCTGATCGCCCTGGCCGAACCCGG
>JBIKWK010000046.1:0-21961 GCA_044356375.1 Prochlorococcaceae cyanobacterium | reverse complement strand
CGGAAGACGATGATTTCATCGAGACGATTCAGGAACTCAGGACGGAAGTACTGCTTGAGCTCTTCATTGACAAGCGAGCGAATGCGATTGTATTGAGTTTCCTCAACATCGCCACCGCCAAACTCAAAGCCGAGGCCACCGCCACCCTTCTCAATCACCTTCGAACCGATGTTCGAGGTCATGATGATCAAAGTATTTTTGAAATCCACCGTGCGACCCTTGGAATCGGTCAAACGGCCATCTTCCAGCAGCTGCAGCAGCAGATTGAATACATCGGGGTGGGCTTTCTCGATCTCGTCAAACAGCACCACTGTGTAGGGCCTACGGCGCACAGCCTCGGTGAGCTGACCGCCCTCGTTAAAGCCCACATAGCCCGGAGGAGAACCGATCAGTTTGCTGACGGTATGGCGCTCCATGAACTCAGACATATCGAGGCGAATCATCGCCTCTTCACTGCCAAAGAAATAGCTGGCCAGGGCCTTGGTCAGCTCGGTTTTGCCAACGCCAGTGGGACCGGAGAAGATGAAACTGGCGATCGGGCGGTTGGGATTCTTGAGGCCCACCCGAGCACGGCGGATAGCCCTGGACACCGCCTTGACCGCCTCATCTTGGCCAATCAAGCGCTGGTGCAGCGTTTCCTCCATGTTCAATAGTTTCACCGATTCAGACTCGGTGAGCTTCTGGACGGGAACGCCAGTCCAGGAGGCCACGATGTTGGCGATGTCCTCTTCGGTAACCACCGGCGAGCGATCCAAATCGGCGAGCTCGGCGCCGATGGTCAAGGTTCCATCCAGCTTGAGCTGGGGGGAATCGGTGGCCGATTCAGCAGAGGCTTCAGTGGAAGCTTCGCCCTTGCGGGACTGCAGGATGGAGCGGATCTGTTCGCGCAGTTCCACCTCCCGATCCCGCAGTTCTCCAGCCTTGGTGAAGTCCTGCTGGCGGACTGCATCCTCCTTCTGCTTCTGCACCTGGCGCAGCTGCTTGTCCACCTCCTTGGCGGCGGCTGGCAGCTTGGAATTCATCAATCTCACCCGGCTGCCGGCCTCATCGACCAGGTCGATGGCCTTATCCGGCAGGAAGCGGTCTGAAATGTAGCGATCGCCCAGGGTGGCGGCAGCCACCAGGGCCTCGTCGGAGATCTTCAGCCGGTGATGCTCCTCATAGCGCTCCTTGAGGCCCCGCAGGATCTCGATGGTGTCAGTCACTGAAGGTTCACCCACCATCACCGGCTGGAAGCGCCGTTCCAGGGCGGCGTCCCGCTCGATGTGCTTGCGGTATTCATCCAGGGTGGTGGCACCGATGCACTGCAACTCGCCCCGGGCCAGGGCCGGTTTGAGAATGTTTGCAGCGTCGATTGCCCCCTCTGCGGCACCCGCACCGATCAAGGTGTGCACCTCGTCGATCACGAGGATCACGTTGCCGGCGGTGCGGATCTCCTCCATGATCTTCTTGAGGCGCTCCTCGAACTCACCGCGGTACTTGGTACCGGCCACCAACAGGCCGATATCCAAAGTGAGTACTCGCTTGTCCTCCAGGATGTCGGGCACATCGCCGGAATTGATGCGCTGGGCCAAGCCCTCGGCAATGGCGGTCTTACCGACACCCGGCTCACCGATCAAGACGGGGTTGTTCTTGGTGCGACGACCAAGAATCTGAATCACTCTCTCGATCTCATTTTGGCGACCCACCACCGGATCGAGCTTGCCGTCGGCGGCGAGATGGGTGAGGTTGGTGCCGAATTCGTCGAGGGTGGGGGTCTTGTTGGAACCCTTGCCGCCGCCGCCGCCGCCCGCACCCACCTCGGCGGTTTCCCCCAGCATTCGGATCACCTGGGTGCGCACCTTGGCCAAGTCGACACCGAGGTTTTCCAGCACCCGGGCAGCCACCCCCTCCCCTTCACGGATCAGTCCCAGCAGCAGGTGCTCGGTGCCGATGTAATTGTGACCGAGCTGGCGGGCCTCCTCCAAGGAGAGCTCCAGCACCCGCTTGGCCCTTGGGGTAAAGGGGATTTCCACGGCCACGAAGCCCGAACCGCGGCCGATGATCTTCTCCACCTCGACGCGGGCGTCCTTGAGGTTCACGGACATCGACTTGAGCACCTTGGCCGCCACACCGGTGCCCTCACCAATCAAACCCAAGAGGATTTGCTCGGTGCCAACGAAGTTGTGACCCAGCCTTCGGGCCTCCTCCTGGGCCAGCATGATCACTTTGATGGCCTTCTCGGTAAACCGCTCGAACATGGGCCGTGGCCTGTTGCACGTGACCCCAACCTATCAGGGTTTCGAGGGGGCTGCGCAGGTGAGCCAGGGATAGCCAGAAGCCTTGGAGCGGCAGGATTTTAAGCCAGATTTCTCCGTACTGTCGCCGATTGATTTGACGGTTTTGAGCAACAAGAAAGGGGGGTTATCCACACCCCACTCCCTAGCCTTTCACGCCCGGAGCTTTACCCATTCGATCAGGGCGTCCTCGCCGTTGCTGTAGTAACCGCGACGACATCCCGCCACCTCAAAACCCAAACTCGCGTACAGAGACTGGGCTGCCTGGTTGCCGCTAGCCACCTCCAGGGTGGCCCGGAGGGCCCCCAGGCGGCGTCCCTCCTGCATAAGGGCCTCCAATACGCGCCGCCCCAGGCCTCGCCGCCGCTGGCTGGGATCAACGGTTACGAGGGTGATGTGCAGCTCGTCGAGAATCAGCCAGGAGCAGGCCATCGCCAACAGTTGCCGCCGCTGCCAGATCCCCAGCCCGGGCCGCTGGGGATCGGCCAGTTCCACGCTCCATTGCCGCCGGCTCCACAGCCCATTGAGTGCCAGGCCATCGAGCTGGAGGCAGGCCTCCAGGTGCTCGGGAGCCAGCGACTCGAGGTGCTGGGGCAAATCCAGCTGCTGGGGCAAATCCGGGTGCTGGGGCAAATCCGGGCTCGGAAGCGGCTGGGGCGCGGCGGGCAGCTGTTGAGCCTGCGCGTCACACACCTGTTGCTCGATGGGCAACTCAAGCGCGGTAGACAAGTGGGTCCCGGGAGGCAAAGGCGTGCCGGCAGGCAAGGGGGGCGGATCGGTGGCCAAGGCCAGTTAGCTGGGAATTGATTCCAACCCAACCCAACCCAACCCAGCTCAGCTCAGCTCAGTTCAGTTCAGCTAAGACCAACCCAGCTCAGCCAGGCCAAGCTCAGCCGAAGCAAAGCAAGGCAAGGCAAGGCCAAGCCAGCCAGCCAGCGAGCTCAGCACAGCACAACACAGCACAACACAGGCCAGGCCAGGCCAGTACCGCACGCTCTTCCCCATAGCCATCCCAACCGGCACCCCCATCGCCCAATTCCCCAGATCCCCTGCTCACCCAGCCCGCTCCGAGCCATCGCCAAACTCCCCCATCGCCACACTCCCCCAGCCCCAACTCACCCAGCCCGCTCTGCGCCATCGCCAATTCCCCGATCGCCAGCTCGCCGATCACCTGCTCGCCTATCGCCAGGCCATCTCGGTACCATGCCACCTCTGACCAAAGCACGCGGCGGCACAAATGGTGATCTCCTCTGCCTCCGAGAGTGGCACTGGCCGGGAATCCCCAGGAGCCGGCCAGCCCTGGGAAGCCGATCAGCAGCTGGATAGCCCCAACCGCAACCTGGCGCCGCTCACCACCCGCCTCGATGCCGAGGGGCGCCTGGAGGTGGGCGGCTGCCGCCTCAGCGATCTGGCCCGCAGCCATGGCACGCCCCTCTACGTGCTCGACGAGGCCACCCTGCGCTCCACCTGCCGGGCCTACCGCACCGCCCTGGAGCAGTTCTATCCGGGACCATCCCTGGCCCTCTACGCCTCCAAGGCCAACAGCTCCCTGGCGATCTCGGCCCTGGTGGCCTCAGAGGGGCTGGGGTTGGATGCGGTGTCCACCGGCGAACTGCTCACCGCCCTGAGGGGGGGAGTGCCGGCGGATCGGATCGTGCTGCATGGCAACAACAAGTCTCGCCAGGAGCTGGCCCTGGCCGCGGCCGAGGGGGTCACCCTGGTGATCGACAACTGGCACGACCTGCAACTGCTGGCCGAACTGGCCCCCAGCCTGAGCCAGCCGGTGCGGCTGATGCTGCGCTTCACGCCGGGCATCGAGTGCCACACCCACGAGTACATCCGCACCGGCCATCTCGACAGCAAGTTCGGCTTCGATCCCGATCAACTGGAGCCGGTGCTCCAGCACCTGGCGGGCTGTGGCTGGGCGCGGCTAACCGGCCTGCACGCCCACATCGGCTCCCAGATATTTGAACTGCAGCCGCACCGCGATCTGGCCGCTGTGATGGCCGACGCCCTCGCCCTGGCCCGCGGCCTGGGCCATCCGGTGAGCGATCTGAACCTGGGTGGTGGCCTGGGCATCCGCTACGTGGCCAGCGACGATCCACCGACCATCCAAACCTGGGTGCGCACCGTGGCCGAGGCGGTGGCCGCCGCCTGCCAGCAGAGGCAGCTGGAACTGCCGAGACTGCTCTGCGAACCGGGCCGCTCCCTGGTGGCCACCGCCGGCATCACCCTCTATGAGCTGGGCAGCCGCAAGCAAATTCCTGGCCTGCGCACCTATCTGTCGGTGGATGGAGGCATGAGTGACAACCCCCGACCGATCACCTATCAGGCGCAATACACCGCCCTGCTGGCGGATCGCCCCCGGGCGGAAGCCAGCGACATCGTGACCCTGGCGGGCAAGCACTGTGAATCCGGCGACGTGCTGCTCAAGGACCTGGCCCTGCCCCCCAGCAGCAGCGGCGACGTGCTGGTGGTGCTGGCCACCGGCGCCTACAACGCCTCGATGAGCTCCAACTACAACCGCATCCCCAGGCCGGCCTGCGTGTTGGTGGCCGACGGTGAGGCCGAGCTGGTGCAGCGCCGCGAACTGCCAGAAGACCTGCTGCGCTACGACCTGCTGCCGGCCCGGTTGCAGCCGGTAACCTGAGCCCATCGTTCCAGGAGCTCTGTGATCGCACTGCGGCTCGATCCCCTGCTGCAGTCCGCATCCGTCAGCGTCGATTTTCGCCTGTTGTTCGACCTGCTGTTTGCCCTGGGGCTGGGGGTGCTGCTGCTGGGCCGGATCAAGGAGCCCCGCACCCTCTGGCTACTTAGGGGCTACCTGCTGCTCGTGGCCTTCGCCTGGGCCGTTCAGCGCTATGCCGACCTGCCGCTCACCGCCAAGTTGGTGGATGCCCTGGTGATGGCCTGCAGCCTGGCCCTGGCCATCCTCTGGCAGGGGGAACTGCGCCGATTGATGGAGCTGCTGGGCACCGGTCGGCTGGGGGTGCTGTTTGGCAGTCGCAACCGCGATCGGCTGTTGTCGGGTTCGGTGGCCGTGCTCAGTGAAGCGGCCGGTCGCCTCTCCCAGGCCCGCCGCGGCGCCCTGATCGTGGTGGATGTAGGCAGCGATCTGCGCCCGGAGGATTTCTTGAACTCCGGCATAACGATCGACGCCCAGTTATCGGTGGATCTACTGCTCAACCTGTTCGCGGCAGACACCCCCCTCCATGATGGGGCGGTGCTGGTGCAGAACAACCGGATCGCCGCCGCCGGCGTGATTCTTCCCCTCTCCAGGCAGGGGGTGAACCGCTATGGCACCAGGCATCTGGCAGCCCTTGGCCTCACCGAGCGCTTTGCCCAGTGCCTGGCGATCGTGGTGTCTGAGGAGACCGGCACCCTCTCGCTGGCCAGCCAGGGAAGACTGGAACGGCCGATCACCAGCAGCCGCCTGCACGACCTGCTCAGCAAGGCCCTGGCCAGCGGGCGTAGCGTGGCCAAGGACACGGCGGATTCCCGCGGATGAGTCGCGCCCTGGTGAACACTGCAGCAAGCCAGCGGCACCCCCTGCCGGCGGAGCTGGATGCGGCGCGGCTACCTGGCCATCTGGCCGTGATCATGGATGGCAATGGCCGCTGGGCCCGCCAGCGGGGCCTGCCGCGGGTGATGGGGCATCGCGAAGGGGTGGAGGCGCTGAAACTCACCCTGCGCCTCTGCAGCGACTGGGGCATCTCGGCGCTCACCGCCTACGCCTTTTCCACCGAGAACTGGAACCGTTCCGGCGAGGAGGTGGGGTTTTTGATGACCCTGTTCGAACGGGTGCTGGCGCGGGAAATAGAAGCCCTGGATCGCGAGCAGGTGCGCATCCGCTTCCTGGGCGATCTGGCCCCCCTGCCCCACCGCCTCCAGGACCTGATCGCCACCGCCACGGCCCGCACCGAGGCCAACGCTGGCATCCACTTCAACGTGTGCACCAACTACGGCGGCCGGGCCGAGCTGGTGCGGGCCGCCCGCCATCTGGCCGCCCGGGCCGCCCGGGGCGAGCTGGATCCCCAGACCATCGACGAGGCCTGCTTTGCCGAGGAACTGCACACGGTGGGTGAACGGGACCCCGACCTGCTGATTCGCACCAGCGGCGAACAACGACTCAGCAACTTCTTACTCTGGCAACTGGCCTACGCCGAGCTGCATATCACCGATGTGTTCTGGCCCGACTTCGGCGAGCAGGCGTTGCTCAACGCCCTGCTCGACTTTCAAGGCCGCAAACGCCGCTTCGGCGGCGTCGATTCGACGAGTTAGCAATTCAATGGGCTAGCAGCTCATTGAGATGCCGGCTCATTGGGTGACAGCTCATTGGGTAACGGCTAATTGGGTTGACGGCTCACGTAGCTAGCGGCTCATCGAGTTAACAGCCACCAGCTAGCCGTAAGCAGCTAGCGCTAACAGCCCTACCGCTCCTCTCTCCCAGCTCTATCTCGCTCAGCGCGAGCGCCTCTCTCTCACACTCCTCCCACCGCTCCTCTTCCCCTCTCTTCTTCCCTCTTTCCCCTTCCCTCTTTCTCCCGTTCATCCCTACTCGCTCCGGCCTTGACCCTCACCCCCGCCAAGCCCCCTGCCGCCACGCCCCCCGCAGCCGCAGCCACTCCAGCGCCTGACCCCAGCGCCGCTGGCCAGCCGCCGCCGATTCGCCATGACTGGAGCAGGGCCGAGATCCAGGCGCTGCTGGAGTTGCCCCTGGTGGATCTGCTCTGGCAGGCCCAGGCCGTGCACCGCCAGGCCAACCCGGGCTATCGGGTGCAGCTGGCCTCGCTGCTGTCGGTGAAGACGGGCGGCTGCGAGGAGGACTGCGCCTACTGCCCCCAGTCGATGCACCACAGCAGCGACGTGACCGGCAGGCCGGAGCTGGAGGTGCAGCCGGTGCTGGAGCGGGCCCGGGCCGCCCGGGCTGCGGGTGCCCATCGCTTCTGCATGGGCTGGGCCTGGCGCGACATCCGCGACGGGGCCCCCTTCGAGGCGATGCTGGAGATGGTGCGGGGCGTGCGGCAGCTGGGGCTGGAGGCCTGTGTAACGGCGGGGATGCTCAGCGACAGCCAGGCCAGTCGCCTGGCGGAAGCGGGTCTTACCGCCTACAACCACAACCTCGACACCAGCCCGGAGCACTACGGGCAAATCATCGGCACCCGCAGCTACCAGGAGCGCCTGGAAACCCTGGCCCGGGTGCGCGGGGCCGGTATCGATCTCTGCTGCGGTGGCATCATCGGCATGGGCGAGAGCATCGGGGATCGGGCCTCGCTGCTGCAGGTGCTGGCCTCCCTGGAGCCCCATCCCGAGAGTGTGCCGATCAACGCCCTGGTGGCCGTGGAGGGAACTCCCCTGGAGGCCCAGCCGCCGGTGGATCCCCTGGATCTGGTGCGCATGGTGGCCACCGCCCGCATCCTCATGCCCCACAGCCGCGTGCGCCTCAGCGCCGGCCGCGAGGGCCTCTCCCGCGAGGCCCAACTGCTCTGCCTGCTGGCCGGCGCCGATTCGATCTTCTACGGCGACACCCTGCTCACCACCGGCAATCCCGATGTGAGCGCCGATCGGGAGCTGCTGGCCGCCGCCGGGGTGAGCCCCTGGACCGAAACCGAGGCTTGAGTGACGGCATGAACGGTCCGAGCGCCAGGGCTGTCGCTGACAGCGGGGCTGGGTTTAGCCCAGCGATGCAATCTCAGGCTGGCGGGCTAGGGCAGCTGGGGCCCGAGCCACCAGATTCCGCCCAGCCAGAGCACCTGCAGGTGGCGGCCTTCTACGGCTTCACGGCGCTGAATCAGCTGGCGGAACTGCGCAGTGAATTACAGGAGCTGGCGGCGAAGGCCGGCGTGAGGGGCACGATCCTGCTGGCGAGCGAGGGGGTCAATGGCACGATCAGCGGCTCTCCAGCTGGCGTGGCCCAGGTGTTGAGCCGGCTGCGCGGCATCGAGGGCCTGGAGGGGCTGCAGGCCAAGTTCAGCCAGGCCCCCATCCAGGCCTTCCATCGGCTCAAGGTGCGAGTGAAGAGCGAAATCGTCACCATGGGCTGTCCCGATGTAAAACCCGCCGAGCGGGTGGGCACCTACGTGGCGCCGGCCCAGTGGGATGAGCTGATCCGCGACCCCCACACCCTGGTGGTGGACACCCGCAACGACTACGAGGTGGCGATCGGCAGCTTCGCGGGGGCAATCGATCCCAAGACCAGCAGCTTTCGCGAATTCCCGGCCTGGGTGGAGCAGGTGCTGCGGCCCCTGGTGCAGCGGGTTCAGCCCCGCGCCATCGCCATGTTTTGCACCGGCGGCATCCGCTGCGAGAAGGCCAGCTCTTATTTATTACAGCAGGGTTTTACGGATGTTCACCATTTACAGGGGGGTGTTCTTAATTACCTGGAGCAGATTCCAGAAGCACAAAGTAGTTGGCAGGGCGAATGTTATGTTTTTGATAAGCGGGTGGCCGTTAACCACAACCTGGAGCCAGGTGTGCATAGCCTCTGCCATGCCTGCGGTCTACCCCTGTCGCCAGCGCAGCGCCAGCTGGAAAGCTATGTGAAGGGCGTGAGCTGTGTTCACTGCATCGATCGCTTCAGCGAGGCCGATCGGGCTCGCTTCGCCGATCGCCAGCGGCAGATGGAGCTGGCCGCGGCCAGGGGCACGGCCCATATCGGCGCCACCGCTCGGCCGGCCAGCGCGGCTGGGCCCTGAGCGATGGCTCTAGATATGGTCCCAATGATGGATCCGGCGACGGACCCGGTGAGGGCCCCAGCGATGGCAGCCCAGCGGCCTGGCGCCGTACCCATCCTCTACAGCTTCCGGCGCTGTCCCTATGCGATCCGGGCCCGGCTGGCTCTGCTGGCGGCCGGTTTGCGGCCGGGGCTGGATCTGGAGTTGCGGGAGGTGGCGCTGCGGGCAAAACCGCCAGAGCTGCTGCGGGCCTCCGCCAAGGGCACCGTGCCGGTGCTACTGATTCCGGCCAGTGGTGACCAGGGCTTCACCGTGCTGGACCAGAGCCTGGCGATCATGACCTGGGCCCTGGATCGCCACGATCCCGCCGATTGGCAACGGCTGGGGCCCAGATCAGAGGCGGCGGAACAGCGCCGCCAGATGGCGGCTTTAATCGAACAAAACGACGGCCCCTTCAAATACCACCTGGACCGGTTCAAATATGCCGGCCGCTATCCGGCAGCGGAGCCCGGAGAGCACCGGGCAGCGGCACTGGCCATCCTGAGGCAATGGAACCGCCGGTTGGAGGAGGGAGAGGCTGGGTGTGATTGGACCGCTCTGGGATCGGTCAGTGGCCCCTGGCTGCTGGGCGAGCGGCCCTCCCTGGCCGATGCGGCCCTGCTGCCCTTCGTGCGCCAATTCCGCCTGGCGGATCCCTCCGGCTTTGACGCCGAATCGGATTTGAGCTCCCTAAAGCGCTGGCTGCGGGGCTGGATGACATCGCCCGCCCTGGCGGAGGTGCTGGCGCCCCCATGGGGACTGCGTCAGCCCTGGCGCTCGCCGAGCTGGATTTACCACCTGGCCCTGGCCGAGGAGTGGCAGGCGGCCCAGCGGCAGGGCAGTTACCGCCGCTCCACCCGCGGCCTGTCCCTGGAGCAGGTGGGGTTTATCCATGCCAGCCGGGCCGATCAATTGGCCGCCACCTACCGGCGCTTCTATGGCGATGCGGGCCCCGTGACGCTGCTCACGATCGATCCCCAGCGGCTCACTGCACCGCTGCGCTACGAGCCAGCCCCCCAGGGGGGGGGCGATGCGGGTGAATTGTTCCCCCATATCTATGGCCCCTTGCCCCTTGAGGCGGTGCTCAATGCCGAACCCTTTGCCCTGGGGGATTCGCCATGACGGCGGCGCACCTGGAGGCCTCGCCATGAGCGTCAGCCTTGAGTCGATAAACCTGCAGTCGCTAAACCTGGAGGCGGTGAACCTTGAGGCGGTGGAGCGGCGGGCGGCGCAGCGGGGTCTGCTGTTGCGCCTGCGGGTGAGCCAGGGTTTTGGTTTGCAGGGGCTGAGGGTGGTTGTGGCCAGACCCCAGCCAGGCCAGGCGCCGCTGCTGTTGGGGGAGCTCAAGGCTTGGACCCTGCCCAGCCCCGATGGCCTGCAGCTCGACACGATGCGGGTGCAGGGGGAGCGCAGCCACGGGGTGGGCCTGCTGATTTGGGCGGCCACCTTCGCCTGGGCGCTGGAGTGCAGCCCCTGCCGCAGGGGCCGCCTGCTGGCGATCCGCGATGGGGAGGAGCAGCACCGGCGGCTGGTGCGCTATTTCCAGCGCCTGGGTTTCACGCCCCTGCGGGAGGTGGGGGCGGGGCCGCTGGATTTGGCCCTGCGGCTGGTGTGGGGCGGCTCCGGCCTGCTGATGCAGGGGGACTGCGCCGAGGGCTTGGAGCGCTGCTGGGCTCTGCTCGATCGGCGCCGAGCGGTGCCGGGGAGCTAGGCCCCGGCACCGGTTTGCTTCCCGATTTGGCCTCCCGGCTCAGGCCCCGGCGGGATCACCGGCGTGGTAGCTGCTGCGCACCAGGGGACCGCTGCGCACCTGGGCAAAACCCAGCTCCCGGGCGATGGCGGCCAACTGCTCAAACTCCTCGGGCGTCCAGTAGCGCGCCACGGGGATGTGGTTCAGGGAGGGGCGCAGGTATTGGCCCAGGGTGAGCCTTTGGCAGTGGGCGGCCCGCAGGTCTGCCATGGCGGCCACCACCTCCTCAAAGGCTTCGCCCAGCCCCAGCATCAGGCCCGATTTGGTTGGAATGGTTGGCGCCAGCTCGCGGGCCGCGGCCAGCAGGGCCAGGGAGCGGCGGTAGGTGGCGCCGCGGCGTACCTCACCCTGCAACCGCTCCACGGTTTCCAGGTTGTGGTTGAAGCAGGCCGGCCCGGCCGCCAATACGGCCTGCAACCGCTGGCGCTGGGCGGCTACGGCCTCGGCTTCGCCTGCGTGGCCGCCCCAGAAATCGGGGGTGAGCACCTCGATCTGCACCAGCGGATTGCGGCGCCAGATGGCTGCCATGGTGGCGGTGAACAGCTGGGCGCCGTGGTCGGGCAGATCGTCTCGGGCGACGGCGGTGAGCACCACGTAGCGCAGGGCCAGATGCTGCACCGCATCGGCCACCCGCTCGGCCTCGGCGGCATCGAGAGGAGCGGGGGCCTGGCCCTTGTCCACCTGACAGAAGGCGCAGCTGCGGGTGCAGATCGGTCCGCCCAGCAGAAAGGTGGCGGTGCCGGCGGCATAGCACTCGCCGCGATTGGGGCAGCGCCCCTCTTCGCAGATGGTGTGCAGCCGCTGTTGCTTCACCACCGCCTGCACCGCCGCCAGCTGGGATGCATTGCCAATGGGGGAGCGCAACCAGGCCGGCAACCGCTCGGCCGGGGCGATGCTGCGGTATTTGCTGGGGCGGTTCATGGAGCTGAGAGCCATCGCATTAATCACATCGCATTAATCCATCGGGCGGCGGCCCTCCAAGGCGCGGGCGAGGGTTACCTCGTCGGCGTAGTCGAGTTCGCCGCCCACCGGCAGGCCGTAGGCGATCCGACTCACGGTCGTGAATGGCTTCAGCAGGCGGGCCAGGTAGAGGCTGGTGGTGTCGCCCTCCACGCTGGGGGTGAGGGCCAGGATCACCTCCTGGAAGTCATCGGCGGCCACCCGCTGCACCAGGGGTTTGATCTGCAATAGTTCCGGGCCGATGCCATCCATGGGCGAGATCAAGCCGCCGAGCACGTGGTAACTGCCCTGAAACTCGCGGGTGCGCTCCAGGGCCAGCAGGTCGCGGGAGTCGGCCACCACGCAGAGCAGGCCGTTGCTGCGGGAATCATTGAGGCAGATCTCGCAGAGGGGATCGGCGGAGAGGTGAAAACAGCGCTGGCATTGGCCCACCTGGCTGCGGGCCGCCAGCAGCGCGTCGGCGAAGCTGCGGGTCTGTTCGGCGGGCTGGTGCAGCAGATGCAGTGCCAGCCGCTGGGCTGTGCGGGGGCCAATGCCCGGCAGCCGCTCGAACTGCTCAATCAGCCGGGCCAGGGGTCGGGTGTAGCCGCTCAGGGCTCGGCAGCAGCTTGATCAAATCTAGGAGGCGAGCAATTCCAGGTGGCTGGAGCGGGGGGCCAGGCCAGCACAATGGTTCGATCCCCATTCCCGAGCCCCCATGGACCGCCTGCGCCGACTGCTGCCGCGCCCTGGCCTGTCGCTTCTGGCGCTAGTAATGGCGGCGGTGCTAACCGGCTGCAGCGCGGCGGCGGCGGGCCTGAACGCCTATCAAAGTCCGGATGGGCGCTATGCCTTTCTCTATCCCACCGGCTGGACCCGGGTGCAGGTGAGCGGCGGGCCGCAGGTGGTGTTCCACGACCTGATCAACAGCGACGAAACCCTGTCGCTGGTGGTGTCGGATGTGAAAGATGACAGCAAGTTGACGGCCCTGGGCAGCGCCATTGCCGTGGGTGAGCAGTTGCGCCGCAGCGCCATCGCCCCCGAGGGCAGCGGCCGCCAGGCGGAACTTGTGCATGCCGAGCAGCGGGAAGCGGGCGGCCGCAGCTTCTACGACCTGGAATACAGCGTGCATCTGGCCGACCGCGACCGCCACGAGTTGGCAACGGTGGTGGTGGACCGGGGCCGGCTATACACCTTCGCCGCCAGCACCAACGAGATCCGCTGGCCCAAGGTGAAGGGGCTGTTCCAGCAGGTGGTCACCTCCTTCAACCTGCTGGTGTGAAGCCAGCCCAGGGCTGCGGTGATGGTGGTGGCGAGTTGAGGTGGCCAGGGTGAAGGTGCTGGTGGTGGGCGGCGGGCTGGCCGGGTCGCTGCTGGCCCTGGAGTTGCGCCAACGGGGCCTGGCGGTGGCCCTGATCGATGGCGGCACTGGCCAATCGGCCACCGCCTGGAGCTACGGCGGTGTGGCCACCGCAGCCCAGCGCTGGCAGCAGCTGGAACAGCGCTATGGGCCCCTGGGTTGGCGCAGCTGCGACCTGAGGCTGCATGGGGGAGATAGCCAGGGGGCGGTAATCGCGGGGCGAGTGGATACGCGCCTGCTGATGGCGCGGCTGCCGGCGTTGCTGGCCGCTGAGGGGGTGGAGTTGTGGCCCTGGGCCGCCGTCGCCATCACCCCGAGCACCACTGGCCCTGACCAGACCCAGGGCTGGCGGCTGCGGCTAGCTAACGGCGAAACCCTGGACGGCAATGCCCTGGTGCTGGCGGCCGGGGCGGGCTGTCGGGCGCTGTGGCCCGAGTTGAGCCCGCGCCTGCGGATTAGCTGGGCCGGGGTGTTGCAATTGGCGGCCATTCCCCCTGGCTATGGCGATAACCAACTGCTGTTACCTAGCCAATTCCAGCGGTTGGCGTTGGAGCGCCGCGCCGCTGATTTAGATAGCGAAGCCTGGGTGGTGGACGTGGGGCTGGCCCCCTGGGGAGAGATGGTCCTGGCAGGCCAGATCAGTCTGGTGCGGCCAGAGCTAGAGCTGGGATCTCCGCCGGAAGCGGCGCTGATGGAAGGGCGGCTGCGGGCGGCATGGCGGGCCTTTGATCCAACCCTGGAGAGTCAAGTTCTGGCCTATCAACAGGTGGCCGTGAGCTTCTGCGACCAGGGCCTGCCCCTGGTGGGGCCGGTGCCCAACGCCCCTGGCTTGTGGCAATTCAGCGGCTTCAGCGGCGGCTTCAGCCAGGTGCCGGTGCTGGCGCCAATCCTGGCGGATGAGATTAAGGGGGAGGTGGTAGGTGGGGCGGCGATGGGCGGAGAGTTGATAGGCGGATAGACGGTAGGCGGGGCAATCGCTGGCAAGAAGATTGACGAAGAAAGATAGTCGGAGGGGCGAAAAATGCGTAAAGCTTAATAGACACTAAGCTAGAAGCAAATTCATCGAGCTTCAACGCATTATGCCAAAAATGAATAAATTCGTAATTTTTTGAAATAATGCGAACTGTTGAGGAGTGAACGGAAGCAAGCCTAGACCTGCGTTGGCCATGCTTGCTTCCGTGTGTGATGCCGCACAGCACCCAGCGCCGCTGGCGACTCTATTCAGGCAAATACCAAGCATCAAACGAGTACTTAGCCAGTCTCACCATGAGAGCGTGAAGAGATATTGCAAAGCCAGCGGGGGGGGGGGGCGCTTATTGGAAAAGCAATAGATGATTCAGCCCGGATACTTTTTTAATCATGTCTACCATCCTTTCGATAGCTGCTAGCAACGCAGCCCAGCTCGAAGGCAATATTGGCAGTAAGCCCTTTACCTTCACGGTGAACCGCACCGGCGACCTCAGCGGTGCCAGCAGCGTTCAATGGCGGGTGGCTGGTGTGGGCACTAACCCTGCAGTGGCAACCGATTTCCTCAATGGCGTGCTGCCTTCGGGAACGGTAACCTTTGGCGCTGGAGATAGCCAAAGGATTATCTATGTGTACGTAAGTGGAGATGAAGTAGTGGAATATGATGAAAGATTTAGCGTTCTCCTCTATTCATCAATTGGCGCTACGATCGGCACCCCTGCTGCGATAGGTACGATCCTTAGCGACGATCTTCCCAGTATTTCACTGAGCCTAAGTCAAGCATTGGTGACGGAAGATGGTAGCAATAACCTTGACTATATCTTTACTCGAACAGGGCCAACTGCCACTCCCCTAACGATAAATTATATAGTTCGCGGCACGGCCAGCTCGGATGACTATGCAAGCCTGCCGGCTGGCAACATCAAGTCTATAACTATTGCCGCTAACGCATCCAGCGCGACACTCTCCATAGATCCAACGGCAGACACCATTGTAGAAGAGGATGAAACAGTAGAGATTTCTTTATCTCCCACTACATTCTACATAATAGCTACCCCGGCAGCGGTTGTTGGCAGAATCATCAATGATGACACTAGCTTGGCCATTTCTCCACCAGTAATCAGCCAGCAAGAGGGCAATAGCGGCAAAACTTTTTATACATTCACCGTTACTCGCAGCGGCCTACTCAGCGGCAGTAGTACCGCCCAATGGAGCGTTGCAGGTATTGGCGTTCATCCTGCGGATGCCGATGATTTTGGCGGCAGCTTCCCCACGGGCACCGTTACTTTTCTGGCAGGTGAAACCAGTAAAATTATCACCATTGAGGTGAGTGACGACACAATCGCCGAAAGCGACGAGACTTTTGCCGTTATTCTATCTGATCCAACCGGTGCCACCATCACCACTGCCAGCGCAGAAGGCGTGATCGTTAATGATGACACTAATTTAGCGATTACACCACCTTGCATCAGCCAGCCAGAAGGCGATAGTGGCGTTACACTTTATACATTTACTGTTACTCGCACCGGCCTACTCAGTGGCAGTAGCAGTGTGAACTGGAGAGTAGAAGGAGGCATTGGCGACAAGCTAGGCGCCAACATCTTCCCAGCCGATCAGGATGATATTAGCGGTCTTCCCTACTTCGGTACTATTTATTTTGCAGCAGGACAAACCAGCAAGGAAATCACGGTAAGAGTGAATGGAGATACCATTGCAGAAGAAGACGAGAAATTTGCAGTAATCTTAAGTGATGCTATTGGTGGTACAATCACCGAGGATACAGGCATAGGTGTGATCGTTAACGACGATACTAATCTGGCGATTGCACCACCCATCATCAGCCAGCAAGAGGGTAATAGCGGTAAGACATTCTATACATTTACTGTTAGTCGTGCCGGTCTACTCAGCGGCAGCAGTACCGCCCAATGGAGCGTTGCAGGCATTGGCGTTCATCCTGCGGATGCCGATGATTTTGGTGGCAGCTTCCCCACGGGCACCGTTACTTTTGATGCACATGATACAAGCAAAACGATCACCATCGAGGTGAATGGCGACACCATCGCCGAAAAAGACGAGACTTTTGCCGTCATTCTATCTGATCCCACCGGCGCCACCATCACCACTGCCAGCGCAGAAGGCGTGATCGTTAACGATGACACTAATCTGGGCATTATTGCCATAAATGCCAATCAAGTTGAAGGCAATAGTGGAAGCAAATCATTTACCTTTGCCATTCAACGCACTGGTGTGCTCAGCGGCACCAGCACCACCTCCTGGGCTGCAGCTGGAAGCGGCATCACCCCGGCGGATGCCAGCGACTTTGCAGGTGGCACCCTGCCCTCAGGCACAGTTACTTTTTTGCCCGGAGAAACAAGCAAGCTAATCAGTGTTGACATCAATGGCGATACACAAATCGAGACAGATGAAACATTCTCCGTAACTCTTTACGACAGCAGTGAGTTAACCCCTCTAAACCCCACTGCCACCGGCACGATCATAACTGATGAGCCTATCACCATATCCCTTAGTGTTCAACCGTCTAATGTGGCGGAAGATGGAGGCCAAGCACTCAGCTATACATTCACGAGGAACGGGCCCACAGATGCACCACTTACTATAAATTTCCTGATTTCAGGCAGCGCCGATCCAGCCAGTGACTACACTGCAAATTGTGATCTAACTAATTTTCCCATTGGTACAATTACATTCAACGCTGGCGAGACCAATGCGATACTTGAAATTAGACCGGTTACCGATATAATAAATGAATACGACGAAACAGTTGGAATTGAACTGCTGGCATCTAGTGAATATGCGGTTGGTACCTTAGGCCCTGTGGTGGCGTCAATTATTGATGATGACTCTCCCCTGATCAATGAGCTTGGCGGGGAAGCTGGATTCGGCGAAAATGTATTATATAGGAACGACGATGCATCTTCGCAATGGATTGGCCTATCCGAGATTTTCCCAGGCTACATTAATTTTGAGAATGCAATATATTATGGTTTTTACATTAATAACAATGGTAATATAACTTTTGATCGGCCATCCTCTGCTGACACACTAAATTTAACCAGCTCAAGTATACCAAGAATTGCTCCTTTCTTTGCGGACGTTGACACTCGCGGTGGCAGTATCGCAAAACCTGTCGGCGGGAAGTCCACCGGCAGCAATAGAGTATACTGGGATATCGATAAAACAAATAATCAAATAATCGTAACTTGGGATGATGTTGGATATTTCTACAAAAATGTATCTCAGACGAATTCGTTTCAACTGGTGCTTAAGAATACTGGAGATAACGCCCTGGGGATTGAGTTCAGGTATGAAGACATCAATTGGCTTGTTGGGGAGTCATCAGGTGGCTCTATTGCCAGGGCGGGATATAGTCTAGGAGTAAATAATCGCTATGAACTTCCAGAATCTGGCTCTAATTTAGTGTTAAATCTAGTGAGAGAATCTAATGTTAGTGAGCCTGGCGTTTATGAATTTTCACCAACAGTTAACCAGGATTCCATTATCAGCCTCTCCCTTGATAAAAAATTTATTTACGAGGATCAATCTGAAGCATTAACATATACAATTACTCGTCTTGGAAGAATTCAAAATGAGTTAGATGTTAGATTTGACATAGGAGGAACGGCAAGTTTTGGATCTGATTATTTAATTGAAGGAGATTTTTCGTCAACTTCTACTTCAAATATTGTTCATTTCGCCAAAGGCGAAGCTGAAAAAAAACTCGTTATAAAATCTATATCAGACATACATATCGAAGATAACGAAACTATCAGTCTATCTCTCGCGGCAGGTAGTGGATATATTCGAGAAAATAATAAATCCATACTAGGTACCATTTATGATGATGATTTTCCAACTCTTCAAATAACACCAAAACTTAGAACCAGTTACGAGGGTGCTACGCAAGTATTTACCGTGACTAGAGGAGTTGCTCAAAATTTTGATGCATATGTTGATTATTACGTATATAAGGCCTGGGATGCAAATACTCTAATCGAACTTGATAGACGAGGCGGCGGCGGGAATGTATGGTTTTTTGATCCTGGAACGTTATTAGATGGCATAAATGGAAGAGATTTTGTTGGTGGCATACTACCATCCGGCACGATAAAAATTCCAGCTGGATCCGCAAGTGCTACTATTGAAATTAAAATACAAGCAGATCCATTTGTGGAGTATAATGAATATTATTATTTAGGCTTGAGGAATCCAATTAATGCTAAGGTTCAGACTAATACCAAAGCATTGGGCGGAATCCTCAATGACGATTATAGAATAGTTGGCGGAGATATCCATGTATCCACTCACGATGGACTTGACTACAGTTTCCAGAATTCAGGAGTTTACACTCTTACGAAATCAACTACTGGAGATTTAGATGTTGCACTGTTTTTGGACTGGCAAGATCCGGAGAAAACTGTATCAATAATTACTGCTATAGCCATAAAAATTGATGATCACAATTTTTATTTCGATACTAAAATAAACGATTCGTTCCTGATCGATGGAATTGAGGGCGGTGAATCCTTGGACAATGGGACAACAATGTTCCTGGATACATTGCAGATTATCAGAAAAGGCAACACGTATACATTTGTAAGTCAAACCACTGACGTCATAGAGGTGATTGATAATGCTACATATTTAGATATTTCTTTTAATTTGAATCCTGGTAGGGCTGGCGAGCTCAGTGGGCTTATGGGTGATAACGACGGAAATCCTGCCAATGATGCTCAGGCTAGTTGGACAAGTTCAGCAGTGGAAGTATCGGATAGCCCCTTTGCTCCATTCATTAGGCCGGGAGATTATGTTCCGAAAGCCGAGCAAGCTAGTGTCACGCGAACAATTGATAATGTACCACAGAAATATCGCGATGCAGTAAGATCAATATTAGATAATGCAGAAAAAAATTCAATTCGCCCTGTTTCTCTGCTTAATCGAGTTGATCAAGTATCACTGGATGCATGGTTCTCCGGTGGCGGGTTTAATTTTGGATCGGTGGATGCCGCTATACTTGATTTGCCTAATAATCCATTCCTGCAGAATTTTATTGAATATGGAACAAATACAGACATCCTCGTCATATGTCCTCCATTGGTCCCGTGCTTTATGGCAGGCACTCAAATCGCCACGCCGGAAGGCGAGCGAGGGGTGCAATATCTGAAGCCTGGAGATCTTGTGCTCACTCCAGATGGGCCAAAGGCGATCAAATTTCTTGGTCGCACTACTAGAAAAGTTGAAGATTTGATCGCCCTAGATAAGATGCCAGTTCGAATTAGCAAAGATGCCTTTGGCTCTCAGCTTCCCTCAAGAGATACCTACTGCACGCCAAGCCATGCCTTTATCCTAGACGACTGCCTGGTGGAAGCCCGCGCTATTGTCAACAATGATAGCATCGTAAAGATTGAAAAATGGCCAGATATTGTGCCAATTATTTACTTTTCTATTGAGCTAGATGAGCACCAGCTTGTATGGGCTAATGGTTTGCTCACGGAAACTTATTATAGCAACTGGACTTCAACTGGATTCAGCCGCGAGGGCTGGGATAACTACCCCACCTATCTTGAGCTGTATAAAGAATCTAAGCCCATGAACGAACTGCCCATGGCCCGCATTCCCTTTGCCCGTCAACTGCCGCTCCGTATTCGCGAGCAGCTCAGCCTGGCCAGCGGTTTTGATGACTCCAGCCAAAGCTATGGGGATAGCCAAGGGGAGCTCTGCTTTGCGCTCTGAGCACCCTCAACACTGGGGAAAGCCAGGCAAGCCATGGTTAACAGTCAAGGGATCAGTTCCCTAGGGATATCCTGTTCGGCTTAGCCATATTTAGCCGAATTTTACAGCCGAGGGTGGATCTAAATCCATTCTTGGCTGTTTTACTATGAAAATAATCAAAATGGCAAGTATGAACTCGGCATAGCTCCCGTTAATGGGGAGGGCCACAGAAACCGGGTAGAGCCCCGGACGCTGGGTAGAGCCAAAAGCCGGAGAAGTGCACGTCAATAGGTCTTGGAAGTTCGCCACGTAGAATTGCAGCCAGAAGTACAGACAACAACACAGCGGAATGGCGACACGGCGATATTGCCACTTTTGGCAATATCTATGGCTGTGGCCATGTCGGCAGTGCGAACTGTTGCAATAACTCAAGATTGCCTTTTGCGACTCATGTCAATCTCACTGCAAATATTTATGTTATTTGGCAATATGTGCTATGCTGATATGCGCAACTCATGGGAAGAGTGCCGTGCCTGATGGCGCAGATCGGATCAGAGGATCCTGGACCCATCGCCCCCAGAGCCCTCAGGTGCTAATGATGAAGGGTGCGCTGCCAATCGGTAATCCATATCCTCTGCAAAGGGCTTTGGCCGTCGGCGACCGGGTGCCGCGTTGGCAGATGAGCCGCCTTGGTGGTGGCACAGTCAATTCACTTCGATTTTCTGGTAAGACATTAGTGCTATGCTTTATGCCTGATATTTATCAGGTACAGAGTAGTCTCGCCGCGGCATACGCAGCAGCGATGGCAAGCGATAATCCCGCAGGGGTAGACTTTGTGCTCGTGGCAGGCCGCGACTCGATTGGCAATATCGAAGCCATCGAGGATTTGGCGGCTAACATCACAAAAAAATCCACAAGTTTAGAGTCAAGCCTCACGATAGCAATCGACACGGATGGCTTTGTTGATGCCTTGTTTAACCGCGATTCTTCTCGTTTGACATCGTCAACACATAGGAGAATATTCGTGATTGACAACAATGATCATGTGGAGTCAATCTACGAGCATGAAAATATTGACGAGGAGATTAAAGCGGTATTTGCGTGCCTTAGAGCAAGGGCTCCGGTTCGCATCTGTGAAGGGCCTCAGGTGCCACTGCTGCTGATCCCCAATGCTCTCAGCCAGGAGATGTGCTCGGAAGTTATTGCCACCTTCAATGCCTCGGAGTCTTTTCCGGGGCTCACCAAAATACTGGTGGATGGCGTCTGGAGCAACATGGTGGACACCACCAACAAACGTCGCCGTGATGCGGCTATCCCAGACGGGGCTTTGGCTCAACAGTTGGGAGATATTCTCTTTTACCGTATAAGTGGCGAAATAATCAGGGCTTTTTGCTTCCCTGTAACTCGCTGTCAGTATCTGCAGGTTGGCTGTTACGATGCAGAGGACCGGGGCGGATTTTCAGCCCACAGGGACAATGATGTTCCAACCAATTCATTTCGCAGATGGGCTCTGTCTCTAAATCTTAATGACGACTATGATGGTGGCGGGCTTCACTTCCCTGAATACGGCTGCACCTATCATTTTCCCGCAGGCACAGCGGCGATCTTCTCTTGTTCATTGTTGCACGAGGCCAAGATCGTTACCCGTGGCAAGCGCTACGTTATCGTAGGCTTCTTCTATGGGGAAAGTGAACATATGGAAAGAATGAAAGTGATTGCTGGCAAGTCGAATGCAAATTAGCCAGGTCAATAAGCTGAGAATAATTGGCCTACGCCCACCTGCAAATATTGCTTAGTATCACGGCAAAGCTATGTATTCCTACCTCCCTGCCAACCTTGGCCTGGGGAGGATCTAGCTCCAGACTCCTCTCCCCCATTAGTCACCTTCACCTGGGGAGGATCCAGCCCCAGATCCTCCCTCCCCCATTAACCACAATCACCGGCGGGATCCAGCTCCAAATTCGCCACTCCTAACCATCCTCCCCAGGATGTGGATCCAGCGCCATATCCTCATCCTGGGGCTGCTGCTCTAGCCAGCGGGCGTAGAGGTCGGCGCGGCGCTGGCGGGTGCGCAGCAGTTGTTGGTCAAAGCGCCAGCGAGCAATCGCCCCGTGATCGCCGCTGCGCAATAGCTCCGGTACCTCCATGTGGCGAAAATTGGCGGGTCTGGTGTAATGGGGATGCTCCAGCAGCGAGCTGCTGTGGCTCTCCTCCTCCAAGCTGCCGC
>JBIKWK010000113.1:0-6530 GCA_044356375.1 Prochlorococcaceae cyanobacterium | reverse complement strand
GAAGGTTTTGGGCTTACTCATGCCCCATTCTCTCGCCCGGATCCATTGCTGTCACTAGGATCTGGGCAGATTTGAGGCCGTCTGTGGAGAAGTGGGCGGTGGGGCTATGTGCGACAGGCTCCTAGGGCGCTGGCGCCGGCCGGGTCACCTGCCGGCTTGATCAGCAGGTGCAGCGCCGCCTGGCCGCATTCCTGCAGTTCTCGCACTTCGAGCGAGAGCGTTGCGTTGCGCAGCTGCTCCAAGGCCGCGGATGCCAGGGGAACAGTGATCTGCCGGGAGCTCTCACCTTGCTCCAAAGCGAGTAGACCGGCGACGGCGTCGTAGTCGCGGCCAGGGGCGGCGGTGGCGTTGGTGGAGCTGGAGGCATAGAGAAACACCTGTCGCTCGCTGGTGTTGGAGCGCCTGATCTCGAAGCGAGCTGCCGCCGAGGAGCTCGTGGTTTTGTAGGCCAACAGGATGGCCCCATTGCCCAGATCGGTGCTGCTGGCAATGTCCGAGAAGGTGATGGGCTCACGCCGGCTGGCGGGCCAGTCTGGGCTGTATCCCCCGGATTTCTGGAGTGAGGACTGATCAGCCGAGAGCGCAGGAGCGTCAGTTGTGGATTCCGGTGGATGAACGGCCCGGGGCTGGCCGTCTTTGCCATATCAGGTGTTGCGGCATCCGTCGTTCCGGTGTGAGGTGGTGCAGCATCAGGGGCCCGCGCTGCCCATCGGCTGCAGCAGGCCTAGTGCCACGGCCCTGTTCATCACCATGGTGCGGTTGCGGGCTCCCAACTTTTGCAGCAGGGAGCGAGTCTACTCCCGCGCCGTGCTCTCGGCGATGCCGAGCCGCTGGGCGATCTGACGGTTGGCTAATCCCTGGACCAATTCCCGCAGGGTTTCCCACTCCCGCAGTGTCAACTCCGGCTGATTCGCCCGGGTATGGGCCGAAAGGGAGCTCAGCAGGGCCGGATCCACATAGCGCTGCCCCCTGGCCACCGAAGCCAGGCCATGGATCAGCACCCCGCTGCCGAAGCTGTGGGTGTGCAGCAGCACATCCACCCGATCGATCGGGTAGGCGGTGGACTGCAGCCAGGTCATGCGCTCCACCATCAGCACCACCACCGGCGGCTGGGGCAGCCGCTGCAGCTGGGCCATCAGGGCCTCGCCGTGGTCAGCGGCAATCGAATCCACCACCACCAGCAGGCAGCGCTCCTTGCAACTGCGGATCAGATCGAGCACCTCGGCCGGGGTGACACAGGTGCCCGCCATGCGTTCTTCGCCTGAGGCCAGGGCGGCACGGGCCATCAGGTGCGCTTCCAGCCATGAGCCGGAGGCCCCTACCACAGTCCACTGCCGCAAATAGGCATTGACCGCCTCGGTGCGGGCACGGAATCCTTCATCCAGGGGATCAAAGCGGGCCAAGCGAGCTGGAGGCAAAGCAAAAATCAATGATTAACAACTTTGTGGGGACACCCTGCCTGCCTCGGCGCCTTCAACTAACACCGATCATACCGCCACCGTGATGCTTACCGCAGCATGAGATCGCTGAAATTTTGAGATTTTTCCAGGGAAGCCCTGGAAAACCCGAGCCACGATCAATGAAGTCATGATGCTATAATGGCTCTCAGCTGGCTTGATTGCCTAAATAACAATTTTCCAGAGTCTTCTTGGCTGTCCTTGGATGGCGGCCGCGTATTCTGCTGCGCCATCGTTGAGCGCAAAGTTATTAAAGTCTGCGGTATTAAAGTCTGCGCTATTTGTGCTGGCCTGATTCGAGCCCGCTGGGTTGGCTGCCCCTTCTTGGTCGGGGCGGCTGCCGGGGTGGCTGCCCACCGGCTGGCCGGCCAGCAGCAGCCGAAAACTGAGATCGAGATCGTCGGTGACGGTGTCTTCGTTGAAGACCCCCGCCGCATCAACGGCTTGGCGCAGCAGCAGTTGACCATTGCCCCGCAGCTGGCTGACGCCGCCATGGGCCAGGCGTCCTTGCTGAATCACCGCGTCGAGCACCATCTCCATCGCCTGGGCCCTGGTGAGCAGGTTCACCTGGGGGTCCACCACCGCCTTGCGCAGCCGGCGGGGCTCCAGCCCTGGCAGCCTGGGCCAGGATGAGCTGGTCAGCCAGCACCACATCCCGGAAAAAGATACCCCCTGAGCCCACTGCATTGAGAAAAACCCGCTCCGCGATCGGTGTGTGATGGGGGAAATCGCCAACCAGCAGACGCACGATCACATTGATATCAAGGGTCCGCACGATTGACGCACACTGGTATCAAGGGCCAGCACGATTGACGACGGCGGCGGCGGCGATCGCTTGATCCATTTCCTGCGGGCTCATCTTGCGCTGCAGGACGGGGCGGTGCCGGAAAAGGTCTTCCGGCTCGTACTTCGACGGCACCAGAATCAGCCGCCCCTGGTGATCAATGCTCGCCTGCAACTTGCCAGCTGCCACAAGGTCAAGGGGGCACCTGCGGCCAGGCCCAGGGCATCCCGGAACTGCTTGGGGATGGTCAGCTATCCCTTGGAGGTGAGCGTTACGGTAGTCATAAATTAATCCTAAGGCGAATCGCCTTTCCTGCAGCCGGGTCCCGCACCCTTTGGGCTCTGCCCCGGCTGATGCTGGAGAGCCTCATCAGGGCTTTCCGGAAGCGGTTTCAGATGCCCGAGGCTGCCGTCACCATCGCCGATCGGATCAGCCAGAAGTGTCACCACAACTGGATTGAGGCGTTCCTTGTGCAGTACCAGCCCAGTTGGGCTGCTGAACCCCTGCCGTGAGGCGGCCAATAGGCTGTTTCTAATTAGAGTTGTTCTTTGGCGTTTCCACGGATCAGCAACGATCCGGCCGCGATGGGCGGCAAGCTCCGCATCCGTGGGCTGCGGATCACGGTGGGCACGGTCGTAGCGCTGATCGCCAGCGGCAGCAGCCGCGAGCGCATCCTGGAGGCCTAAGCGCAACTGGAACCTGCGGACATTGATGGGGCCCTGGCCTAAGCCGACGCCGACTTCGATGGCGACAGAATAACAGAACTGGAGGAGGTTGGCCAGTCTATTCAATAATAATTCAATAATTGCCAGCAGTTTACCTGTTGCGCCCTAGTTGGCCCGTGACTAGGCCTGACGAACTAGGGGGCAGATTGTAATTCGCAGAGATATTCATAAGTTGATACACGGGCGATTCGAAAAATTTCCCATCCCGTCCGCCCGGCCCAGGGAGCACACCCGATTGCCGCAGTGCTTCTCTAATCACGAAACTGGTGAGATTTAAAATTGTTCGAGGCACCCATGCATTAACCATAGAAGCGCATGAGGTTGAACGCAGCAAATTTAGGAAATATTTATGCGATCTGCACCATCTCGAAGCTAGCCTGCAAAAAGGCCACCACAAGAGTCTAATTCCCGATAGCAGTCCGCCACGTAGCTATAAGCAACTACAAGTCGACTAGAGGGCATCTCGAAAATGCCTATCTGGCTCTTGCGAGCAAGGATTAAGCGAGTCCGGCGACACTTATCGCATGATGAAATCGGTGAGATTTGGGATTCTCGAGATGCCCTAGGGCAATTAGCTCCAATCTATATAGCTACTGTCAAACGGCAATTAAGATGTGATGCTTTTGATGGCCTCTTTGTCGATCAGTAGCATGGTGCAGTGAGTTGTAGCTAGGCGCTCATGCCAGTCATACTGACTAGGCAGTATTCCGATAAAGTCTTATAAATACAGTTAAGCAACAGGGATTGACTAACCCCACGCGTCGTGCTAAGTTACAGCACGACGCTCGGACGATCAAAGTATTGACAATGAACGATTGGCTAATTTATGCTGAGGATGCAAGAAATCTTGCTCAAGATAAAAAGTTTGGCGAGGCATGTGCCAGAGTTGATCAAGGCCTAGATAAGACCAATAACCATGTCCACCTTCTGGTCACGGCGACAGATATTTGTCGAGCATGGGGACATCGCGATAAGTCTCTGGAGTATTCACAACTACTAGTCGCCCATCATCCAGGCGATTGGTATGGATATGCAAGGGTGGCACAAGATCTATTGGCGCTCGATCGACTTGATGAGGCGCAGAACTCAATTCAGGAGGGACTGGGGAAGTTTTCGCAAGAGTTCTGGGTGTTGATTGTTGCCAATGATGTTTTCCGAGCAGTGGGAGATTCCGAAAAGGCTCTGGAGTGTGCCCAGCTTCTAATCATTCATCATTCAGATGATTGGAATGGATACTACAGAGCAGCGCAAGATCTATTGGCGCTCAAGCGATTTGATGGGGCCCAGGTCACAATCCAAGAGGGCCTGGGGAAGATTGGCAATCAATTTCAGCTTCTGCTGCTAGCAACGGATGTATTTCGGGCTTCCAGCAACCACGAAAAGTCTTTGGAGTGTGCCCAGCTTCTAATCTTTCATCATCCAGATGATTGGAATGGATATTACAGGGCGGCGCAAGACCTATTGGCGCTCAAACGATTTGATGGGGCCCAAACTATTATTGAACAAGGCCTGGCAAGTGCTATAAACAAAGATGCCTTGGCGGCAATGGAAGCATATGTTTGTCAGTTTAATCTTAGGCAGAGCATCAGATGCAACCTGAATTATCAGGATGCTGCCTATATGTGCCTTGATGACTTTGTTGCTTATTCTGCAATTCCTGGTTTTTTTAGCACTATTCAGTCCGCAGGGCCGATTATTGCACATAATCACGATGAGGACTCTTTTGATATCGACAAGAGCTTTATTTTTGTTGCTGGGCTTGGAAGAAGTGGAACTTCTGCCCTCGGAAACCTGTTGAATATTTCATCCGAGATTGAGATGTATACTGAACTTTATGATGCAATGCGAGTCAATGGATACTCTCCCAAGGATTTCTCGCCATCAAGATTAAAAATAGTTTTGCCAAAACATCCACATCCAGAGCAAATCCTGCAGTTTGAGCAAAAAAATAATAATTCACTCTGGATAGGAGACAAGCGTCCTCATTTCCAGTTCTGCCTCGAGCGTACTTATGACAACATTTCTATCAACCATCAGATGAGAACCATTTTTATTAATCGTGATCTTCCATCTGTGCTGAGATCTTCACACGCAAGATCAGAGAATCTCCTGGATACCTGCTGGAGTCTAGAGCATGGTATTGAGCACACAATATTAGTCTATAATGCGTCCTGCAGGCAAGCAATTGATCTCAGCAAAAGAAGGCCAGACATTTTCGAATCAATAATGTTTGTTGATTATAGAAAAACATTTTCAGATATTGGATACTGCAATAATATCTTCAAAAAAATAGGAGTCAAGCTTTCCGATAGCGAAGCTGAATTCGTGAATAGTTTTGTAAACAGTTCTAGCGAGCTTGCCACCAGGAAAGCGGTAGACGATGATTTATCGGACTCAATTGAAAAAGCAATAGATAAGTATCTTGACCGAGAGGCGCATCGATTGTTTGGAGAAGTTAGCGGATTGGCACTGGCTGGCGGCTCGTGGAATAAGTACTAGTTATTTTGTTGTAGAATACTGAGCCAATACTCGGGAGTCTGGGACCGGGACTAACCCTGGATTTTTCTGGGCAGATTGAAAGGGAATTATGTGTCAGGCGATGGCCACATCTCACCGTGTGATCACCACCAGCTGGCCTTGCTGGCTAGAACTAATCTGGGCCAATCCAACCAGGCAGTGCTACCCAGGCAGCAGCTGGATGGAGCAGCTCGGGCCAAACGCTTTCACCAGCAAACGATCCGCCTCAGCAGTGGGCAGGGGGGGCTCCAGCCGCTCGCGCTTCACCTCCTCCACGTATTGGGTGATCCAGTGGGGCCATGGCGTGCTGCAGCACCACCCGATCCCAGTGCTGAGCTTGCCAGCCGTCTTGGAGCACAACACCATCAGCGGTTGCTCTGCTTCCTGCAAGGGCCGGTAGTAGAGGTAGGGGGCGAAGCTGCCGGGTGAAACCTTCCTGAATGGCCGTTCTCTAGAAAGTGCTGGCAAGTCATATTGGGATAGACTTTAATAGAGCCCGGATGGCACCCAAGTTAGTCTGATCCCTTGCGCCTCACTTCACGGCTTTTTTGGTTGCAGCAGGTGATGGGGTTTCTTGGGATCTTCGAGAGCAAGACAATGAAATGGTTTTGGCTCAAGCTTGTAGGTAGGCTCCATTTTAGTTGACTCCATTTTAGTTGACAGCCAGTGGCCAGCCGATTCGACCCTCTTCGCCCCAACCAAGTCAGAGAGATCTTGTCGGGGACTCGTCGCCTCGACCAAAGCAGGTAGATCTTGTCGGGGAGTACATAGGAACGCATCGTTCTTGGTTGGCTTTAGATTGGTTTCCAGAGTGCTCCATAGAAGGTTGAGGTTCAGGCGCTTGGGATAGTCACGCTGCACCCAGAGACAGGGCATATACTTTTCACTATTTGGTGCCTTGCAGCTGATTTCGTTAAATGTGGCTGGCGTCCCCTGAAGTGGTGTAATTCCCCCGGCACCCCCACCCCGGTGTAGCCGGGGTGGGGGGACGCATCTCAGGCGACTGGCTCCGGCTGGTGTTGCAAGAGGTGGGCAGGTCCGTTTCCC
>JBIKWK010000112.1:0-6587 GCA_044356375.1 Prochlorococcaceae cyanobacterium | reverse complement strand
GAGCGGCTGGTCGCCCATGGTTGCAGCGTCACCGTGCTGCCGGCCACCGCCAGCCTGGAGCAGGTGTTGGCCCTGGGGCCCGAGGGCGTGTTTCTCTCCAATGGCCCCGGGGATCCGGCGGCGGTGAGTGAGGGCATTGCCCTGGCCCAGGGGCTCTTGCAGCAGGCCAACCTGCCGCTGTTTGGCATCTGCTTGGGCCATCAAATTCTCGGCCTGGCCCTGGGGGGCAGCAGCTTCAAGCTCGGCTACGGCCACCGGGGGCTGAATCATCCCTGTGGCAGTCCCGGTGCGGTGGAGATCACCAGTCAGAACCATGGCTTTGCCATCCGGGCTGATTCCCTGCCCCCGGAGCGGGTGGAGGTCACCCATCTGAACCTCAATGACCGCACTGTGGCGGCGCTGGCCATGCGCCATCAGCCGGTTTTTGGGGTGCAATATCACCCGGAAGCCAGCCCTGGGCCCCACGATGCCGATCATCACTTTGCAAGATTTACGGCCCTGATGGCAGCAAGGCGTTGACTTTCATTGGGCGCTCTTGTGGCAGTTCCGTTGCGCGTTCTGCCAGCCCGTTTTCAATCTCTACACTTCGCGCCAGAACAACCTTGAGGGCTGGATCCATCAACGACCTGCACCGACTCACCGTCTCCTTGCGCGGGGGCTTCGAGCAGCAGGCTCGCTGCCAGCTGTTCCGCTTCATCGGCCAACTGGATGCCTATTCCGATAAACAATTTTTGGAGTTCATCGAGAGCCATCGCCATGGCGGCCACCCGCACCCCCACCGGCTGCCCCTGGTGTTGGATCTAACCCATATCGACTTTATGGACTCCTCGGGGCTTGGGGCTCTGGTGGTTCTGGCTAAGAACTGCAAAGACCAGAAACAGCAGTTTCTGGTGGCTGGCAATGCCCGGGTGATGCAGATTGTGAAATTGGTGCGGCTGGAGGAGTTTCTCAATTTCCAGCCCGATCTGGATGCCGCCCTTGGCAAACTCCCAGCCTGAGTACTGGCTTGCTGGTTTGCAGGCCAATCCTCCCAGCACAGAGCTGGGGCCGCTGCAGCTGGCTTGGCTTGGCGACGCGGTCTGGGAGCTCCACCAGCGCCTGCTGCACTGCCGCCAGCCCGCCCGCTCCCAAGATCTGCACCGCCAGGTGGTGGGTGTGGTCAAGGCGGCTGCCCAGGCGGAGGCGTTGCGCCAGCTCGATGGGCTGCTCAGTGGGCCAGAGCAGGACCTGGTGCGGCGCGGTCGCAACAGAGCAGGCCGGGGCCCGCGCAGCGGCGATGCGGCAGCTTATGGACTGGCCACCGGCTTCGAGGCGCTGCTCGGCTGGCTGTTCCTGCACGACCCCTGCCGGCTTGTCGAGCTGCTAGATCACTTGAAGGAAAACAATCCATAACCTCCGCCGCCCTTCCACCATGAGCCCACGTTTTGAACGCCGTCCCGAAAAGCGGACCGGCAGCGGGGGCAAGGGGCCTGCGCGCCCGAGCCGCCCTGGAGGGGACCGCTTTCGCGGCGATCGCTTCGGGGGCGATAGACCCAGTGGTGAGAGGTTCGGGGGCGAGAGATCCAGTGGTGAGAGATCCAGTGGCGACCGCTTCGGTGGCGATAGGCCCAGCGGTGAGAGATTTGGCGGCGATCGAGCAGGCGGGGATCGAGCAGGCGGGGATCGCCCTGGTGCCGATCGCCCTCGCCCCAGCGCGGAGGGGCGCTTCCAGCCCCGACGGGAGGATGGGGGCCGCAGCGAGCGCCGGGGCGATCCCCGCGGCGGCGTTGGCGAGCGCAGCTTTGGCCGTCGACCCGGTGCCCCCCGCCCGGCGGGCGATCGTCCCTTCCGCGAGCGCTCCTTCGGCGACCGCCCCGCCTCAGACCGCTTTGGCGAAAAGCCCCAGCGCGACCGCCCCTTCGGCGAACGCTCTTTTGGTGATCGCCCCTCCGCAGGCCGTTTCTCTCCAGACCGCCCCGCCGCAGGCCGCCCTGCCTCAGACCGTTTTGGCGACAAGCCCCAGCGCGAGCGCTCCCTCGGTGAACGCTCCTTTGGCGACCGGCCCGGAGCCCCGCGGCGCGAGGGCGATCGTCGCCCGCCCCGGCCGAGCCTGTCCCGTACGAGCCTGTCCCGGCCGCCGGCCCGCCGCGACTGGGGCGATCGCCCCGGCCGCGCTCCCCTGGCGGTGGATCCGACCCGGGAAGCTGGCGGGGGGGATTCCGAGCGTTTTGGCGCCGAAACCTCCTCTGATCTGATCTGGGGCCGCCATTCGAGCTTGGCGGTTCTGGAGAGCGGCAGGCCGATTCACCGCATCTGGTGTACGTCGGAGATGCGCTTCAGCCCCAATTTTCTGCAGTTACTGCGGGAGGCCAAGTCCTCCGGCGTGTTGGTGGAGGAGGTCACCTGGGCAAGGCTTGGCCAGATCAGTGGCGGTGCCGTCCACCAGGGGATCGTGCTGCAGACCGCCGCGGCCGAAACCCTCGACCTGCCAAGCCTGATCGATGGTTGCCGCAGCCTGGGGGAGCCGCCGCTGCTGCTGGCGGTGGATGGGCTGACCGATCCCCACAATTTGGGGGCCATCGTGCGCAGTGCCGAGGCCTTGGGGGCCCACGGTTTAGTGCTGCCCCAGCGCCGCAACGCAGGCCTCACCGGCACGGTGGCCAAGGTGGCGGCCGGCGCCCTGGAAAACCTGCCCGTGGCTCGGGTGGTGAATCTGAATCGTTCCCTCGATGCCCTCAAGCAGGAGGGTTACCGGGTGGTGGGGCTAGCTGGTGAAGGCAGTCTCACCTTGGAGGAAGCCGATCTCGATGGTCCGATGGTGATCGTCACCGGCTCTGAGTCCGAGGGGCTCTCGCTGCTCACTCGCCGCAGCTGTGACCAGCTGGTGCGCATTCCCCTGCGCGGCGTCACCCCCAGCTTGAACGCCTCGGTGGCCACGGCCCTGCTCGTTTATGAGATTGCCCGTCGGGGCTGGATGAAGGGGATCACCGGTTCCCAGCCAGCTCCGCGCATCAGCCGCCCCCAGGTGGCCCAGGCGGCGCGGCCCGAGACCACTACCCCAGAGCTGGATGTGGTCGCCGCCACCGCTGCTGGGGCTGCCACCGCTGCTGGGGCCGCCGCCGCTGATTCTGGCCAGGGGCTCTCGGTGGAGTCCGCCGCTGACTCCGGGGAGGGCCTGCCAACGGCCGAGGCCCCAGCTCTTTCTGCAGAGCAACCAGCTCTTGTTGCGGAGCAAGCGGATGCTGCTCAAAAGCAAATAGATGTTGCGACAGGGCAACCGCCTGCCACACCGGATTTGGACTCCTTGCCGGTCAGCGATGCCGCCGCTGGAACCGTCGCTCCCCGGCAGGGGGCGGATGCCAGCTCCCCCCAGCCGTTGGCCCTGGGCCTGGAGCCCCGCCTCGCCGCGGGTTTTGAAGGTGATATCCAGCTGTGACGTTGCAATGAGAATGGACCATGCTGGGCAGAATGGATTCAGTACAGCCCCTGGTCCATGAACCCCCTTCTGTGGCCCGTGCGCGGTTGTGCCAACGGTTTGGGCTTGGCCTGGTGGGCGAAGGTGCAGACCGAGGGGCCGGATGTCACCTATTGGTATGGCCCCTTCCTGCGACGCCGCACCCTGGAGCGCCATCTCCCGGCCTTCATCGAGGATCTGAGCGCCGAATCGCCAGGGGCGATTCGGCATGAGTTGCTGCGCACCCGCCGCGGCGAGCCGTTCACCGAGGGGGATATCGGCTCTGACTGATAGCGTCCATCCAACTGGTAACCAGGTGGATGGGGATCGCCGAGTGGCGGGAGCAACTGCGTCGGGGTGAGGTGTCGGCCCGAGAGCTCACCGATCTGCACCTCGCCCGCATCGGCGCCGTGGAGCCCGCAATCCACGCCTATCTGGAGGTGACGACAGAGCGGGCCCGCGCCGATGCCGAGCGCATCGATCTAGCCAGGGCCGCGGGCGAGCCGTTGCCCCCCCTGGCCGGCGTGCCCCTGGCGATCAAGGACAACCTCTGCACCCGGGGCATCCGCACCACCTGTTCCAGCCGCATGCTGGAAAATTTTGTGCCTCCCTACGAGTCCACCGTCACCGCCCGCCTGTGGCAGGCCGGCGCCGTGCTGCTCGGCAAGACCAACCTCGACGAGTTCGCCATGGGCAGCTCCACCGAGACCTCCTTCTTTGGTCCCAGTCGCAACCCCTGGAATCCCGAGCGGGTGCCCGGCGGCAGTTCTGGAGGCAGCGCCGCGGCCGTGGCGGCTGGGGAGTGCGTTGCCGCCCTGGGTTCCGACACCGGCGGCTCGATTCGCCAGCCGGCGGCATTCTGCGGGGTGGTGGGTCTCAAGCCCACCTACGGCCGCGTCAGCCGCTACGGCCTGGTGGCCTTTGCCAGCTCCCTGGACCAGGTGGGGCCGTTCACCGGTTCGGTGGCCGATGCCGCCGAGTTGCTGCAGGTGATCGCCGGGGCCGATAGTCGCGATGCCACCTGCCTCCAGGCGCCCGTGCCCGACTACCGGGCCGCCTTGCAGCAGCCGGTGGCTGGCCTGAAGGTGGGCCTGATTCGCGAGTGCTTCGAGGCGCCGGGTCTGGATCCCCGGGTGAAGGCGGCGGTGATGGCCGCGGCCGAGCAGTTGCAGTCCCTGGGCTGTGAGTTGGTGGAGCTGAGCTGCCCCCGCTTCAACGACGGCATCGCCACCTACTACGTGATCGCCCCGTCGGAGGCCAGTGCCAACCTGGCCCGCTACGACGGGGTGAAGTATGGCTATCGCTCCGATTCCAGCGGCAGCCTGGCGGAGATGACGGCCAGCAGCCGGGCCGAGGGCTTTGGCGATGAGGTGCAGCGCCGCATTTTGATCGGCACCTACGCCCTCTCGGCGGGCTATGGGGATGCCTACTACAAAAAGGCCCAGCAGGTGCGCACTTTGATCCGCCGCGATTTTGAGCGGGCCTTCGCCAGCGTGGATGTGCTGCTCACGCCCACCTCGCCCGGCACGGCCTTCCGCTTCGGAGCCCACAGTGAAGATCCCTTGGCCATGTACCTGGCCGACCTGCTTACGATTCCGGCCAATATGGCCGGCCTGCCGGCGATCAGCGTGCCCTGTGGCTTTGACCAGCAGGGGCTCCCGATTGGCGTGCAGCTGATCACCGGGGTGCTGCAGGAAGAGCGGCTGTTGCAGGTGGCCCACCACTACGAACAGGCGGCCCAGGTGATGCTGCGGCGTCCGGCCGCCCAGTTGGTGCCCTAAGGCCCTTAGCTGCTGGGACTCCTCGCTGCTTGCAAACACCTCTCCCGGCACACCCCGCCGCAGGGGGCCAGCACCAGATCTGGTGGTGGCGGCTTAGCCTGACTCCAGCTGTGCCGTTGTCTTGGCTTTCGTACCGCTCCACAACCACAGCGACTACAGCCTGCTGGATGGCGCCAGCCAGTTGCCGGCGATGGTGGAACGGGCCGTGGCCCTGGGCACGCCGGCCCTGGCCCTCACCGATCACGGGGTTATGTATGGCGCCATCGAACTGCTGAAACTATGCGCCAAGGCGGGCATCAAGCCGATTATTGGCAACGAGATGTACGTGATCAACGGCTCTCTTGATGATCCCAATCCTCCAAAAAAAGAGAGACGATATCATCTGGTTGTGCTGGCAAAGAATGTAGTTGGCTATCGCAACCTCGTGAAGCTTACCAGTATTAGCCATCTGCGTGGCATGAGGGGGCGGGGTATCTTTTCCAGGGCCTGCATAGACAAGCAGCTGCTGGAGCAGTACAGCGATGGCTTGATTGTGGCCACCGCCTGCCTTGGCGGCGAGATTCCTCAGGCAATCCTGCAGGGTCGTCCCGAGGTGGCTCGGGAGGTGGCTCGCTGGTATCAGTCGGTTTTTGGCGAAGACTTTTATCTGGAAATCCAGGATCACGGCGGCATGGACGACCGCATTGTCAATACGGAGATCGCAAAAATCGGCGCCGAACTCGGTATTCAACTAATTGCCACTAACGACGCTCATTATTTAAGCGTGAGTGATGTGGAGGCCCATGATGCCTTGCTGTGTGTGCTCACTGGTAAGTTGATCAGTGATGAAAAACGCCTGCGCTATACGGGCACTGAATATATCAAGACTGAAGAGGAGATGCTGCGGCTGTTCGCCGATCACCTGCCGGCCGAGCTGATTGCCGAGGCGGTGGCCAATACCGTTCGGGTGGCCGAGAAGGTGGAGGAATACGACATCCTGGGCCGCTATCAGATGCCCCGTTTTCCTATCCCAGCGGGTCACACCGCCGTTAGCTATCTCACCGAGGTGACCGAGACCGGCCTCAGAGATCGTCTGGGACTGGAGGCAGCTGCCCCCTTTGATCCGCTCTATGGCGAGCGACTGATTTATGAGCTCAAGGTGATGGAGCAGATGGGTTTTCCCACCTATTTCCTGGTGGTTTGGGACTACATCCGCTATGCCAGGGAGCAGGGTATTCCCGTCGGACCTGGCAGGGGTTCAGCGGCGGGCTCCCTGGTGGCCTATGCCCTGGGGATCACCGCCATCGATCCCGTACAGAACGGTTTGTTGTTTGAGCGCTTCTTGAATCCGGAGCGCAAGTCGATGCCTGATATTGATACCGACTTCTGTATCG
>JBIKWK010000011.1:0-72800 GCA_044356375.1 Prochlorococcaceae cyanobacterium | reverse complement strand
TCCGAACAGGTGAGCACCTTTTCGGGGTGGCCACTCCAGATTTCCAAATCGGTGGCCATAACCCAGCCCAGCCGATCCTCCACCGCCTCGGCCACGCGATAGCGGCCGGCGCAGAAGCCATCTATGGCTTCCGTGCGCAGGGCCCCCACCATTACCTTCGGCGAAAGAGCAACAAAATTCAGTTGCCTTTCCAGGTCGATGCCGCCCTGGCAAAACCAATGCCGCAGCAAAAGTTCTGCGATGCCGCGCCGCTGGGGCACCGCCAGGGTCAGGGGCCGATCCCGGCTATCTAGCCAGTTACGCAGGCTGGCGGGATCCTTCAGGCCCAGATCCAGCAGCCGGCGAGATAGGCAGAGGGCATTGCCGTTGCGGCTCACCGTGAGCGGCGTGATCGCCGCCCAGGGGCTGGGGCGGGACAGGCCCATGGTGAGGGCCAGGGGCGTCGTGGCGGCGGTGATCGCCGCTTCTAGTTTGCCGTCGATTAAGTGCTGCTCCAGCACCTCCCAGTTGCTGAAGGGCACCGGCAGGATTTTTAGCTGCGACTCGTCGTAGAGACCCTGCTCAATCGCCAGGGCCAGGGGGGCGATGTCGATGCCCGGCATGAAACCGAGCCTCACCACGGCAGGGCTAAGGCCGCCGCTGGCCTTGCCAGTGGCGGTGGCCTTGGCTGCGCCGGTGGCCTTGGCTACGCCGCTGGCTGGGGCCTTGCTGCCATTTGCTGAGGCTTGATTGCCCGAGGCTTGATTGGCACTGGCCTGAGTGCGGGCAAGTTCGGCTGTGCGTTGCTTGAGGCGCCGCTGCTGTTGCAAAAAGCCGATCAGTTCGCTGCGCAATTGGTAGTAGTCGGGGTGCTCCATCACCGCCAACCTTTCCCGCGGCCTGGCCAGGGGCACCGGCAAAATCTGACCTATGCCAGCTTCCGGGCCGTTGGTGAGCATCACCACCCGGTCTGAGAGCAGCAGGGCCTCATCGACATCGTGGGTCACCATCACGGTGGTTACACCAGCCTGCTGGCATATCTGCATCAGCTGCTGCTGGAGATTGCCACGGGTGAGGGCATCGAGAGCGCCGAAGGGTTCATCAAGTAGCAACAACCTCGGCTGGATTGCCAGGGCGCGGGCTATGGCCACGCGCTGTTTCATGCCCCCAGATAGCTCTTTAGGGTATTTATCCGCCGCCGCGCTAAGCCCAACCATCTTTAGTTTTTCATCCACCAGCTTGGTGCGTTCAGGCTCCGGCAGAGATCTCAGAACGTTGGCTACGGCAAGGTTTACGTTTTCACGAACCGTTTGCCAGGGCAATAGGGAATAGTTTTGAAATACCACCATTCTGTCTGGGCCTGGCTCGGTAATCTCACGGCCATCCATCAATATGCCGCCACTGCTGGCCTGATTAAGGCCGGCTAGCAGGTTGAGCAGCGTGCTCTTGCCACAACCAGAATGGCCGATGAGCGAGATAAATTCTCCCTCATTGATTTCAAGATCAATATCCTTGAGTGCTACATAGCTGCCGCCATCTTCCAGGGGGAAAACCTTGGAAACATCATCTACGGTTACCAGGGCTGGCATCTCAACGACCTCCGCCGGCAACGCGATTGCCCAGCATCCCCACCAGGCGATCGAGGATCAGGCCCACGATGCCCACATATAGGATGGCAAGGATGATTTGACTGGTGCTTGAATCACCACCGGCGTTGTAAGCATCCCAGATAAAGAAGCCAATTCCGCCATCTGCCTTGAGCATTTCAGCCGCCACAATCGCTAGCCAGGCCAGGCCCACGGAAATCCGCAAGCCAGTGAATACATAGGGAGCCGTGGCTGGCATCAGTATGTCAACTAGATAGCTGCGCTTTCTGAGCCTTAGTACCCGGGCTACGTTTGTGTAATCTTGAGGTATTTCCTGGATACCGACTGCAGTATTAATAACAATCGGCCAGACGGCCGTGATGAAGATCACGAAAATAGCCGCCGAATCTGCCTGTTGCAGCAACAGCAGTGAAATTGGTAGCCAGGCCAGGGGCGGGACGGTGCGCAGCACCTGGATCAGTGGATCAAAGCCCCGGCGCAGGAAATCATTCAAACCAATCGCCATACCAGCGGCAATGCCGACAACCGCAGCTAAAAAGTAGCCCACTGCCACTCGTTTCAGCGAAATAAAAATTTGTATTCCCAGGCCCTTGGCCGTGCCGCCATCGTCATAAAAAGGCTTGCTGATGTAGGGATCCCAGGTTTGGGTGATCACCTGGATCGGGCCTGGGAAGCCATCGGGTTTCGCCAGGCAGAGCAGCTGCCACACCACCAGGGTTAGGCCGATGCAGACCAGGGGGGCCTTGATCTGCCGGGCCAGGGGCGATCGGAGCCAGGAATTACGTAAGGGCTGGCGTTTACGGCCATTGGCCAGGGCGGTGCTCATGAATCTTGGCGAATCAATGAAGGTAAAAAAGCAGGGGAGGCCCAGAGGGGTCTCCCCATGGTTACAGTATTAACCTAGGTAATACGACCCAGAAATCACTTCATTGCCTTGATTTTGAGGCCATCGAGATAGGCTTTTGGATTGCTGGGGTCAAACTTGACGCCATCAAAAAACACCTCTACGCCGCGGGAATCACTTGCCGGTCCACTACCGAAGCCATTGGCCTTGGAGGCGGCGCGCCACAAATCGGAACGGTTCACCTTATTGACCAGGCCCTTGATATCTGTGCCCTTGGGCAGGTAGCCCCAGCGAATGTCTTCGGTTACGAACCAGATGTCATGGCTCTTGTAGGGGAAGGAAGCATTGTTGCTCCAGAACTTCATCGTATAGGGGGATTTGGTAACTTTGCGGCCATCGCCATAGTCGACGGTGCCCTGCAGGCGGGGCAGGATGTCATCAATGCTGGCTTTTACGTACTTGTCTTCGGCGAGAATTTTCGCCAATTCAGGCGTGTTGGCTGGGTTCTCAGCCCATTTTTGGGCCTGTTGCACTGCCATAAGCAGCCTCAGGGCGGCGTTGGGGTTCTTCTTTACCCAGTCGGCCCGCATGGCGAAGGCCTTCTCGGGGTGCTGCTTCCAGATCTCACCTGTCTGGGCGGCCGTGTAGCCAATTTTTTTGTTTACCAGGCGCTCGTTCCAGGGTTCGCCAACGCAGAAGGCGTCCATGGTTCCAGACTGCATGTTCGCCACCATCTGTGGCGGTGGAATCACCACCAAATCAGCTTGTTTATTGGGGTCCACGCCATTGGCCGCCAGCCAGTAGCGCGTCCACAGGTCGTGATTGCCGCCGGGGAAGGTGACGGCAACTTTGAACTTGTCACCGGTGGCATTTTTCTTGGCTACCGCCGCCGCCAATCCTGGAGACTTGGCTTTGAGTTTGGCGGGCAGGAATTCTTTAGATACCGAAATTGCCTGCCCCTGGGTATTCAGCCGCGCCAGAATATTCATCGGCACCGGTTTCTTGCTCTTGCTGATCGCCCCCGTGGTCAGCAGGTAGGGCATCGGGCTGAGAATGTGGGCCCCATCGATGCCGCCGCCAGCGCTGCCCAGCTCCAGGTTGTCGCGGGTGACGGCCCAGGAGGTCTGCTTTTTGAGCTCCACGCCGGTCATGCCCGCCTTGGCGAAGAAGCCCTTCTCCTTGGCGATGATCAGCGGGGCGGCATCCGTGAGGGCGATGAAGCCCAGCTCCACGGAGGTGGTTTCCGGCTTGCCCGGGGCGGCCTGGGCCGGCAGGGGGGCCAGCAGGCCGGCGAGGGTACCCAGTTGCAGGGCGGCACCCGTGGTGGCGGCAAGCCCGGAGAGCACGAATTGTCGACGCGTGAGACTGAACATCAACGGGAAAAGCGGTGGATGCGGAAGGATCCGATCCAGCCGATGCCTGCCGCATCGGCTGAACCAGAAAGGGGGATTGGTGCCTGACTGCCTATCAAGGCAGACGGTCTCCGCAGCGGATAACACTGCAACCGCGGGGACTGGGGCTGGCGCACAGGCTGACCAACTCCCTCATAGATCACCACGCCAGGGCACAACCTGGTCGTAACCGTTGTTACGGACAGCCATTTTTTCGGCTTTCCGATGGGAAAACCGATGGGCCGATCCCCAAGCCAGCCCTGATGCCCAGGTATTCAGCCAGCCCCTGCCACTGATGTGGCCAGGGCCATGGCCTGGCGCCGCTGTTCGCCGCTGCGGGCCGCCAGCAGCGCCCTGGCCTGATCCAGGGCGGCTTCCAGGGATTGGAAGCCGCCGGCGAACCACAGGTAGGCCCCCAAGTTCCAGAGCAGCGCCTCGGCCAGGGGCCCGCTCCCCTGCAGGGCGGCCAGGGCCTGCTCCCGCCATGCCTCCAGCCCCATCCAGGGCTGATCGGGGCCGCCGATGCCATGGTCCCGGGGATGCAGCAGCACCCGCTCCTGCCGCTCGCCGATCACCCTGGCCGTAATGCCGGCCCTGGTGGTGGGCAGGTCGGTGGAACCCTCCAATCCCTTGACGGTGAGCAGGTCGTTTTCGCCGGCCTGCTGCAGGGCTTGCCAGGCTCGGGTCTCGGTGGGGGGATGTACGAAGCCACTCACCAGCAGGTGCTCGCCCCGGTGCGGCGTCCAGAGCAGTTCCAGGCTGGCCACTGGGGGCCGCTTGCCGATGGCATCACGTATCGCCACCATTTTTTCGGCGGCCTGGAAGTGATCCGGTTGATGGGTGACGGCCAGGCCCCAGCGATCCAGTCTTTGCTGCACTGCTCGCAGGGGCAGGCCCCGCCAGTGGATGCCCAGCGCCGCGAAAAGTTCCGCCAGGGTGACGCCATATTTCACCGGCATCGAATCGCCGCCGTGCAGGATCACCGGCAGGCCAGCGGCGGCGAGGTTGAGGGCCACCAGGGGCAACAGGGGGGCCGTCCGGCTGCGGCCGTCGTAGGGCACCCCGAAGCAGATCGCCCGGGTGGCGGTGGTGAGCACCGGCCCATGCTGGCGATAGCTCTGCAGCATGCCGCAGAGTTCCTGGGGCGAGGGGCGGCGGATGCGATGGGCGATCAGGAACGCCCCCAGCTGGGCCTCGCCCACCTCGCCGGCCAGGATCAGGTCCATGGCCTCCTTGGCTTCTGCGCAGCTGAGCCCCGTGCTGGTGTGCTCGCCGCTGCCCACCTTGCCGATGAATTCCCTAAATCTCAACCTGGCTGGCGACAGCGAGACCCGATGGCTCCCGGAACCGGGTTGCGGGAGCGATTGCGACACGCCTTAAGAACACCACTGCCGCCATTCTCGGCCCTGATCTGAACAAAATGGTCAAAAATATCAAAAAATATTTCTCGGCTAATTTCTTGACAATTGTTTTGTTTTAATTGCTTTGTTTTTGCTTCTAACCCTTCGCCGGATTTAAGACCATGCTGGGCTAGCGGTGTTTAGTTTCAGTTTTCCAGGCGCCGGCTGTTGTTGCGCTTGATCGCCTGGGGGATGGGGGCCTGGGCATCGGGTACTTCGCGGCGGAAGAGGCCATTGAGATAGTGCTGGGCCACCGCTCGGTTGTTGCAGCCCTGTTGAAACAAAAACCCGGCCAAGGCTGCCTGCATCAGGCGGTACTGATCCCACTGGGGGTGGCTAGAGATGAAATCGCCCATCGCCAGATATAGATCTTCGGGGAACTCGTTAACGACACTTACGTAGGCGGGGGCAAGGTCTGGGATCTGGCTCATGGGTCACTCGGCTGCTGGACTGATCCCATAAGGCCATGGCAGCCGGGCTGGCGTCAAAGGGGGGTCTCCAGGGAGAGATGGTCGAGACACTGGCTGGGATTTATGTGCCTCACTGGCGGAAGGGCCATGGGGCGGAACGGTTTGCCAGAGAGAAGTCGGTGGCTGCGTCCCGTCAAGTGGAGAGGGCACTCTCCGCAGGTCCAGCATCGCTTCGTCTGCCTGGCGGCCCTGCCGAGGGCTGCTTCTGTGGAAAAACCCCTGTTTTTCTGTGGAAAACAGGGGTGAGCTTGGGAAAAAGTCACTGCTCAGCAGTGCTGATCAATCGTTGCCACTCCAGCAGAAGTACCAATGGCTCCTGTTGCTCCGTTGACGAAGGCGATTTCAGCCGGCCCACTTCTGGCATCGGGGCAACAGCTGCACAGCTCCCAACGCCGCCCCCATCCCAGCCCCCACCGTCGTTGATCACAACTGAAGCTGAGCTTCATTGAGCTGATTCCAGCACTAACATCTCCATCTAATCGCCGAGCTGCGGCCATCTAATCGCAGAGCCACAGCGATCAAACTGCAGCAATCACTGTGGGCAAGCTATGCCAAATCCAGCAATTTGTTTTTGTTCATGCCAGACAGGTTTGAAATTGGCGGTTAAGCGCCTGGAAAAATCCCGAAGCTTGCCAATCTTGGGATAGAAGAAGTATTTCGGCGACCGAGCACTTCATGGCTCGCCTGATCACGACGATGGGATGGCCAACCTCACGGCGCCCATGGGTGATTAGCTTATTGAATTGCCCCCGCTAAATTAGCCCATTGAGCCATCCAATTGAATGAGGTATGTTGAATTGTCCCATTGCATAAACCTGTCGTATTGTGGGGCTGGGATCGCTTGTAGAGCAATCGCTAAACCGCCCTAGCTAGGGCATGGCTAGTTGCCATCCGCTGACAAGCGATCCCCAAATCGTTGATCAGCCGCCACGATGGGCCGAAGGTTTCTCGAGGAGCAGCTGCAACATGGCCTTTATTCCCCAGCAGCTCTCCAAGCTGATGCGGCTGATCCCCGAGCCCCTGCGCAATCTGATCAATGGAGCGGACTCCCCTGCCTCCGCCGATGACAGCTCAGTCGTGGATACCGCTGCGGCTGCCCAGCCTGGCGAGGCCCCCCGCCCTGCCGATGGGGCTCTGGAGCAGCAGGCCAATGAGATCACCCAGGTGGTGTTCCTCCCCCGGGATCACCAGTGGGGATACTGCTTCTGGACCATCAGTGCCGATGATCAAGCCCGGGCCCAAGCAGCCGCCGCCGGCAGCCTCTGCCTGCGACTGGCGGATGTAACCGGCCTGGTGAACCCCCAAGCCCAACCCCATGCCCTGCGTGAGGTGGTCGTTTATAGCGATGCGCACGAATGGTTCATTCCCGTGCCCCTGTCTGACCGCGACTACCGAGTGGAACTGGGATATCGCCTCAATGGCGGTGGTTGGTTGTCCTTGGCCACCTCCGGCGTGGCCCGCATGCCGGTTGATGTGGTGACAAAAGTGATTGCTGAGCAGTTTCAACCCTTTTCTTTGGATTTGGGAGCTGCAACCGCCCCTACCAAAGTTGTCGATTCCTCCACTTCCACCTCAAGCGGCGGCGTGCTGCACGAGCAGCTCTATCAACAAGCCACCGGCGGGATGCGACCTGTATCGCGGGGATCAGAAGCTTTCCATGAGACCGATTTTGATCTCAGCGAGGGCACCACTACCGGCAGCCTAAACGCCTCCGGCGCAGGGGTTTGGGCCAGCGGCCGCAGTGAATCAGGGGCTGGCGGTGTAGCTAAACCTCGCTCTTTCTGGCTAGTGGCTGATGCTGAACTAATCGTTTACGGCGCCACCGACCCTTCCGCCACTCTGACCATTGGCGATCAGATTGTGCCGCTCAAATCCGATGGCACCTTCCGCCTGCAGGTGCCGTTCAAAGATGGCCAGCAGCTATACCCAATTTTTGCAGTAGCAGCCGATGGCGAACAGAAACGTTCAATTTCCCTGGATTTCACTAGGGCTACGCCCCTTGCTAATGTTAACAGCAAGTCTGATGCTGTCACCCAGTGGCTTTGACCAGTGGCTCTGAGTTGTTAACTTAATTCTCCTGGTTGCCCTAGCCGACCGTGCCTGCGCACTCGGCTAGCGATAACGGCAAATGGCGATAAATGGCCGATGCTTACAATCCCCTTGGCCAACTCAGCGATCTTCCCCAGCCCAGAAGCAGCCGATGAGGATCTTGGGGATCTGCTGCTCGACGTGCTTCCCCATGACGGCAGCACCATCGGCAACCTGTCTGCGCGGGAGGCGTTGGCTCGGGCGGCAGAGCGCCAGATCGGTGAAGACGAGTACGAGGCGGTGAAGGAGAAGGCACTCGCTCTGGGAATGATCCCCAGGGGTCGTGGCCGTGGTGGTGCCATCGGCCTGGCAGAAGGGATCCCAGGCGGCAGTCGCTACCTGGCAGCCTCAGCCCCCACCCCCCGCCGAGCCACTGGTGGCAATGGCGTTGCACCCGAACCCAGCTTTCAGATCGGCCAGAAACTGAGCCTCTCCCAACTGGAGTCGTTTCCCTGGAAGAGTGCCGACATCCTGCGGGGCAGCATGGATGCCTCCGAATTCAAGGACTACATCTCTGGATAAAGCCTACATCTCTGGATAAGGACTACATCTTCTGGATTCTGTTCCTGAAGCGCCTGTCCGATAGATGCCCAGGGCCAGCAACCAATAAAAAAGCACCCCCGCAGGAGCGCCGATAAAAGAACCGAAAGGATGCAGTCTTCGCTGGGTTGAGATGTAGGGAGCCTGGCGAGCGGGCCCCCTGCCAAACTCAATAGTCGAAGTCGCCGCCCATGCCGCCGCCGCCGCCGCCGGCAGCAGCTTCTTTCTTCTCGGGCAGATCGGCCACGATGCACTCGGTGGTGAGCACCATGCCGGCGATCGAGGCGGCGTTCTGCAGGCCAGAACGGGTCACCTTGGCGGGGTCGACGATGCCGGCAGCCAGCATGTCCACGTATTCGCCGGTGGCGGCGTTGTAACCCTCGTTGAAGGGCATGCCCTTCACGTGCTCGGCCACCACGGAACCGTTCACACCGGCATTCTCAGCAATGCGCTTGAGCGGGGCGGTGAGGGCGGAAGCCACGATGTGGGCGCCAATCAGCTCTTCGCCGGAGAGGTTGGCCGCAGCCCACTCTTCCAGAGCGGGAGCCAGGTGGGCGAGGGTGGTGCCACCGCCGGGAACGATGCCCTCCTCAACGGCCGCCTTGGTGGCGTTGATGGCATCTTCCAGGCGCAGCTTCTTGTCTTTCATCTCGGTTTCGGTGGCGGCACCCACCTTCACCACGGCCACGCCACCGCTCAGCTTGGCGAGGCGCTCCTGCAGCTTCTCCTTGTCGTAGGAGGAATCGGTTTCCTCCATCTGCTTGCGGATTTGCTCCACCCGGGCCTTCACCGCCAGCTCGTTGCCTTCGGCCACGATGGTGGTGCTGTCCTTGGTGATGGTGATGCGACGGGCGGTGCCCAGCATCTCCAGCTTGGTGTTGTCCAGCTTCAGGCCGGCATCTTCGGTGATCAGCTGACCGTTGGTGAGCACGGCGATGTCTTCCAACATGGCCTTGCGGCGATCGCCGAAGCCGGGGGCCTTCACAGCGGCCACGTTGAGCACACCGCGCAGGCGGTTCACCACCAGGGTGGCGAGGGCTTCTTTTTCGATGTCCTCGGCGATGATCAGCAGGGGCTTGCCGGTGCGGGCGATCTGCTCGAGCACGGGCACCAGGTCTTGCACCAGGCCGATCTTCTTATCGGTGAGCAGGATGTAGGGATCATCCAGCACCGCTTCCATCCGCTCGGTGTCGGTGGCGAAGTAGGGCGAGATGTAGCCCTTGTCAAAGCGCATGCCCTCGGTGACCTCCAGTTCGGTGGTCATCGATTTCCCTTCTTCCAGGGAGATCACGCCTTCCTTGCCAACCTTGTCCATGGCATCGGCGATCATGCGACCCACCTCTTCGTCGTTGCCGGCGGAGATGGTGCCCACCTGGGCAATCGCATTGCTGTCGCTGATCGGCTTGGCGTGCTCCTCGATCTTCTTGACGAGGAAATCAGAGGCCTTGTCGATGCCGCGCTTGAGGGTGATGGCGTTGGCGCCGGCGGCCACGTTGCGCAGGCCAGCCTTGACCATTGCGTGGGCCAACACGGTGGCGGTGGTGGTGCCGTCACCAGCAGCGTCGTTGGTCTTGGAAGCGGCCTGGCGAATCAGGGCCACACCGGTGTTCTCGATGTGATCTTCCAGCTCGATCTCTTTAGCGATCGTGACGCCGTCGTTGACGATCTGGGGGGCGCCGAATTTCTTCTCCAGCACCACATTGCGGCCCTTGGGACCGAGGGTGACGGCTACGGCTTCGGCAAGGATATCGATGCCTTTTTCGAGGGCCCGACGGGCTTGCTCGTTATAAATAATGCGCTTGGCCATGGGAGGCGAACAGGCTGGGGGAGTTGAATCTTGAACTGGCCCGAAGGCCTTGTGAACAGGCCATAAGGCCTTATGAACAGGCCAAAAGGCCTTGAATTTGAGGCGATGATGCTCAGCAGCGGGGGCTACTAGCGTCTATCGCCATAATCGAGTTGCAGTGAGACGGCTGAATAATCAGCGGCCGGTCTCAGCGGCCCGAATTAAATGCCGGTCTCAAATGCCGGTCTCAGCGACCGATTTCAGCTGCTGGAATTAGCGACCGATTTCAGTTGCCGATTTCAGCGACCGATTTCAGCTAGCGGGCTCAGCTGACGATGGCGAGGATGTCCTTCTCGGAGATCAGCACGTACTCGTCGGTGCCGAGTTTGATGTCGGTGCCGGCGTACTTGCTGTAGAGCACCTTGTCGCCAATGCTCACTTCAGGGGCCTGGCGGGTGCCGTCTTCGCTGCGCTTGCCGGGGCCCACCTGCACCACCTCACCCACCTGGGGCTTTTCCTTGGCGGTATCGGGCAGCAGGATGCCGCCGGCGGTCTTCTCTTCCGATTCGGAGACCTTGATGAAGATGCGGTCGCCCAGGGGCTTGACCGTGGAGACGCTAAGGGAAACAGCAGCCATGAATGGTTTGCGACAGCAAGGGCATGGCGCCAAAGACGCCACGGGAACTCGGCTGGGGTGCCGCCGCCGGGGCGGGCTGGCACTTGGGACCGATGAGTGCCAACCTATGGCTTGGCGGTGGTGCTTGGCCAGGGCAAATCTGTGCGGGTGACCGAACCGCCCTCCGCCAGGGCCTCCATCAGACCGCCCGCCAGGCACCCCCAGCTCGCCCGCCAAGGGGGTCGCGGGCACTCCAGGGCCCCGACCGGGAAAGGCCGGTGATAGGGTTGCGCCGCTTCTGGCGGGGATGGTCCCGCTATTCGCCCCCCGCCTCTTCCTTACATATGGCTGCTGCAACTGCCACCGGCACCAAGGGCATTGTCCGGCAGGTGATCGGCCCCGTTCTCGACGTGGAGTTCCCGGCCGGCAAGCTGCCACGCATTTTCAACGCCCTGCGCATCGAGGCCAAAAACCCTGCAGGGCAAGACGTCGCCCTCACCGCCGAGGTGCAGCAGCTCCTGGGGGATCACCGGGTGCGGGCCGTGGCCATGAGCAGCACCGATGGTTTGGTGCGCGGCATGGAGGCCCTGGATACGGGCTCTCCCATCTGTGTACCCGTGGGTGAGGCCACCCTGGGCCGCATCTTCAACGTGCTCGGTGAGCCCGTTGATGAGAAGGGTCCTGTGACCTCCACCCTCACCGCTTCGATCCACCGCGAGGCCCCCAAGCTCACCGAGCTGGAAACCAAGCCCAAGGTGTTCGAGACCGGCATCAAGGTGATCGACCTGCTGGCCCCCTATCGCCAGGGCGGCAAGGTGGGTCTGTTCGGTGGCGCTGGCGTGGGCAAGACCGTGCTCATCCAGGAGCTGATCAACAACATCGCCAAGGAGCACGGCGGCGTGTCCGTGTTCGCCGGTGTGGGCGAGCGCACCCGCGAGGGCAATGACCTCTACGAGGAATTCAAGGAGTCGGGCGTGATCAACGCCGACGACCTCTCCAAGTCGAAGGTGGCCCTCTGCTACGGCCAGATGAACGAGCCCCCCGGCGCTCGCATGCGCGTGGGCCTCTCCGCTCTCACCATGGCTGAGCACTTCCGCGACGTGAACAAGCAGGACGTGCTGCTGTTCGTCGACAACATCTTCCGCTTCGTGCAGGCGGGTTCTGAGGTGTCGGCTCTGCTGGGCCGCATGCCTTCCGCCGTGGGCTACCAGCCCACCCTCGGCACCGACGTGGGCATGTTGCAGGAGCGGATCACCTCCACCCTGGAAGGTTCGATCACCTCGATCCAGGCCGTCTACGTGCCTGCGGACGACCTCACCGACCCCGCTCCCGCCACCACCTTCGCCCACCTGGATGCCACCACGGTGCTCAACCGCGGTCTGGCCTCCAAGGGCATCTATCCGGCCGTGGATCCGCTGGATTCCACCAGCACCATGCTCCAGCCGGCCGTGGTGGGCGACGAGCATTACCGCACCGCCCGCAGCGTGCAGTCCACCCTGCAGCGCTATAAGGAACTCCAGGACATCATCGCGATTCTGGGCCTGGATGAACTCTCCGAGGATGACCGCCGTACGGTTGATCGCGCCCGCAAGATTGAGAAGTTCCTCTCTCAGCCCTTCTTTGTGGCTGAAATCTTCACTGGTATGTCCGGTAAATATGTGAAGCTCGAAGAAACCATCAAGGGCTTCAACATGATCCTGGCCGGTGAACTCGACGATCTGCCGGAAGCCGCCTTCTACTTGGTCGGCAACATCGACGAAGTCAGGGCTAAGGCCGCCAAGATCCTTGCCGATTCCAAGGGTTGATCACCCATCATCTTGAGAGCTGAAAGTCATGAGTTTGACTCTGCGCGTTCTGGCACCTGATCAGAGCGTTTTCGATGGGGTTGCCGATGAGGTGATCCTGCCCAGTGCTTCAGGTCAGGTGGGTATTCTTCCCGGCCACGTGACCATGCTGGCGGCCCTGGATGCTGGCGTGTTGAGGTTGCGCGCCGCTGGCGAATGGACCTCCATCGCCCTACTCGGCGGTTTCGCCGAAGTGGAAGCCGATCAGGTAACAGTGCTGGTGAATGGAGCCGAACTCGGCTCCAAAATTGATCCCGCCGCTGCCCAGGCCGAATTGGAAGCTGCCCAGCAAGCTGTCGCCACTTTTGAAGGCAAGCCCAGCAGCAGCGAGAAGCTCAAAGCCGGCCAAGCCCTGTCTCGGGCCCGCGCCCGCGCCCAGGCCAGCAGCAGCCGCGGCTGAATTGATTTTGGGGTTGATTCAATTCTGGGGCTGAATCAAGCCCTGGAGCTGAATTAAGTCTTGGAGCTGATTCAAGCCCGGTGCTGATTTGATGTTGGACCTAAGTCAAGCCCTGGAAATTAATTTATCTCTTTAGCCCCGGCTTTGTCCGGGGTTTTTAATGTCTTTTGTGGATCGCTTCTATCCCCTGGCCCCAGCCTGACCCGGGGTTTTTGACGCATCGCTCACCGCCAGGAGGCCCGCTCGCGCTCCAGTGCGGCATCGATTTGCTCCTGGCTGAGGCCCTCGGCCATGGGAATGGCGGCCTGGAGGACCAGCAGCTTGGCCAGCAGTCGCCGGCCTGTCGGTGCGGTCTCATCGGCCGGCGTGATCGCTACGGTCACACGACCGATGGGGGTTCCAGCCGGCAGCTGCAGGGGGAGATTCGCTCCTACCGTGGCCAGCTGCACTGGGAGGGAGATCTGGAGGCCCAACGGCTCGCCGCAGATCCGGAGACTGCCCCGGCAGCAGTTCAGGAACAACTGTGATCGTCGTTGACTCCTCGGTCTGGATCGATTTCTTCAATGGCGTCAGCACAGCGGAGGTGGAACGGCTCGATGGCCCGCCAGCTTTTCCGATCCCTGGCACCGCTATCGATGCTCGGCGCCCGCAATGCCTGGAAGGCAGCGGAGAACTACCGCGAGCTGCGGCGGCGCGGCATCACAGTCCGCAAGACGATCGACGGGATCATCGCCACCGCCTGCATTGAGGCCAACCTGCCGCTGCTATATCTGGAGCATCTGGGGCTGGAGGCGGCCTGAGGCCATAGATACTCGACGGACTTGCCGCATCAAAGCGCTGACAATCACATCAATTGCCTTGCCTAAATCGCTTGGAATAGTGAGGTCCTGCATGTTCAATTAAAGATAATTAAAGGCACTGCAAGTAATAATTACGGCACCTTCGGATTGCGCCGGTAAATGTATAGGGTCACGCGTGGCTAGCTGATTGCAATTGTCGCCAACCCCGCTTGATCGGGGTTGGCAAGTAAGAGCCTGATTATCGCTCGACTGCTTCAATCACTTGTAGCCACAAACAGTCCGAAGCACTTCAGGCTCGCCTCCTTCCATTCCAGATCGGGCTATGGCTGGCACAGCTGCGCCATCGATGGTCAAGCACATGGTGCGCAGCTTTGATCGGCTTTGCGCAGTGGGCCCACCAGGCATTCCATGCGCACCAGATCACTGATTACCCCAGCCGCAAGGATCAGGCCGGGCGGCGGAATCCATTGGGGCTGATCCGGGCGGCCGTAGCTGCTAGAACGACAACCATTCTCAACTCGGGGCCCACCGCCCCCCTGGCCATGGCCTTCTCAAGTGCTGTTCCCGCCGCCGAGCGACTGCCGGTGACCGTGCTCACCGGTTACCTCGGTGCCGGCAAGACCACCCTGCTCAACCGGATCCTCACCCACGAGCACGGCCTCAAGGTGGCGGTGATCGTGAACGAGTTCGGCGAGGTGGGCATCGACAACCAGCTGGTGGTGGATGCCGATGAGGAGATCTTCGAGATGAACAACGGCTGCATCTGCTGCACCGTGCGCGGCGATCTGATCCGGATCATCGGCAACCTGATGAAGCGCCGCGACCGCTTCGACCACCTGGTGATCGAAACCACCGGTCTGGCCGATCCCGCCCCGGTGATTCAAACCTTCTTTGTGGATGAAGACCTGCGCGATGAGCTGCGGCTCGATGCGGTGGTCACATTGGTGGATCTCAAGCATGTGGAGCAGCACTGGGAGGCCGAGGAGGTGCAGGAGCAGCTGGCCTTTGCCGATGTGCTGGTGCTCAACAAGGCCGATCTGGTGAGCGACGCCGAGCGCGCCACGATCGAGCGGCGGGTGCGCGCCATCAATCCCGTGGCCCGCCTGTTCACCAGCCACAAGGCGGATGTGCCGATGCAGGAGCTGTTGGGGGTTGAAGCCTTTGAGCTGGAGCGGGCCCTGAGCCTTGATCCGGGGTTCCTGGCGGAGGAGCACGCCCACGAGCACGACGATGCCGTGGGCTCGGTGGCACTAGTGGAAGAACGGCCGATGGACCTTGAGAAGCTGGGGCGTTGGCTATCCGATCTGGTGGCCGAGCGAGGGCCTGATCTGTTTCGGATGAAGGGCATCATTCAGCTCCAGGGAGAAGAGCGCCGCTACGTGTTCCAGTCGGTTCACATGCTGCTCGATGGCGATTTCGATCGCCCCTGGAAAGCCGCTGAGCCGCGCCGCACCGAATTGGTGATCATCGGCCGCAACCTCGATGCCGAGGCCCTGCGAGCCAGCTTCCTGGCCTGCGTGGCCTGAGCCGGCAATGGCACAGGCTGCTCTGGTGAGCCAAAGGCTCTGTGGCGATCTGCAGCAGCCGATCACGGCCCTGGCCTGGTCGGCCGATGGTGAGTTTCTAGCCATTGGCAGCGCCGGTGGCGAATTGCTACTGCTCGACTTCCGCGCCGGCTGTGAGGAGCTGCTGCGGGGCGACCGTGATATCAGCCTTGATGTGGTGGGTTTCAGCGGCGATGGCCAGTTCTTGATGGCCGCTGGCCAGGGCGGCGAGCTGCTGCTCTGGGAGCTGGGCGGCAGCCGGGTGCGGCCGCTGGCCATGGACCCCATCCCCCTTGGTGGCGGCTGGATCGATGCGGCGGCCTGGCAGCCGGGTGGCTTGCTGCTGGCGGTGGCGGTTGGGCGCGAGCTGCGGCTCTGGGATGGGGCCAGACGCCAATGGCGCGAGCCACCGCTGCAGCTGCCCGGCACGATTCAGGCCTTGGCCTGGAGCGCCGATGGGGTGCAGCTGGCCGCCAGCTGCCACGGTGAAGTGGTGCTGTGGCAGCCGTGTCTGAGCTCGCCGGCCGATCTGCCGCTGCGGCAAGCCATGCTGCGGCATGCAATCGCCTCGGCCGGTCTGGCCCTGACTTTTTCGGAGCCAGGTCACCATTTGGCCTGCGGGATGCTGGATCGCTCGTTGCTGGTGTGGCCCCGGGGCTGCCACGGCCAGCCCTGGCAGTTCAGCGGTTTTCCCGCCAAGGTGCGGCAGCTTGCCTGGAGCGATCAGCCGGGCCGCCTGGCACCGCTGTTGGCCAGTGCCGCTGCAGATGCTGTGATCCTCTGGACCCAGGTGAAGCAGGGTTCCAAGGCTTGGCAACCTGAGCCTTTGCTGTGGCACGAAAAGCGCGTCAATGCGCTGGCCTTTGCGCCCGGCAGCACCCTGCTGGCCAGCGCCTCCAGCGACGGCAGCGTGGCGCTTTGGGATAGTCGCGGGCGAATGCTGCAGCCGCTCGAGGGCCAGGGCTGCGGCTTCAACTTGCTGGCCTGGCGACCGGATGGCCGGCACCTGGCGGCCGGTGATGCCCAGGGGCGCTGGTGGCTGTGGCCGGTGGATGTTCCCCGGAGCGAACGGCAGAGCCAGCGGGCAGGGGCCGGATTCAAGCTGCGGCAATAGAATGAGAACCGTTATCGTTCGTCATCGTGGATTTCGAATGCGTCCTCCTGTCGGGCTCCCGCTGTTACTGAGGCTGGCCGGGGCGGTGATGGGGGCCTTGTTTCTGGCCGCCTGCGGCGCTTCCCGCCAGAACGCTCCTGATGCAGCCGCTGAAAAGGCGTTCAAGGTGGTGACCACCTTCCTGCCGATCACCCTGTTCACCCGCGCCGTGGCGGGAGACTGCGCCACGGTGACGCCCCTGATCCCTGCCAACACAGGGCCCCACGATTTCCAGGCCAGGCCGGGCGATTTGACGGCCCTGCGCCAGGCCCGGGTGCTGGTGAAGAACGGCCTGGAGATGGAGGCCTTCCTCGACAAGCTCGTGGCCGCCGCAGGCAATTCCCAGCTCAAGGTGATCGATTCCAGCCGCGGCGTCTCCACCTTGGAAGACGAATACCATGACGCCGCCGATGGCAAGGAGCATGGGCATCACGAGGTCCACGGTCATGCGCATGGTCATGAACATGGCGCTGTGAATCCCCACATCTGGCTGGATCCGCTGCGGGCGGCGCAGCAGGTGGAGACCATCCGAGATGGCCTGGTGAAGGCCGATCCCAGCTGCGCTGATGGCTACCGCCGCAACGCCGCTGCCTACACCGCACAGCTGAAACAACTGAACAGCGACATCGCCGATCAGCTTCAGCCCTATCAGGGCAAAACGTTTGTGGCCTTCCACGACTTCGCTCCTTACTTCGCCCAGCGATATGGCCTCAAGGCCGAGTACCTGGTGGATGTGCCCGAGATCAATCCCACTCCTGCCGATCTGAACCGGGTGGCGGCCGAGGTGAAGCGCAGCCAGCTCCAGGCCCTCCTCAGCGAACCCCAGGAGGGCAACCGCTCTTTCAATGCCCTGGCTAAGGATCTTGGCGTGAAGGTGGTGGTGTTTGATCCGATGGAGACGGCCACGGAGGAGGCCTCGCGTGATCCCTCCACCTATCTGAAGCTGATGCGCCGCAATGTGGCGGGTCTGCGCCAGGCCTTTGGGCAATGACAGGCAGCGAACCGGTGCTGGTGGTTCAGGGCCTGAGCGTTCGCCGAGGCGAGCAGCTAGCTGTGCAGCAGGTGAACTTTCAGCTCGCCCGCGAAACCGATACGGCCCTGGTGGGTCCCAACGGTGCCGGCAAGAGCAGCCTGGTAGCTGCTTTGTTGGGTCTTCTGCCCAGGGTTGCAGGGTCCGTGCGGATCCTTGGCCACGCCCTCGGCCCGTCGGGCGAGTTGCCTCGTGCGGTGCGTATGCAGATCGCCTACCTTCCCCAAAGCCTGGCGTTGCAGGGGCGCTTTCCGCTCACGGTGGGGGAATTCGTGGGCTTTGGCTTTGATCCGCCGGGCCTCAGCCTGGCCTGGCTGGGTAGCCGGCGCCGATCCGAGGCCGTGGGCCGCGCCCTGGATCGCACCGGCTGCCAGGACCTGGCCGAGCGCCGGCTCAGCGAGCTCTCCGGCGGTCAGCTCAAGCGGGTGCTGCTGGCCTTCTGTGTGGTGCGGCCCCGCCAGTTGTTGGTGCTCGATGAGGCTCAGGCTGGCCTTGATGCCCCCAGCAGCGAGCGGTTCCAGCAACTGCTGCTGGAGCTGCGCCGGCAGGAGGGCTGGACCTTGCTGCAGGTGTCGCACGATCTGGAGATGGTGCGTCGCAGCTGTGATCAGGTGCTGTGCCTGAACCGCCGCCTTCGCTGCAGTGGTGCCCCCGACCATGCGCTCAGTCCAGCGCGGTTGGCTGAGCTCTATGGCCCCAATGTGGTGCCCTATCGCCATCACCATGCTGGTGTCGGTGGCCATGGCTGATCTGTCATCTGGGCTGGTGGTGCTGGGCCAGCCGTTCATGCAGCGGGCTTTGCTGGGCGGTCTGCTCACCGGGGCCCTGGGTGGGCTGCTGGGCAGTTTCGCGGTGCTGCGCCAGCTTTCGTTCTTCAGCGATGCCCTGGGGCATTCGGCCCTGCTTGGCATCAGCCTGGGAATCCTGCTGGGTGTGAATCCCACCCTGGTACTTATCCCCTTCGCGGTGCTGTTTGCCCTGCTGGTGAACCAGTTGGTGGCCCGCAGCGGTCTGCCGGCAGACGCCCTGCTCAACATCGTCTATTCCACCTCCCTGGCCTTTGCGGTGGTGGCCCTGAGCCTGGTGGAGACCTACCGCGGCGGCATCCAGCAGCTGCTGTTCGGAGACATCCTCGGCATCAGTTGGAGCGATTTGGCGGTGATTGGTCTGCTGCTGCTGGCTGCGTTGGGCTATCTCGCCCTGAGTCTGCGTGCTCAGGTGCTGCTCACCCTCAACAACGATCTCGCCGGAGCCTTCGGGGTGGGGGCCAACCGTCACCGCCTGATCTTCATCGTGCTGCTGGCGGTGGTGGTGGCGGTGTCAATCAAGGCGGTGGGGGTGCTGTTGATCAGCGCCTTTGTGGTGATCCCGGCCTGTGCCGGGCGGCTCGTAAGTCGCCACTTCCCGCTCTATGCCCTCGTCTCAGCCAGCCTTGGCGGTGGCTGCGCCCTGCTGGGTCTGCTGGGTTCGGGCCTCACCAACCTGCCCTCCGGGCCCTGTGTGGTGATCGTGCAATTTGCGGGATTTTTGCTGGCGCTGCTGGTGAGCCAGCAGACAAGCCGCTCTCCAGCGGTTGCCGTGCCAGCAGGGCCCCGAATTCCTGGTGCAGGCCCAGCCGCCCCGGAATCACGCTGAGCCGATCGGCCGCCTTGGCCAGCTCCCTTCCATTCCCCCCGGCTGCGGGGTCATGCAAACCCCCGCGCCCGTTGCTGGGGCCTGCTGCCGGCCCTGAGAAAGTCGAGGCGATCGCTGCCGGGGTCGTAGATGGTGTAGTGAATGCCGGCCCCGATGCCGATCACCTGGCGCTGGGGAACGCTCTGCTGCTGGTGCCGTTGGCCCTCCAGATCCCGCACCTGGGATTCAATGCCACCGCCAGTGAGTTCAAGGCGGAACTGCTGGCCGCTGCGGGCGGTGAACAGCCGGTTCACCTCCATACGGGTGAGGCGATCCAGCAGCAGCAGCGGTGAGCTGTTCGGACCCAGGCTGTCGTCGACAGCGGCGGAGCTGCCATGCAGCAGGGCGCAGTCGAGCTCGATGAAGCCGAACTGCAGCGCCGCCAGCCAGCCCATGTGGCCGGGATCCACCGCCTGGAGCAGGGCATCCACGGCCGGCTCCCCCTGGCTGAGGCGCAGGGCATCGGCTCGCCGCTCTCCCCTGTATCCCCGCTCAGCCAGCAGCTGGTCCTCCCACCAGCCGTAAAGGCACTGGGGCTCCAGCTCGCCGCGGCGCGGCTGCTGCAACCGGTTCAGCAGGGCATTGCAGTCCCGCTCAGGGCCGATCACATCCCCGAGCACAAACAGGGTGTCCACCCGCCGGGTGAGGCGCAGATCCGACTGGATGGCCTCATAGGCCTCCAGATCACCGCGCAGTCCACTGATCAGGGCCCAGCGTGCCATCAGCGCTCACACACGTGGCTGGCGTCGTCGGCCCGCTCGGCATACTCGAAACCATGGCGCAGCCGCCAGGCAAAGATCGGCGGCAGACCGGCGTCGACGATGGCCCGGCAGGTGCGCTCCACGTCGTAGGCCACCTCCCGGATCTCAACGGCGCCCGTTCCCTCGTCGTGAATTACATAGGTGGCGTTGGTGTTGCCATGGCGCGGCTCACCCACCGAGCCGGCATTGATGATGCGGCGCAGCGGCAGCTTGATCTCACGTTCCGTCTCGCTCGCCATCCCAGCTGGTTCGTCAGGCGCCTGGCGCAGGCGCACACGCATGAATCCATCCCGCAGCTCCCGCAGATAGGGGCGGTGGGTGTGGCCGCAGAACAGGGTCTCGGCGCCGGCGGTCTCCACCCGCTCCAGGGCCGCGAAGGCGTCCATGTCGGGGAGGAGGTATTCGTGCTGACTGTTGGGACTGCCATGCACGAACAGCAGCCGATCGCGCCGCAACGACATCGGCAGGCTGGCGAGGAAGGCCTTGTTCTCCTCGCTCAATCGCTCGGCCGTCCATTGATGGGCCAGATGGCCCCGCCGCTCCGCCAGCTGGGAGGGATAGCTGCACTCGCAGGCATTGAGCCCCTCGATGATGTCCTCATCCCAGCAGCCCTGGCAGCTGGGAATGGCGCGCTGGCGCACCAGGTTCACCACCTCATTGGGCTGAGGGCCGTAGCCCACCAGATCGCCCAGGCAGGTGATGGTGTCGATGCCCTGTTGGTCGATGTCGGCGAGTACGGCCTGCAGGGCGGCGAGGTTGGCGTGCAGGCAGGAGATCACGGCATGGGCCATGGCGATCAGGCGGTAGGGGATGGATGGGCCGGGGCCTCGCGTTGGCGCAGGGGTGCCTGCTGCAGTTCCAGCAGCCCATCACTGAGCAGGCAGTCGGCGAGGGTGACCTCGATGGCGGCGGGATCGAGGTCCTTGCCCTGCACCACGAGGCGCGACAGTCGCTCCGGGCGGCCGTCTGGCGGGGCGAGCCTCTGCAGCGGCAGGAACTGGGAGCCCTCACGGCTCACCATCCAGTTGCAGAAAAAGGCTCGGCCATCGGGCAGGTTTATCAGGGCTTTGGCGCGGTAAACATCGCCATAGGCGCCGTTCACCAGTTCGAACCAGAAGCTGCTGAGGCTGGCCGGATCCCAGACGCTCCCCACCAGGTTCCGCTCCCAGGCCTGCAGGCTGCTGAAATCCAGGCTGTCCTGGCGGGGCAACATTGCATCGCGCCCGAAGTGCAGATGCTCGTCGGGGCTGAGATGCAGGGCCTCCAGCTGGGGGATCACGCGGCGCTCTACCCCGGCAAGCCCCGATTCCGCCGGCGGCTGGAACTGGGGCAGTTCGATCAGGGCCAGCAGGTTGGCGGATCTGGGTGCCAGGGCCTGGTCGGGATCGGCCAGATCCAGCAGTCCCGGCCGTTGGTCCTGGAGCCAGGTCAGATCGATGCCACCGTCACGAGCCTGGGTGAGGCCCTCGTCGGGGGTGCCGGCCAACCGCAGATATCCGCAGGGGCCTCGATGGGTCTGGATCCGGTTCAGGATCCAGGTGGTCTTGCCGCAGCCTGGCGGACCGGAGATCAGCAGGATCCTGCTCATGGCATCGCCACGCAGGCCTCCAGTTGGGCTCTGAGAGCGACCTGATCGAGGCCTTTGCCGATTGCCACCACCTTGGTATGGCGCTCTGAGCCCTCAGGCCAGTCGGAGTCATCGATGGTGAAGCGCTTGCCGCAGAGGTGAAACAGGTGGCGGCGCTCGCTCTCGCGGAACCAGAGCACACCTTTGGCGCGGAACACCGTTTCAGGCAGTTGGTGGTCGAGGAAGTGCTGAAAGCGCCGCAGATCAAAGGGGGCCTCCACCGCCAGGCTCACCGAGCTGAAACCCTCCAGCTCCGGCGTGTGGGGGTGGTGGTGATGCTCGTGATCGTGATTGGCGTGGCCATGGCTGTGATGACGATGGCTGTGATGAGCGTCATGCGCAAGGCCGAGCTGGTCCTGACCTGAACGCAGGGGGCTGAGGGAGGTGTCGCGTTTCTGCTCCTCAGCCTGCAGGTTGGCCAGACGATCGCTCTCAAACAGCCCCACGCTCAGCAGCAGGCCCAGGGGAACCTCGCCCCGGCAGGCCCGCAGGATGCGGGCATCGGCCTTGATCGCTCGCAGCTCCGCCTCCAGCTCAGCCAGGCGCTGTTCGTCCACCAGATCCGCTTTGTTGAGCAGCAGGATGTCGCCGTACACCACCTGGGCGCGGGCGATCGGGCTCTCGTGGGCCGTGGCGCTGAAGTGTTCGGCATCGACCAGGGTGATGATCGAATCGAGCCTCAGTCGGTCGCGCAGGTCTCCGGCCATGAAGGTGACCGCTACCGGCAGGGGGTCGGCAAGGCCGGTGGTTTCCACCACGATCAGATCGATCGGCTCGGGGCGCTCCAGCACCCGGTGCACGGCCTCCTGCAACTCCCCGTTGATTGAGCAGCAGATGCAGCCGTTGCTGAGCTCCACCATCGAATCGCTGGTGGCGACCACCAGCTCGTTGTCGATGCCCACCTCCCCGAATTCATTGACCAGCACGGCGCTGCGCAGCCCCTGCTGGTTGCTGAGGATGTGGTTGAGCAGGGTGGTCTTGCCGGCGCCGAGGAAGCCGGTGAGCAGCGTGACGGGCACCTGGACTACCTGCTGTCCCATCCATCCATCCACCGACCCACCCACTGGTCCCTGCGCGAGAACGGTTTTCATTCTGGCCGATCGGCGGCGTGGCTGGTCGCTTCGGCTGTGAGGGCGGGCTGGCCTTGTGCGGCTGGATTCCTTTGGAGCGGCGCCAGCGCTGGGAGCAGGATCCCGGCATGAGCGTGCGCAGATCCTGACAGCAAGGCTCCATTAATCGCGGTTTAGGGGAGGAATCGGGGAGTATTTGCGGCATCGGCGCCGATGCGCCCACCGAGTCCTCTTCTCCATGGTTCCAATTCGCACTGGTCTTGTCGCGGCCGTTGGTCTGCTGGTTCCGGTCGCCCTGGACTGCAACCTTGCAGTTTCAGCAACTGAACTCAACGCCAGCCTCAATCTCGCTGGCATCAGCCAGTACAGCACCCAGGAGCAGGTCACCAGCATCTCCCAGTTCTCCGATGTAAAGCCGAGCGACTGGGCCTTTCAGGCTTTGAGCAACCTGATCGAGCGCTACGGCTGCGTGGCCGGCTATCCCAACGGCACCTACAAAGGTGGTCAGGCCATGAGCCGCTTCGAGGCCGCTGCGCTCTTGAACGCCTGCCTCGATCGCGTTACCGAAACCACAGACGAGCTCAAGAAGCTCATCAAGGAGTTCGAGAGGGAGCTCGCCATCCTCAAGGGCCGGGTGGACGGGCTTGCGGCCCGAGTGGGTGAGCTAGAAGCCAGCCAGTTCTCCACCACCACCAAGCTCAGCGGACAAGCCACGTTTGTGGTGGGAGCCAATGCCTTCTCGGGATCGGCCATCAATAAGGGGGCTAACAGTGTTAATATGGCCCCCAATTCACTGACTGGAGTATCACGAAGTCCAGTACTCCTGCCCAATGCCACTACATTCAACTACGACCTGCAGCTGACTTTCGATACCAGCTTTACCGGCAAGGATCTGCTGCGCACCAACCTGAGGGCCGGCAACTTTGGCAGCAGTGTGTTTGGAGGCGACCCCCACGCGCTGGCTCTGTCCACCCTTGAGGCGGCCTTTGAGGAGGATGCGGGGCCCAATGTGGTGGGTATTGACAAACTCTTCTACCAGTGGCCGATTGGAAAAGGATTCACGGCAACAATCGGTGGCCGGGTTGGCCAGGAGGACATGTTGGCCCTTTGGCCCAGCGTGTATCCCGCTGACACGATCCTCAACGTGATGACGGTCAACGGTGCGCCAGGGGCCTACAGCAAAAATCTCGGCCCAGGTGCAGGGCTTTGGTGGCAAGACAAAGGGTTCAGCATCAGTGCCAATTACGTGGCCGCCAATGGTGAAAGCGGTAACCCCAGCATCCCACCAGGGCCCGATGGTGGAGGTGGTATCGGCAACAAGTTTTCCGGTGCGACTGGCAGTGTTCAATTGGGCTACCAACAGGAGCAGTGGGGGCTGGCCGCAATCTGGACATATGTGCAGCCTGAAACTCAATTCGTCCCTGGGACGACACCCTTCGTTCACGGCGCCATTGATCACAATAATTTTGCAGAAACCAATGCTTGGGGTTTGAGTGGCTTCTGGCAACCACTCCGCAGTGGTTGGCTACCTTCCCTCAGCCTGGGATGGGGGATAAACACCACCACCTACAGCACGCCTCAGCCCCTGGGCAGCCTCAATACCAGCCAGTCTTGGATGATTGGCTTGCAATGGACTGATGTATTTGCCAAGGGCAATGACTTTGGTTTTGCCGTTGCCCAGCCTGTGTTCGCCACCTCATTAAGCGGAGGCGCCAGTCCAAATGATGGCAACTATGTGTGGGAGTGGTGGTACAAGTTCCAGGTGACCGACAACATCTCGATCACCCCTGCTCTCATCTATCTCAGTCGCCCCCTCGGCCAGGTGACACCCGCAGATGGAAGCTTCAGTCAGTTCGGCGGCCTGGTGAAGACAAGCTTCCGCTTCTGATCGGCGGCTCGTCTGATGAGATTGTTGTCCACGGTTATCGAAACGCTCCTACTGGGGAACGACTTTGGGAGCCGTGGATCCTTTCTCGGAGGCTGGCGCCGCAGGGCTGTGTTTATGGAGACCAGGCCGGGGAGGTTTGCGATAGCTGCCTGAGCCGCCGCCGCCGCAGGCCAGGGCGGCAGGTGTGGCGGCCAGCACAGCAAAGATCAGAGCCAGGCTGAGGTTGCGCTTTGGGTTCATGAATTCAATGTTGGTGTTTGGAATGTTGTGTTGGCTGCTCTAAGCAAGCCTTCGCAGCCCAGGTCTTGCTCGGGTAGGCCATCAGCTTGGGAGTTTCACCGCAGCTGCCCATGCTGGTGGCTCAGTCAGCAGCCACTGGATGCTCCTGTTTGGGATTTCGCTCGGTGCTGGGCCTTGAGGCATGGCGGCCTTGGGGTCGATGGCAGTCACAAGGTAGCGCAAGTCTCCAGTTGAAACAGCTCAGTGGAGTGTTGATGTCATTGGATCGCCACCTGGGTTTGCTGCCTGGGATTGGCGTGAGGGTCTTGTGTTTGGAGGGTTGCCGCCGAAGACGGTGCGCTTTCACTGCGACCAACGCCAGGCCGAGCTGGTGGCAATGAAGGCAGAGGCGCCGTTCTGGTGGTTGCTGTTGATGTGGTTGAGCAAGTTGCCTGCCCACGCCAGGGAGTCACTGCCCCTCCAGCCGCGAGGCCAGGTTGATGCTGTCTTGCTGGATTCCGAAGCACCTGCGCTAGCAGCTGGATCGCTTGTGGGCCGAGCAGGGTGTTTGCTGGGGGTCATCGCCTATTAGCAGCCGGACGACGACGTTGGTGTCAAGCGTCCTCACGATCGTTCGGATTGCCCGCAGCGGCGGCGATGGTTTGCTCCATCTGCTCAAGGCTCAGGCAGCGGTTGACCTTGGGGCGGTGGAGGAACAGCTCTTACGGCTCATATTTCGAGGGCACCAGCACCAGCCGCCCCTGACGGTCGATGCTGGCCTGAAGCCTGGTGCCGGGCGCCATCATGGACGGCGAAGCGATAGTGGTCACTTGATGCTGGCTTGATTTGACATCGTGCTCGTGGCTTTCCCGTTTACGGATCGGCCCAACGTCAAGCTGTGCCCGGCGATGGTTCAAATGTTGCGGGTGTAGCCAGCAATCGCTGCCATAGTTCAGACAGGCAGCCGCCAGGACCATGAACGAAATCCTTTATGTCGTGGAGGAATCCGACGACAGCTCCTACAGGGCCAGCGCCGTGGGAGCCGCCATCCACACCGAGGCAGACAGCCTGGAGGAGCTGCACCAGGAAATCCGGGATGCCGTGCACTGCCACTTTGAGGAGGGAGAAGCCCCGCCCCTGATTCGGCTGCATCACGTCCGTCAGGAATTGCTGGCCCTGTGAAGACCAGCAAATGAGGGTGGGCACTCTGCGTCAGATCCTCAAGGATGTAGCGAGCCAGACAGGAGTGAGCCTGGAGGAGGTTGTTCAGTCCATCGGGGGCTGAGTGGCTGATGCTTCATCAGTGGGCGCAACGCGCCTCTCCCCGGCCTTGGTGGCCAGGCTGTCATCGAGGGGCGGGCTGCTATCGCATTGGCCGTAGTCAGCGTCAGCTGATGGGGCAGTTCCTCCCGGCTGATCATGCCCTTGTTTAACAGTTAGATCCATTCCTTCACCTGGGGATGGATCGGCGGGGTGAGTGGGCTCACCGTCACCTGTAGGCCAGCACCGGGGTCGAGCGGTTCACTGGTTAGGGCCGTCGGTATTGAGAGCTTACTACGATCCCACTCAACATCAAGATACAGAAGAAGGGAGTGGAGGCGATCGACTTTTACCAAGTTGTCTCCCGCTTCTGCTCTTGGTGTTAAAGTTACTTGGATTGTCCTCATTGCAATGCCATGGTAACATCAGGTGACAACGCATGGAAGAACCTCATCCCTGGTTGCTTCGGGATAGCTGACCTTAGATTTGCCCGGCACCCACTTGATGAACAGCGCGCAAAGCAAATGGCCAACGAAGCCAAATGCTCCGGAGCTGTCCCAGGAGAGATTATTACGGCAATCAAGGAATATCTCGCTTCAGAAGGTGCGTCGCCTGAGCATATTGATTGCGAAATTAAGTATGTTCATAGATTTTTGGCCTAGTCACTATTTTGGCACATCTCAAGCGTGTGGCATTATGCTCTCGACTGGCGGGATGAAAGCGTGAATGATAAATTGATTGTCATTGAAATTGCGCCGTTTATGAGGGCACCTCGAAAAATCGCAGAAAATGCTTGACGCGACCAGAATCTGAATTAGAATTTAACTATTCAATTCTAGCTTAGCAATGGGCCAACGCGGCTTCTGGGACGAACAGCAGCGGGTTGCAAAACTCCGTGAAAAGAAGCCCGTCCTAAAGCGATTGTCGGAATCGATTCCATGGGAATTATTCCGCCCACTACTTGATAGGGGCTACACGCAGGAGCGCAAGAGCAATGTAGGGCGCAAAAGGATTGATCCACTGATTCTTTTTAAGATGCTGGTATTCCAGCATCTTTTCAACCTGAGCGATGAAGAGATCGAATTCTAAGTAAATGACCGGCGCTGCTTTGAGGAATTTGTTGACCTTGACGTTATGAACGTTATTCCTGATGCAACTAAGTAGGTCGCTGGTAACGAGAAGTTTTCTGTATAAATAACTATCAAGCCCCGAAAGCTTTGCACAACAATGGATCAGCTTGTCGATGGCCAATAGGTTCCGCCGGATCTCATTGAGTTGAAATCTCTTGGCTTCACGAATCTCGGCTTTCTTGGGCTTCTTCTTTTTGATGAATGCAAGAAATAGATTCCTGGCTTTGTCGCGGTTGCAGCGCGGCTTGTGTTTTATTCCTCCGCGCATCTCACTAAGCATCTTGTCAATCACCAGTTCCGTTGTCTCGCGCGCCTCATTGAGCAATCTGAGATCTACTGGATAAGGAATGTCATCTGGTACGCAGATCGCATCAAGCATCAGAGTGCCCCAGTTGCTGCCCGGATCGTCCGACGCTGGACGCACACCCAGTTCAGCCTCAACGGCATTGAGATCCCCGGTCTCAACGCCGGAACCCCCTTCATCACATGAAGCCAGCAACTGCTGGATCATTGCGATCCCATTGGCTTTAGTGAGCTGATTGCAGACTTTGATCAAGTTGGGACCAATCCGCTTGCGAAAATGAACCATCATGGATGGATCAAAAGGCCTCATATACTGATAGCCACTCATCCCGATAAAGTACTGCAAATAGGGCGATTCCGTAATCAGCTCCACGGTCTCTCGATCCGTGACTCCCAGTCGCTGTTGGATATAAATCGCCCCAAAGGCCATTCGAAATGGCTTTGCTGGCGCACCAGAAGTGGCACTGAACGAGTGAGCATATTGGCATTCCATGGGAAGCCACGGAATCAAATTGCTCAGCACAACCCAGCGGTTATTGGGATCCAACTTCCCCCCAAAAGGCAAATAAAATTCCTCTATGGCTAGCTGGCCGTTGTGCTGAAAAACGTACATAAACTGTAGCGTAGATTCTTCTAAGGCCAAAATGGCCTCATCGAGCCGATTTTAGCACGAGACTATCGCTGGAATCCACTGCGGCGCAAGCGATCTGGGTTCCTCAGCAAGCCCTACTTATAATTAGCTGTCACGATGCCGAAAGGCGTTTTTTTGTGGTTGCCTGGAGTTGATAAAAAGCCCATATTTTGAGGTGCCCTTAAGTCTGCAAATTAATTCATCTTCTTGGCCCCGGCCTTGTCCGGGGTTTTTTATGTAACTTGTGGATTGTTTCTATCCTTTGGCCCCAGCCTGACCCAGGGTTTTTGACGCATCGCTCACCGCCAGGAGGCCCGCTTGCGCTCCAGTGCGGCATCGATTTGCTCCTGGCTGAGGCCTTCGGCCTTCAGGAGTGGTGTGTGGGCAGCTGAACCCGCACTGAGTATATCCCACCAGGCGTACCCTGGGAGAACCCATTCTTGGAATCGTTCAACAGCATGATTGGGGACGAATTCTTGTAGACAGAGTCGGCCGTATGCCTCACATTGAGCTGTTCATATCCGTCTGTGAAGCCCGCTTGTTGGCAGAAAGGTGCCGGATGGAGTACAACACCTACAGGCTGCACTCAAGCCTGTAGGGGCGTACGCCCTTGGAGGCACTCCAGTAATGGAGAGCGGCATGATCTACCCACCAGCTCTCATAGTAACTGGACCTCTAAAGGGGGTCACGTCATACTCATGATCATGAAATCAGATTGGCACAAGCAAGTGGCAGATTCGCAGGCCAAGGCCAAAGTATTGAGCGAAACAAATTATCCATACAGAGTCAAGGAGGGATCGTGGCTCGCTGGGGTTTGCAAAGGATGGGAGGACATGGGCCGAGGGCGGGCATGGAAATATCGACTTCTTTTTGCGATCCTCACTGTCTATGGAGCACCCGTGTATGCCTACTTTGCTCTTGCCAGGCCATTGAAGAGCAATTTATTCGGCGCGGCTGGTGAGGTGCGCTATTCTATTCAGGCCATTAAATCCCGAAGGCGAAGAGCTACGCTAATTGCTGTAGCGGCTGCTCTCTCTCCAATTGCAGCAGCCTCGATCTTGGTTGCTTGCGTGGCGCCCATCGGTGACACTGCTGCTGACATCGGAGGCATGCGCGCCCCCAAGGTGGGAGAGACCCAATACATCGGTCAGAGCAACTGTGATCGAGCTGTAAAGGGGCTGCTGCGCGATCCGGCCAGCTTCGAGCGCATCGCGACCCAGATCGTCGACGTGAAGGCCGGCGAGGGCTGGGTTGCGCAGGTCGACTTCCGCGCTCGCAATGGTTTCGCCGGCTACGACACCGGCTCAGCCTTCTGCGTCTTCAACGGATCCTCCTACCGAGCGCTCCTGGACGAGTAGCCGCTCTGTCAGCTCAGTCTCCGCCACCTCCAAGAGCTTCCCAACCAGGGAGAGGATGCGCGCTTGCAGTGGCCCCGCTACCGGGGGCCATTGCTGCTGCCGGAGGTAATGCTGCGGCCTGGCTGGATGCGGCCTTATCTAAGGATCTGTCCAGACGCTACTTGAGGCCCTGCCTCGGAGTGGTGTCCTTGCCGGGTCGTCACAGTCGTGGCCTGACGCGGGTGACCCTCGCCTTCCTCGTGAGGGCCTCCTTCTCTCCCCTCTGCGAGATCCGCCAGCTGGCGGTGATCATGGTTACTGGCGGGATCAATGCGCTGGGTCCCGAGTGCCATGTGGTCTTCTATGGCCACCGCGGTCGCCCGGTCAAAAAGCCCCGCTTCTTTCCGGCGCAGCTGGCCCATCAGCTGGCCCATCAGCTGGCCCTCAAGCTCCATGCCCGGCGCCTCGGCACCTTGGCGCTGTTGTGAGGGACTGGGTCTGCTGTCCCTGGCTCGCCTTGGGAGAGCTGCGGCTCCCCCGGGGTTTCCCTGCCGAGCGGTACAGGCCAGCACGCTGATCTGAAGGAATCGCCCGAGCGCTGGCAACCGACCACACAATGCCCGGAGCAGACATAACCGCCTATGAGCAAGTGGAGCCACCAGCTCTCATTGGAACTGGACCAGTAAAGGGGGCACGTCACTCGTAGCTGCGCAACACCTACTGCCTTGGTGTGAACATCTCCGCCCACAAAAAAAGCGCCCCGAGAGACGCTTTTGCAATAAAGGCTAAGCAGGAGGCCGCTTTTGAGGTCAATGCCCTAAGGGCACGCGAAAATTTTAGCTAAGACTTGCCTAAAGAAACGGCCGCAAAAATAAATGCCGAATCAAGCGGTACCGCAGAAGGTAACATCGGGGAATTTGAGCTTGGCCTCTTCCAGGCTCTTGCCTTTGCCTTCTTCTTGCCAGTAGTTGATCACTTCGGTGGCTTTGTTGAGCACTTCAACGCGTTCGTTGTCGGTGATCCAGCTCTTGCCTTCCAGTTCGGTTTTGAGCGTTTCCCAGGCGTCTTCCCGGGGCCAGAAGAAGTAGGCGGTGAGGGGGCTGGGGCCGCCGCCCACGATCTGGTCTACGGCCAGGGCGACGTTGTCGGGCAGCCAGAGGATCTTGAGCAGGAAGCGACCTTCGTCGGCTTTGGGGGTGTAGCCGGAGGGAACGCCGTCTTCGTCGATGGTGGCGGTGGCCAGAGCGGCGCTACCACCACGCATCACCGGACGCCCATGGGTGGTGTCGTCAGCCGCAGCCACCAATGGCTCGTCGCTGATCTCAGCGCCGATAGCGCTCTCGGTGGCTGTCATGGTGGTGTCGCCCAAGGCAAAGTATCAAACAGCTAACCTACCAGTTGCTTCGCCGCAGATCCCTGGGCCCCGCACGCCAGCCGAGCGCCGTGTTGCTGTTTGACATCGATGGCGTGATCCGGGATGTGGGCGGCAGCTACCGCCGCGCCCTGGCTGAAACGGTGCATCACTACAGCGGTTGGCGGCCAGATCCAGCCTGCATTGATGCGCTGAAATCGGAGGGCTCCTGGAACAACGACTGGCAGGCCAGCCTGGAGCTGCTGCGCCGCCATGGTGTTCAGGCGCTGCCGGGCTTTGAGGCGCTGGTGGAGGTGTTTAGCGGCTTCTATTTCGGCGGCGATCCCGAGGGAGATCCCAGCCGCTGGCGCGGTTTTATCGGCTCCGAACCGCTGCTGGTGGAGCCGGCTTTGTTCGCGGCCCTCTCGGCGGCGGATTTGGCCTGGGGGTTTGTGAGCGGTGCGGAGCCCCCCTCCGCCCGCTACGTGCTGCAGCAACGGCTGGCCCTCGGCCAGGCTCCCCTGATCGCCATGGGCGATGCCCCCGACAAGCCAGACCCCACCGGTCTATTGCGCCTGGCCGCCGAACTTGCTGGTGCCCCCCTCGGGGAGGCCGCTCCGCCGGTGGCCTATCTGGGCGACACGGTCGCCGATGTGCACACGGTGCTCAGGGCCCGCCAGGCCTGCCCCGGCCAGCGTTTTTATGCAATGGCGGTGGCCCCGCCCCACCTGCACCCCAACCCCGCCGCTCGCGCCGCCTACGAAGAGCAGCTGTGGCAGGCCGGCGCCGACGCCGTGATCCCAGCCACCAGCGCCGTGCAGGAGCAGCTTTTGCAACTCTTAGCCTGAGGGCTTAGTGGCTGAGCGCTCAGTGGCCGGAGCCCAGCGGCCGAGCGCTCAGCGGCTCAGCGCTAAGTGGCTCAGCGTTCCATCGCCGCCACGCTTTTGAGGGCCGAGGCGGTGAGCACCTCGCGGCCATGGTCGGTTACGGCCACGTCGTCTTCTATGCGGATGCCAATGCCCTTCCAGCGCGGATCAATGGCGGGCTGGCCCTCCGGCACCGGCAGTCGATCACTCACGTAGAGGCCTGGCTCCACGGTGAGCACCATGCCCGGCTCCAGTTGCACGGGATGTTCGCCGAGCCGGTAGGCACCCACGTCGTGGACATCCAGCCCCAGCCAGTGGCCGGTGCGGTGCATGTACAGGTGCCGGTAGGCCCCCTGTTCGATCAGGCCGTCCACTTCGCCCACCAGCAGGCCCAGCTGCCGCAGACCCTCCACCAGCACCCGCACCGCCGTGCCATGCACCGCCTCGGCGGTCTGGCCCGGTCCCACCGCCGCCACCGCCGCCTCCTGGGCGGCCAGCACCAGCTCGTAGAGGGCCCGCTGTTCGCCACTGAAGCGACCGTCGATCGGAAAGGTGCGGGTGATGTCGCCGTTGTAGTAGTCGTTCAGGCTGCAGCCGGCATCGATCAGCAGCAGGTCGCCGGCATTTAAGCGGGCGCTGTTGGCGGTGTAGTGGAGCACGCAGGCGTTGTCGCCGCCGGCCACTATCGAGCCATAGGCGGTGCCGCGGGCCCCCTGCTCCATGAAGTGCTGTTCGATCACCGCCTGCACCTGGCGTTCGCTGTGGCCGGGCCGGGCCACCTGGCGGGCCAGCTCATGGGCCTCCGCCGAGATGCGACAGGCCTCCCGCAGCAGATCCAGTTCCTCGGCTCCCTTGCGCAGCCGCAGCTCATGCAGCAGCGGACAGGGGGCTACAAGTCCCAGGGCGGCCTTGCCACTGCGGGGGGCGCGATCTAGCTGTTGGGCCCAGGCCTGCAGCACCAGCGGCTCCACCTTGGGGTGTTTGCCCACGCGAAAGGCGATCCCCTCCGCCTCTTGCAGGTATTCGCCCAATCGCTGGGGTAGCTCGCTGATTGGATGGGCTAGATCGGCGCCGAATTGGGCCACAGCCCCCTCGGTGCCCCAGCGGAAGCCATGCCACACCTCGGCGGTGGCTTCCTTGGCGGCCACGAACAAAACGAATGGGCTGTCCGGCCGGTGGGGCAGGAACAGGGCCACCGCATCGGGTTCATCGAAGCCGGTGAGATACCAGAAATCGGAGTTTTGGCGGAACGGCCATTCACAGTCGGCGTGATGGGTCACCAGCGGCGCCGCCGGGATCACCGCCGCCACCCCGCCCAGCTGCTGCAAGAAGCGCGCCCGCCGCTGGGCGTAAACGGAGGCAGGCAGCGCCGTAGGCACAGGTGGCAGGGCTTAGGTGGCACCAGTGTGGAACAGCCCAATGGGCCGTTGCGTTGCGAAAAGCTGCTGCGTTGCGAATGGGTGGCGGCGGTTAAAGAGCTGGCGGCGATGCGCAGGGCCCATGGATCAGTATGGGCGGCGGCGGTTGAAAAGCTGGCGGCGATCCCTAGGGCCCCGGGATCCGTATGGGCGGCTGCATTGCGTAGGGCTTGGGATCTGTATGAACTGGGATCCGTATGAACTGGGATCCCAATGACCTGGTATCTGGTAGCAGGGATCTGTAGACCTGGAATCCGTAAGGTCAGGGCTCCTCGGGCCTAGGTATTCGTAAGGCCAGGGGAAGCTCTGAGTGAAGGCTGTGGATCAGAAACCGAGGATCAGAAACCGAATTAAATGGAGACCAGATCGCGGCGGCAGCAGTTGGTAATCCAGTTCAGCTGTGTCAACCGCGGCTTCATCAACGGCTGCTTCGTCAAGGGCTTTCTCGATCGCGGCGGGCTCAACGGCAGTCGGCTCAATCGCCGCAGGGGCAACTGAGATGGGCCAGCAGCCCCCGGCCACGGCTGAACGCTGCCGCCTGCTGTTGGAGCATTGGTGCAGCGGCTTGACCCTCAGCGGTCGCGAGCGGTCGCTGTTCGCCGGTCAGTTGGCCCAGCTGGAGCGTCAACTAGGGCGGCTGCAACGGCGTCAGCTGCGGCTGGCGGTGTTCGGGCGGGTGGGGGTGGGTAAGTCGAGCTTGCTCAATGCCCTGCTGGGCGAGCCGCTGTTCGCCACCGACGTGGCCCACGGTTGCACCAGGCGTCAGCAGATTGCCCCCTGGCTGCAGCCGATCCCTGGCCTTGATGGGCTGGAACTGGTGGATACTCCGGGCATCGACGAAATTGCCGCCCCCGGCCGGGCCCGGTTGGCGGCGCGGGTGGCCCTGGGGGCCGACCTGGTGATCTTGGTGATCGATGCCGACCTCAGCAGCGTTGAACTGGAGGCGATCGTTCCCTTGGCGGCCAGTGGCAAGCCGCTGCTACTGGTGCTCAACCGCTGCGACTGCTGGCCCGCCGCCGAGCTCCAGCAGCTGATCGCAAGCATTCGCAGCCGTTTGCCAGCCGCCCTGGCGCTGGAGCCGATTGCCGTGGCCGCCGCGCCGCGCCAGGCCGAACTGTTGGCCGATGGTCGGGTGCGCTCTCGACCCGCTCCGCCCCGCATCGAGCCCCTGCGCCAGCGGTTGATCGAGCTGCTCACAGACCAGGGAGTGCTGCTGCTGGCCCTCAATTCCCTGGCTGCGGCAGAGCGGTTGCAGCAGGCCCTGCAGCGGCAGCGGCTCAGGTCTTGCCGCCAGGCCGCCGACAGCCTGATCGGCCGCTATGCGGCCCTAAAGGCCACCGGCGTCGCCGCCAATCCCTTGCCTCTGCTGGATCTGGCCGCTGGCCTGGCCTGCGATACGGCCCTGGTGGTGCAGCTGGCCCAGCTCTATGGCCTGCCCCTGGGGGGTGCCAGTGCCCGTCAGCTGGCAGCCCGCCTCTCGGGCCACAACAGCCTGTTGGCGGGCGCCCAGCTGGCGATTCAAACCCTGCTTGCTGGCATCAAGCAGCTGTTGCTGGTGGCGGCACCGCTCACTGCTGGCCTCAGCCTGGCGCCGGCGGCACCGGTGGCCCTGGCCCAGGTGGCCCTGGCCGTGCACACCACCCGGCTCACCGGGCGCCTGGCGGCCAGGGCGCTGCTGCGCAGTGCCAATCGCCGCCATAGCCCGGGGGCGCTGATGCGGCGCTTGGCGCAAACTGATCCCCAGTTGCGGCAGTGGCTGCTCGGTTGGTCCGGGGCCCAGGGCCGCCAGCCACAGCCGGGCAGGGCTCCGCTGCCCTGAGGCGCCGAGCAGAAAAACAAAGATGCAGCAGTTGGCCCTGTTCGGCACCAGCGCCGATCCCCCCACCATCGGCCATCAGCTGTTGCTGGAGGGCTTGCTGCAGCTGTTTCCCCAGGTGGTCACCTGGGCGAGCGACAACCCGATCAAATCCCATGGTGCGCCCCTGGAGCTGCGCAGTCAGATGTTGGCGGCCCTGGTGGCGGAGATCGCCAATCCCAGGCTCCAGCATGTTCAGCAATTGAGCAGTCCCTGGGCGATCGAAACCCTGCGGCGGGCGGCTGCCCGTTGGCCCCACAGCGAGCTGGTGTTCGTGGTGGGCAGCGATCTGGTGGGCCAGATCCACCGCTGGAAGCAGGCGGATGCCCTGCTAGCCGGCTGTCGATTGGCGATCGCGCCGCGCCAGGGTTGGCCGCTGGCGCCCAGGGAGCTGCCGGCCTTGGAGCGGTTGGGGGCGCGGCTGGAGCTGCTGCCGCTCACCGTGCCAGCCACCGCCAGCTCGGCGCTGCGCGATCGCCCCGACCGCCATCAAATTCCGGCGGGGGTCTGGTCGCTGCTGTTGCTGCACAATCTTTACGGGTTGTCCGAGGTGCCGTAACCCCTCTGGGCCAGCCAGCATCGATGCGCATCGCCCTGGCCCAGATCGATCCACTGGTGGGCGACCTGGCCGGCAATGGCCGCCAAATTTTGCAGGCCTGCCGGCAGGCGGCCGACCAGGGGGCCGAGCTGGTGCTCACTCCAGAGTTGTCGCTGTGGGGCTATCCGCCCCGGGATCTGCTGCTGCGGCCGGCCCTGATCGCCGCCCAGCAGCAGGCCCTAACAGAGCTGGTGGCTGGTTTGGCCAGCTGTTGCCCGCAGCTGGCGGTGCTGGTGGGGTTTGCGGAGCCGATCGCCGCCAGCGGCTTGGCCAGTTTGCCGAATTTGCACAATGCCGCCGCTCTGGTGGAGGCCAGCGGCTGGCGGCCGGTGGCGCGCAAGCGGCTGTTGCCCAACTACGACGTCTTTGATGAACGTCGCTACTTCCGCCCCGGCCAGAGCCCGGCGGTGCTGGACCTGGTGCGGGGCGGTCGCCGCTGGCGCCTGGGAATCACCATCTGCGAAGACCTGTGGGTGGAGGAGCAGAGGCTGGATTCAGTGCTTTCTGGTGTAGATCAGTCTTGTTCAGATAAGTCTGGTTCAAATTCGGCTATTCCAGATCGGATTTCTACAAATCAGTCTGGTCTAGATCAGGCTATTCCCAATGCTCGTATTCCAGATCCGATCGGCGAGCTGCAACCGCTGGGCATCGATCTACTGATCAATCTTTCGGCATCGCCCTTTGGCATGGGCAAGGCGGCCCTGCGATTGCAGCTGGCCGCCAGTGCCGCCCGCCGCCTGGGCTGTGCGGTGCTTTACGCAAATCAGGTGGGCGGCAACGACGAGCTGGTATTCGACGGGGCCAGTTTTGTGCTCAATGCCGCCGGCAGCCTGGAGCGCCAACTGGCCTGTTGCCGCCAACAGCTGACCTGCTGGGATCCGCCAACTTCTCCACCTGCGCTGGCCCCAACCCCCGGTGCGCCAGCCACCGATGCCCCAGCCCCCGATGAAACGGCCCCCGGTGCGCCAGCCATCAGCCCCCTGGCGATCCCCTTGGTGATAGCGCCGTCGCTGGCGTTGCCCGATCCCCGGGAGCAACTGCTGCGCGCCCTGGTGCTGGGGGTGGCCGATTACGCCCACAAATGTGGCTTTCGCCAGGCCCTGTTGGGTCTCAGTGGCGGCATCGATTCGGCCTTGGTGGCGGTGATCGCCGCAGCGGCCCTTGGCGCCCGTCAGGTGCATGCCCTGCTGATGCCCTCCCCCTGGAGTTCCGCCGGTTCGATTAACGATGCCTCCGCCCTGGCCGCCAGGCTTGGCATCGCCACGGCAACCCTGCCGATCGCGCCGCTGATGGCCGGCTTTGATGGAGCCCTGGCGCCGGCCCTGCCGGGGGGGCCGCAGGGAGTCACCGCTGAAAACCTGCAATCGCGCATTCGCGGCACCCTGTTGATGGCGGTGGCCAACCAGCGGGGCCAGCTGCTGCTATCCACCGGCAATAAATCGGAGCTGGCGGTGGGCTACTGCACCCTCTACGGCGACATGAACGGCGGCCTGGCGGTGATTGGCGATTTATACAAAACCACCGTGTTCAGTCTCTGCGAGTGGATTGATTCACCGGCGGCGGCCAATTGTCGGGCTGAGTTGGCCCTGCCCAGCACCGGCGAACTGGTGGGTTTGGCCATCCGCCACAAGCCCCCCAGTGCCGAACTACGACCAGACCAGCTCGATAGCGACAGCCTGCCCGATTACGCAGTGCTCGATCCGTTACTCAAGGCCTACATCGAGCGGCACTGGAGCCTGGAGGAGTTGATCGCCCACGGCTCCCCGCCGGAATTAGCCAGGCGGGTGCAGCAGTTGCTGCGGCGATCGGAGTTCAAACGGCGCCAGGCCGCCCCGGCCCTGAAGGTGAGTGGTCGGGCGTTTGGCAGCGGTTGGCGGATGCCGATTGCCGCCGCCTGACCTGGCCAGCAGCTGAGCTGTTGCCGGGCCATTGTGGGGGCAGCTCCCTGGATTAGCTAGATGACAGTGTCTGGCCGAGCGGCCTCCCGCACCTCCCCGATGGCCAGTATCGGCGTGCCAACGGAGATCAAACGCGACGAACAGAGGGTGGCCTTGACGCCCGATGGCGTGCGCGAATTGGTCAGTCAGGGCATGGAGGTGAGGGTGCAGACCGGTGCCGGCGCTGGGGCCGGCATGTCTGACGCCGATTACGCCGCCGCCGGCGCCCGGCTGGTGGATCGCGACGAGGCCTGGGCCGCCCACCTGGTGGTGAAGGTGAAGGAACCACAGCCGGAGGAGTTCGCTTTGCTGCGGCCCGATCTGGTGCTGTTCACCTACCTGCACCTTGCCGCCTATCCAGAGGTGGGCCGGGCGCTGTTGGCGGCGGGCACCACCGCTGTGGCCTACGAGACGGTGCAGCTGGAAGACGGCAGCCTGCCGCTGCTTGCACCGATGAGTGAGATCGCCGGTCGGTTGGCGGCCCAGGTGGGTGCCCACCTGCTGGAGAAGCCCCACGGCGGCCGCGGCATTTTGATGGGCGGTTGCACCGGCGTGCGGCCCGCCAGGGTGGTGGTGCTGGGGGCCGGCATCGTGGGCTGGAATGCCGCTCGGGTGGCGGCGGCGATGGATGCGGAGGTGTTTCTGCTGGATCGCTCCCCCCAGAAATTGCGCAGCCTGGAGGCGGACCGCCGCGGCCGCCTGGTGAGCCTGGTGAGCAGCAGCGGCCTGATCGAACGGCTGGTGCCTGGTGCCGATCTGCTGATTGGCGCGGTGCTGCTGCCCGGCGGTCGCGCCCCGACGCTGGTCAGCGCGGAGCTGGTGCAACGCATGAAACCTGGTTCGGTGATCGTGGATGTGGCGATCGACCAGGGGGGCTGCATCGCCACCAGCCGTGAAACCACCCATACCGATCCGGTGCACTGCATCCATGGCGTGCAGCACTACGCGGTGGGCAACATGCCAGGGGCGGTGCCATTTACCTCCACCGAGGCCTTGATGAGCGTGACGCTGCCCTACATCCTGGTAATGGCGGGCCGTGGTCTCAGCGAGGCGGTGACCGATCGGCCCGAACTGCTCTCCGGTTTGAACACGGTGGATGGGGCCATCTGCCATCCAGGGGTGGCCAAGGCCCTTGGCCTGGCCTCACGCCACCCAATGGCCTGCCTGCGCTAAGAAAGCTCTGAAAAAACCTGAGCCACAGCCGTTGGAGCCCTGATGCCGCATAGCTATTAGCTGGCTAGGAAGATGAAATAGCTGGCTATGAAGATGAAATGGCGGTTTTCAGAGGCTCCCTAGCTGCCGATCTTAAATCTCTTGCTCACTCATCTATTACCAATCTATCGCCAATGGATCGCTGCTGGTCTATGGATCCTGGATCGGCCGATCGCACATCTGTTACCCATCTATCTCTAGCTACCTCTCGTAGATCTCTCGCTCCCACATCTCTCGCTCCCACGTCTATCAATAGCACATATATTGCCAGCCCCACGCACACATATCACCAGCCCCATTACCCCTGGTCCCCCAGGAGCCCTGGCGGGACCTCCTGGGGGACCAGGGGTAATGGGGCGCCAGGCTCCTTAGGTGAGCCTGGCCAACGGCCGATAAAGGGCCGCCGGGTTGAGCCCCTCCCGCAGGGCCACCAGCAACCCGGCGGCTTCGCAGTAGTTGGCGGCCGGCAACACCTCCAGGTCCAGAGCTTCGGCCGTTACCTGCAGCAGACAGGGGTTATCCACCGCGATCAGGGGAATGCCCCGTTCGGCGCAGGCCAGCACCGCCGCTCCCCCCAGGGCGCTGGCGGGCGCCACCACCGCCCCCAGATCGTCGATCCGCAGCGCATGCCGGCCCGCCCCCGCCAGGGGCATCAAATCCGGTGCCCGACTCAGGCCCACCAGCACGCAGGCCAGGAAGGTGTAGCCCAGCTCCTCGCCGGCGGCGCGGGGGTCGAGGCCGGGATCCAGGGGCAGCGGGCTCAGGGCCGGGGCATGGGCGCAGGGAAGCCCCAGTTCCAGGCTGAGCAGATGGCTGATCACCGCCTCGGCGCCGGCCAGGGCATCGACGCCGACACCCTGGCGATAGGCCGCCAGCGCCTCGCTCTGGGGATCCTCCGGGAAGCGCGCCACCACCGCGATCGCCGTGGCCCCGGCGGCCTTGAGCTGGTGGCCGCCCCGCAGCAGGGCGGCGGGGTTGCCCAGGCTGCCCCAGCTGGCCCCGCTGGGGCCCTGGCTGAGGCTCACCTCCAGGGGCACATCGGTGGTTAGCACCGGGCCGATATCCAACCCCAAACTGGCCCGGCAGCCCTCGGCCACCTGCAGGTGGCGCCAGCGCAGCTCCTCGTCGATGCCGGCATCCAGCAGCAGGCCCACCCGCTGGCGGCGCACCGGCCCCAGGGCGATCGCTCCGGCCGCGAAGCGATCCAGGGACGAGCCCTCCACGTAGTGGATGCGCGGGTCGCTCCAGTACAGCGCCGCTCCGTTCATCACGTTGGGGTGGGTGATCAGGCAGCCGCTGGCCGCCGCCAGCAGCCGGGCCGCCGGCAGGCCATCGCCCGCGTAGCCCCCCAGGGCGCAGCCGATGCCGGTGGGGATCACCAGCAGGCTGGGCAGCGGATCCGCGGCGCTGCCGGCAGTAGTAGCCCTGGTCATCGCCGCACTACCGCCTCAATCCGTAGCAGCGATCCAACCGCTCCCCCAGCTGGATTGGGCTCCACGGCGGTGATCGCCCAGCGCAGGGGGCGGCCATGGGCCGCCAGGGCCGCCTGGATCTGAGCCAGCAGCGGGCCGGGCTGACGCCGCAGCTCCAACTCCACCGGTTGCAAATCTATGGATTGCAACTCCGCTGGATGCGCCTGCAACTCCATGGGCTGCAAATTGCTGGGCTGCAACTCAGTGGGTTGCGACTCCACTTGCTGGGTGTTCAACTGCAGTGGCTGCAACTGCACTGGCTGCGAATGCGAATTGCTGGGCTGCCAAGCCGGGCTGCCGGCCGCTGGACTCACTTTTGATACTGGCCGAACTGGGCCTCGTAGAGGGCGTCCTCCTGGCCGGCCAGCAGCTCCAGATCGCTGCGGGGGAAGGACACGCAGAGCAGGGCATAACCTTTCTCGCGCAGTTCGGACTTAACGCCCATGGCGTCGGGCTGATGCACGCTGCCCTGGCGGATCAGCGCCGCGCAGGTGGTGCAGACGCCGGAACAACAGGAGCTGGGCAGGCCCACCCCGGCCGCTTCCGCAGCAGCGAGCACGGTTTGGTCGGCGCGGCAGGGGAAGCTGTGCTTACCGCCGTCGATATCGGCAACGACGGTGAAGGTCTGAATCTCGGTCAAGGGAGCGGCCTGGGGATTGCGCCGTTAAGAATTCTCCCAGGCGGCGCCGCCCCGAGCTCCATGACCCTCTGCAGCAGCTCTCGGCTGGCCAATCCACCGCTTATCAATCCACCCCCTACCAATCCACCGCCTGCCAATCAGCCGGATGGGGGGCCAGGTATTCCGGTGGGCTGGTAGGCGGGCTAGCAAGCTGGCTGGCCGGCGTTGCTCCCGCCTGGGGAGCTGGCGGGGCGGTGAGCACCAAATCCAGGCTGATCGAGAAGCGGCTGTCGTCGGGATCCTCGTTTTCCAGCACCGCGTGATCGACGCTGGCGGGAAACAGCACCAGCAGGCCCGCCCGCGGCGCCAGGTCGAACCAGGGGGCATTCCACTGGGCAGTGGCGGCGGAGTCTGGCCGGATTGGGCCGTCATGGCCCACCGCCAGGCCGGGCACCAGCTCATTGGGCTGATGGGTTGGAAAGAAGCGCAGGCAGCCGCTGCGGCCACTGCCATCGCCGTTCAGGTAGTACACGGCGCTGAGGTGGGCGTTGGGATGGTGATGGCGGCCCACCACCTGGCCCAGTTCGCTCACCACCGGCCAGCAGCGCTGGATGTGCAGCGCCACCCTGGCCCGATCAAAACCCAGCCGCTCCAGGTAGTTGCCCGCATGGCCGCCAATCGTTTGAATAAGTGGCGCGAACTGGGGCTGGCGGTGCAGCTGCCACACGCCGTTGAGATCGCCGGTCCAGGCGCAGTCTTCATCGGGGTTGGAGCTGGCGGCGCCGCGCAGCTGATGCAGCGCCTGGATTTGCAATGCCGTATCCAGGGGATCTGGCCGCAGTTGCACCTGACCCAGCGCCAGCGGAAACAGGGGCTGGATCGCCAGCTCGGGATTTGAGATGGAAGCCAAGAACTGGGTACCGAAAAAAGCCGGCAGCTCCTGCCTCGATGGGCGGGGAACTGCCGGCTGTGGTGCTGGGGGGTGGGCCTCAGGCCAGGGCTGCGGAGCCGCCCACCACTTCCAGGATTTCCTGGGTGATGGCGGCTTGACGAGCCTTGTTGTAATCGAGGGTGAGGGTTTTGGCCAGGGCCTTGGCGTTGTCGCTGGCGTTATTCATGGCCGTCATCCGGCTAGCCAGTTCCGATGCCGCCGCTTCCTGCAATGAACGCAGCAACTGGTTTTCCAGGTACAGCGGCAACAGGGCGTTGAGCAGCACGTCGGGGCTCTGGTCGAAGACGATGTCCGAAGGCAACTGGGCCTGGGCATTTTCCACCTGGCCAACTTCCACGGTCAGCCGGCCCTCGCGGGTGGTGAGGCGGAAGATCTCGTCATCAGCCGAGGCGATGCCCTGGGGATCCAGGGGCAGCAGCGTCTGGGTGACGGGCTTGGAGCTCACCAGGTTGATGAACTTGGTGAAGATGATTTCAATCCGATCGGTGGATGCGGATAGAAAAGCCGCCAAAACTTCATTGGCGATACCCATGGCTTCCTGGGCGTTAGGAACCTGCTCAAGGCCGGTGAAAGTGGCCCTGATTGGATAGCTACGATTTTGGAAATAGGTGATCGCTTTGCGGCCAATCAACACCAGATCCACCTTGTAGCCCTGGTCCTGCAGCTCCTTGAAGCGCAGCTCAGTGCGCTTGATGATGCTGGCGTTGTAGCCACCGCACAGGCCCCGATCACCGGTGATCGCCAGCAGCGTGATCGTCTGCACGTCGCGGGAATCGAGCAGGGGGGCGTCCAGATCCTCGAAGCGCATGCTGGACTGCAGATTTTGCAGTACTCGGGCCAGGCGGTCGGCGAAGGGCCGGCTGCGCAGCACCTGTTCCTGGGCACGGCGCACCTTGGCGGCCGCCACCAGGCGCATGGCCTCGGTGATCTTGCGGGTGTTTTTGACCGAACTGATTCGGTCGCGGATTGCCTTGAGATTTGCCATCTACTAGCTCCTTCCTCAGGCGGTGGCGAGGATGGTCGACTTCACCTCGTTGATGGCTTCCTTGAGCATGGTCTCAGCTTCATCGCTGAGTTGCTTTTCGGTCTGCACCTTGGAGATGAATTCGGGCTTGTTGGTCTTCAGGTATTCGCGCAGTTCGCGGGTGAACTGGCTCATCTGCTCCACGGGCACCTCGTCGATCAGACCCTTGACGCCCGCGTAAACCACGGCCACCTGCTCGGCCAGGATCAATGGGCTGAACTGGGGCTGCTTGAGCAGTTCCCGCAGGCGCTTGCCCCGGGCCAGCTGCTTTTGGGTGGCGGCATCGAGGTCGGAGGCGAACTGGGAGAAGGCCGCCAGTTCATCGAACTGGGCCAGTTCCAGCTTCAAGGTGCCGGCGATCTTCTTGATTGCCTTGGTCTGGGCGGCGCCGCCCACCCGGCTCACAGAGATGCCCACGTTGATGGCGGGGCGCAGGCCGGAGTTGAACAGGTCGGAGCTGAGGAACACCTGGCCATCGGTGATCGAGATCACGTTGGTGGGGATGTAGGCGGACACGTCGCCAGCCTGGGTTTCGATGATGGGCAGGGCGGTCATCGAGCCCTTGCCCATGGCATCGGAGAGCTTGGCGGCGCGCTCCAGCAGGCGGCTGTGGCAATAGAACACGTCGCCGGGATAGGCCTCACGACCGGGGGGACGGCGCAGCAGCAGCGACATCTGGCGGTAGGCCTGGGCCTGCTTGGTGAGGTCGTCATAGACCACCAAGGTGGCCTTGCCCTTGTACATGAACGACTCGGCGATCGCCGCGCCGGTGTAGGGAGCCAGGTACTGCAGGGCGGCTGCTTCCGAGGCGCTGGCGGCCACCACCACGGTGTAGTCGAGGGCGCCGCGCTCGCGCAGCACTTCCACCACGTTGGCCACCGAGGCGGCCTTTTGGCCCACGGCCACGTATACGCAAACCACGTCCTCACCCTTTTGGTTGAGGATGGTGTCGATGGCGATGGCGGTCTTGCCGGTCTGGCGGTCGCCGATGATCAGCTCCCGTTGGCCGCGGCCGATGGGGATCATCGCGTCGATGGCGGTGATGCCTGTCTGCATCGGCTCATGCACCGATTTGCGCTGGATGATTCCAGGCGCCATGGACTCGATCAGGCGAGTCTCGCTGGTGGGAATATCGCCCTTGCCGTCGATGGCCTGGCCCAGGGAATTCACCACCCGACCGAGCAGGGCATCGCCCACGGGCACGGCGGCAATTTTGCCGGTGGCCTTGACGGTGCTGCCCTCCTGGATGCCGCGGCCCTCCCCCATCAGCACCACGCCGACGTTGTCGTCCTCGAGGTTGAGGGCGATGCCTTCGGTGCCGTCTTCGAACTGCACCAGCTCACCGGCCATCACCTGCTGCAGGCCGTAGACCCGGGCGATGCCGTCGCCGATCTGCAGCACGGTGCCGACATTGCTCACCGATACCGACTTGTCGTAATCGGAGATCTGCTGCTTAAGGATCGCGCTGATCTCGTCGGGGCGGATGGAAACCATGGGTGGAAATCCCCAAAGGGGGTGATTTGGTGGAGGAGGGAGAGGGGACGGACTGGGGTGGCTAGCTCACCTTGGTCAGCGCCAGGCCGAGGCGACGCACCTGGCCGGCCAGGCTGGCGTCGATCACTTGAGAGCCCAAGCTGACAACAAAACCACCGATTAGATCGGGATTCACCTGGAGGTTGATTTCCAGTTGATCGGTGCCGGCCATGATCCGCAGTTTTGTGGCGATTGCCTGCTCCTGGGCCTCGGAAAGTGCCGTGGCAGAAGAGACATTGGCAACGACGATCTTGCGCTGTTCGCGATAGATCTCCAGTAGTCGCTCCAAGATGGGGCCCAGGATGCCAATGCGCTGACGATCCGCCAGCAGTTTCAGCAGGTTGAGGAACGAAGGCGTCAGCTGTTCCGCAAACAGGTTGGTGATGGCGGCCTTCTTGGACTCCACCTCCAGCACCGGCGACCCCATGGCTTCGCGCAGCTCGGGGGATTGATTCCAGAGCTCCAGCAGGCCCTTGGCCTGCTCCACCACCTGCTCTGTCTCCTCGCGGGCTTCTGCCACTTGGAGGAAGGCTTCCACGTAGGGGGTGGTAACGGTATTGAGCAGCGGCATCAGGCGTTACCCAGGTTCTGGATGGACTGGTCGATCAGCTGGGCCTGAGTGGCCTCATCCAGCTTGCCGGACAGGCTGGAGAGGGCCTTCTCGATGGCCAATTGGGCCGCTTCCCGGCGCAGTTGGTTGCTGACGCGGGAGGCTTCAGCCGCCAGGTCGGAGGCGGCGCCCTGCTTGACGCGAGCCATCTCCTCCACGGTGCGCAGCTCGCTTTCGCTGCGAATGGCCTCGGCCCGCAGCTTGCCGTCGGCGCGAATCTGCTGGGCCTTTTGTTGGGCTTCAGCAAGCTCCTTCTGGGCCAGGCTGAGGGCCGCAGCTGACGATGCCAAGCGTTCTTCGCAATCTTTGAGATCGATCAGAATGGCGTTGCGGCGGCGCTCGAGAATTGAACCGAGAAAGCCAGGCAAAAATTTCCACAAGCCGGCGATCACGATCGCCAGATTGATGATGTTGGTTTCGAATGGGTCGAGGTTTAAACCAAACCCACTGTGGGAAGCCAGGATCAGGGGCAAAGGAAGCGTCATTGAACGGCCAGCAGACGATCGACGATCAAGTCACCAAGTTTTTCGGCGTCAGCCTTGAGCTGGGTGAGAGCGGAATCCCTTTGGGCATCGATCTCCCTGCGGGACTCCTCCCGGGAGGTGATGGCCTCGGCGGTGGCGATGGCCAGGGCCTGGCGGTAGAGCTTGTCGGCGTCTTGCTCCGCCTCCTGAATCAGCTTTTGGCTGGCCATGCGGGCCTCCTTGAGCTGTTCCCTGAGATCCGCCTCCAGCCTTTGGGCTTGGGCCAGCTTTTGCTTGGCTTCGGTGCGGCTGGTAGTGATGTAGCCCTCCCGATCTTCCACTACCCGACCGACGGGACGGAAGAACAGGGTATTGAGGATGTAGGTGAGGAGCACCACCTGCACCGCCATCAGCGGCAGGGTGGCATCGAGGTCAAACAGACCTCCCTCAGGCGACCCTGCGGTCGCACCTGCTTCGGCAAGCAGAAGCCAGCTGGTCATGAGGCGGGGGTGCGGGCGGGTGATCCGTGGTCTGAACCGGTACAGCTGAGAGCAACCGGCACAAATCTGGAAAAGGGGGCGGCCTTGACGGCCTGATTAGACGATGTCGCCAGGCGATTGAAGGCGCCAGACGATTGAGGGGGCCAGGCGATTGAGAGGGAGTTCAAGCCGTTTCAGCCAAGCTAAAAAAGCTTGACGAGCCGGCTTGAGCCACCAGCTCAGTTCGATCAGGCGAAGGGGTTGGCGAACAGCAACACCAGGGCGACCACCAGGCCGTAGATGGTGAGAGCTTCCATGAAGGCCAGGGACAGCAGCAGGGTGCCGCGGATCTTGCCTTCAGCTTCGGGCTGGCGAGCGATGCCTTCGACAGCGCCGCCGGCAGCGGTGCCCTGACCGATACCAGGGCCGATGGCGCCCAGGCCGACGGCCAGGCCAGCAGCCACAACAGACGCAGCGGAGGTGAGGGAATCCATGGTGTAACGGGGAATGTGGGGCGCCGGGAGAGCGCGGATTGGACCGGGACGTTAACCCTGCGCCTGGGACATCTCGGCCAAGATTGGCTTGGCCGAGATGGGCCCGGATCTTGCCGGACCTGCGCGCAGTGAGTTTGCCAGACCGGTTGACCAGTCTGGCGGAGGGAGCCAGAAATCAGTGGTGCTCTTCGTGCACCGCTTCGCCGATGTAGTAGGCGGCGAGAGTGGCGAAGATCAGAGCCTGGATGGCGCTGGTGAACAGGCCCAGGAACATGGCCGGCAGCGGCACGATCAGGGGCACAAGGAATGCCAGCACTGCCACCACCAGCTCGTCGGCAAGAATGTTGCCAAAAAGACGGAAGGACAGGGACAAGGGCTTGGTGAAATCTTCGACGATCTTGAAAGGAAGCATGATCGGCGTCGGTTCCACGTAGTACTCGAAGTACCTGAACCCTTTGCGACTAAGACCGGCGTAAAAGTAAGCCAGAGACACCAGCAGCGCCAGGGCGATGGTGGTGTTGATATCGGCAGTGGGGGCTCCTAATTCACCGTGGGGTAGGTGAATTAGCTTCCATGGCACCAGGGCACCCCCCCAGTTGCTAACAAAAATGAATAGGAAGAGTGTGCCGATAAAAGGCAGCCAATCGCGATAGGCCTTCTCGCCAATCTGTTCTCTAGCCAGATCTCGGAGGTAGACCCACATGAACTCCAGCAGGTTCTGCACGCCGCGCGGGTCGCGCTCCATGCTGCGGGTACCCACCACCACGAGGGTCAGCAGGGCGCCGATCACCACCCAGGAGCTCAGGAAGACCTGGCCATGGAGACGGAGGTTGCCAAGTTGCCAATAGAGCTGTTGGCCTACCTCCAGTGCGGCGAATGGTAGGTGCAGGGACAGGGGAACCATGGGGACGGAGTGGTTCAGGGAGCAAGGACCGCCTGCAGCAGCAGGGCGGGTTTATAGAGCACGAATCCGGCCAGGGCCGGCAGTAGCTCAATGGCAGGAATTCGTATGGCTGCCATCACCAGCAGTGTCGGAACTAGCAGCTGTAAGCGTCCGATGGAGCGTGAATCGCTGCCAATGCGGGCAACACTGCGAGCTAAAAGCCGCAGGTAGAGCAATCCAGAGCAGGCTCCCAGCAACAAACTGGCGGCGGCGGAACCACCAAAGCAGATCCAGCTGAGGGGCACCGCGGCGGCGGATACCGCCAGGGTGGCCATCATCAGGCGCCGCTGCAGACGCACATAGTCGTCCATGGGATTAACCACCGGAGTGACCATGGGATCGACATGCCGCTGAACCTCACTTTTGGCATCTGAGGGGATCTCGGCATGGGCCAGGGGGCCAAGCGAGCCGGATTCCGATGCGCCATTGGCCGATATGCCATTGGCCGAAATGCCATTGGCCGAAATGCCATTGGCAGATGAGCCAATGACAGGGGGCTGATCAGCAGGGTGATCGATGGTCACGCCTGGCCCGGAAGGGGCTGCGGCGCCGACGTCTTCGGGTGTGGCGGCAAGAGCTGCCTGCAAGAACGAAGCCATCTAAAAGCGGCCGGAATCTATCACGCAGCCCTTGGCACCCCGCAGCGACGGCGGAATCCCGCCGTCGCGAAAAATTCAGGCGGCCACGGGCAGGAGCACCCGCTGGGCCATCAATCTGCGGGCCCTGAGGCAGCGCTCCGTCGCCTCCATGGCCAGCTCCAGCTGGCCCAGGGGCAGCCCCGGGGCGCGCTCCACCGCCTCGGCAAGGGGCAGATCCCCGGGCTCCAGGTTCAGGGGCAGCAGATCGGGGCCCAGCAGGCTGTCCGAAGGCCAGCCCCACAGGCAGCGATTGCGCTCCAGGCAGCAGCTCAGCAGGCGGCGATCGTCAGCAAAATCCACCTGCTCAACCGCATCGGCCGTCAGGAAAAACTCGAAGTGGCTGATCTGCGGATCGAGGGCCTCCACCAGCCGCCACTGCTCCCAGGGGGCCAATGCCAGGGCCCTTTCCAATAGCTCGCCGCCCAGCAATCTGGCTGGATTCCAAATTTCTGGATTGGAGAATCCGGCGAAGTGCAGGCCGGCACTACCCACGAATTGCTGCAGTCGCTGCATGTCGTAGCTGGTTTCCTGCGGATGCAGGTACATGTCGGCGAAGTTTGAGTCGGCCCTGGTGTCCAGCGCCCAGCGCTGCTCGTGATGGCGCCGCAGCCGGTTGTCGGCGGGCAGTTCGTTGAACAGTTGGCGCCCCAACTTGAGGCCCAGTTCGCCCGTGCCCACCTGCAGCAGGCTGAGGGCCCGTTGGCTGCGGTGGATTTCCCAGCGACCGGCATCGGCATACAGGAACAGATGCAATACCCCCTCGGGGGCCAGTTGGGCCGCCAGGGCCCTCAGACCCGCCTCGGGCTGGTCCAGGTGGTGCAGTACTCCCACCGAATTGATGTAGTCGAAGCGGCCGTCGGGTTCTAGATCCAGCAGGCTGCGCTGCTCGATGCGCAACTCCTCCACCTGGGCCGCTGCCCCGGATCGGCGCGTGCGCTCCCGCGCCAGCTCCAGGGCCCCGCCACTGATGTCCACCGCCAGCACCTGGCTGCCAGGGTTGAGGTGACAGAGGTAATCGGTGCTCACCCCAGTGCCGCAGCCGGCATCGAGGATGCGCCAGCGGCGAGGGCCGGCGGGGGGGGCAGGCGGCAGGTAGCCGCGGGCGGCCGCCCGGGCGCTGTCGACGCACCAACGCCAGTTGTATCCAGGCGGCGGTCCGTCCTGGATGGGATCGCCCGGATAGGGGAAGCGGTCATAGAAGGCGCTCACCACTGGGGTGGCGGCATCGCGGGGTCCGGTTTCGGGGCGGATGGAGGCCTCGGACATGGGCGGCGGATGGGCTGGGGGGAGCTTTGCAGCGGGCGGGGCCCGGGGCCGAAGCCCGCTGCAAACATTTGTTCAAGCCTGGCTATTTGGCGCCGGGGCGAGCCGTAACCTGCCAGAGCCAGGCTCGCTCTCCGTCAATGACCGTGACCGCCAGCAGCGGCAGCACGAGGGTTTCGCCCCAGCGCTACGACACCCTGCCGCTCTCCAGCGTGCGTCAAGCCGTACAGCAGGATCGTTTCCCCGATGGGGGCGAACTCGGCAACCTGCTCAATTTTTTCCAGAGTGGCCAGCTGCGGGTCGAGGTGGCCCGTCGGATCAGTGCCAATGCGGAATTCATCGTGGCCCGGGCGGCCAACCGCATCTTTTCTGGCGGCACGCCGCTCTCCTATCTGGATGGCCCCCTGAAGCCCGCCAGCGCCGCCGATGCCACCCCGCTGGCGGCCGATCAGCTGGCCTTCCAGCAATCGGTGCAGACCTTCTCCCAGGGCACCGTTAGCAAGGGCAACTTCCTCACCCGTCTGCTGGAAGGTACCGGCGGCGATGCCGACGTGCGCGTGCTGCTGCCCACAGGCTTCAACCCGATTGCGGTGGGTCGCTACGGCACCGAGCGGATGAAAAAATCCGTGCGCGACCTGGCCTGGTTCCTGCGCTATGTGGGCTATGCTCTGGTGGCCGGCGACCCGAGCATTCTTGCTGTAAATACCCGCGGTCTACGCGACATCCTCGAGCAGGCCTGTTCTCTGGCGGCCACCAACGTGGCCCTGCAGGAGATGCGGGCCGCTGGCGCCGGTTTGCTGAAGGATCTACCCGAAGGCCGCCAGCTGCTGATCGATTACTTCAACGTGCTGATCGGCGAGTTGGCGGTGCCCACTCCCTCGGCCCGTCAACGGCTGGGTAGTCCTGAGAACCAGGGTCTGCAGTTGCCGGCCACCTATGCCCTGGCCGCGGCGGGTTCCCCCCGCTACGTGCTCAAGACGGCCATGACCGGTGGCCAGAAGGCCGAGGTGATTCGCGCCGCCTATCGCCAGGTTTTTGAGCGAGATATCGTCAAGGGCTACAGCCAGGTGGTCTGCCCTGTGGAGGCAACCCAGCTGCGCCAGGGTCAGCTCTCCATGCGTGAGTTCATTCGCTGCCTCGGCCGCAGCAACGAATATCTCAAGCAGTTTTACGGCCGCTTCTCCAACAGCCGTGTAGTTGAACTCGCCTTCCGCCACTTCCTGGGTCGGGGGGTTAGTTCCATTGAGGAATTCCGCAGATATTTTGCGATCGTTAGCCAACAAGGCCTTGCTGGCTTGGTTGATTCCCTGGTTAACTCCATGGAGTATGCCCAGGTATTTGGCGAAGAAACCGTTCCCTATCTTCGCGATATTGGCGAAGAGGCTCAGGAGAGCGCCGGCTGGGGCAGCAACCGCAAGTTGTTCCGCTTCAGTGCACCTTTTGAAGGCGCCCCCCAGTACATCACCCTCTACGCCTCCTACCGCCAGCCCTTCGCCGATCAACATCCCTACGGCGGTGGCAATGACCCCCTGGCACTCACCTACGGGGCAATCTTCCCCTCGGGTACGGCCAACGTGGCCACCCGTCCCGCGCCCTTCAGCTACGACGCCCGTCGCATCTTGATTGGCAATGGCCTGGCCCAGCCAGGTCAGATGGCCACGGCCCAATTCCGCAAGGCCATCCCCCGGCGGGTGGGTCCCAAGCTGGTGCGCCTGCAGCAAATCCCCACCGGCGGCAGTTCCGTGCCCCGCCGTGGCGGTCAGCCCAGCATCCGCAATACCGAATCCAGCACCCAGGCGGTTATTCGTGCCGTCTATGTGCAGATACTTGGCAGCGCTGGCTATGACGGCGAGCGCAACAAGGTGGAAGAAATCAAGCTGGAGAACGGCGATATCAGCCTGCGGGAGTTCGTGCGCCAGGTGGCCCGCTCCAACGCCTTCCGCCGCCGCTATTGGAGTGGCCTTTACATCACCAAGGCCATCGAGGTGATGCATCGCCGCATCCTGGGCCGGCCCACCCTGGGCCGCTGGGAGATCGATGCCTACTTCGACACAGCGGCTCGCAAGGGCTTCTACGGCGTGGTCGATGCCCTGCTGGCCAGCCGCGAGTACAGCGATTGCTTCGGGGAGGATACGGTGCCCTTCGAGCGGTTCCTCACCCCTGCCGATCGCAACGCCCGCAAGGTGCCTGGCCTGAATCGCCCCCTGGATATCAGCGCTATCCCTGATGTGAGCCCCCGGCAACGGCCAAACGTGCCGCCCCGCGGGCAGATCAGCACCCCGGGCAGCCTGGTGGCCCGCAACCTGAGCAATCCCCGTCGGGTGATCGTGGGCGGCTGGAGCGCCAATATTTCTGGAGGCGAGGCAGCCTCCGCCAAGACCCAGCTTGAGACTGGCCCTGGCACTATTCGCCAGGCCCCGGCCCCTGCCCGTAGCTGGCGGCCCACCTCCCCGGGTAGCACCACCAGATGGACCAGTGGTGGCGTGGCGGCTGGATTTGGCGCCTCCGCCAGCCCCTCCACCCGCCCAGCTGGTGGTTGGCGCGCCGAGGTGAATAGCGGCAACATCAACGCCTTCGCCAACAGTGCCCTCGCCAAGCCCTCTGGCGCGGCGATGGTGCAGGCGCTTAAATCTCCCCCGCCCCAGGGGTTCCGCCGTCGTCAGAGCTTGGCTCGGCCGCTAACCCTGGGCCGGACGGCCAGTGCCCAACAGCAGCAGGAGGTGCTGGACGCCTGCTACCGCCAGCTGTTGAACCGGGTTCCCCTGGTGGCCGAGCGCCTCGTTGACAGCGAATCCCAGTTCCGCAATCGTCGCTTGAACGTGGCTGCTTTTGTGGCTCAAGTGGCCGTTAGCGATGCCTTCCAGCAACGACTGAACAAAATGGCCCCTCTGCGGGCCGCTTCCGCCGCCTACCTGTGCCTGCTGGGTCGCGCCGGCCAACCGGCTGAGGTGAGTCGCTTCCTGGCGATCCGCACCACCCGCGGTCTAATTTCTGCCCTGGAAGAACTGCTTTCCAGCGACGAATATGCCCGCAATTTTGGTCAAGACACCGTGCCTTATGTGCTGGGCATGACAACCCAAGATGGCATTCCCTTGACCACCGTCAATCGCACGGCGGCTCTGTACAACGGTAACGCCGGATTAAACCCCGCGCCTAAGGGAGCAGTTTAAATTTTATTGGCCATTCCAGGGAGCCTCTGGAAAACAAGGATTTTCCTTCCTGAAAACCCTTGCAGCAACATTGCTCCCCATGGCCGTTGCCCTTTCCGTGATCTTGGTATTTGTGGTGGCCTTGATCGTGGCCCTGGTCGGGGCCCTGGTCGTGGACATGCTCGAGGTCGTGTTCGTGGCCGGGGCATTACAGAGTCTTCCCAGAAACTAATTTAATCCCTGTTTTTGCTAAAGTTTCTGGCCTTTCTTGGCTTGAAAAACTTTCTGGATGGTCAATTATTGCTTGCTTGTGCTAGCTGCGCTGCCGTGCAAAACCCTTCATATTCCTTCCAATATTGCTCTCACCATATGTTTTGATTCTAGGCAAACCCTGGAAGACCTCGATTTCTTGATCCCGCCCTATCAAAAATTTTGGCGCCAGTATCACTTGACTAAACGGGGTTGCTATTTCCCAGGGCCTGCCTGGCGAAACCCTGGGAAACCGCTATTTATGCAACCCTGATCCATTAATACCTTTGCGGTAGCACCGCTCTATTGGCTCTGGCCCTGGCTTTCCACTCTCCTTAGACTTGGCTGGTATTTCCCAGAGCTTTCCTTGCCGTCTAGTTTTGTCAACAAGCCAGAGGGCCATCATTGCCCCGGTTTGACAGCTCAATAATTCCACGTTAATCATATTCCCTATCCTGCTTGGCAACGGCTTTGCTTTTGCATATTTTGCAAAATATTGATTGGCTTTATTTTTTACTTTTCTGATTTTGTTCCCATGGCTTTTGGTTCATGGGTTTTTTGTTTGGCTATTGCAGGTCGAATAAATCGGCGATTGCTTCCATCGGGTCGCCGTTGCTGTTTGATGCCTTGACGCCCTGGATCCAGGGCGATTTTTCACCGCCCACGGCTGCGCCGGAACCATTGCGGCGCGGTCGATCTCGCCGGTTGCGCCAGCCGGAAACAGCCGTGAAGAACTGTTACCGGCGACCGGGACCACGACAGGCTGTGCCGCAGAATATTCAGGTGGTCGACACGTCGATCCGTCCCCTTACCCACCGGATATCGGTCTCCATTACGGCGGCCGCTTGTTTCGAGGCAGAACTGCATGAGCATCGTCTCCAACTCGATCATCAACGCGGACGCCGAAGCCCGCTATCTCAGCCCAGGCGAACTTGATCAAATCAAGTCGTTTGTCGCTGGCGGTCAACGTCGTCTACGCGTGGCTCAGGTTCTTAGCGAGAGCCGCGAGCGCATCGTGAAACAGGCCGGAGGCGCCCTGTTTCAGAGGCGTCCTGACATCATTTCCCCCGGCGGCAACGCCTACGGCGAGGAAATGACCGCCACCTGTCTTCGTGACCTCGACTACTACCTCCGCCTGGTTACTTACGGCGTGGTTGCTGGCGATGTCACACCGATTGAAGAAATCGGTGTCATAGGGGCCAAGGAAATGTATCGCGCATTGGGTACTCCTCTAGAGGCCATGTCCGAAGGCGTCCGCGAGCTGAAGAACGGCGCCCTCTCCCTGCTCACCGGTCTTGATGCCGAAGAAGCTGGCTTCTACTTCGACTATCTGATCGGCGCTTTAGCCTGAGATCGCTCGCCTTCTTCACCTAACCGCTTCTAAGCCGAATCCATGCAAGACGCGATCACCAACGTCATCAATCAGGCCGACGTTCAAGGTCTCTACCTTGACGTGCCCTCCATGGGCCGCCTGGAGCAGTACTTTGCCAGCGGTGAGCTGCGGGTTCGTGCTGCTGCCACCATTAGCGCCAACTCCGCTGCCATCATCAAGGAAGCGGTTGCCAAGTCGCTGCTGTACTCGGACATCACCCGTCCGGGTGGCAACATGTACACCACCCGTCGCTATGCAGCCTGCATTCGCGACCTCGACTACTACCTGCGCTACGCCACCTACGCCATGTTGGCTGGCGACACCTCAATTCTGGATGAGCGTGTGCTGAATGGTCTCAAGGAGACTTACAACTCCTTGGGTGTGCCCATCGGTGCCACCGTGCAGTCGATTCAAGCCATCAAGGAAGCTGCCGCAGCCCTGGTGGGTCCCGCCGCTGGCCGTGAGCTGGGCGTCTACCTCGACTACATCAGCTCTGGCTTGGGTAACTGATCCCGCTATCGCCACTCTCTGAGGATCTACCCATGCGCCTGTTCAAGATCACAGCTTGCATTCCCTGCCCTGAAAAAGCCCGCAACCAGCGGGAAATTCAGAACACTTACTTCACCAAGTGGGTGCCATTTGACAGTTGGTTTGCTGAGCAGCAGCGAATCATGAAGCAGGGTGGCAAGATCCTCAAGGTGGAGTTAGCCACCGGACGTCGTCAAACCAATTGCGGCATCTGAGCGCGGCATCTGAGCACCTAAAGCTGACTGCCCTGAGCTGATCAAGTCGCTGATCACATCAAAGAATATATTCTTTTGATTTCAGCACTTAAAATCAGAAGGTAAACCACTGATTTCAGCACTTGAAATCAGTGGTTTTTTATTGTTTTGCCGCACTGCAATTTGGGGCGCAAACAATTTCGGTGTACCCGCCCGCGATGGCTTAACCGCCCGCGATGGTTTACCCGCCCGTGATGGCGTACCCGCCCGTGACTGCCTACCTGCCCCGCGACGGCGTACCCGCCCCGCAAATTTGTTACCAGAGCTGCCGCTGGTGGCTGGGCTGGCCGTTGGCCAGTGGGCGTGGGCTGGCCAGCACCCCGGGCAACAGGGGGGCTCTGGCAGGATGTATCCCCCTGTCGCGCGGGGTGCTGGCGCGATTCAATGGATCAGCGCAGTTGACTGCCTCAATCCGTTCCGCTCTTGCCCGCTCCCAACCCCCTTGCCAATCGCCTTGCCAGTCGCCCAGTAGGTGAGGCCAACGCTCGCTATCGCTCGCTGTTGCCCCTGCCCTGGCAGCAATGGCCGGCGGAGGCTCGGCTGCTGCTGGCGATGGTCGCCCTCTGGAGTGGCGTGGGCCTGCTGGTGCTTGCTTCCGCCAGCTGGTGGGTGGCAGCGCGGGAGATGGGCGATGGCGCCTACTACCTCAAGCGCCAGTTGATCTGGATGCTGGCCAGTTGGGGCCTTTTGTGGATTGCCCTGCGCACCAGCCTGCGACGCTGGTCCCATCTGGCACCGATGGGGCTGCTGATCGGCTGTCTGCTGGTGGCCGCCACGCTTGTGATGGGAAGCACCGTTAATGGAGCCAGCCGCTGGCTGGTGATCGGCCCCATCCAGCTGCAGCCATCTGAATTGGTCAAGCCGTTTGTGGTGCTGCAGGGGGCCTCCCTGTTTGCCCACTGGAAGCGCAGTGGCATCGATCAGAAGTTGTTGTGGTTGGGGGTGTTCGCCGGCTTGATTCTGCTGATCCTCAAGCAACCCAACCTCAGCACGGCGGCGCTCACCGGCCTGCTGCTCTGGCTGCTGGCCCTGGCCAGTGGCCTGTCGCTGCGACTGTTGGCTGGAGCCGCTGGCGGTGGCGTGCTGGTGGCCAGCGCCAGCATCGCTCTGAATAGCTACCAGCGCGATCGGGTGATCTCCTTTCTCAATCCCTGGCTAGATGCCCGCGGCGACGGCTATCAGTTGGTGCAGAGCCTGATGGCCATTGGTTCAGGGGGGGTGCTGGGCGAGGGCTTTGGCCTCTCCACCCAGAAGTTGCAATACCTGCCAATTCAGAGCACCGATTTCATCTTTGCGGTGTTTGCTGAAGAATTTGGCTATGTGGGTTCGGTGGTGCTGCTGTTGTTCCTGCTGTTATTCGGCTATGTAGGTTTGCGCATCGCCCTCAGTTGCCGTAGCAATTTGCAGCGGTTGGTGGCGATCGGTGGCACCAGCCTGTTGGTGGGCCAGTCGATTCTCAACATCGCCGTGGCCAGTGGTGCCATGCCCACCACTGGCCTGCCCCTGCCGCTGATCAGCTATGGAGGGAATTCGTTGATGGCCAGTTTGCTGGTGTGTGGCCTGTTGATTCGCTGCTCGCTGGAGAGTGGTGGCTTGGCCGCTCCGCCCAGGCCAAGGCGCCGCCCTCCGGCCAGCGTCAGCCCCTTGGGCCCAGCCGGTTGAAGCAGATAACTAGGCTGCAGCAAGTCAGTAGGCTGCAGTCATGATCAGCCTTGGCCCCTCCCTAGCCGACTGGGCCCGCGGCGCCGACCTGCTGATGCAGCAGTCGCTGGCCTCCCCCTCTCCCCTCACCATGGCGGTGGTTTTTGCCGGTGGACTGCTCACCAGCCTCGGCCCCTGCTCCCTGTCCCTGCTGCCGGTGACCCTGGCCTATCTGGCCGGCTTTGAGGGGGGTGGCCGGCAGTTGCCCTGGCAGCGCAGCCTCAGTTTTGCCTGTGGCATCGTGGGCTCGCTGGTGATCCTGGGCCTGGCCAGTGGCCTGCTGGGGCGGATTTACGGTCAGATTCCCGGGCTGGTGCCCATTTTGGTGGCCGTGCTGGCGCTGGTGATGGGGTTGAACCTGCTGGGTCTGCTGCCGCTGCGCCTGCCCGCCAGCCCAGATCCGGAGCTGTGGCGCCGTCGCCTGCCGGCGCCGCTGGCCCCGCTGGGGGCCGGACTGGCCTTTGGCTTGGCGGCCACTCCCTGCACCACGCCCGTATTGGCGGTTTTATTGGGCTGGATGGCACAAAATGGCAAGCCCCTTGTGGGGATGCTGCTGCTCACCGCCTTTGGAGCCGGCCAAGTGCTGCCGCTGCTGCTGGCCGGCACCGCGGCGGCCAGCTTGCCCAAGTTGCTCAGCCTGCGCCAGCTCAGCCAGTGGTTGCCCACCCTGAGCGGCGTGGTGCTGGTGACCACCGGGGTGATCACCCTGGTGGCCAATATCTTCTGAGCCACTCCAACTTTTGGGGCCCCAGAAGCTGGGCCACCAGAAGCTGGGCCACCAGTTACCGCGGCCAGCCGCCAGGTGGAGCCCACAACGGTCCCCGCCCCCAAATCCCATCCCCCATCCGTGACTGCAGCCACGACAGCCCTCAGCCGCCTGGCCTCCTGGATCTCAGACCTGCGACTGGCGATCGCCCTGCTGTTTGTGATCGCTATCTCCAGTGGGATTGGCACAGTCATTCCCCAGAAGGAGAACGAAGCCCTTTACCACCGGATCTATGACAGTTCCCCCTGGTTGGGGCTGGTGGATGCCAATCGGTTGCTGGCCCTGCAACTGGACCACGTCTATTCCAGCGGCTGGTTTCTGGCCCTGTTGGCCTGGTTGGCGCTCTCGCTGCTGCTGTGCAGCTGGCGGCGCCAATGGCCGGCCCTGCGGGCCGCCCTGCGCTGGATCGATTACCGCTCAGCCCGTCAACTGAGCAAATTGAGCCTGGCCGAGAGCGTCGCGGTGGCCGATGGCCCCACCAGCTTGGCCCTGCTGGAGCAGTCGTTGCGGCGCCGGGGCTGGCAGATCCAGGGCCATGGGGATCGGCTGGCGGCCCGCCGGGGCCTGGCAGGGCGCATGGGTCCGCTGCTGGTGCATGCCGGCATGGTGGTGTTGATGCTCGGCGCCGCCTGGGGTTCCCTGGGGGGCCATCGACTGGAGCAATTCCTGGCCCCCGGCCGCAGTTTGGAACTGATCGACAGCCGCGGCCACAGTGAAATGAGCTTGGCCCTCGATCAATTTTCGGTGCAGCGCGATCCGGCCGGTCGCCCCGAGCAGTACACCTCCAGCTTGAGGTTGCTGGAGGGCGGCACCGATCAACCAAAGCTGCTCAAGACGGCCCAGATCAGCGTCAACCATCCGCTGCGCTTCCAGGGTGTCACCTTCTATCAGGCCGACTGGGGGCTGGCGGCGATCACGGTGCAACTGGGCCGCAGCCCCCTGTTGCAGTTGCCCCTGCAGAGCTTCCCCCAGTTGGGAGAACAGGTTTGGGGCCTGCTGCTGCCCACCCGGCCCGATGGCAGTGAGCCGGTGCTACTCGTGCTCACCAGTGAGCAGGGGCCGGTGGAGGTCTATGACAACAGCGGCAGCTCCATCGGGCGCCTGTCGGTGGGCGGCGAGCCGGTGGAGTTGGCGGGCCTGCCGGTGCGGGTGGCCAGCGTGCTCCCCGCCAGCGGCATATTGCTCAAGCGCGACCCCGGCGTTCCCCTGGTGTATGCGGGCTTTGCCATCGCCCTGCTGGGGGGCGGCATGAGCCTGGTGGCGACGCGGCAGTTGTGGGCGATCGCCGAGTCCAACACCCTGCATGTGGCCGGCATGTGCAATCGCAATCTCACCGGTTTTGCGTCGGAACTGCCAGGCCTATTGGCGGAGCTGGAGCCAGCTGAGCAGCAAGCGCTCTGATCGGCCGATCAGCAGGCCAGCCGATCAGCAGGGCAGCCGTGTGCCGTGGCTCACCCTCACCACGGTGTGAACGTTGCCGCGACGGCTGAAGTCCGCCACCAGCTCCATCCATTGGGGGTCGGCGGCGGCCACCAGATCATCCAGGATGCGATTGGCCACCTCTTCATGGGAAATGGCCCGGTCGCGATAGCTATTTACGTAGAGTTTGATGGCTTTCAGTTCCAGCACCCGGGGGGCTGGCTGGTAGAGCAGCCGTAGCACCGCGAAGTCTGGATAGCCGGAGAAGGGGCATAGGCAGGTGAATTCCGGCAGCTCAATCGACACCTCGTAGGCGCGGCCCGGCCTGGGGTTGTCAAAGCAGATCAGCTGGGCATCGGCAATCGCCCGCTCGCCGTATAGCGGGGTGCGGGTGGCCTCGCTGCGGGTGGCCTCGCCTTGGGGGTTGACGGCGCTAGGGCTCACGGATGCGGATTCGGCAACTGGTTCCATGGCCATCCTAGGCAGCGCCGCCCGGCGGTTCCCTGGGAGGGCTCGGCTGTTCGCGAGCGCTGGCTGTTCGCGTAGCGCCGGCTGTTTGGGTAGCGCCGGCTGTTTGGGTAGCGCCGGCTGTTTGGGTAGTGCCGGCTGTTTGGGTAGTGCCGGCTGTTTGGGTAGTGCCGGCTGTTTGGGTAGTGCCGGCTGTTTGGGTAGTGATTGTTACGGCGATCTGACCATGGCTCGGGCCTAATGGCCAGGTCCTCCAAACTGGATGGACGTCCTGAGAGACTGCTCACAAGCCCCCCGTCGCTTCCATGAAAAAAATCGAGGCCATCATCCGCCCTTTCAAGCTTGAAGACGTGAAGATCGCGCTGGTCAATGCGGGCATCGTGGGCATGACCGTCAGTGAGGTGCGTGGTTTTGGTCGTCAAAAGGGCCAGGTGGAGCGCTATAGGGGTTCGGAGTTCACCGTCGAGTTTTTGCAGAAGCTCAAGCTGGACATCGTGGTGGACGACGAGAAGGTCGACACCGTGGTGAACGCGATTCAAGAGGCCGCCCGCACCGGTGAGATTGGTGACGGCAAGATTTTTGTCAGCACCATTGAATCGGTGATCCGCATCCGCACCGGCGATCGCGACAGCAGCGCCATCTAGCGCCAGCCTGGCTGCCCCGGGGGGGCCAGCTGATAACTGCTTCTGCCCCCCTGGTTGCAGTTATCAGCTGCTGGCCAGGGTTTCTCGCACCAGACGGCGGATCTCAGCAGGATCTATCGGCTGCCCATCGCTGGGGCACAGATGTGTTGCTGACCCGGTTTTTGTGCCGCCAAAGCTTGTGCCGCCATTGCTCATGCTCACATGCTTTGTGTTTGCAGGGCCTGTGTTTGCAGGGCCTGGGCTGGCAGGCTCTGGTATCCCATGACTTGGGCCAGGGGCTTGGGCCACTGGCTCCTCATTTATGGGAGCCGCTGCCAGATCGCCAGGTTTCAGCCACAGCAAATATTCGTGGTTGCCCGCCGGGCCGGTGATCGGCGAGGCCACCAGCCCCGCCGCCTTTAAACCCAGCCCGGCGGCGGCGCCGATCACTCCGCCAATGGCGTCCTCGTGGGCGGCCGGATCGCGCACCACCCCCCCCTTGCCGACCCGGCCCCTGCCCACCTCGAACTGGGGCTTCACCAGCAACACCAGGTCGTTCTGTCCTGGGGTGAGCAGCTCCAGCAGCGCCGGCAGCACCAGCGCCAGGGAGATGAAGGAGACATCGGCCACCGCCAGATCGGGCCGCGGGTCGGCCGGGCCGTACAGCTCCTCAGGCCTGAGTCGCCGCAGGTTGGTGCGCTCTCGCAGCACAACTCGGGGATCGCAGCGCAGGCTCCAGGCGGTTTGGCCATAGCCCACATCGATGCCGTACACCCGCGCCGCGCCGCGTTGGAGCAGGCAATCGGTGAAGCCGCCGGTGGAGATGCCGCCGTCGAGGCATACCCGGCCCGCCACCGCAATCGGGAACAGGCCCAGGGCCCGATCCAGCTTCTCGCCCCCCCGCGAGACAAAGCGGGGCGGTAGTTGCACCTCCAGCGGCAGCTCGCCGCTCACCTCGGTGCCGGGTTTGTCGAGCACCCGATCGCCGCTGCGCACCCGGCCGGCCCGGATCAGTTGCTGGGCCTGCTGGCGGCTGGCGGCCAGATTGCGGCTCACCAGTTCCAGATCCAGGCGCTGCTTGGGGGCCAAGGCGGTTTGTCGTTGCTGCTGCCTCAGCGATCCAACCACAGGCTGGCACCGCTGCGGGTGGAAGGGGGGAGTGCAGGGGGAGCCCCGGCTGCGGTGACCTGGCTGTGTGGACTTGGCTGCGGTGACTTGGCTGCGAGGTCAAGCCATACATTGGCTCTGACGTCGCCAGGCGCTGGCCCTTGATTGAGCGTTACACCCTGCCCGAGATGGGCAGCATCTGGAGCGAGCAGGCCAAGTACCAGAGCTGGCTTGATGTGGAGATCGCCGCCACCGCCGCCCAGGCCCAGCTGGGTCGCGTACCTGAGCAGGCCCTGGCCACGATTCGAGCCAAGGCCAGCTTTGAGGTGGAGCGCATCCTCGAGATCGAGGCCGAGGTGCGCCACGACGTGATCGCCTTCCTCACCAATGTGAACGAACACGTGGGCGAGGCGGGCCGCTACATCCACGTGGGCATGACCAGCTCCGACGTGCTCGACACCGGCCTGGCCCTGCAGCTCAAAGCCTCGGTGCAGCTGCTGCGCCAGGAGCTCGATGCCCTGGCCGACGCCCTGCTGACCCTGGCCCGCGCCCACAAGGCCACGGTGATGATTGGCCGCTCCCATGCCATCCACGGCGAGCCGATCAGTTTTGGCTTCAAGCTGGCCGGCTGGCTGGCGGAGGTGCAGCGCAATCAGGAGCGTCTCGAGCGCCTGGCCCAGGTGGTGAGTGTGGGCCAGATCAGCGGTGCCATGGGCACCTACGCCAACACCGATCCCCAGGTGGAGGCGATCACCTGCGCCCAACTGGGCCTGGTGCCAGATACCGCCAGCACCCAGGTGATCGCCCGCGATCGCCACGCCGAATACGTGCAGACCCTGGCCCTGGTGGGGGTGGCCCTGGAACGCTTTGCCACCGAGATCCGCAACCTGCAGCGCACGGATGTGTTGGAGGTGGAGGAGAACTTCGCAAAGGGCCAGAAGGGCAGCTCGGCGATGCCCCACAAGCGCAATCCGATCCGCAGCGAGCGGATCAGCGGCCTGGCCCGGGTGCTGCGCAGCTATACGGTGGCGGCCCTGGAAAATTGCGCCCTCTGGCATGAGCGCGACATCAGCCATAGCTCGGTGGAGCGGATGATGTTGCCCGACTGCTCGGCCACCCTGCACTTCATGCTGCGGGAGATGACCGAAGTGATCCAGGGACTGGGGGTCTACCCGGACAACATGGCCCGCAACATGAATGTCTACGGCGGCGTGGTGTTCAGCCAGCGGGTGCTGCTGGCGCTGGTGGAGGCGGGCCTGAGCCGCGAGCTGGCCTATCGGATCGTGCAGCGCAATGCCCATGCCGCCTGGAACAGTGAGGGGGGCGATTTCCGCGCCAACCTGGCCGCCGATGCTGAGGTGAGTGGCGCGCTCAGCCCCGAACAGCTGGCAGCCTGTTTCGCCACCGACCTGCACCTGGCCAACTTGGATGTGATCTGGCAGCGCCTGGGAATTTGAGCAGCCGTGCCCCTACCCCTGGCAATGTTTTGGACACCCCACGCGGACTGGATCGAGGCGGTGATGAGCACCACCGGCCTGCTGCTGCTGGTGTGGCTGGTGCTCAGGCCACGGAATAGCTAGGGGGGCGGGCCCGTTGGGTTGCCCCCCTGGGACTGGCCTACCTCGGCTGCCGCGCTGGTGCCTACTTCCGCCAGGGGGGGCAGGGGCCGTTCGGTGGCTGGAGTTTGAGTTGCCGCCGCCACTAGATCCTCCACTTCGCACACCGGGAAGCGATTGATCGCCTTCAGGGCCAAGCGGGCATTGCGGCGCAACCGCTCGCTCACCAGCTCGCAGTAGGGCACCTGGCTGAGCAGGTCGACGGTGCGCCGCAGCACCCGCACCACATCGCCCTCATCCAGGGAGCTGCTGGTGATCACCTCATTCCAGCTGGCACCGGCGGCCCAGGCGTGCACCAGCCCCGTCAGCTCTGGCTCCCACCAGATCGGGAAGTTCACGCGAGCCTGCTCCTGTTGGCGGCCAAGTTCGCGCCGCAGCCCCCGCAGATCGTGCAGGGCCTCCTCCACCAGCGGTGGCGGCGGGAAGGCACACCAGAGATCGGGGCGGTTCACCTCGGTGGAGATCGCCTCCAGCACCGCCGCCAGTTCGGCTGGATTCAGTTCATCGAGGTAGCCGCTGATCATGGCCAGCCCCAGCCACAGCTCGTTATCGCCCCGCAGGGCGGCCACGGTGCGGCCCACCTCCGTGGGCTGCAAGCCGTCTTCCCCGGCCAGGGCGCCGAAGTGGCGCAGCACCTCAATCAGGGCGAGGAAGGTATCCCAATGGCGGTTGGAGCGGAAATGGAGCAGTCGCTGGTGCTCCTCGATCTCCTGTTCCAATTCCTCCCGCCGCCGCCGATGTTTTTGCAACTGCTTGCGGTCGCCCCAGCGATGGGCGGGATCCAGTTCCAGCTCCTGTTCCAGTTGCTGCACCAATTGGCCCTGGCTCAACACCTCGCCGGCCAGGTCGTACTGGGGGGTGTGCATGTCGTGGCGGCGGGCCATGGAGGCCACCGCCAGGGCCAGGCCGCCGCTGAGCTGATCGCCGTGGCGCATCTCCCCCAGCCGCTGCAGGTCAGGGCTGGAGATGGCGCCCACCTGCAGGCAGCTGAGCTCGGCGTGGAGGCTCACCACGGCACTGCAGGGCAGCAGGATCCAAAGATTTTCGTCGGTGAGGCATAGCAGCAGCGGGAACTGGCCTGGCCCCTGCACCTTGGCTGCGATCACCGCCGGCGTCACCCGGCCCTTGAGCTGGGGCGCCTTGAGGCTCACCAGGGTGCCCTCGCTGGCGAACTGCAGGGCCAGGGTGAGTTCGTGGGCCAGGGTTTCCTCCGCCTGGGACTGCAAAATCCGCAGCAGGCGACGCTCCTCCCGCAGCCGGGCGCGCTTGTTTTCGTAGGCCTCGAAGTCTTCCCAGGGGACGTCTTCTGAGCCGTCCTCCAGGCTGGTGAGCTGGCCTTCCAGTTCGGCGATGCGGGCCTTGTCGTCGGCCAGATCCAAGGTGGCCAGGTAGCGCCCGAAGCTGCGCTCCACCAGTTCCCGCGCCTTGTTCAAGTCGTAGCGCTGCAGCAGGTTGAGCACCATCCCGTAACTGGGGGTGAACTGGCTCACCAGGGGATCTGAGGGGCTGGTGGCCAATTCGCCGGCCTCCCGCACCCCCTCAAAGCGGCTCTGAACGGTTACGACATAGCCCTGGGAATCGAGGCCCCGGCGACCGGCGCGGCCGGCCATCTGCAGGAATTCACTGGCCATCAGGGGCCGATGGCCCCGCTCGGTGCGCTTGGACAGGGACGAAATAACAGTGCTGCGGGCGGGCATGTTGATGCCTGCCGCCAGGGTTTCGGTGGCGAAGACCACCTTGATAAGACCCTGTTGGAATAGCTCTTCTATCAATTCTTTCCAGGCCGGCAGCACGCCGGCGTGGTGGGCGGCAATGCCCCGCTGCAATGGCTCCCCATGGCCCTCCCGCACCGCCTCTGGGGTGGCAACCGCGAAGGCGTCCAGCCGGCTGCGGATACGCGCCTGTTCGGCTGGCGTCACCAGGCAGGTCTTGCCCATATCGCGCACCGCTTTATCGCAGCCCCGACGGCTGAAGATGAAGTAGATGGCCGGCAGCATCTGGCGCTCCGCCATCTGGGCCACCACAAAGGGCAGCGGCGGCGCTTCCGGCTGGGGCGGTTTGGGGGATTTGTTCGGGCCCTTGCGGCGGCTGCCCTTGGGGGGGCGCCAAACTTTGCAGTTGGGATGCAGGGCCGTGCCCTCCTCGTTGAGCAGGGGGTGGAGCCCCTTGGCGCTGCAAAAACTGAACTGCAGCGGCACCGGTCGGTAGTCGCTGAACACCAACTTGGTGGGGCCGTGGACGGCGTCGATCCAGTCTGTGAGTTGACCGGCATTGGCCACCGTGGCCGATAGGGCCACCAGCTGCACCGCTGGCGGGCAGTGAATGATTGACTCCTCCCATACGGTACCCCGCTGGGAATCATTCATATAGTGGCACTCATCGAGCACCACTGCCTCTACATCTTCCAGGGGATCATCTTCGCGGCTGTCTATCTCCAGATAGAGCATGTTGCGGAAGATTTCCGTGGTCATCACCACGATCGGTGCCTCGCGGTTGAAGCTGAGATCGCCGGTGAGTAGACCCACCTGATCCGCGCCGAATTGCTGGCGAAAATCCCGTAGTTTTTGGTTGGAGAGGGCCTTGAGCGGCGTGGTGTAAAACACCTTGCGCCCATGGGCCAAGGCGCGATAGATGGCGTATTCACCCACCAGCGTTTTGCCGGATCCGGTGGGGGCGCTAACCACCACCGAATGGCCCTGGTTCAGGGAATCGATCGCCTCGAGCTGGAAGGGATCCAGGGGGAAGGGAAAAAGTTGCTGCAGCGGCGGCACCGTGGTGTCGGCGGCGGGGCCATCGGTGCTGCTGCTGGGCATTTCTTGATCCTAGGGGGAAAAGCCGCCTGAACCCAAGGCCAGGGCCGATTGAGGTGAGCTCTGCTACCTGGCGGCTGGGGAACCGCGGCTCGGGCCCTGCGGCTCGGGCCCTGGGCTGGCTTGATCGGGAATCGCGGTGGGCCGATCAGGAACTGCGGATGGGGCTCTGCCGATCGGTTACTGCGGATCAGGAACTGCCGCGGGTTGATCAGGAACTGCTGCTGGCGCAGAAGCAGAGACTCTTCTTGACCCGCTCCGGGGTGCCTACTGCCGGGCGATGGCGGGCCGGCCAACGGCTGGGAAGGCGACGACTTGGCAGTGGGAATCGCTGCCCTCTGCCTGGCTCACCAAGGAGCCCAACTGCTGGCCTTTGCTGTTCCACAGACTCTCCCTGCCGGCGAAGGCAGCGGATGTGGAGCCCAGTCCCTGAGGGCCACGGCTCAGTGCTCTGGTGGGTCTGCTGGGCAGGGCCTTCCCCTGGAGTTTCAGCAATACCCAGGCGCTGCTGGATCAGCTGCTGGGGGTGGAGTACTCCTTCTCTTCGAGAAGCTTCGGCAACGGAGAAGACTTCATCCACAGCCGCGCTGCAATTGCCAGGATCCGCGAGCGGCTGAGGGCAGCCTTGGAGCACCCCACCTCAGAAGCGCTGGCAACAGCCGGTGGCCCAAGTCGATGAAACCGGTGCCCCCACCGGCAATACGGACGGCGGCAATCCCGATGGCAGGCGCGGCGGGCAGTGGGTAAAGTGGTTACTCCAGTGATGATAGTGTTTTTGCAGGGGCTGAGCCGCTCAGTCGCCGCGGCGATGGAGCTGCTGGGTGATGATTTTGGCGGAGTCGTAGTGAGCAATCGCTTCTCGGTCTGCAACCACCTCCCCCTACACCAGCGTCCATTGTGCTGGGCGCAAGTGATTCGCGATCTGATGGCCATCGCTGCACGTCAGAGGGATAGGCCCAGCAACAGCCGTGGCATTCAGTTTGCCAATGGCGCCATCTGCCGCAGCCGGCTGCTCCCGGTCACCACCACTCTCAGACAACAGGGCTGTGATGTCTGGCAGTTCCTGGAGCCGGCCTGGATTGCCGATCATCGCGGTGGAGTGATGCCTTCATGGTTTATACTTTGGCGATTGCTGGAGCAGGCATGTATCGCTAATCACCACAGTGGAGTGATGCCTTCATTGCTGCTGGATACTTAAATTGCTCAGCACAACAGACATGTCCAGAAGCGTTCTGCGAGGAGAGTCAGGGGGCGCATTTGCCTGGGGGGAATCGCGACCCGTGAATGCTTACGATTAACCAAACAGTCTACATTTTTTTGCCATGCGAGCCCCTACTTTTATAATTGGCTTTCCGCGATCGGGCATGTCCTTTGCGGGCAAGCTGATCTCCCGGTTCACCGGATATCCATCCCATGGCGAATCCCATACACTCACGTTGCTGCAGGAGATGTATCACCAGATTAATCTCTATCGACGTCGTGAAATTTTACGGGAAAGGAGCTAGTTAAGTAGCTAGATATGCAGGCACTTAAGGATATTAATACCACGTTCTTTCGTGAGTTTTATCTTCGCGTCTATGGCAGTGAACAGTTTATTGACAAAACTCCTGGTACTGTGACTCGCCATGGCTGGGGTGTGGTAAAAGAAGTGTTTCCTGACGCCGTGTTCGTGGCCTGTGTGCGCAGCCCAGTGGAGGTCTTCGAATCCACAGTGCTGAAGTTTGGTGGACGTGGTGTTGGGGCAGGCAATACGAATTTCGCTGAGCTTGTAAATGGCTGGGTTGCAGCTATGGCGGGAATTGAAAAGCTAGTTGCTTCTCCCTTCGCGGACGACCTTCACGTTCTATCGCAGCTAGAATTGCGAGTAGATCCCACCACCAGTGTCACCAAGCTGTTTCGATTCCTAAGAATACCCGAAAGCACGATCCCAGAGGGCATAGCACTCTGCAACAGCTCAAGGGAAGATGTGCTAACTGACGCAATCACCAAGACGACGTATAAACAACTCAGCCAGTTATCAATAACACCTGCAGAATCCGACCAATTCCGATCCATCTGTGCAGCCACGTGCTCTCGATGGGAAATTTCTCTTTAACCGTTCTTTCACCATGAAAAACTCAGCAAATACTATTTTTCTTCATGTTGGGGCAGGAAAGACTGGGACCACCGCTATTCAGGCAACGATTCCGTCTATGCGCCGCAATCTTGAAGAGGTGGGATTACGTGCTCCCCTTGATCGCACTCTACCTTCAGAAATTGAGTTTAGGCCATTGGTAAAAAGCGGATATTCTGCTTCTGTCGCTCAACTACTGAATCCCAGCTTCAAAAAGCCCGTACCTCTTGATATGGAGGAAACGTTAAAGTGGCTAGAGATAGAATTTGAAAAAGCGCAGAACGAAGGCTTGAATCTTCTATTTTCGAGCGAGGCACTTCAATTTGCTCGCGCAACACAACTTCAGGCATTTAAAGAACTAGCAGCTCAGCATAGACTTACAATAAAAGTAATTTTCTACGTGAGAACTGCCCTCGACTACTCAATCTCTGAGTACCTTCAACATCTTAAAAAAGGATTTTTAAACTATCCTAAAAAAAACACCCCAACTGGGCTCGGGGATTACATCGCATCTGCTCGCATACCTTTTGGCAAGACGTTGTCAACCTTTTCACAGGTCTTTGGCAGGCAAAGCTTAGATGTACGCAGCTACGATGTATTCAAAAATAACCTCCTAGACAACTTTTTCACTGCTGTAACTGGAGAAAGTCAAAAAATCCCCAAGATTCGCCGACTAAATCGTTCGCTTACAAGAAATGAGCAAGAAGCCATGGAGAATCTCATAAAATATGAAAATGGACCTGAGTTGTGCCATCGTATTGGCCTTAAGTTGATTCATATATCGTCGCCCAAGGACGCTAGTCGCATCTACTTTGTAGATGAAGAAACCCTGCAAAAATTTAACTCAAATAATGAGTCGATTGTGGCTTTAGTTAATAGTTATTTGCCGTTTGATCAGCAGATCAGCCTCGTAACTGGCGACTCGCCCGTGACCACGAAGTGCAATGAGGGCTACGAGCCAGATTGGCATAGTGTTTATAGCGAATTTATCAGAGTTTTAACCTGATATTAGCTTTGTCTAAAGGCATGGTGCCACGTCCCAATATGCTTTAGTCGTCCAAATGTGTCCTGTCGTCGGGAGTGACTTCATATATATTTACCTGGTGATCGGCATAATTTACCAGGCTTGACCCGGAGTTCTAGGCCTGACTGCCCGACACATCTCAGCTGCGACAGTCATGGGACAGCCAGCAGTTGGTTCTGTCGTGGCCGTGGCGGCAGGTCAATCCGCGTGAACCATGGCTCTTTCTGCCGCCTTTGCACGCCGCGGCTGGGGATGCAGGGCTCCAGATTCCGCAGGGGGATGGGTGCCCAGGCCAGCAGGCTTTGGAGGTATTGGCCACGTACTTCTGCAGCCACTTCAGGCCGATCTGCACAAAGCTCAGGCCCCGCTGCCAGTGGGGATCGACGCGGCGGCGTTCGCCGGCCAGGCTCACGGCATAGCCCTGCAGACTGCCGACCAGCGCATCGATCGGCTGTTGCTGGTCGTCGCCATCGCTGTGCTGGTCGGCGAACCGACTGTGTTGACGCAACAGGCCGAGCAGCTCAGCATGGAGGCGGGTCTGGGAAACTACTAGAGTTTGGTTTGGTGTGAGAACCCCAAACTCCCAGGGATCCCTGCCCACCCAATGACCTGAGACCCATGCTCTCGCAGGGGTTCTTGGACTTGTGTCGGTCAGTCAGGGGCCAAGCACTTGTTGTGGTGTCATCCCGGGGAATTTCCCCCTGGGTGCTCCCATATTCGTACGCGACACGCTCGCGTTACACGGCTGCCATCATCCATTCACCGCACCACGGGATGCCACCAGTGGGCAAACAGATCTCAGCGTTGCTGCCTGATCCGTTTCAGAAACTGCCAACTGCGCCGCCTTCGGCTGCGCAACTGCTGGTAATGCCGTCTCAGCCAGGCCACAATCTGATGAACGAGATGTAGACTACCTGGCTCTTGTGCGGGTGCAGCTGAAGACCGCAGGATGGAATGCGGTCCTGCAATATATCCAGCAACCGCTGGGCTTGCTTCTCACTGCGAAAATGGCAAATCATATCGTCTGCCGTTGGGATACCCCATGTCCTGATGCCCCCACTGGTTTTGGGGATCTCCACCCGTCGGACCGGTGGCGGGTGGTAACTCCCTGATGCCATATGGTTCCAGAGTTTTTAGAGATTGTTCTCCAGATCCTTGTTGAAGCAATCCAGACTTTGGTCATCCACACCGGCTGCCTTACCGTCACGCTTCACCCGCTGATAGGTCTTCTAGACCATCACCTTGGTGATTGGCAGTGGCTTACCTGACGTCAATTCAATTCTCCTGCCACTGGCAGTTGATTGTCGCCGGACAGTTGATAAACCGCTCCAGGCGGGATGACGCAACCCCTTGGCTCCAGACCTGATCTAGTGGGGGATTTGCCTTGCTGACCAGATACCAGGCTTGATCAACGGCGATTCCGCTGGCGTAAGCCAGCAGATCTGCCAATATCTGTGCCAACAGCACCAGATGAAGCTGGTCCGCAGAAGCAACTGGGAATAAATGTCTGTCTATGGCTGAACGAGGCCACAGTTCCATGAGTGCCGTTCCGGCCGGAAATGGCTAGCATGTATAAGTGATGGATGTGCCTAGTCTAAGTCACTCATCAGTCGTCGTAACTAAATTTGCCACCCCCTAATCTCACCACCCCGAGTGTCCGTTCAGGATCCGAGTAAACCAGGCTTCCGGCCAGGTCCCCGAGCATGGAGCGTTGGGCTGCTACTGGTCAGTCTAGTGGGCGGCTGGATCTTTTTTTGGCAGCAGGCCCGCCATAGCCAACGGCAGCAAAATATCGACTCCCAAACCATCACGGTGACCCGCCAGGATGTGATCGTGAAAGTGACGGCATCGGGTTCGATTCGGCCGATTACGCCCGTTAATGTAAGCCCTAAGCAGCCCTGTCGCATCATCAGCATCGCCGTAGATCAGGGCGATCGGGTGACGGCAGGTCAAATCCTCGCCCGCATGGATGACAGTAATTTGAGAGGACCTTATCTAAGTGCGACGGGCAAACTGTCTGCGGCGAAAGCGAACCTGAAGAAGTTGGAGCTGGGCAATCGTCCGCAGGAAATTCAGCAGGCCCGAGAGAATCTCAAGCAAGCACAGGCCGATATCATCGCTGTGCGCTCGGTCTATCTCGGCAATTTGGCGCTCTATCAAGCCGGCGCACTCGGCCGTGTCGCCTTTGATGGCAGCCGCTCCCAGTACCTTGCCAGCCAGGGGCGGATCAAGGCTCTGCAGGCCCAGCTCGATCTGGTGGCGGCCGGGTTTCGTAGCGAAGACATCGAAACGGCTCGCGCCCAGGTGCTGCAGGCTCGCGGCGATCTACAGACGATTCAGGCCCAACTAGACGACACAGTGATTCGCGCTCCCTTCGCCGGTGTGATTACACAAAAGTATGCGGATGTGGGCGCATTCGTAACTCCAACCACCTCGGCAAGTGCCACAAGTTCGGCCACATCTTCATCGATCTTTGCCCTGGCCGGCCCGTTGGAAGGCCTGGCCAATATTTCTGAAACGGATATTGCTTCGATCTACCCAGGTCAGCCGGTGGAACTCCAGGTGGATGCCTATCCGGGTCGGATTTTTAAGGGGAAAGTGCGCCTGATTGCACCGGATTCCGTCGTGGTGCAAAACGTAACTAGTTTCCAGGTGAGAATCAGTCTGGCCGATCAGGGCAGCGGCAAATTGATCTCCGGCATGAACTTCACAGCAAGTTTTGTGGTTGGCCGCCACCTCAATAGCCTGTTGATTCCCACCCCGGCCATCGTTACCAGCCAGGGGGGCCTGGGGGTCTATCTGCCCGCCGCTGGAGGCAGCCCCCGCTTCCAACCCGTGCGGGTGGGGGCCACCGTGGGCAGCAAGACGGAAGTGCTGGCGGGCCTGGTGGAGGGCCAAAAGGTGTTCATCACCTTCCCGGGGCAGCGCCGGCCCAACGACAAGCCGGTGCGAGCCTCCTCCCCCTTCCAGTCATCGCCAGGGGGCGGCAGGGGAATCCGTTAACCAAGCAGCCATGGCACTCCACCCCGCACCGCTGCGCAGCCGCTCCCATCGGACGATCGCCGATCTTGCCGAAACGCTGCCCCTGGCTTGGGAGTCCCTGCTGGCCAATCGGCTGCGTTCCATCCTCACCATGCTGGGGGTGATCATCGGCATCGCCGCGGTGATCGCCATGGTGACCATCGGCCGAGGTGCCCAGCTGCAGACGGCGAACCAATTGAAATCGCTCGGCTCCAATCTCCTGTTCGTGCAGAGCGGCGTTGCCACCACCAGCAGTCCGGCTCTGTTGGGGGCCGGCTCGGCCTCCACGCTGATCTGGGATGACGCCAAGGCCATTGCCTCCGCCTGCGAATCGGTGGCCGACGTGGCTCCAGTGCTGAACCGGCGCACCCAGGTGGTGCATGCCCAGCTGAACACCAGCACCACGGTGGTGGGCACGACCCCGGAATACGTGCGGGTGCGCGATTTCCTGCCGCTCACGGGTAGGTTTTTCAATCAAATTGAACTGCTGCGTTCCGCCCGGGTGGCCGTGCTGGGCCAGACGGTGGTGGACAGCCTGGGCTTGACGCCCAGGGCGGCTCTGCAGCAGACCATCCGCATTCAGGGGGAGCCCTTCACGGTGGTGGGCACCCTCGAATACAAGGGTGTCAATTCTTTTCGGGACATGGACGACCAGGTGTTCATTCCCCTCACCACCATGGCCAATCGCATCGTGGGGGTGAACGCCGTTGCTGGTATCGCCCTCGACAGTATTTCGGCTTCCGCCCGGGGACCGGAGCAGATGGATGCCGCCCAGTATCAAATCACCAACCTGCTGCGGCTGCGCCACAGGATTGTGCCCCCCCGCCAGGATGATTTCTTGATTCGCAATCAGGCCGATCTACTCAGTGCCTCCAATTCCGTGGCTGGTATCTTCACCGCTCTGCTCGGTGGTTCGGCCGCCATCTCCCTGGTGGTGGGGGGGATCGGCATCATGAACATCATGCTGGTATCGGTAACGGAACGAACCCGCGAGATCGGTATCCGCCGGGCGATTGGCGCCCGCTCCAGCGACATCCTGCTCCAGTTCATGATCGAGGCAATTGTGCTATCCCTCTGCGGCGGATTGCTGGGGGTGGGGCTGGGGATATTTGCCTCCCTGGGGATCAATCTCGCCTTGGGCTGGCAAGCGGGGCTGGCCATCGATGCTGTGCTGGCCTCGCTGCTGTTCTGCCTGGTGATCGGTGTGTTTTTCGGTGCCTATCCGGCCCGCAAGGCAGCCCTGCTCGATCCGATTACGGCCCTCCGCAACGATTAGCCCATGCTCAGAATGGAGCAGATTGGCAAGACCTATCGACTGGGCGACGTGGTCGTACCCAGGGTTGATTCAAAGTGTGTCACAAACGCGCAGGCTTGAGTTGCCGGTGTTGGGTTGACTGAGTGGGATTGCTCCATCTCTGTGCTCGAAACCGACTCTGCTGCAACCGATCTCGATCTGATCA
>JBIKWK010000091.1:0-10920 GCA_044356375.1 Prochlorococcaceae cyanobacterium | reverse complement strand
GGCCAGCTCAGGTGCGGCACAGTGGGTCTTGGGCATGGTTCGTCTGGTTGAGGTGGTACTCGAACCAGGGAAACGGACCTGCCCACCTCTTGCAACACCAGCCGGAGCCAGTCGCCTGAGATGCGTCTCCCCACCCCGGCTACACCGGGGTGGGGGTGCCGGGGGAATTACACCACTTCAGGGGGCGCCAGCTATAATGTAAGATTGAGCTGCGCAATCAGCCTCCAAGCAGTCATCCCCTGACTGCTCCTGCTCACCCTCCAGAAAGGGTCACAGGACCTCCTGAGTTACACCACTCGAAGGGGCGCTACCTACGGATTCAAACCATGAAGCTCATTGCAGTCATCCACCCTGGTCGATGCGGTTCGACCTTACTCGAGAAAATTATCTCCGAATTGGATATTTTACACTTTGGTGAAATTTTTTCCCCTGCCAATATATATAATTCAGGTTTGAAAAATAGAGGCTGGAAATCATATACAACGGTCAATGATTTTTTACTAGCAATAGTTCAAATAGCGAATATTCAAGCTAATTATAAAGGTTCAAGATACAGTCGCTATGAATTCGCTTTCTTAGAAGCGAAATTAAATAACTATGAACTAAAACCATTTTCAGGTATTTCTGATTTAGTTTCTTCTGAATTAATATTAGGCAGTGTATTTTTGTATTCAGCTAACTACTTAAGAAGATATATTTCCCTTCTTAGGGCTCAAGTATCTGGGATTTGGCACGTAGAAAAGAGCAATCATGACTACCAACCAGGCTTAGTTAGTCCGGATTTTAGCAGTATAACTGATCCCGACATTTTTGGATTATTTGAGCTGAGCCTGAGCCAGGCAGTGCGTCGATATAAATATATATTAGAAATTCAGGCCGGAATAGTGAGGGAGATTTGCCACTCCCTTGGCAAGCCATTTATTCCTATTAAATACGAGGATTTAGTTGTAAACCCTGATGCATTGGCCAAAACAATAGCAGATGTCATTTGCAATTTTGGTATTATGCCAGACTCAGGCGCAGTCCAGGAAGATATTTTAACAGCGATTTCTAGAATTGCTCTCAAAAAGACAGGGTTTGAAAATTTACTTGATGGCCTGTCTTCAGAGGCCTTGAGCAATCTAGAATTGATTCCTAATTATAAGGAATATTTGCCGGGTGGGAGTTTTGATCTTGATATTCCAGATTGGTATTAGTTAGGGTTCGCTGAGTAACCCAGGGCTGTCGTGGGGGCAGGAATTGATTTCAGGGACCATCTCCGATTTGAATGGGGTGTAATCAGCCATTTCTGGCATAGAACAGCTCGTTGGCTCGACAATGTACTTCTTTAGGAATGCTGGCCAGCTGTCGATTGATGAGTGCCATGTCCCATCTGAAGGGAAGTGCGACTGATCATCACTCCCACTGTTAATCCGCGCGGAATGGTGAGACTCCGCAGGAAGTCGTCGGTTGTGTAGGCGCAGGCTCCCTTGAAGCCTTGATTCTTCAGAAACCGGAAGCCGAGCTCGACAACATCAACTTGCGCCGCTTTCATGGCGAGAAGATATTCCTCGATCAGCGGCGAGGAAAAATCGCAAGAATTGTAATATCCACCATCTCGTAGCGTGCAATCGAGAACTAGTGGATTGCCTGTGGTGACCATAAGGTGAATCCGCGCGTGTCTTTCAGTACTTGGTCTTTGCTTTCAAATTGTGCCGCTCTTAAGCCGCATCCTTGCATTATAGTACCCAAAAGCTGCCTCCAGGCCGAGCCCGGCGAGACTCTGCTCAGCACTGAGCAAGCTCTGCGCACCTAGCAAGCACGGATTCACCGCTCTAGTCAGATGATATACTGGAGGCAATGTGGACAAAGTGACATTGGCATCATACACCACCTTGAATTTAGAATTCTAATAGTATTGGAACTCGAATCTTCTGAGAATTGCATTTTTGATGTAGTCAATTGCTGATCGCTCCAGCCATAGCGGCCCTAGCGCCGAACGATTTCGTCTTCCCCGGCAGGGGCCCGCTCTGCACTTCGATCAGCTCCACCGGGATCTTGCCGGGATTGGTGAACTGGTGTCCGGCGCCCTGGGGATGTAGGTGCTTTGCTTCTCGCCCACCAGTTCCCCAAGGGCGCTAGGTGGGGGCGGTGTTCACGGCGCAGGTGGCAGGTGCTGGCATCGTCAGTGGGCACCCGTCCGCGCTGCACGTCGCCCTGCCCGTCCTGGTCGGAGGTTTCCCCAGGGCGCTCCAGCTGCTCACATCGCTCCAGACCGCATCGAGGGGCAGCGCGGAGTCGCGATCGGTCTTCTCAAGCACCGCCACCGCCACCGCGATCGCCACGGTCGGACAATTGGCAAAGATCTCGCGCACGAGGCATAGGCAGTCGAGATCGCATCCGGCACGGAGTCCGGTTCCCTCAAGGCCCCGTCGCTATCGGCCCGCCGCTATGTCCCCGTCGCCAGAGACGGGACGACCGGGCCAGTTGTTCCCCATCAGCCCTCGCCCACCCGCCAAACCTCCAGGCCGGCCGCCCGGGCCTGGTCCACTTGGGCAACAGTGCGGGCGTCAAACAGCCAGGCGGGCCGCCTCATCACGGAAGCGATGGCCAGCCAATCGAGGGATTGGAAGGAACTCCACTCCGTGAGGATGATCACAGCATCCGCACCAGTGGCCGCCTCCAGGGGAGAAGCAACCGATTCCCAGCTGCCAACGGCTCCGAAACCGTCGGCTTTTGAGACTGGAGCTTGGCCGAGATCGCGGCTGATCTGATCATCCGAAACCTTCGGATCATGGATGGCGAGATGGGCACCTTCCTCGATCAGTCGTTTGCCAATCCGGATCGCGGGAGACTCCCGGGTGTCGTTCGTATCGGCCTTGAAGGCGAAACCAAACAGGGCTAGCCGTTTGCCGGTCACCGTGCCGAACAATTTCTGGACCACCAGGCGGGCGATCCGATCCTGCTGCCAGAAGTTGAGATCCACCACCTGCTGCCAGTAAGCAGCCACCTCGTGGAGGCCGTAGTGCTCGCAGAGATAGACCAGGTTGAGGATGTCCTTCTGGAAGCAGCTGCCCCCATAGCCAGGGCCGGCCTGTAGGAAGCGCGGGCCGATGCGTGAGTCCAGGCCAATAGCGCGAGCCACCTCCGCCACATTCGCGCCAGTGGCCTCGCATAGGGCGGCGATGGAGTTGATCGATGAGATCCGCTGGGCAAGAAAGGCATTCGCGGCGAGCTTGGAGAGCTCACTACTCCAGGTGTTGGTGCGAAGAATTCGCTCCTCTGGAATCCACTGGGCATAGATGGCAGCCAGGGCTTCAATGGCATCGGCGTCTTCCCCGCCGATCAGTACCCGATCCGGACCCTCCAAATCGGAGATTGCCGTTCCCTCGGCGAGGAATTCAGGATTGGAGAGCACCGAGAAGGTGGCCCCGGATGCCTGGGGTTGGGAAAGGATGGCTGCCACCGCTTCTGCGGTCCGAACCGGCAATGTGCTCTTCTCCACCACAATTGTGTGGCCCGTGGCACAAGAGGCCACCTGTCGAGCTGAGGCCTCGATCCAGCGGAGATCTGAGGCTTTCCCAGCCCCGTGGCCGCTGGTTTTGGTGGGTGTGTTCACCGAGAGGAACACCATGTCTGCTGCGGCGATAGCGGAATCCACCTCGGTGGTGAAGAAGAGGTTGCGTCCGCGGCAGCGATCAACCACAGCAGCCAGTCCAGGCTCGTAGACGGGCAACCCGTCAAGATCGTCACCATTCCAGGCGGCAATGCGGGCGGCGTTGAGATCAACAACAGTGACCTCGATCTGGGGGCATCGATCGGCGATCACAGCCATGGTGGGTCCGCCTACATAGCCGGCGCCAATACAACAGATCTTGAGGACTGCAGGCATGGTTTCAGTAGGTTTTTGGATGGCAGAGCCCAGGGACTTAGTTTATAAATCACTCAACATTGGAAGCACATGTATTTAACATTTGGCCTGCATGGGTTGGTTCAGGGTCTGCCAGCGGGTCCAAGATCCGCATTAGGTTGATAATACTTAATTAACGCTGGCAAGACTGTAAGCGCAGTTGCAGCTTGCCTGTCCTTTAGGAGCTAGGGCTGAACCAGGCAAGCTGACCTGGCTGCGGCTGGGTCGTCGCCTGATCAGCCGCCCATCGGGACACCAGGTCATTGGCAAAGGCAGGCCGGAGGAGCGCGGTCATTACTTCTTCCTGACCGCCATCATAGAGCCTGCGGGCTTTCGGGTCAGCTCAGGCCTGCCCGCTTTTGGGCCTCCTGCTGCACGCCCCGCAGGTTGCTGGCCAGGTCGTCCTTGAGCCGCTGCTCGATCAGGGTGATTGGCATGCCCGGCTTGCCCTGCACCACCAGCTCATAAAGCAGGGCGGTGTGCTCCTCATGGCGATGGATGCACCACCTGCCCTCGAAACGGCGGAAATCGCCCTTGGTCATCTGGAAGGAAAGCTGGCCGCTGGCGGGGTCTTCCTCCAGTTCGATCTCCACCCGGGCAGAGAAGCGCAGCCCACATACCTGCTGGGTGCCCACCTGCTCCAGGCCCACCTTGCGCCCCCGGCGCCAGAGCTGGCGGGAGCTGGCCAGGTTGGGGATGAAGCGACTGAGATTTTCGTAGTCGGTGAGCACAGCCCACAGCCACTCTGGATCCAGGTTGAGTCGTAACTGCACCGCCAGGCGCCGGGTGCCCTGGGGCAGCCGCTCCATCTCCTGTTGGATGGTGTCGAGGCTGCAGCTGATGCCAGTCACGATCGGCATGTCTGCAGGTCGGGCAAGGAGCAGGGCCAAGGAATGGCAGCTGTGTGTGCTGGGGCACAAACCTAACCGCGGCGGGGCGAAAAAGGTGGCTGTGAAGCATTCCCTATGATCGGCCAGCTTTTACCAGGCGGTGTCTGCATGCGGGTGTCCACAGGCCGTGCAACCCAGTCCGATGCCCGCATGTTCACCGTGGTGGTGGAGTGCCTTGGCGTCGGTGCCCAGCGTCGTGCCGAACGACGGCTCACAGTGCCCTTTGCCCTGCTCCAGAACCTGGTGGGCACGATCGCCCGCCAGGGCGGGCGGATCAAGGCCGTAATCGCCGCTGACGGCACTGCCGCGGCCGCCAGCTCGGCCTCGGAAATCCCGGCCCCCGAAACCCCGGCCGCTCCAGACGCCCCCTCTGCTCCCGCCCCCTCTGAGGTCGCTGCCGCCCCCAATCCACCAGCTGCCCCCACCGTGTCCCACGCCGACGTCCCAGTCAATCTCTACAAGCCGAAGGCCCCCTTCATCGGCTCCGTCATCAACAACTACAGCCTGGTGGCTGAAGGCGCCATCGGGCGCGTCAACCACATCACCTTCGATCTCAGTGGCGGCGATCCCCAGCTGCGCTACGTGGAGGGCCAGTCGATCGGCATCATCCCCGATGGGGTCGATGCCAATGGCAAGCCCAACAAGCTGCGCCTCTACTCGATCGCCAGCAGCCGCCACGGCGACAATCTGGAGGGCCACACCGTGTCCCTCTGCGTACGCCAGCTGCAGTACGAGAAGGACGGCGAGGTGATCAACGGCGTCTGCTCCACCTTCCTCTGCGACATCGAGCCCGGTGCCCAGGTGAAGATCACGGGTCCGGTGGGCAAGGAAATGCTGCTGCCCGCCGACGAGGAGGCCAACGTGATCATGTTGGCCACCGGCACCGGCATCGCCCCGATGCGCGCCTACCTGCGCCGCATGTTTGAGCCGGGCGAGCGGGCCAAGAATCCCGAATACCAGTTCCGCGGCAAGGCCTGGCTGTTCATGGGTGCCCCCAAGACGCCGAATCTGCTCTACGACGAAGACCTCAACCGCTACCTGGCTGAGTTCCCCGATAACTTCCGCTACACCACCGCCATCAGCCGCGAACAGCAGAACCGCGACGGGGGTCGCATGTATATCCAGGATCGGGTGCTGGAGCACGCCGACGAGATTTTCGCCATGATCGAAGATCCCAAGACCCACGTCTACATCTGCGGTCTCAAGGGCATGGAGCCCGGCATTGACGAGGCCATGACCACCGCGGCCGCCGCTAAGGGACTGGATTGGAGCACCATGCGGCCGCAACTTAAGAAGGCCGAGCGCTGGCACGTGGAAACCTATTGAATCAAAGCCGGCTTGAATTACAGCCGGCTTTACCCGCCGGCTGGTTTAAATCGCCTCAAGACCGATAAAACCCGCCGGATGGCGGGCTTTTTTTATGGGTTCACACACAGGGAGGCCCAAAAAATTCAATAATCCCAGGATGGGCCTGCCCGGGCCGTTAAACCTGGATCATCCAGCTAAGGCGGTTAATGGCCAGCGTGCTCACCAATCCCCTGCGGGTGGGGCTTCGGCAGGAGCGGGTGATTCCGCCCCAGTGCCTGGTGATCTTCGGCGCCAGTGGCGATCTCACCCATCGCAAGCTGATTCCGGCCCTGTTTGAGCTGTACCGGCAGCGGCGGTTGCCCAGTGAATTTGCCGTGGTCGGCTGCGCTCGCAGGCCCTGGAGCGACGAGGAGTTTCGCTCCCGCATGGCCACGGCGATGGCAGATGTGATCAGTGAGCACCCCACCGCCTGGCAGCGCTTTGCCAGCAGCCTCTTCTATGAGCCGGCGGACCTCTCCGATCCCGCCACCATCGTGGGGCTCGGCCAAAGGCTGGAGGCCATCGATCGCCAATGCGCCACCAGGGGCAACCGCACCTTTTACCTGTCGGTGTCGCCGGCCTTCTACGGCAGTGGCTGCCGGGCCCTGGCCGCAGCCGGGCTGCTGGCCGATGCCGACCGCAGTCGGGTGGTGATCGAGAAGCCCTTTGGCCGCGATTACGGCAGTGCCCAGGAGCTCAATCGGGTGGTGCAGACCTGCGCCAAGGAAAACCAGATTTTTCGCATCGACCACTATCTGGGTAAAGAGACGGTCCAAAACATCTTGGTGTTGCGTTTCGCAAACACGATCTTTGAGCCGATCTGGAACCGCAACTACATCGCCAACGTGCAGATCACGGCGGCTGAAACAGTTGGTGTGGAGGAACGGGCGGGCTATTACGAAACCTCCGGGGCCCTGCGGGACATGGTGCAAAACCACCTCACCCAGATGCTGGCCCTGACGGCCATGGAGGCGCCGGGCCGCTTCGATCCCGAATCGATGCGCAATGAGAAGGCCAAGTTGCTCCAGGCCGCCCGGCTGGCCGACGAGGATGAACCCTGGAAATGCTGTGTGCGCGGCCAGTACAGCTCAGGGGGATCGGCGATCTCGCCGACGGCCGGCTATCGCCAGGAGCCTGGCGTCAATCCCAACAGCACCACCGAGACCTACGTGGCGATGAAGTTGTTCATCAACAACTGGCGCTGGCAGGGGGTGCCCTTCTATCTACGCACCGGCAAGCGGCTGCCAAAGCGGGTCAGCGAGGTGGTGCTCACCTTTCGGGAGGCCCCGGTGCACCTGTTCGACGCCGCCGGCGGCTCCCCCACCGTCAACCAATTGATCCTGCGCATTCAGCCCGATGAGGGGGCTGAATTCCGCTTTGAAGTGAAGGCACCCGGCTCGGGCATGCGCAGCCGCCCCGTTGACATGGCCTTCTCCTACGACGACAGCTTCGGGGAGCCGTCCGATGAGGGTTATGTGCGGCTGCTGGCCGACGCCATGCTGGGCGATCCAACCCTCTACACCCGCAGTGACGAGGTGGAGGCCGCCTGGCGCCTATACACGCCCTTGCTGAAGTTGATCGAGGAATCCCCCTGGCAGCTGCCGGTGCATGCCTATGAGACGGGCACCTGGGGACCCGCCGCCGCCGACAGCCTCTTGGCCGACGAAGGCCTGGTTTGGCGCCGGCCCTGAATTCTTTTATTTATTTCGTTTAGAAGTCTTCTATCTCGTATGGAAGCCTTTCCCCCAGAAGCCTTTTCCAGAGCAGCCTTTCTCCTACCGCAGCGCCATGTCCGCCCAGCTAACCCTTCAGGCCCCCATCGCCCTGCCGCCCGAGCAGGTGTCCAGCTATCTAGAGCAGCTCTGGCAGCAGGATCTGGAGGGTTCGGCCGGCGCCGCCACCTTCACCCTGGTGGTGTGGGAGGGATCGTGGCTGGAGCAGCAATTGGTGCGCTGTGGCCGGGTCGATGGACCGATCACCGGCTTGGTCAGTTCCCAGCTGCTCAGCGCCGCCAGGGACTGCGTGGTCGACTGCGACCTGCCCCTTAGCACCGCGCCGCTGGATCCCAAGCTGGCTTGGCGGTTGGGGCAATGGCAGGGCAACCACCAGGCGGAAGACCTGCGGGGCCAATTCGTCAGCGGAGCCATCAGCGCTTACATGCCCAGGCGCCTGCTCACCCTGGCCCCCACCCTCGATGCCTCCCGGCCGCTGGAAACCCTGGTGGCCGCCTACTGCCCCCTGCCAGAAGATGGCAGCGCCGGTTCCGCCTGCGGCGACGTGGTGGTGTTGCGGGGCGGCATGGGGGCCCAGCAGCAGGGTTTGGCCCTGATCCAGCCCTTGATTCGCGCCGATCTGCCCTGTTGGGTGTGGTGGAACAGCAGCCTCGATGAGGCCCCAGAGATGCTGGAAAAGCTGGCGCCGCCGCCGCGGCGCCTGGTGGTGGACACCTCCCTGGGCAGCCCCAGGCGCTGCCTGGAGATCCTGGTGCAGAGGATTGACGCCGGCCAGGCGATCAACGATTTGAACTGGCTGCGGCTGCGCAGCTGGCGGGAGTCGTTGGCGATGGTGTTCGATCCACCAGCCCGGCGCGACGCCCTCGTCCACGTGGTGCAGCTCGACATCGACGTGGAGGGCAACCATCCGGTGAAGGGGTTGCTGTTGGCCGCCTGGATCGCCGACCGCCTCGGTTGGCACCTGATGAATTCCTACGAGGTGGCTGGCGACGGCACCGGCCCGGGCATTGGGGCTGAATTTGAGCGCTCAGATGGTCAAACGGTGCAATTTCGCCTGATGCCAGTCCCCGTCGGGGCGCCCAAGACCCATCCAGGTGCTCTGGTGGGCTTGAGGTTGATCTGTCAGCGCAGCCAGGGCCGGCCACTCTGCGTGATCCTCTGCTCGGAATCGGGTGGCTGCATGCGCCTGGAATCCGGTGGCATGGCCAGCATGGAACTGGCGGAAGATGTGGTGCCCCTACCCAATGAGAGCGAGGAGATGGAGTTGGCCAGGCTGCTTTCAGGTGGCCACGACTCCACCAATCCGCTGCTGGCCGCCGCAGCGCCCCTGGCTGCCAAGCTGCTGCCCAGTTAGCTCGGCGGCATGCCCTGTCTGATCGCCGCCCCGGCCAGCGGCAGCGGCAAAACCCTGCTCAGTCTCCTGTTGGCGGCCCTGGCCCGGAGCAGGGGCCTGGCGCTGCAGCCGTTCAAGGTGGGGCCCGATTATCTCGATCCCCAGTTGCTGTCTCGGGTGAGCGGCCTCAGCTGCCGCAACCTGGATCCGCTGCTCTGCGGTGAGGACTGGGTGCGGCGCTGCTTCCACTGGCATGGTTCCCGGGCGCCGCTCACCCTGGTGGAGGGGGTGATGGGCCTGTTTGACGGACTGGGTCCCACCAGTCGGGGTAGCTCAGCCGCGGTGGCGGCCCAGCTGGATCTGCCGGTGGTGCTGGTGGTGGAGGCCTCTCGGCAGGCGGGATCGCTGGCGGCCCTGGTGCGCGGCTTTCGCGATCACGGCCCGCCGCCTGTGCGCCTGGCGGGGGTGGTGCTCAACCGGGTGGGCAGCGAGCGGCACCGGGCCCTGCTGCGGGAGGCGCTGGCCAGCATCGATATGCCGCTGCTGGGGGTTTTGCCCAGCGATCGGTCCTTGGAGCTGCCCTCCCGCCACCTGGGCTTGCTGCCCCCCGGCGAGCTCAGCGATCTGGCCGAGCGCCAGCGGCGCTGGGCCCACCTGGCGGAGCGGCACCTGGATCTCGAGGCCCTCTGGCCCCTGCTGCAATCGCCGTCCCCACTGCCAGGGGAGCGAGATCCGATCGATTGGCGCCTGGCCCAGACCCAGGCTTCGCCAGGCGCGGGAAGGGGGGCCAGCCCCCAGCCGCTGCCGATCGCCGTGGCCAGCGACGCGGCCTTTCATTTTCGCTATCCGGAGGCCAACGAAATGCTCCGGGCCCTGGGCCTGGAGCCCCTGCCCTGGAGCCCCCTGGCCGACGATCCCCTCCCCGATGACTGCCGGGCGGTGCTGCTGCCTGGCGGCTACCCGGAGTTGCATGCCGCCCAGCTGGCCGCCAGTGGTCGCAGCCTCCAGGCCCTGCGCACCGCCGCGAAGCAGGGGCTGCCGATCGCCGCCGAGTGTGGCGGCCTGTTGCTGCTGGGCCGGGAGCTCCAGGACCCCGAGGGGATCCCCCATGCCATGGCGGGACTGCTGCCCTTTAGCGCCGCTCGCGGTGCCTTGAGCCTGGGTTACCGCCAGGCCACCGCCTGGCGGGATGGGCTATTGGTGCGGCGCGGAGAAACCCTCTGGGCCCACGAGTTTCACCGCTGGCAGTTGCTGCCGGATGGCGGCAAAGGCTTGATAAATTATTGCGATTTTGCTTCTGAGCCGCTCCTTGAGCTGGGTAACCGCGCCAATCTGTGGCAAGTTGAAGGTTGGGGAGTGCCAACCACTTGCGAAGGATGGACGACAACGACCGTGCACGCCAGCTGGCTTCACCTCCATTGGGCTGGATGCCCGGAGATTCCCTTGCGTCTGGCCGCAGCATCCGCGCTCGTCGTGCCGCTGCCCAGGAACGCCACTTCCTGCCCACCACGGACCCCCGCCCCAGCAGCCCCAGTGAGCGTTGGCGGTTGAGCGTGCGCGGCCAGGTGCAGGGGGTGGGCTACCGGGCCGCCTGCAGCAGGCAGGCCAAGGAATTGACCCTGGGGGGCTGGGTGCGCAATTTGGCCGATGGCTCGGTGGAATTGGAGGTGGAAGGCCATCCCCAGCAGCTGGCGGAAATGCGGTTGTGGTGCGAGCGCGGTCCAGCCG
>JBIKWK010000086.1:0-11927 GCA_044356375.1 Prochlorococcaceae cyanobacterium | reverse complement strand
CAGGCCAAGGAATTGACCCTGGGGGGCTGGGTGCGCAATTTGGCCGATGGCTCGGTGGAATTGGAGGTGGAAGGCCATCCCCAGCAGCTGGCGGAAATGCGGTTGTGGTGCGAGCGCGGTCCAGCCGCGGCGATGGTGAATAGCGTTAGCGCCACCCCCCTGCCAGCTACCGGTGCCGATTGGTTTGAGATTCGTCGTTGATTTGGTGAAAACCTTGCTGGAGCAGCCTGGTTGCAGAAGCTTGCTTGTAGAGGCCTGGTTCTAGAAGCCTGGCCGGAGAAGTCTGGCCGGAGAAGTCTGGCCGGAGAAGCCTGGCCGGAGAAGCCTGGCCGAAGTTGCATGCCGGTTTTCTTGATAAATTTCCTGCCAATGCTTCTGCCAATGCCCCTGCCGGTTTCGCCGGCGGTGTTGGTGCCGCTGCGGGGATCATTGCTGGGGGAGTTGGCGGCGTTTGGCCTGGCCATTGGCTTTTCCCCCCTGCATATAGGCCTGTTGCTATTGGTGCTGCTGGGCCCCAACCCCCTGCGGCGCGGCGGCCTGTTCGTGGCCGGCTGGCTGATCACCGGTGGGCTGATCGTGACCGCGCTGCTCACCGTGGGCCACGGGCTGGTGCTCACCATGGAGCAGGGCACCAGCCATCGCACCGGTCTGGATCTGTTGGCCGCTGGCGGCCTGTTGGCCATTGCCATGCAGGAGCTGTTCAAGCGGGAGCAGGAGGGGGAGCAGCCGGGCTGGACCCGTCGGCTGGACCAGTTCTGCGCTATGCCCTTGCCCCTGCTGTTGGCCGTCAGCACTGGCCTGCAGCTGGCCGCCCCGGACGACCTCTTCCTGTTTGCCAAGGCGGCCGGCAGCGTGCTGGCCGCCGGCCTGGCCCCCGGCCAGGAACTGCTGGCCACCGGCATATTTGTGCTGGCCACTGGGCTGCTGCTGCTATTGCCCCTGGGGGCGCTGCTGCTGCTGGGCAGCGGCCGGGTGCTGCCGCTGCTGGAGGCGGGCAAAAGCTGGTTGTTTCGCCAGGGCGACCTGCTGCTTGGGCTGCTCAGCCTTGCCTTGGCCATTTATCTGGGCTGGCAGGGCATTGAAGGTCTGCGGCTCAGTTGAGATCGCCATTTAGCCATTGCTGCCACTGCCGCCGATCCGCTGGCGAGCCAGTCGCCGCCATCATCACCACCGCCTGGCTAGCGCGACTGACGGCCACATAGGCCAGTTGGCGCCGCAACAATTCCTGCTGGGGCCAGAACAGGTCGTCGGCGACAAAAACTTCCGCGAAGGTGCTGCCCTGGGCCCGGTGCACGGTGAGTACGGCCGCCGGGCCCAGGGAGGCAAAGGAATCCCGGATCAAAAAGAAACGCCGCCACAGGGCCTTGCCCCCGCGCTTGTCCCCCTGTTGAGTGGCCAGCTGGGCCTGCTGGCGCAGGGCGCCCAGGATGGCGTCCAGCTTGCGACGGGCCGTTGAGCCGATCGGCGGCAACAGCCTCAGCTGCAGGCGACTTTCGCCCGTGTCCACGGTGACGCTGAGGGTTTCCAGCTGCGGACTGAAGCTGGTTTCCCGGGCAATGGAAAACAGTTCGGTGGAATCAACACATGAATTGGATAGATCCCACAGCTCTGGGGTCACCTCGCACACCACCAGCTCGCGGTTGGAGCTCAACACCATGTCGGGGGTGTCGGGTCGTTCCGCCCGCTCGCTCCCCTCGCGGCAGGCAGGGGCCATCACCGCCGCGCGGGTGATCAGCACCTCCCCTGGCAAAACCGGCAGCTGGTCCGCCTGCTCGCCATGCAGGGCCCGACGGGCCAAGGGCACCAGTTTTTCCAGGTAGCGATTCGAGTAGCAGAGGATCCTGGCCAGATCCGGGTCGTCGCTGGCGGCGCTGCGAGCCAGGGCCTCCTGGGCCGCCGCCAGCCACTGGTCCCTGGCCAGCATTGCCACCATCCCTTTGGGGCTGCGGATCGGCGGCAGGGTGGGGGGCTGCTGGCAGGGCAGCTCGCCGTTGCGCAGCCCCGTCGCTAGCCGCAGCACCGGCCCCTGGTGACGCACCACCTGCCGCAGTTCGGCTGAGCAGACGCGCGCCAGCTCGAACACCGGACTGGCGCTCTCCCCCACCGGCGGCAACTGGGCTGGATCCCCCACGAACACCAGGCGGGTGTGGAAGCCGTGGGCGCAGCGCAGCAGCAGCTCCAGCACGGTGCTATCCAGCATCGAGGCCTCATCGATCAGCACCAGGGCCAGGTGTTCCAGGGCCCCGGCGGTCTGGTCGCTGGCCTCGCAGAGCTCCCGATCGCCGCGCCGCTTGAGGTTGAGGCGCAGCAGGCGGTGGATGGTGGAGGGAAACCAGGTGGGCGTCAGTTGGCTGAGGGCCAGGTTGGCCCGCAACACGCTCACCGCCTTGTGGGTCGGGGCCACCACGGTCCAGCACAGTCCAGCGGCTTCCGCCTGGGCCAGAAAGCGCATCGACAGAAAGGTCTTGCCGGTGCCGGCATGGCCCCTGAGCAGGAAGGGGGTTCCGTCGGCGGCGGCGCTTAGCCAGCTGGCGAAGGCCTCGGCCGCCAACTGTTGATCGGCGCTGAGCCGGGCGGCGCTGCTCACCCGATCTGCAACAGGCCCCAGCGATGGGCCAGGTCCAGGGGGGAGCCCAGCAGCGCCAGGCCGGGCAGCACGATCCCGGGGCCGATCAAGCTGCCCACCAGCACCTCCAGGCGGGTGTGGCCCAAGCTCTCCTTCAGGGGTTTTATGGCAGGTGATGCTGGCTCTGCAACTGGCCCTGGCTCTGCAGTTGGCCTTGGCTCTGAGGTGGGCAGCGACCTGGCCTGAGACGGTTCTAGCTGCCTGGCATTGGGCTGGCTCGGCCAGATCTCAGCCGGTAGGCCATTGACGCGCTTGGCGATCAGCCCGGCGTGGTGGCGCACGCCGCTGGCGTCATATAGAACGATGAAGGCCACCACCGCCGCCAGGGCAAACAGCGGATTGGCAAAGCCCATCTGCCAGCCCACTCCTGCTGCGGTGCCGCTGATCAGGGCCGCATGGCTGGAGGGCATGCCGCCGGTTTCGATCAGTACGGCGGGTCGCCAGCGTCGATGCAGGGCCAATTCAATCGCCAACTTGGATAGCTGGGCCAGACCGCAGGCCGCCAGCCCCCAGGCGAGCACGCCATTCTCCAGGCAGGCCATGAGCGGATTGGCGTCGTGGGCTGTGAGCGTGGCCAGGTTTAGCGGGTACAGCTCGAAGCACTGCAGGGTCAAAATTGCGGTAGTCAGGGTTCCAGAGCTCGGGGATAAGGGAATCAGGATTGCCGTGATCTGAGCTATCGAGAGCATCGGTCGCGACTGGTCATGGATTGCGACTGGTCAAGGGCTGGCCGTTCATTGGTTGCGATTGGTCATCGGTCGCCGCCGGTCATCGATCGCGATTTGTCATACATCGCGATTGGTCATCGATCGCGACTGGTGATGTAGTCGGCCAGGGCCAGCAGGGGGGCGACCTTGCCACCATCCGTACCGTCACCCCAGGGGGCCAGGGCCTGTTTTGCCTCTGCCACCAGGTGGGCGGCCCGCTGGCGGGATTGCTCCAGGCCCAGCAGCTTGGGGTAGGTGGTCTTGTCCGCCGTGAGGTCCTTGCCCGCCGTCTTGCCCAGCACCTCGCTGCTCGCGGTCACATCGAGGATGTCGTCGATGATTTGAAAGGCCAGGCCGATGCCGCGGGCGTAGCCCACCAGCGCTGCCTGCAGTTCCGCTGAGGCGCCGCCCACCAGGGCCCCGGTGACTACGCAGGCCCGCAGCAGGGCGCCAGTTTTATGCAGGTGGATGTACTCGAGGGTGTCCAGGTCCACGTCCTTGCCCTCGCATTCCAGATCGACCACCTGGCCCCCCACCAGGCCGGGGGCGCCGGCGGCGAGGCTGAGTTCGCCCACCACCGCCAGCAATCGATCGGCGGGAACCCCCGGGCTGCGCAGGGCCACCATCTCGAAGGCGCGGGTGAGCAGGGCATCGCCGGCCAAGATGGCGTTGGCCTCGCCGTACACCTTGTGATTGGTGGGGCGGCCGCGGCGCAGGTCGTCGTTGTCCATGGCGGGGAGATCGTCATGGATCAACGACATGGTGTGGATCATCTCCAGGGCAACGCCGGTGGGCATGGCCAGTTCGCTGTCGGCGCCGGCCAGCTCGCAGGCCGCCAGGCAGAGGATCGGCCTCAGGCGCTTGCCTCCCGCCAGCAGGGAGTAGCGCATGGACTCCCTGAGGCTCTCGGGTCTCTCGGGCCCCAGGGAGGCTGCCAGGGCTGCTTCCACCCGCAGGCGAGCGGCCTCCAGATAGGCGGGAAAATCGAACGGGATGCTCACCGCCGCGGTCATGGATGGATTGGCTCTGGCCGGATTCTCTCAGCTCCAGGGCCGCCTGGCTCCCGGGTCCTGGTGATGTCGCGACCGCAATCCAATTCAACCTTATTGGCTTGGAGCGACACGCTCCTGGGGATCCAGCAATCATTCGGCTTATTTGGCCAAATTACCCATTCAAATCCCAGTGAGATCGTCGCCTTGATTTACGCTATCATCTCCAGCATGAGGTGGCGACCATCGCTTCGATTCGCTAGCTGGCGGCTGCTGGTGATAACCAATGGCTGCTGGTGATAACCAATGGTTGCTGGTGATAACAAATGGTTGCTGGTGATAGCTAGAGCAGCTGAGGACGCTCGGCTCGGAACAGCCCCACATCCACGCCGAGGTGTTGATCCGGCCGGCCGGTGATCAGCAGGGCGGTGCGCTGGCGGGTGGCGATCTGCCACATCCACTTGCTGAACAGGGCGATGCGGTTTTCGGTGTCGGGAATGAAGGCCAGGTGGGCCAGCGCCCACACCACCCAGCCGGCCAGGCCGGTGAGGTGCAGGCCCCGCAGGTCCGCCACGGCATACCAGGGGCCGATCACCGCCATGCTGCCGAGGTCCTGCCACCGGAAGGGGGCGATCGTCTCGCCGCGAAGGCGGGCCAGGATGTCAAGGGCGACCCAGCCACCGGCCTGCACCGCCGGGCCAGCCATACCGGGCAGCGGCTTGGCATCGTCGGTGTGGCCATAGCTGCAGAGATCGCCCACCGCGCGGATTTCCGGGTGATCGGGGATCGAGAAGTCGGCTTTCACCACCAGCCGGCCACCCCGGTCCACGGAGCAACCAGTGCGCTCGCTCAGCAGACCCCCCAGGCGAGAAGCGCGCACCCCGGCGGTCCAGCAGACGGTGGCCGCCTCCAGCTCCTTTGCCCCGTCTGCACCGACCAGGCACACCCGCCCGGGGAAGATCGACTCCACCTTGGTGCCAAGCCGCAGCTCCACTCCGGCAGCCTCCAGGTGGCCGGCGGCTGCGGCGGAGAGCGGCACTGCCATGGTGGGCAACACCCGCTCCACCGGGTCCACCAGCACCACGCGACAATCCTCCCGTCGCAGCTGTTTGAAATCCCGCCGCACGGCGCGGTCCATCAACTCGATCAACGAACCGGCCAGTTCGCAGCCGGCTGGGCCGGCGCCCACCACCACCACGGTCTGCAGAAAGGCGCGCTGCTGGAGATCGGTGGTCTGTTCGGCCTCCTCCAGGGCCATCAGCAGCCGCCGGCGGATCTCATCGGCGTGCTCGAGGATCTTCATCGGAGGCGCCAGGGGCCGCCATTCCTCACGGCCGAAATAGGTGCTTCCCGAGCCGGTGGCCAGGATCAGCTGGTCGTAGCTGTAGTGCTGGCCGTTGAACACCACCTGTCGCGCCGCTGGATCGATGTCCACCACCTCACCCAGCAGGATCTGGATATTGGGGGCATCGCCCACCATCTGGCGCAGCGGAGACGCCACGTCCGCCTCGGACACCAACCCCGAGGCCACCTGATAGAGCAGCGGCTGGAACAGGTTGAAGTTCCGCTTGTCGATCAGCGTGACGCGGACCGGCTGGCGGGCCAGGGCATTGCAGACCTTCAGGCCCGCGAAGCCACCGCCGACCACCACCACGTGGGGCCAGCTCCGCATCGCCGCCTCGGGCGGGTCCAGCTCCAGAAAAAAGCGTTCCATGGACTGGCTACCGCCCTTTGGTCAAAGCTATGGGACATCTGGGCGGCGCCAGGTAACCGTTCCCACCATTCCTACATCCGGTTGCCAGCCGAATTTGAGGGAGCTGTTTCTTCAGTGAATCCTTCAGTAAATTCTTCGGTAAATTAACCTACGAAATTCTCGGTAAATTTATCAACAATTTAGTCAGTAAATTCTTGAGCAAATTATCAACAAATTCTTAAATAAAAGAATAAAAGTTTTACGAGCAAAACCAATGCAGCCCAAAAAACCTGAGCCACGGTCTGTGGATCCCTGATGTCGTAATGGCTCGTCAGTTGGCTGGGGGTAAAATGGCTTTGGTTCTGATTATCCCTAAGGAAGCTCTGAAAAACCGAGTCAAGCCCAATGTAGCCGTGATGCCGCAATAGATTTCAGCTGGCTGGGGCGGCGTAATCGCGGTTATTGAGAGCTTCCCTAATGCAGAACTAATAATCCAGAACCAATCTGGAATGTTTCGCTGGCATTTTTGTAGTTTTTAATACCATTGCCACTACCAGCGCTCCGCTTCAGTGAGCGCAGCAAGCCGGAATTGGGCCAACTCCATGCACCAACCGGCATCAATCACAGCGTCCGCGTCGGCCCCATCCCCCCGGTTCACCAGCAAGCGCGGACTGGATCTGCTGCGGGACCCAGCCCTTAATAAAGGCACCGCCTTCTCGGCGGCGGAACGGCTCGCCCTCAATCTTGACGGGCTGCTGCCTCCCCGGGTGGAGACCTTGGAGCTCCAGGTGCAGCGCAGCTGGCAGGCCTTCTGCGACATCAGGGGCAATCTGGCGCGCTACAGCTTTGTCGACGGGCTGCGGCGCAGCAACCAGGTGTTGTTTCACCGCTTCCTGGCCGATTACACAGAAGCGGTCTTGCCGATCGTCTACACGCCAACAGTGGGGGCGGTGATCCAGGGCTTCAGCAGGAGCTACCGCACGCCCATGGAAGGGATCTTTCTGAGTGCCGACCAGGGCGGTCGGCTGCGCCAGGTATTGCGCAATGGCTTGAGGGGCCCGATCGACCTGGTGTTGGTCACCGATTCAGAAGGGATCCTCGGCATTGGCGATCAGGGGGTGGGAGGCATCCACATCTGCCAGGGCAAGTTGGCCGTCTATACCCTCTGCGCCGGACTCAATCCCGAGCGGGTGTTGCCGGTGGTGCTCGATGTGGGCACCAATAACCCCAGTCTGCTGGCCGATCCCCTCTATCCAGGCCTGCGGCAGCCGCGACTGGAGGGGGATGCCTACCTGGCATTTGTCGATGAATTCGTCGAGGCTGTGCAGCTGGAATGTGCCGGTGCCTGTCTGCACTGGGAGGACTTCGGCAACAGCCACGCCCGCTTGCTGCTGGAGCGTCACCGCTGGCAGCTGCCCAGCTTTAACGATGACATTCAGGGCACCAGTGGCGTCGCCAGCGCCGCCGTGCTGGCCGCCTGCCGCGGACTGGGGCAACCCCTGGGCGATCAGCGCATCGTGGTGTTCGGTGCCGGCACCGCCGGATGCGGCATCGCCGAGGGCTTGGTGCGCCTGCTGCGGCGCTCCGGCCTCACTGAAGGGCAAGCTCGGGAGCGCATCTGGGCGATCGATCGACCGGGTTTGTTGCTGAGCGACATGACGGAGCTCAGCCCGGCTGCCGCACTGCTGGCCCGCGATCCGGCCGAGGTGCGGGACTGGCGGCGCGACGCCCACGGCAGCATCGATCTGGCCACCGTGGTGCAGCGGGTGCGGCCCACGGTATTGATCGGCACCTCCACCGTGGCGGGGGCCTTCAGCCGGCCGGTGGTGGAGGAAATGGCGCGTCACTGCCGCAACCCGGTGATCCTGCCCCTCTCCAACCCCACCAAATTGGCGGAAGCCACGCCGGTCGACCTGCTGGCCTGGACCGAGGGCCGCTGCCTGGTGGCCACCGGCAGTCCCTTTGCTCCGGTTGATAGGCCGGAGGGGGAGCGGCTGATCGGCCAGTGCAACAACTGCTTTGTTTTTCCTGGCCTCGGTTTCGCGACGGTGGCCGTGGGGCTGCGGGCCATCAGCGACGGGATGATCGATGCGGGCCTGGAAGCGCTGAGCCAGTGGATTCCAGCCAGCCGCGACCCCTATGCCCCCCTGATGCCAGCCCTCACCGATGCGGCCGCTGTGGGAGCCGCTGTAGCCGAAGCGGTGGCCATCGCCGGCATCCGGGAAGGACTGGCGCCCGCCGGTGTGCAAGAGCAGCAGGTGCCCCTGCTCTTGCAACGGGCTCGCTGGGCGCCCGTCTATGCCGGGGAGTAACTCTATGCAGGTATGTAACTCTATGCAGGGGAGTAACTCTATGCAGGTGTGTAACTCTTTGATCGAGGGAGCCCTGGCTCCGAAGTAGCTCTCAGTTGGATTGGTTGCTGTAATGGCGATAGCCCAAAGTCTCCCTAGCGGTTCACCCATACTTCGACGCGGCGATTTTTTTGCTGGCCCTGGGGGGTATCGTTAGAAGCAATCGGATTTTCGGCGCCAAAGCCTGTTATTTGGCCCGGAATGATACCACGAGTTTTCAGAGAACTTGCCACGGATTGTGCGCGTTCTTTAGATAAGATTACATTTAAAGCGGGATCGCCTGCATTATCAGCAAATCCAATCAAGATGAGCTTGTCTGGCTTGGTTGATGTACGAATTAGGTACTCGGTAACTCGGTCCAGGTCCGCCAATGCCCTGCTATCAAGCCGATTCGAGCCGCTGTTGAAGCGGAAGTTCACTGATAAACGCTCAGTCCCGGCGGTGACAGCTTGGTAGCCAAAGGAACTGCCCCATGGAAGCTTAGCTCGATTGCGAACTATTTCCAAAGGTATAAACTTTTCTCGATCTACAACTGCTTGGCCTGCTTTAGAGAGGGCAAATGATATGAATCTAGCGACTTCTTTGTTGCCGGCTTCTGAAAGCGTATAGAAATAGAGCCGTCGCGACAGGGGGTAATCTTCCGTCTGTATTGTAAAACGATTGGGGAGCAAAGCTTGTTGACCAGAAGCGCCGATTGGTACCATGCGAGCGTCTCCGGCAAGAGTGTGGCCTACAAATCCAATTCCATTGCGATCAGCTGTTAATGCCGAAGAAAGTGCATGACTATCCTCAAAGGCTTTCGCAGATGAGGAGATTAGCGTGCCGTCCATGACCAAGGATTTAAACGAGTCGAAGGTGCCAGACTTGTCATCTCGTCGATAAATTTTTATCTGACTACTTGGGCCGTCAACCAAGTTAAAATAGCTTATATTACCGGCAAAGATGTTACGAGCTTGCGCGATGCTGAGTCTAGGAACCTGATTTGAAGGATTGACAATGATGGCAACACCGTCCAACGCCACAACGTGTTCATTTGCCGGTGAGGTGAGATCACCCTGTCCAGCAAGACTGGCAACCTCAGCAGGCTTTGCCCTGCGAGAAGCCATGCCAACGTTTGCTGAGCCATCCTTAAGTCCAGTAAAAGCTGTGCCAGATCCCTTGAAGCTGATTGAAGCAAGATAGTCTTTACCGTCAAGGCTACAGGTAACTTTAACAAGTTCAGTTTCAACGGTTTGCCGTGTGACCTTGGTACAGCCTTTGTCTTTAAAAAATGCCTCAACGAGGGCCGGCGTCAACTTTGCGCCAAGGGTGTTGGATCCAGCTAGGCGGAGTATGGTATTTTCAGGGGGAAAGACTGCCCCGGGCTTCAAAGTATTGGTAAGTCCAAAAATAACAAACGAAGTGCCTACTACTCCAGCGCCAATCACCCCCTTTAGGAGTGGATGGATTCTGTTGTCAGATGCTTGATTGACCACCAGTGGTTTCCCGCACTCAGTGCAGATAAAATCAGCGGATGCTTCCACCTGAACAGGCGCCATGGAATTGGCAATCTCGCAGTTGCCTACATTCAAACAGCGGCCAGAAAGTTGCTTGCTCATGATGCTAGTGCGATTCAGTTTGGGATATCATCTTGAGAGATGCATTTACATATAAAAAATCAATTCTTGGCGTTGATTGGGTAGGGAGTATTTGCTCTGCAAAAATCTGCTTGCGGAGTGCTCGGATGCTTTTGCGGCCTGTGCCGCCTAGGTCGATCCCCAAGTGGTTCATGCTGTGGTGGCTGATCCACCAATAGTATAAGCGAATCTATGATCATGAATATCCGAGAAATTACTGACTTTCCCCTGACGATCAAAAAGCTAAACGTTAATATGGTTAAGAAAAAGGGAGCTGACTGCAGCAGTTCTGACGCATTCCTGGGGGAGAGTGCTGCATTTATCTGTTATCCGAATGGGCCGATCCTGAGCTGGCCTTTGCCCCAGCCCCCAGGGCCCACAGCAACCGCCCCCGCTCTTGCCACCACCTGGCCGCATCCCATCCCACTTTTCCATCGCATCGCATCAGATCACATCGAATCACTTTCACCTAGTTAGCGTTCAGGATGGTTAGGCGGATCCTCGCCAATGCACCCAAACCCCTAGAGCAGGCCAACCATGTTGCTTCGTCTGCGCTGGCCCTCGGGCGCTAGCCCCGCTGCAGTGGTTCCAGGGGTGGGCCTCCAGGGGGAACCGCTCCAGCTCGAACCCGCAACTGGGCAATTGCTGCGCGCCGCCCGGGAGAGCTGCGATGAACTGCTCGCTCGGTTGAACACCAGCGTCGAAGGGCTGAGCGATCTGCAGGCGGAACTCCGCTTAGCCAAGGTTGGAGCAAATCAAATTGCCCATGAACAGCCCATATCCTGGGTAGTTCAGCTGCTCAAAACCTTCAGGAATCCGCTGGTGTTTCTGCTGGCGGCCCTGGCGGTGTTGTCCCTGGCTACGGGGGACATCAAAGCGGCGGTGATCATCACCGCGATGATCTTGTTTAGTGTGCTTCTGCGCTTTTCCCAGGAATACCGCTCGCTGGTGGCGGCGGAATCTCTGCGCCTGTTGGTGCACACCACCGCCACAGTCAAACGGCATGATGCCCGCAAGGATATAAGCGTTGCTCTGGCGGCCGACCTCGGTCTGCAGTTGAGCGCTGAGACGCCCGGGCAGCGGGAGGAGCCGATCGACCGGCTCGTGCCTGGCGATTTGGTGCTGCTCGCCGCCGGCGACATGATCCCCGCCGATGTGCGGGTGCTGAGCGCCAAAGACCTGTTCGTTAGCTAAGCCGCCCTCACCGGTGAATCCCTGCCGGTGGAGAAACACGGCGAGCTGCCGCCCCGCCAGCTGGAGATCGGGGAGCCCCTGGAATTGGCAAACCTCTGTTTTCTGGGCACGAACGTGATCAGTGGCACCGCCACGGCCGTGGTTGTAGAGACGGGGGAGCGCACCTGCTTGGGGGCCTTGGCCAAGACTCTCACCGGCGTGCGCAGCCGCACCAGCTTTGATCGGGGCATCAGCGATGTGAGCCTGCTGTTGGTGCGCTTCATGGTTGTGATGGCACCGGCCGTGTTCCTGATCAACGGCATCAGCAAGGGCAACTGGGGGGAGGCTTTTTTCTTCGCTCTGTCCGTAGCCGTTGGACTGACGCCAGAGATGCTGCCGATGATCGTGACCGCGAACCTCTCCTGAGGTGCCATTGCGATGGCCAAGCAGAAAGTGATCGTTAAAAATATTGATTCGATTCAAAATCTAGGGGCGATGAACATCCTCTGCACCGACAAGACCGGTACCCTCACCCAGGACCGCATTGTACTTGAAAGATACCTCGATTATCGCGGTAAGGAATCTGATGAGGTGCTGGAGCATGCCTATCTAAACAGCTTCCATCAGACGGGCCTCAAAAGTCTTGTACGCATTCAGGGGTCGCGACAGCCGGCCGTGAACTGCGGCTCTGCTGAGCAGTTGACAGCAGCTTGAATCCCGGTTTCATCTCAGGCAGAATCTGTCTGTGATGCACACACCCCCGGCTGGCATT
>JBIKWK010000111.1:0-6838 GCA_044356375.1 Prochlorococcaceae cyanobacterium | reverse complement strand
ATGCCAGCCGGGGGTGTGTGCATCACAGACAGATTCTGCCTGAGATGAAACCGGGATTCAAGCTGCTGTCAACTGCTCAGCAGAGCCGCAGTTCACGGCCGGCTGTCGCGACCCCTGAATGCGTACGGTAAACCAAATACTTTCGGGCGAGAATCTGGGCCTCATTCTCCTGCCAGTCCTCGTGCTCCACGCAACGGTTCGCCGAGGGGAAGGATTATTGGTAACCTGGAAGATGTTAAAAGATGGACTGTCTTTGTTGGCGGAGTCTGAGGTGCTCATCGATGATTAACAACTCTACCCACTTATCATAACAGCTCTTCCGTGATCAGCAGCGGGAAGCCTCGGAGGACGGCGAGCTACCCAACTCTTTATTGGGAGGTTCCGAGAACCACGCTCCGAGTGTGCCACATTTCCGAGAACCACGCTGCGGCATCTGGCTGGATACCCGCAAAACCATTGCGGTGGAGCGCTCCTTGGCGAAGGCCACCCAGGTATACGCTTGGTTTGCGGGTCCGATAACCACATTATCGGAACGATACAAAACACAGTTCGGATCACCAGACCAGCCATAAGCACGATTGAAGGTCGCTGTGGTGATCATTAAAAGCCTATCGCCGCATAGGCCTTAGCGGCAAGAAGTAATTTCTAGCAATGGTTCATGGGCTCAAGAACTACCTGCTTGCATTGCTGCACAGTTGCGACAGTGCTCTGCCCCAGGAGGTGATCGGCTGATTAATTGCCAATTAGTCATTGAAGTACTTGCCACTTAGTGGCCTCGGAGCTAATCCCCAGTTCAGATCGCCCAGATTTCCTGGAGGTTTAGCGCCAGCCCCGCTGCCAGCTCGCCGCCCTCCAGCCAGCTGGTGTTCTCCAGCCGTTCGGCCCGGCCCCGCTGGCCGCCCCGCCAGATCTCAACGGCCCGTTCGTGGGGCAATAGCAACCAGCCGAGGCTGGCGCCGTTGGCTTGATAAATGTCCATTTTGTGGCGCAGGGCGGTGATGCCTCGGGGGCCTTCGTCGCTGGGACTGGCACCACTGGTGCTAGCAAATTCCACCACCAAATCGGGGCAGAGGGGAGGGAAGCCGCGACGTTGAGCGGAGCTGAGTACGGAGCCATCGGCAAGCCGGAAGCCGGTGGAGCTGTCGAAGGCGATCCAGGCACCGGCACCGGGCCCATCGGCCCAAAGCAACAGCCTCTGGCCCAGACGCAAGCATCTGGCGCCGGTCTCGCCGCCGGTTGGTATAACGGAGATAAGTTGTCCATCGGCTGCCAGCTCCAACACCGCCTCAGGATTGACCTGGCACACCCGCTCGAACTGCTCCGGCGTCAGCCGCAGATCCCAGGGCAGCATCAGCGGTGCCGCAGTTAGATGCGACGGGATGCTTGCAGGTGAGGGCGCCAGGGCCATGGGATGGGGCCTGTCTTTAAGCCAAGTTTATTGGGGCTGGGCGGGGTGCAGGGAATGGAAGAAAGGAAGGAAGGAAGGAAGGAAGGAAGGGACGAAGCAGGTTTCGCCGATGACAACTGCCGATCAAAGCCAGGGGCTCTAGCGGCATCGAAAGACCGGAGTGGCGCTGGGGGAGGAGCTTCTATGGTCATGGGCTAATCCTGACGGATGCTTTGGCCGCCGATCCCCATGCATCAAGGCCACCCGCCCAGACGGAACAGCCCCCACCATCAGCCAAGTTGTCCGCCTCGCCGGTCAGCTCCATCAACTGGAAGCCCATCTTTTCGGCAACGCCCAGACAGACCCCGTGCATCCGCTCCAGTGCATCGTTGCTTAAGCTTTTTTGCGGCATTTGTAAACAAAGGCCAAGGGAATAATCGGCCTCTAAATGCTGTGTCTACCTCGTCTGAATGGTGGTTGCGCCATTGCACCGCAACGTTGGCATGATGGTTGGGATGAAGCAACGCTATCGCTACCGTCTCTACCCGCACCCCCATCAACAGATGGCGCTGGCAAAGGCGTTTGGCTGTGCGCGTGTGGTTTGGAACGACGCCCTGGTAAAAAGCCGTGAGCTTTACGCCGCAGGCGAGAAGACCAGCTACCCCGTGCTGGCGAAGCTCTGCATCACCCAGGCCAAGCAAACCCCTGAGCGCTCCTGGCTGTCAGGCCCCAGCAATGTGATTCTGCAGCAGTCCGTGCGCGATTTGGATTTGGCCTACCGCAACTGGTGGGCCAGCCTGAGCGGCAAGCGCAAAGGGCCGAAGCTGAAGCCTCCTCGTTTCAAGAAACGTCGCGGGGCCCAGGCGATCCGCTTCATGTCCCATGTGTTCCGCACGGGAGAGCGGTCGCTGACGCTCAGCAAGATCGGCACTGTCCCGATCGAATGGAGCCGGGATCTGCCATCAGATCCCAGCAGCTGCACCGTCATCCGCGATGCCAGCGGGCGCTACTTCGCCTCCTTCGTGGTGGAGGTGGAGCCAACGCCGCTGCCTGCCAACGGCAAAGCGGTCGGCATTGACCTGGGCTTGGCATCCCTCGCCGTCACATCAGCCGGTGAAAAGATCGCCCCGCCGAAGTTTCTGCGCTCTGCGCTGAAGCGTCTCCGGCGGCTGCAGCGGAACCTCAAGCACAAGCAGAAAGGTTCCAACCGCCTTGCCGTTGCTCGGCGGAAGGTGGCAAAACTCCACGCCACCATCGCAGACAAGCGCCTCGATTTTTTGCATCAGCTCTCGACCCGCATCATCCGTGAAAACCAAACGGTGGTGCTGGAAGACCTGAATGTGTCGGGGATGCTCAAAAACAAGCAGCTGGCCCGCTCGATCGCCGACGCCGGCTGGCGGCAGTTCCGCACCCTCCTGGAGGCCAAGGCCCTGCAATACGACCGCCAAGTGGTGGTCATCAACCGATGGCTGCCCACCAGTCAGGTGTGTTCAACCTGCGGACATCACGACGGCAAAAAGGAGCTGTCGATTCGGGAATGGCAGTGCCCGAGTTGCGGAACGGTTCACGACCGCGATATCAACGCTGCTTTGAACATCCTCGCCGCCGGACTGGCGGAGAGTCAAAACGGACGTGGAGCCGCGCATAAGTCCACCGCCTTGGTGGCAGCAGGCTATGAAGCGCCAACCCACCCGATCGCTGAGGCATCACTATGCGCAGCGTAGAAGGAATCTCCGCCGTCCACGGCGGGGAGGAAGTCAACGCTGCGGCTGGTGACCAGCACCAGACCCGCCGGCAGGGCCGCCAACAGCTGCTCCCGGGCCGCGGGCGTCAGCTCCGAGAGGTGGTCCACAATTGGGATCAGCCGTTTGGCGGCCAGCAGGGCCTCCACTAGTTCCAGCGCCAGGGAGGAATAAGGCCCATCACTGACTGGCCACACGCCACCAGAATGGCGCACTATCCTTCCGGCTCAACTCGAAGCAAGGCCGGGGGGTCTGGCCAGGGTCCCAGCTTTCACGGCTGTCAGCCACGGTTAGATCCAGGAAGTTGGCTGTCAATGCTGGCAGGAAGGAGTGGCGGTGATCTGAAGGTAACGTTCGAAATGCAGCAGAACAACTGCACGAGCTGTGCCGACTCGGATTTGAGGGTGTGAATCGCTCAGGCTTCCCCTTCGCCCTACTCAGCCTCCACACGTTGAAGCCCAGCTTCCGGGCCTCCTTCCCGGCGCGGGTACCGCGAACACTGTCAGAGCATTTCACCCGAGCGCAGCCAGGACACCGCATCGGAAAGCAGGCCCAAGGCACCGACTGGGCGTACTTCGCATCGAGCTGGCCGGAGTTGCTGGACTACGACGGCGGATTCAATCCTGGAGAGTCTCCAGCGCCTTTATGCAATTATGTCCGGGAAGGCACACTAGGAATGGCGCGAAATCCTCGTTGTACTGCTGATATCCCGCCTCGCAGAAAACTGAGAACGCCTGTTCGATCGCTACTTTTGCCAAGCTGAGGGAACTTCTATCAATTGCTCGTACCCCCTTCCCATTGCCTTAGCAAGTCCAACGTGATGTTCAGGTTGTTTTGGCACATCTCCCACTGCCGCGGCATCCGCTCGGGACGCAATTCCTCAAGGGCGGCACGGTAGGCCATCACCGCCTCCTCCAGCCGCTCGGTGCCGCTCTCCCGTCTCCCCAGCGAAGCCAACGCATTGCCGAGGTTGTTCTGGGTCATCGCCCACTCCAGAGGCACCAGCTCACGTGTGCGTACCTCTAGGGCGGCTCGGTGAGCCGTCACCGCTTTTTCCAATTGCTCGGTACCCCCGGCCCGTTGCCCGAGCGTGACCAACGCGGCGCCCAGGTTGGTCTGGGTCATCGCCCACTCCAGCGGCACTAGCTCACGTGTGCGTACCTCTAGGGCGGCTCGGTAGGCCTTCACCGCTTCTTCCAGACTGTCGGTGCCCTCCTCTCTTTCCCCGATCTCCCAGAACGCGTTACCCAGGTTGTTCTGGATCGTCGCCCACTGCAGCGGCACCCTCTCGCTCATCGTTTCTTCCAAGGCGGCCTTGAAGGCCGTCACCGCCTCCACCAGCCGCTCGGTACCGCTCTCCGGTTGCCCGAGCGAGAACAACGCGGCGCCCAGGTTGGTCTGGAAAGTCGCCCACAGCAGCGGCACCCTCTCGCGACTGGTTACTGCCAAGGCGGCTTTGAAGGCCGACACTGCCTGGTCCAGGCGCATGGTGTCGCTCTTCAGTCCCCCGAGAGTGGCCAACGCAGTGCCGAGGTTGTTCTGGGTCGTCGCCCAATCCAGCGGCACCCGCTCGCGCGTGCATTCCTCTAGGGAGAGCCGGAGGGCGGTCACCGCTTCCTCCAATTGCTCGGTACTCCCCGTCCGTTGCCCGAGCACCCGCAACACGTTGCCAATGTTGCTCTGGATGATTGCCCACAGCAGTGGCACTCTCTCGCGTCTGGTTTCATCCAAGGCGGCCCGGAAGGCCATCAACCCCTCTTCAAGCCGCTTGGTGTTCTCCTCTCGCTCCCCAAGAGCAAGGAATACTGTGCCAAGACTGTTCTGGATACTCGCCCAAGCCAGGGGGAGCAGGTCCCTTGAGCAACTCTGAAGAAGGAAAATGTAGGCTTCTATAGCCTGCCCGAGGATTACGTTGTCTCCTTTCTCTTTCCCATAGCGATAGAGAGCAGACGCCTGCTGATCGCGATACTCAAGGCTTCGATGGGCCATCGAGGCCGGGGAAAGTTCAGCCGCTTCGGCGAAGTATTGCGCAGCAGCCAGATAGTCAAAACGAGCCATCGCCAATTGCCCTCGTTGAGCAGTCGCTTGTGCCGCCTCTTTTAATCTGCTCTCTCGCACTTCCCTGACTTTTGCTTCTAAGTTCTCTACAGACCGCGCCCGCGCCTTGGCAAGTTCCGCCGCTTCACCCAAGGATGTATCCGCCCCTTCAGGGTTACCGGACTCCAGAGCCAGCTTGGCCTGATTGTATCTGTCCTCAACCTCGTTGTCATCTGATCTAAGAATCGCAAGGTCGCTCAGTTGGCGCTCAAAACTTTTTGCGCTCTCGGTTAGCCTCTGGGCCAACATCTCATCGGGTATCTGTGATTCGATTTCTCCGAGGCTACGGATTGCCAGTCTCATCGCATTGAGATTCTCCCCAAGACTTATACTAAGTTGTTCAATTTCTTCGCTCTGGTCAGGGTGTTTTAACAACTCACGCAACTGCTCCGGAGTCAGTTGGATCATCCCCGCAGAAGAGTCTTCCCGTTGCTTGGCTTCCGCGTCCGTCCAGCTCGGGGCTACATTTGAGAGTTCTTGTCCAGATTCACGTAGCAGACGCTCCAGTACTGGGATTTCAATCGCCCATCCCCCCAGGTCGTCGCTAACGTCCCTCGTCAGGACTACGACCCCCATGACCCGGCAGGTGCTCAGATTCAGGAGTGGGCCACCGCTATATCCTCCCTCAACTTGACCAGCCTTGAATTTTACTTGGCTGATAACTTGCCCCTGCGAGTCCAAGGATTTCGTTTGACCCTCATAGTGCGCGCTGAATTGATCGAAGAAATACTGTCCATTTTCCCTGGGAAAGCCGAAGGCAGTTAGTCTGTCCCCCAGGCGTGCACCTTCGCCACTTAGGGGTGCATAGGTAGGGCTAGGCTCACGGGTTAGGATAAATGCTATATCATCGGCAGGATAGTTTCTCAATAAAGCCGCACCATCAAGCTGATCCAAGCCGCCTCTACCCCACTTCTTCAGCTCGATACTCGCGCCATTTTCAGCCATGCGCCCCACAACATGGGAGCAGGTGACGATTAATTGAGGGGAAACAAAAAAGCCGCAGCCCGGCTTCTCCCCTAGAACATGGACACAGCAGGACCGTAGGTAGTCAACGAGTGGGTCGCTCATTGATTGTCAGTCCGAGGAGCCTTCTCTCGGCTCAGAGTGATGCCATTCTAACGAGATTTTGAGATTGGCTTTGCCAGAACCTCTGGCAATGAGGGCCACAAGTTGTCCATTTTCGAGCCCAAACTCAACACCCAGCTCTACGCATGCTTTACTCGGCCTTGCTTGCTCCAGGCTGTCTCCTATTCTTTCCGCGATCTTGCTAAGGATTTCAGTAACTTGATCGAAGGGAATAGAATCGAGAACTCCCACTTCTTGTCGTCCACCTTGATCAAGGACTTCCAGATAAATCTGCCGCTCACCTTCCCGTTCCAGTTCAATTTTTTGCCATTTACTACGCTCGTCAGTCATTTCGAGGTTTCACGAATCTACGACTCTAGTCGACCAGGTCTGGGTGATGGCGGAGGAGTTCATTCATGGTCTTGATTACCCATAAGCCTCCGCGACCCTGAGATCCCGTTCTGTGAACGGTATGCAACAGCAGACCGCATTGGCGATGCGTTCGGTCATCCCAGCCATCGAGAAGCGACGGTTGAAGCGGAAGCAG
>JBIKWK010000044.1:0-23367 GCA_044356375.1 Prochlorococcaceae cyanobacterium | reverse complement strand
TGACCGGCCGTGGGAATCACCCTGAGTTGATAGTTGCTACCGGAGCCCGCCAGGGCCACGCTCTGCAGTCCCAGTTCAGGCAAACTGAGCTGCTGAGGGCCCAGTCGTAATGCCGCTGGATTGCGCAGGCTCAGTGCAGCCAGCCAGCCCGCTGTCGTGAGGCTTTGCTGTAATTGGGGGCCAGGACCGGTGCCCTCAATCAATAGCTCAACCGCATTGGCTTGACGCCGCACCTTGAGTTGCAACTCCGCTGCCACGCCAGGGGGTTCGGCTATGACTTGCCTGCCAGTGGGGATTGCCTGGGTAGTCGCCGATGGGGGCTGTTGGGCCATCCCTGGCTCTGCCATGGCCGTAAAGCCAAGACTCAGCAGCGCCAGGGAGGTGCCGCTCGCCAGTATGAGAGTTAGAACTCTGGGTTCTCTTGCCATCCAGCCTCAACCTTCGCTCGGATGGTATCGGTGGGATCTGGAGCTAGCCAGGCCTGGGGGGGAATCTTGAGAGTAGAGGTTCAGGTTCAGTTTCAGTGTCACCGTTGGCTCTGCCCTGGCGGCTGCCGCTGTGGTCCCGGTAAGATTAGGGGCCGGCTTGGCCTGCCCGCTCTCTTGGTTGGTGCGATTCTCCAGCTCCAACTGCAGATTGCTCTGCACTGCCAGCACGCTGATCAGCTCGAGCTTGCGCATGAATGAGAGCAGGTCAGGGAAGCGCCCTCTGGCACTGATTAACAGCGTTTGTCGGCGTAAACCCTGGGTTTCCAAGGGGTCGGACAGGGGCTGTGATTTTTGGGCTGGATTACTCGCTTTTTTTTGATCGGTTTTGATTGGCTGGATATCTTTTAGCTTTGTATCGGATTGTTCCGGACTGAGATCTTGGCGGGATGGGCCAGAATGGGCTGAATTTGCAGCAGATGTGGCCGTATGGGGTTCCACCAGGGTTAACTCCACCGCGCTTGTCATGGCGATGCGATCCAGCTCGGCCATCAAGGTGCTCAAGTTGCCACTGCCAGCGATTAATTGCAACACCAGCCCCTGTTGCCGCCGGGCCCCCTGGTACCGCTGCCGCTCGCGCTGCAGCTGTTGTTCCAACAGCGGCAGCTGGGCCTCGAGGGACCGCAGCTCCTCCAGCCGCCGCTCGGCCGTCTGATATTTCGACCACTGGGGCAGCAGGCCTGCCATCGCCACTGCCACCGCCACGGCAGTGCCAATCCCCATGGGCAGCAGGAACCAGATGTGTCGGCCCCGGCTCATGGCAGCACACCCTGTCTTTGCAGCATTTGCAGTCGCTGGGCCATGCCCGTGGCCCCCAGGGACCTGAGATAGGTCAGATCGCCGTTGATACCGCTTTTGGAGAAGCCCGCGGTGAGTTCAAATTGCACCGGTTCAGAGCCGGCGGTCGCGGCGGGAAGCTTGGCCTCCTTGGGCTTGTCTCGGCGGGCCTGAATCAGTCTCACCTGGCCGGCGGCGAACAGGGGCGAATCCTGCAGTCGCAGTTGCAGGGCGTTGATGCGGGCGAAGGCTCCAGGGTCGTTGGCCTGGCCCTTCAGTCGCAGCTGGTTCGCCTCTTGAACCAACTCGCCGTATTGCAAGCCTCTGGGGGTGCGGCGGCGCAGGTCTTCCATCAAGGCGGATCCCGATCTCACCGCCACCAGGGCTTGGGCCAGATCGCCGTTGGTTTTCTCCAACGCCACTCGCCTCTTGCTCTCGCTGTCGATCTGGCGCTGCAGGTCATCGTGGCGGCTCTGTACTGGAGTGAGTCGCTCCAGTTCGGTAGAGGTGGAGCGCTGCAGCCATGCCGCTACGCCCCAGCAACCCCCTGCGACTCCCACCAGGGCGCTGGCCAGAAGTGTGCCCCAGATCAGTTGGCGGCGGGGGTTTGTCGTCGCTGGCTGCTCTTCCCCCAGCAGCTCACGACGCTCCTTTAAGAGATCGATTTGATCTGTAATCATCGCCCGCCTGCACCCTGTTTGAGCCCAGAGAGCCTTATTCCCAGCCCATCGGCAAGCTTCGGCTGCTCCAGCCATTGTACGGTCGCGCGCCCGAGCAATTCAGCAAGGGGTGTCTCCAGTCGCGTCAGCAGATCTGGATCCCCATAAAGCCACCAGCGGCTGTCTCGGCCAGGCCCAGTTGCAGATTCGGGGCCTGGCTGCTGCCAATCCGGTTGCAAGTTATGCAGCTGTTGTTGTTGTTGTTGTTGTTGTTGCTGCTGTTGCTGTTGGTTCCAGAAGCGTCGGCGCCGTTCCAGTTCGGCGGCCAACCTCGGGTCAAGGCCCTGGTTACTGCGGTTGCCGGGTAGGCGCCAATCGGCCAGCGGCAATCCATCCTCCAGCAACCAGAGCCGGCAGTGATCGGCCTGCAGCTCCAGTAACCAGTGGTCTGTCTCGGTGTCCCCCTCGGGGTTTGACTTGGCCGGGGCCAGTCGCTGCCGCACGTGGCGCCATTCACACACCTGGGCCGGTTCCAGCCGTTGCAGCTGTACCCCGGCCACGTCGAACACCTGGGCCCAGCCATCCACCACCCGCCGTGGTGCCGCCACCACCAGGCAGCGGGGTGGCAGGCCAGGCAGCACCTGGAGATCCAGATAGGCCTCCGCCAGCGAACAGGGGAGGTCGAGATCTGGATCGATCAGCCGCAGCGCCTCACAGGGATCATCTGGCACTGCCTCCAGGGGCCATTGAATCAGCTTCCAACGGCAGGCCTGCATTGGAAGTGCCGCGCTTATGCGGGCCCCGGCCAGGCCCTGATCCAGTAGTAGATCGCCCATCAGATCGCCCAGGGCCTCCACCTCCAGGGGCTCTCCTTGGCGACAGACCCCCTGGGGCAGCGGCACCTCGATCGTCTGCCTGGCTTGGCGGCCCAGCGCCTTGACCAGCAGGCTCCGGTCGTGGAGTTCGATCAGCACCCGGGGGGCCAGCAGTTGGCGGCCGATGCTGCGCAACCCCAGGCCGAGATCGCTGAGACGCTGCCGAAATTGGCTCGGAATCTGGGAGAAGTTCATCGCTACTGGATCACTCCTGCCACGGCAGACCACAGCCCACCGCTTGGCCGATGGTTACCAGCCCGTGGCGACTCAGCTGATCGCCGAGGCCTTCCAAGATGAGGGGCACCAGTTCGGGTCCTTCGTAGATCCATCCGGTATACAGCTGAATCAAGCAAGCGCCGGCGGCAATCCGCTCCCAGGCCGCCTGGGGCGAATCGATGCCGCCCACTCCGATCAGCGGTAGGGCTGGTCCCGCCGTCGCCCGCAGGCGGCGCAGCACCTCCAGGGCGCGATGGCGCAGCGGCGCACCGCTGAGGCCACCGGCCTCGTCAGCCAGGGTGCGACCGGTCTGGGGTAGCCGCCTTTGCTCCAGACCGAGGCGGTCCAGGCTCGTGTTCACGGCGATCACCCCGGCCAGTCCCTCCTGGTAGGCCATGCGGGCAATGGCATCGATGGCGTCGTCCTCCAGATCGGGGGCCACCTTCACCAGTAGCGGCGGACAGCCCGGTGTGCGGCGCAAGCGCTCCACCAGGCGCCGCAAATGGCTCTCTTCCTGCAGCTCCCTCAAGCCCGGTGTGTTGGGAGAACTGACGTTTATCACCGCGTAATCGGCCAGGGGGGCCAGCAGTTCCAGGGAGGAGGCGTAGTCGTCGGGCGCCAGTTCCAGCGGCGTTTGCTTCGACTTGCCCAGGTTGATGCCGAGCACCGCCGGGCGCTGCCCCGCCGCCGGCAAGCCTTGGCGCTCCAGGAGGCGGCGAGCCGCCTGGGCGCCGACATTGTTGAATCCCATGCGGTTGAGCGCCGCCCGCTCCGCCGCCAGGCGAAACAGGCGCGGGCGGGGATTGCCGGGCTGACCGTGCCAGGTGATCGTGCCCAATTCGGCGAACCCAAAGCCGAACAGATGCCAGATGCCGGCGGCAACGCCGTTCTTGTCGAAGCCCGCCGCCAGGCCCACCGGGTTGGGGAAACGGCAGCCGAACAGGCTCTGCTCCAAGCGCGGATCGGGGCGCCTCAGTTCGGCCCCCAGGCCGGCCAGGGCCCCACGGATCAAGGGCCATTCCCGCCGCAGCGAGGCTTGGCCCAGGGCCTGCAGGCTGAGCTGACTCAGCTGCTCGGCATCGGCTCCCTCGTCGCCGGCCAGCATCGGGCCGACAAATTGGCGGTAGAGGGCACCGGTGCCGGTGCTGGGCCGGCGTTCGCCCTCGCCGAGGTCCGCGCCGTCGTGGAGATCCCTTGCCATGCCCGCCGCCTACCCCCTTTGGGGCCATCCTCCCGTGCCGCGTCGCAGCCGCCAGCGGCCGTCTTCCACCGGTTCGATGAGCCAGTCCCGCCAGGGCCAGGCTTCCCTGCGTTGCTCCAGCTGCCGCAGGGGTTGCTCCACCAGCTGGGCCAACTCCACCAGGCTGAGGGCAAAGCCGCCCACCGCCAGGCGGTCGGCCAGTTCCAGCCGGCTGAGCAGTTGCTGCAGGGCCACTGGCGCCGCCTGGTCGATGCTGGCGATTGCTGCAGCTTGCGGCAGTTCTGCTGTAGTGGCTGGCGGTGTATCGGCCCTGGCGCCGGGCAGATCCAGTTCCAGGTGGGCCTGCTCCAGCCGCTCGCCGGCCGCCAGTTGCGGCATGCGCCCCTTGGAGAAAGCCACGGCGATGGCGTCGCAACGCTCGTTGTCGGGATCGCCGCTGTGGCCCTTCACGTAGGCCAGCGGTACGTGGGCCAGGCGGGCCCCATCCAGCTTTTCCCACAGGTCGCGGTTGAGTACCGCGCCGCCGGAGGCGGTGCGCCAGCCCTTGCGCTTCCAGCCCGGCAGCCACTTGCTGAGGCCATCGATCACGTAGCGGCTGTCGGTGCGGATCCTCAGATCCGGGTGGCAGGGCAGCTGCGCCAAGGCCTCCAGCAGCGCCAGGGTGGCGGTGAGCTCCATGCGGTTGTTGGTGGTGGCCCGCTCGGCCCCGCCCAGCTCGTGCAGGGCGCCATCCGAGAAGCGCAACAGGGCCCCCCAACCCCCGGGGCCGGGATTGCCACTGCAGGCGCCATCACAGGCCGCAGCCACCACCAACACCGGCTCAATCACCACTCGACAAATCCGAAAAGCTCGCTATCAAGCGCTCCTGACCTGTTAAGTACGCAGGCGCATGGGAGCAGCGGGAATGCAACGAACCTACCTCCCCTTGGTGGGTCTGGGCCTGGTGGGGGCCAGTGGCCTGGCACTTTTGCCTCTGGCTGGCAGCGCTGGCGTATTTGGCAGCCAACCCCTGGCGGAGGGCGCCACGGTGGCCCTGGCCCAGCCGCTGGATAACGACCAATGGAATCTGATCTTGGTGGAGCAGCTGCAGCCGGGCGGCGCCAGTTGCTGGAGCCGCCAGAGCGATGGCAGCGTCACCATCGCGGGTGTGAACGGTTCCGGCGAGAACCGTGCCGGCGAGAACCGTGCCGGCGAGAGCAGTGCCGTCGAGAACGGTGGATCCCGGGTAAGCAGCTCCCAAGTAATTAGCCCCGGCGCCGCTAACGGGGATTCTCGCTGCAGTCGCCTGCAGTCCAGCAGTGGCTATTCCCTGCGGGCCGCCGATGGGGATCTACCCAGCCCCTGGCGACTGCGCATCGCCGCCGGCGCCGCCGGCCTGGAACTCCAGGCCCTGAATCCAAGCCTGACCACTCCTGTCCCGGTGGCCCGGGCGCCCATGCCGCGAGCAGCCGGCCAGGGCCTGGCCAGCTTTCGGCTGGAGCCGGGTTGGAGCTTTCAAGGTCGCACCTATGCCGGCCGGCGGCTGAGCCACATTTATCTGGCAAGCGCAGAACCCTTGGCCCTGTTGCAGGCCCGGGCCCGCGGCAATGTTCAGTCGTTCCCTGTTCAGTCGTTTGCTGGTTTGCCGCCGCCGCCACCGCCGCTGGAGCTGGCCCAACGGGATCGGCGCCGCTCGCAATCCTGGCGGCGGCAACAGCAGATTTCCAGCGCCAGCATCGAGCCCGCCCCCGGCCAACCCGCCCCGGGCCAGGTGATCAGTCTGCCCGTGCTGCCCTTTCAGGAGGCGCTGGGTCTCTCCGCCACGACCCCCTGAGCCCGGGCCAGTTCGCCGCGATCCCAGGGGGGCGTCAACTTTCCAGGCGGGTGGGTGGGTGGCGGGTGCCAGTTGCCATTCCGCCCCAGGGACTGGCCATAGGGGCTGCCTCCCCATTAATTTATTGAGGTGTGAGGAGTGGGAACGCTCTTCCGGGGTCGAAACGAGGACAGACTCCCCGAATCGTTCCAACTCAAAGCCCTGCCTTTGGCGGGGCTTTTTTTTTATGACTTTCCCGCAGGTTTGCCATTGCCATTGCCATTGCCATTGCCATTGCCATTGCCATTGCCATTGCCATTGCCATTGCCATTGCCATTGTCATTGTCATTGTCATTGTCATTGTCATTGTCATTGTCATTGTCATTGTCATTGTCATTGTCATTGTCATTGTCATTGGCATTGGCATTGGCAAGCAAAAAAGCCGGCCCCAGATTGGAGCCGGCCAGAGCAGCGAGGCAAAGATGGTTGCCGAGCCAGAGCCCGGCTCGCAATCAAGCCAAGGGAATCACTGAATAAGCGATCACTTGATGCTGACTTTGCCGCCGACATCTTCGAGGGCTTTTTTGAGCGCCTCGGCATCGGCCTTGGAAATGCCTTCCTTGACAGGCTTCGGAGCCGCTTCCACCAGGGCCTTGGCTTCGCCGAGGCCCAGGCCGGTGGCTTCGCGCACCGCCTTCAGCACTTTGATCTTGGCCGAATCTTCGAATCCATCGAGGATTACGTCAAATTCGGTCTGAACTTCTTCTGGTTCGGCAGCGGCAGGAGCTGCTGCCATCACCACGCCAGCGGAGGCGGCGGCGGAAACACCGAAAGCCTCTTCAATCTGCTTGACAAGCTCGGAAGCTTCCAGCAGGGAGAGAGTCTTTAGTTGTTCGAGAATTTGGTCGGTTGTAGCAGACATGGTTGGGAATCAGCAACAGATCTGTTTGTGGACAGTCGATCGGTTGAGCTCGGCAGCGCAGAGCAAGGGATGGGGCCTTAGCTGGCCGAACCCTCGCCATCGGCGTGCTGCTTGAGCGCCCGAGCAAGACCGGACGGAACCTCGTTGATACCCACGGCCAATTTGGTAGCCACAGCATTGATCGCACCTGCGATCTGAGCTAGCAGCACCTCCTTGGAGGGCAGATCCCCGATCGCCTTGATATCGGCTTCCGAGAGCAGCTTGCCTTCAAACAGGCCGCCTTTGGTTTCCGATTTCTTGGTGTCTTTTTGGAAGGCTTGAACGGCCTTCACAGCACCACCTACATCGCCCTTTATCAGAACGAAGGCGTTGGTGCCCTTGAGCAGGGAATCGAGTTCAGTCCAGGCGCTGTTGCCGTCAATGGCACGGCGCATCAAGGTGTTTTTGGTCACCTTGCATACGCCATTGCTGCTCTGCAGACGGGTCCGCAGATCAAACATTTCCTTGACAGACAGGCCCTTGAAATCAAGAACCAGCGCCATTTCGGCCTCGCCTAGGAGCGACTTGAGCTCTTCGACGATCTGTTGCTTGTTCTCCAGCGTGCGGCCCATGGGAATTTGGAACGGATCGGGGGAACAAGCCGGGTACGCGGCCCTGGACGCCTGGCCACACCGCAAGGGGGCCAAGCTCGAGGCCGCTGCACGTTCCGCATCCGATCGGCAATCCCTAGGGGACCGACTGGAACTAAACCTGTCGCGATTACCTCGGCAGGATTTATGGCTGACGCCACCTGCTGTCTGGGGTAGGGCGCGTGCCCTTCTGGCTTTCGCCAGTTTTTTACTCTAAGCCACTGCCTGCCTGGCAGCTCTGGCCGGCCAGGCAGGCAAGACCTGGCCGGTGGAACTCAAGATTCTTGCTTGAGGTCTTGCAGGGCGGTGAAGTCCACCGGCACCGAGGGGCCCATGGTGGAGGTCAGGTAGAGGGAGCGCCAATAGCGACCCTTGGCACCACTGGGCTTGTTGCGGTCGATGGTCTCCTGCAGCGCCTTGAGGTTCTCGAGCAGTTTGGCCCCATCGAAGCTGGCCTTGCCAAAGCGCACGTGCACGATGCCGGTTCTGTCGGCGCGGAACTCCAGCTTGCCGGCCTTGAACTCGGAGATCGCGGAGGCCAGGTCATTGGTGACCGTGCCCGCCTTGGGGTTGGGCATCAAGCCCCGGGGACCAAGCACCCGGCCCAGCTTGGCCACCTTGGGCATCATGTCGGGCGTGGCGATCAGCAGGTCAAAATTCATCTGACCCGCGGCGATTTCGTCTACGAGATCGTCATCGCCGGCCTGGTCGGCACCGGCGGCCTTGGCCGCAGCCACCTTTTCGCCGCTGGTGATCACGGCGATGCGGATCGTCTGGCCGGTGCCGTGGGGCAGGGCCACGGTGGTGCGCAATTGCTGGTCGGTGTACTTGGGATCGATGCCTAGGCGCACATGGGCCTCGATCGTCTCGTCGAACTTGGCGGTGGCGTTGGCCTTCACCAGTTCTATGGCTTCAAGGGGTGCGTAGGTCCGCTCTTCCACCGCGGCGGCGATGGCTGCGTAGCGCTTGGAAACTTTGGGCATGGCTGGATGGGGTGCTGACGACCGATGTCGGTCTCCCCCGATTGGTTGAATAAAGGACGGGAGGAGAATCAGTCGTTGATGGCTACGCCCATATTGCGGGCGGTGCCCGCAATGATGCGCATGGCCGATTCAACGCTGGTGCAGTTGAGGTCGGGGAGCTTGGTCTTGGCGATCTCCTCCAGCTGGGCGGTGGAGATGGCTCCGGCCTTGCCCTTGGCTGAGGTGGCGGCACCCCGCTCGATGCCGGCTGCCTTGGAGATCAGCACGGAAGCGGGAGGGGTCTTGGTGATGAAGGTGAAGCTGCGGTCTTCAAAGACCGAAATCTCCACGGGAATCACATAGCCCACCTTGTCCTGCGTGCGAGCGTTGTACTCCTTGCAGAACGCCATGATGTTGACGCCGTGCTGACCGAGGGCTGGGCCCACCGGTGGCGCCGGGTTGGCTTTGCCGGCATTTAATGCCAGCTTGATAACGGCAACGACTTTCTTGGCCATTGTCTATGCGTCGGGAACGCTGCGGATCGCCGCTGGTGTCAGCGGCGGTGAATGCACGGCCGCCCTCCACAGGGAGACGGCCGCTGGGCTGGGGCCGGGGCCTCAGCTCTGCTTGCTGATCTGAGAAAACTCCAATTCCACCGGGGTCTCCCGGCCGAAGATCGAGAGTAGGGCCTTGAGCTTGTTGCGGTCTCCTGAGACCTCAATCACCTCGCCTTGGAAGTCCTTGAACGGACCCGCCGTGACCAGGATTTGGTCGCCCTCGCTGAGATCCACCTTGACCACGGGTTTTTTCTCGGCAGCTCGCTTGAAGATGCGATCCACCTCCTGGCGACTCAGGGGGCGCGGCTTGATGTGGCCCCGGGCTTTGGCGGTGGCGCGGCGGTCTTCCTGCCCCACGAAATTGATCACGTTCGGGGTGCTGCGGACGGCCATCATCGTGTCCTCGTCCAGCACCATGCGCACCAGCACGTAGCCAGGAAAGACCTTCTCCTCGATCGACTGGCGGCTGCCGTCCTTTTTCAATTTCACCCCGGGGGTCTGGGGGATTTCGATCTCGAAGATCCGGTTGTGCACCCCCAGGGTGACGGCTCGCTGCTCCAGGGTGGCCTTCACCTTCTTCTCACAGCTGGAGGCCACCTGCACGGCATACCAACGGGGCACCTGGGCCCGGGCCTGCTCGGCCACAGGGGCCTCCAGCACCGTCGTCAGAGCTGGATCTAGAGACAGGGCGGCGTCGGTGTCTAGATGACTATCGGCAGGGGACTCGGACACGGAAGGCTCGGACACTGGGGGCTCGGGCAAGGAAAAACTCAGCGGAACACCTGGGTGGCAGCCCAGCCGTAGAAGCGATCGACGGCGGCGATCGCCGCTGCCGACAGACCCACCATCAAGATCACCGCCATCGACTCGCTGAACAGCTGCTGGCGACTGGGCCAAACCACCTTGCGCAACTCTGCTAGGGCGGCTGCGGCAAACCCCCGGGGCTCGGTCTCGATCCTGGAGCCAGGACCGGCGGGCTGGAGATCGCTGGCCTCGCTGACCGGAACAGGGCCGATCGGCGACTTTGACGAGTCTGGATCAGGGGTTGGCCGATCCGTGGCAGAGGGATCCGCAATCGGTAGATCTGTGGTAGGCAGATCTTTTTTCTGGCGGGGGGGGAGCTGGGAGGAGGAATCCACGAGCGCTGGCGCACGGGGCGTCCGCGCGACTCGGCAAACGATCACCCTACCCCGACGCCTCACTGCCTTAGCAGGGCAAGGCGTCAGCAGGCCCACGGCGTGAGTGGGTCAATGGCGGCAGTGGGCTCTACGCCATTGGCAGGTCTTACTGAATTGACAGGCCCTACGGAATGGCCAGGAAGCGCAGTTGGCGGTCCTGGTCGTTGCCCAGCTCCACCCTCACCGCAGTGGCCCCTTTGAAACTCTCCGCCAACAGTTCGGTGGCCAGGGGGTTTTCGATGCGGCGGCGCAGCACCCGCCGCAGCGGCCTGGCGCCGTATTCCGGTTCGTAGCCCTGGCTCACCAGCATCTGCACCACCGGTTCGCTCACCTCCAGGCGCAGCTGTTGCTCCGCCAGCAGGCCCGCCAGTTCGGCCAGCTGCAGGCGCACGATTCGCCCCAGATCGCCCAGATCGAGGGGCCTGAAGCGGATCACCTCGTCGATGCGGTTGAGGAATTCGGGGCGGAAGTGGCTGGCCAGGGCCTGCTCCACCGCCTGCTCCAGGCGCCGCTGCCCCTCTGGCGGCTGTTCGCCCTGGCTCTCGCCGCTTGCCGCCCCTTGGCGGGCGTTCTCGAGGATGGCCCGGCTGGCCAGGTTGCTGGTCATGATCACCACGGTGTGGCAGAAGTCCACCGTGCGGCCCTGGGAATCGGTGAGGCGGCCGTCGTCGAGCACCTGCAGCAGCAGGTTGAACACCTCCGGATGGGCCTTCTCCACCTCGTCGAGCAGCAGCACCGCGTAGGGCCGGCGCCGCACCGCTTCGGTGAGCTGGCCCCCCTCCTCGTAGCCCACGTAGCCGGGCGGTGCCCCCACCAGCCGGGCCACCGCATTGCGCTCCATGAATTCGCTCATGTCGAAGCGCACCAGGGCCTCTTCCTCGTCGAACAGGGCGGCGGCCAGGGCCTTGGCCAGTTCGGTCTTGCCCACGCCGGTGGGACCCAGGAACAGAAACGAGCCCACCGGTCGGCGCGCCGACTGCATGCCCGCCCGGGCTCGTCGGATCGCCGCCGCCACCGCCGCCACCGCCTCGGGTTGACCGATCACCCGCTCCGCCAGCCGCGCCTCCAGTTCCAGCAGTTTTTGGCGTTCGCCGGCCAGCAGCTGCTGCACGGGGATGCCGGTGGAGCGGGCCACCACATCGGCGATGTCGCCGGGCTCCACCCGCTCGCGCAGCATCGGCTCATCGCTGAGCTCGGCCTCCAGGGCCTCGCGACGCCGCTGCAGGCCGGGTAGCTGGTCGTACTGCAGCCGGGCCAACTGCTCCAGCTGGCCATCCCGTTCGGCCGCGGCCATCGCCTGGCGCAGGTCTTCGTCTTGCTGCAGCACCTGGCGCAACTCGGCCAGCAGCTCCCGCTCGTGGGCCCAGCGCCGCTGGAGCTGGGCCAGCTGCTCGCTGGCCTGGCGCTGCTGTTGGCGCAGGGCAGGGGGCGCTTCCTGCGGGGAGGTCTCGGCTGCCAGCAGGGCCAGATCGAGGCGGCGCAGCTCGGCTTCGGCTTCCTCCACCAGCTGGGGTTTGGAGGTGACCTCCATCCGCAGTTGGGCCGCCGCCTCATCGATCAGGTCGATGGCGGCATCGGGCAGGCAGCGATCGGCGATGTAGCGATCCGCCAGCCGGGCGGCCGCCACCAGGGCCGCATCGGTGATCGTTACGCCGTGGTGCAGTTCATAGCGCTCCTTGAGGCCGCGCAGGATTTCCACGCTGGTTTCCAGGTTGGGCTCGCGGATCGGCACCTGCTGGAAGCGGCGTTCCAGGGCTGGATCCTTTTCGATGCTGCGGCGGTAATGCTCGGGGGTGGTGGCGCCGATGCAGCGCAGCTCGCCGCGGGCCAGGGCCGGCTTAAGGATGCTGCCGGCATCGGCATTGGAGCGCTCCTGGCTCACCACCGTGTGCAGCTCATCGATGAACAGGATCACGCCGCCCGCCCCAGAATTGCCCCCAGGATTTGCATCCGAGTTGGCCCAAGAATTGGCCTCGGCGTCGCGCACCTCTTCGAGCACCTGCCGCAGCCTTTCTTCGAACTGGCCGCGAAACTTGGCACCGGCGATCAGAGCCCCCAGGTCGAGGGCCACCAGCTGCTGACCCCGCAGGGCGTCGGGCACATCGCCGGCCACGATGCGCTGGGCCAGCAGCTCGGCCACGGCGGTCTTGCCCACGCCGGGTTCGCCGATCAGCACGGGATTGTTCTTGCTGCGCCGCGATAACACCTGCATCAGCCGCCGGATTTCGGCGTCGCGACCGATCACCGGATCGAGTTCGCCGGCCCGGGCGGCGGCGGTGAGGTTGCGGCCATAGCGCTCCAGGGCCGAGGCCTCGGCGGCAACCGCCTCCAGGCGCAGGGGTTCCTCCTCGCCAGCGGCGGCCCGGGGGGCATTGCTGGTGGCGGCCGGCCTGGCACGGGGAACCGACCGGGCCGGGGAGCTGGCTGCCCCTGTCATTGACCCTGGCATTGCAGCTGGTGGCGCTGGGGCTGGTCGCCGTGGGGCGGGCGCCGCTGGTACTGCCGTTGGCACTGCCGCTGGCATCGCCGCCGCTGGCATCGGGTCTGGAGCGCCATGGCCGAACTGGCGGCGCAGCAGGTCTTCGCTGAGCCCCTCCCCCGCCAGCAGGGAGGCGCCCAGGCGGGGTTCCGCCAGCAGGGCCGTCAGCAGGTGCGATACATCCAGCAGGCCATCGCCCCAGCGCTGCCGGCAGCGATCGGCGGCCTCCAGCAGCTCTTCGAGGGCCTCGCCGATGTAGAGCTCGCCGCCAGGGGCGGGGCGCTGGTCGGCGCAGAACTCCTCCAGGCGATCCAGCAGCCGATCCCCGTCCAGGGGCAGGGGGTCCACCCAGCGCTGGAACTGCCGATCCAGCCACAGGGCCTGCATCAGGTGCTCCACATCCATGGCGCCATGGCGCCAGCGGCGGGCCTGGTCCTGGGCGGAGAGCAACAGATCCCAGGCGTCGTCGCCAAACCGCTCGGGATCGCTGGTGAGGCTGGCGGCAGGAGGTGTGGCGGCAGGAGGTGGCGAGGCTTGCATCTATTGGCTCAATCGATATGGATCAGCTGCGGGAGGAGAGCTGGATCAACTCCACCTTGTAGCCATCGGGATCTTCCACAAAGGCAATAACTGTGCTGCCGTGCTGCATCGGTCCGGGCTGACGCACCACCCGGCCCCCCTGGGCGGCGATGGCGGCACAGCAGGCCACGATGTCATCGACGCCGATGGCGATGTGGCCATAGCCGCTGCCAATGCTGTATTCGCTGGTGTCCCAGTTGTGGGTGAGTTCCAGCACGGTGTGGTCGCTCTCCTCGCCGTAGCCCACAAAGGCCAGGGTGAAGCGGCCGGAGGGATATTCCTTGCGGCGCAACAGTCGCATGCCAAGCACCTGGGTATAAAACTGAAGCGAGCGCTCCAGATCGCCCACTCGGAGCATCGTGTGCAAGAGGCGCATTGGCTCTGTTCGGCTGCCAGCCATTCTGGCCAGGCCGGCCGGCATCGCCGATCACCTGGCCCCGGGCCAGATTCACGCGCGGTGATCATCCGCACAAAAACCTTGGTGGGGGGCACCCATAGGATCCTGGCCTTAGTAAATCCTTCGGCATTAAGTGATCGACTCCCTCGACCTTGTGATCGACACCGTGGTGGCCCGGGAGGTGCTCGATTCCCGGGGCACCCCCACCGTGGAAGCGGAGGTGCTGCTGGAGGGCGGGGCCAGTGGCCGGGCGATGGTGCCCAGCGGCGCCAGCACCGGCGCCCATGAAGCCCATGAATTGCGCGATGGCGGTAGCCGCTATGGCGGCAAGGGAGTGCTGCAGGCGGTGAGCAATGTCGAAGACAAGATCGCCCCGGCCCTCTGTGGCCTTTCCGCCCTGGATCAGGGCGCCGTGGACGCGGCGATGTTGGAGCTGGATGGTTCCGATAACAAGTCGGCCCTGGGGGCCAATGCGATTTTGGCGGTGAGCCTGGCCACCGCCCGGGCGGCAGCCAATGGCATCGGCTTGCCCCTCTACCGCTATCTGGGCGGACCGATGGCCACCCTGCTGCCGGTGCCGCTGATGAATGTGATCAATGGCGGCGCCCATGCCGCCAACAGCCTCGACTTCCAGGAGTTCATGGTGGTGCCCCATGGGGCACCCAGCTTCCGAGAGGCGCTGCGCATGGGTACGGAGGTGTTCCACACCCTCAAGGGCTTGCTGCAGGAGCGGGGCATGAGCACCGCCGTGGGCGATGAGGGCGGTTTTGCGCCAGACCTGGGCAACGACGCGGCCGGCGATCTGCTGGTGCAGGCGATCGAAAAGGCCGGTTACAGGCCCGGCGACCAGATCTCCCTGGCCCTGGATGTGGCAAGCACCGAATTCTTCAAAGATGGCCGCTATGCCTTCGATGGCGGCAGTTACAGCAGCGCTGAGATGGTGGATCAGCTAGCCCAACTGGTGAGTCGCTATCCGATCGTTTCGATCGAAGATGGCGTGGCGGAAGACGACTGGGATGGCTGGGCCCTGCTCACCCAGCGCCTGGGCAGCAGCGTGCAATTGGTGGGCGATGACCTGTTCGTTACCAACACCAGCCGCCTGCAGCGGGGTATTGATCTGGGCGTGGCCAATTCGATCCTGATCAAGGTGAATCAAATTGGCTCGCTCACCGAAACCCTGCAGGCGATCGACCTGGCGGGTCGGGCCGGTTACACCAGCGTGATCAGCCACCGCAGCGGCGAAACCGAAGACACCACAATCGCCGACCTGGCGGTGGCCAGCCGAGCCGGCCAGATCAAAACCGGTTCCCTGAGCCGCTCGGAGCGGGTGGCCAAGTACAACCAGTTGCTGCGCATTGAAGACGAGCTGGGCAGCCAGGCCCGCTACGCCGGCGCCGAAGACCGGGGCCCCCGCGGCAAGGCGTGATCAGGTCAAAAGTGATCAACTCAATTTGATTGAGGATCAGGGGCCGCTCTGGATGTAGTTCACCTCACACCCCTTCACCATCCTGGCTTCCTGCATCACTGCAGCTGCGTTGAAGGGTGAAAACTCAAACCACTGGAACAGGTCGAGCCCCCGGTCGAGGGTGATCTTCCAACCATGATCCGTAGTGATGCTGCGGGCGTGGAAGTTGGTGCTGGCATCTAGCTCCCAGGTGAAGGGGGTGCTGGTGCCCGCAAAGGAATCCTGCACTTGGCCGAGATTCTCCACCTGTTTCTCCAGCGTCTCCTGGTCGGAGCTGGTGATCAGATGCACGCTCACCTCATCTCCCACGGGGGTGATCTCGTTCACCATGCGCAGGAATTCCACCAGGTTGCGGACCTGGTGGAAGGCGCGGATGTAGGGGTCGCGGATGACGATGCCGCTGCAGCCCTGCAGGTAGTCGGCAAACAGGCGGCGGTAGCTCCAGCCCTTGGCATTTTCTGGCACCACCAGGTGCTGCTCCTTGGGCTGGGCGGCGGTGGCAGGTGCGGGCCTGCTGGCCGTCGAGCCGGCACTGTCTCCTTCAGCGGCAGGGGCCCCTGGCTCAGCAGTGGCAGCGGCTTGGGCCTTGCCTGATGCCTCTTTGGTTTGGCCAACTGAGGGCTCAGCCGCCGTACCGGGTGCCTTCGCCGCACCTGGAGCGGCTTCGCTGGTGAGGGGCCGCAGCCCGGCAAAGGCGGGGTATTGCTGTTCCTCAGGCGTGAGCACCGTGATCGGGTTACCACCGGCGAGGGGGCGATAGGTGAATTCATTGGCCTTGAAGGTGTCGTCGATGCGCAGGATCTGCTCCCGAACGCGCCGGCGGCATTCCATCGAGAACTGCAGCAGCTCACCGATCTCCTCAGGCGTGGCCTTGCCATCGGGGTGGATGATCTTCATCAGGCCCGAGAAGGTTTTCTCAAACCCGGTCTGGTCTCGGATCGAAACCTCAGAGCTGATCTCGAAGTGGGGTTTATAGAGGCCGGTGTAATCCTCGGTGCGCAAACGCTTGAGCACCTCAGCGATGTAATCCACCACGAATCCGTAGCCGGTGCAGAAGAGCTCCTGGCGCACGGGCTGCACCTCCCAGCCTGGGTTGAAGGCATGGATGCGATCGAGGAAGGCGGAATCGATGTACTTGTCGGGTAGCGGCTCATAGAAGTGGGAGTGCTTGAGCATGTAGGCCACCGACTTCTGGGTGTTGCCCATGAACACCATCGAGGCCTCGGCCGAGAGCTGCTCAATCCCCCGCGAGAAGGTGCGGTTGGCCATGTAGTTCTTCATGATGTCCACCAGCGTCTTGTCGACCTTTTTGTCCTTGCCGGCGAACTCGTCGAAGCAGATGCAATCCCAGTAGCCCACCAGGCCGATCTTGCCGCTGGCATTGCTCACGAACAACTTGGGAGCGGTGACCTCCGAGCCGGAGATCAACATGCCGTGGGGTGAAAACTCGGCGTAGACGTGGGATTTACCCGTTCCCTTGGGCCCCAACTCCAGCAGGTTGTAGTTGCGCTCGCAGAAGGGGATCAGCCGGATCAGGGTGAGCAGCTTGCCCCGCCGCGAGAACGGTGCTGGGTTGAAGCCCACGCTCTGCATGAGCACGTCCATCCACTCGTCGGTGCTGAACTTGGCGCGGGCCGCCAGGAATTCGTCGTGGTCGATGCCGGCCACCTGGATCGGCTTGACGCTTGAGATCTGCCAGGGGCTGGCCTTGGGTTCGGTGGGGAGCTCGTACTCCACATCGGTGATCGCCCAGATGCCCCCCACCAGCAACTTGGGGTAGCGCTTGACGAAGTCGACGTCGATGGGAACCTTCTTGAGCCCGAGGTTGGTGAATTCCACCTCGTAGAAGCCGCCCTTCTCGTTGAGCTCCACGGTGAGCTTGTCGATCACCTTGTGGGTGCCGCGCTCCTTGATCGTGGATTTCACCAGCTCCGCCTGGTTGCGGTGCACATAGTGCTTGGCGAGAATCCGTCGCACCGACTCCAGGCCTTCGCCAATCAGGATCGGATCGTCGGTGGCGCAGTGCTGGCCGAGCAGGTACTCCAACACGTAGGTGGGCACCACGGCGTTCTGCTTGAGCTCGGTGGTGAGGTCCTTGCGCACCACCAGGCCGGGGAAGTGCTCGAGGATTTTGCGGTCGAGGCGGCACGGCTCAGCGGGCATCAGCGGTCACCAGAGGGTCTGGCAAGGGAAGCTGGTCAACTGCGGATCGGCGGTGAGCAGCACCAAGCGCTCCAGTTCGGCCTGGGCTGCCAGCAGCTGAGGCTCTGAATAGTTTTGGCGAACTTAGCTTAGTCGTGGACTAAGTCTTTATTGATCTGAGTTCTGGCTGCGGTCTGCAACTCCGCCGCCTTCAGAAATCGTCGAAATCGCTGCCGAAGGGCCGCTGCAGCTTCAGCTCCACAGTCTTGTAGGGAACCGGTGTCGCCACCCCCTGCAGTTGCTGCTCCAGACGGAGCTCCAGTATTTTGTTGTTGTAGTTTTCCGCAGCGTTGGAGAGCTCGAGGATCACCTGCTGCTCCCGCTCGCGGGCCTCGCTGGCCGCTGAATCCAGCAGCAGGGTGCGATGAGCGCACAGCAGGGCCCCATCCGCCTTTGCATAGAGGCCGATGCGCAGCTGCAGCGGCAGGCGCTTGCGCGGCTCCACCGGCTCCAGTTGGTACAGGCCGAAGCAGAGCTTGCCGGTGGTGATCTTGGCGGGCAGCCGCAGCAGCTCGGCCTCCACCGGCCGGCTTTCATCCTTGCGTTCGCGCTTGAGCCTGATCACCGGCACCACCACCTCCTGCAGGGAGGTGCCGCCATGCACGAAACGGGACCCCGCCCCCGAGCGGGGGAAGCGATCGAGCCCCAGGGGGAAGATGGCCTCCCAGCTGCCGCTCAGGCCCAGCTCGGCGGCGGTGAACAGCTTCTGGCCGGCACTGGCCTGGATGCCGCTGCCGAGGGCAAAGCGCCGGTTTTTGAACGTGAGCGCCTGGGCGGCAGGGAACTGGGCGTGGTCGTTGGCGTCGACGGGCTCCTGCTGGAACAGGAAGCCGTGATCGGCGGTGATCACCGCCTGGCTGCCCTTAAGGCTGGCGATCTTGCGCAGGATCAGCTGCAGCTCCTCGAAGGTCTGCTCCACCGCCTGGCAGGTGTCGGCTTCGCTTTCGCGCTTATCGCCGATCCGATCGATGCGGTTGTGGTAGATCACGATCAAGTCGTGATCGCGGTTGAGCTCAGCGCCCTCCTTGCTGGAGCTGAGGTTGAGGAAGTCTTCCGCCTGGATGGCCCTGGCGCGGCCTTTGGCGTAGGCCTTGAGGATTTTGCCCCTGTTGTCGGTGCCGCTGGCGCTCTGGCCATCCACCAGGGCGGTGGCATCGGCGGGGTTGAGGCTCAGTTGCGCTCCGGGCAGCAGAGCTGCCATGCCCAGTTGGGTGTAGGAGGGCAGCACTCCTAAGAGGGCGTCCACCTCGGCCAGCCAGCCCTTACCGGCCTGGCCGTTGAGACGATCAGCGAAATCGCGGGCGGCTTCGTAGCGCAGGGCATCGGAGATCACCACAAACAGGCGCTTGAGCCCCTTGGAGGAGAGTGGCGCATGCACATAGCGCATGTGGAATTCTTTTTGTAGCGGCAGGCTGGTGGCTGCCCAGCTGCTGAGGCCACTCACCTGATCACTCCAGCGGTTGGTGAGCGGCAGCAGCAGGTTGTTCACGTACTGGGATTCCAGCCAGTCGCGCAGTGGTTTGAGCAGCCCGGGTTGTTGGTAGCTGCGGGCGTGGAAGATGCAGCGGCGGTAGGCCTGATCCAGACGCCACCAGCCGTTGCAGTAGCGCTGCAGGCCCTCCTCGAAGCTGGGCACCTGCAGATCAGCCTTGGCCAGCAGGCTGCGGAAGCTGATCGCCTGTTCCAGGGCCTGGTAGCCGTGCCGGTGCTGCTCGAACCAGCAGGAGTTGGCGCGGTTGCGGATCGCCTCCAGCAGTTCGGCATCGGTGGCAGCTTGGCTACCGGAGTGGGGGGCATCGCCGCGGAAGCGTTGCAGCAGGCGACTGAGCACAAAGCGCTCGATCAGCTCATAGCTGTCGTCATCGCCGGGGTTGTAGCTATCTGGAGCCTCGTTGAGCTGCTCCTCCACCCGCAGCACAGTGGCGAGGTGGGCACTCCAGGTTTGGAAGGCACCGCGAGCGCTGAGGCTGTCTTTCCAGATGCTCAGGAACACCCGGTCGTGGGGCAACAGGTATCCGGCGGGGCCGATGCTGCTCACGCTGTTGAACAGGGCAACGGCGAAGTCGCGTAGGTTTGGTTCAGGGCTGCTGTAGCCGAACTTGTCGGCAACGGCCTTCCAGAAATGACCGATCAGCTGGTAGCTGCCGTAAAGGGCCTCCACGGGGTCGTCGCCATCGGGATTGTTGGCCGGATCCAACTGCCCGAAAGCATGCAGCAGCAGCTTGTCGATGTCGGGTGGCTGCTTGGCCAACACCGCAAACATCTTGAGCCGCACGGCGGCTTCATCGTCGTTGGGGCGCAGCAACTCCTTGAGCTTGGTGGTACGCACCGGCGAGCGGAAGAAGGCCTTGTGTTGCTGGGCCAGTTCCTTGAACTCCAGGGTCAGGCCAGCCTCCTGGATGTCAAGGGAGGCGCGATCGGCGGTGAATTCATGGCCCGCCAGCAGTAGGTCGAGCAGCCAGTTATCGGGTTCCGGTGGCTTGGCGGAGGGGATATAGAGCAGAAAGCGCTGATCCAGGAGTGCGCGGCTGATGGTTGCCTTCACGGAGAATTCGTTGCGCTCCACCCGTAGCTTCTCGGCCTTTGCGGGTTGGTAGGCCTCGAATTCGGAAGACCACTCAGCACTGGGGTCGTACCAGATCACCAGGCGCTTGCGGGCGAGAGCGGTGTCGAGGCTCTCGTGGATGCGGCTGGTGGCGAGGGTGGAAGATTTCACAAAACGCGCTGGTTGCGGCTGATAGTGGTTAAATCGACAGATGTTTGCCCTCAAAGCGCTTATGGGATACATCAGCCTGCCGCCCAGACTAGCCGTTGCTCAAAATGAAATCAATAGCTGCATCTAGCCCATCTTTTACAAGCAACGCACTGGGCATGGAGAGCCGAGCGAACTCTATTGTTCCATCACGAATAAGCGAAGACACGAAGTCGCGGTCAGAGGTTTTAGAATATCTCTCCATGAGGACATCATTAAGCTGATCCTTGAGATTCTTGGGAGACTTGTCGTTACCAGATGCTTCTAATTCAATTTTATGGCACCCAATGTAAGCTTGCTTCAATGCACATAGAAGCCATGCTTCGGATTTCGGGTTAGGTACAACGGGAACTCCGCCACTGCAGCTTTCCTGCTGAAAACCTGCCACCATGGAACGCCTCTTAGTTATCCACTCACCCCTGCCAGAACTCGCCGTGCCATCTGCGTCCCGAAAGAGCAAAGCCAGCACTGGCGCATCAAACTTCTGCTGCCCAATCCAATGCCCAAGAGCTCTTGCATTCTTGTAAAAAAAGCGCGTTTCGTTAGCCAGGTAACTGGAGTCAGCCTTTTTCCCTCGCAGTGGTGTACTCAGAGATTTGGCGATTTTAGCAAGCTCGCCTTCTGAAACAAATATAAATGACCCACGCGTATCTAGCAGTGAATAACCGATCCGTTGTGCGATGTAAATATCAAGTAGCCAAGCTATCGGGCCAGGCTGAGACGTTCCTAAGTCTGATGGCCCTTCACCACTAAGAACGAGGTACATAGAAATCAGAGACTAACGCCAACACTGGTAAGCTCATCAGCTAAATCTGCCAGCCTGGTATCTTGGTAAACATCGCCCGGCCCCATAACCTCTAGCTTTTTTCTCATTGATGGTATATCAAAAAAGCGAATTGATGCAGAGCGTCCGTCCGCTTTGCGATAAATGTAGATGACACCCTCGACTGCCACATCGTCTTCCATGTAATTGAGAATTATCGGACTATGTGTTGTCACAAGTACTTGGCCGCTCCGGCTAACAAGAAAATCGAGAAGAAACTCAACAAGCTCTGAGTTGACGCCATTCTCAATCTCATCAAACAAAATAAAGCCTTGATCATATTTGCATTGTGAAATAATCCCCAAGAAGCGAAGGAAGCCATCGTTAATGTGGCGAGCTCCAATCGTGAACGAATTGTCAAGGTAGTTTTCAATAACACTCAGCTCTTTCCATCCCGCAGCAAGACTCTTTACGTCAATATCCGCTAAACGAGGATAGACATTTTTCAGGAGACTGACAACATTCTTCCTCTTAACTCGACTCATATCATAAAGCACTGCTGACATTTGCTCGCCTCCAACCCCTATTCCACCTTGCGAAGTTCGAGAACGCTTTCTCAGGCGAGATGGAGACAAAAGCTCAAGACTATGAGTCTTGAGAAAGAAAGATTTTAAAAGAGATATTGATTGATGAAAGTGCTTTAGTAGTGACTCATTAAGCTGCGACAAAACAGAGCCTTGATAATCAAAGATTATCTGCTGGCCAGAGACTGGTGGGACAGTTGAGTCCCTATCTTTATGCAATGTCAACTTACGGTCTGCTATGGAGAGGAGAGTCAAGCCACCTTGGGTGACCTTCTCAGAAGTGCAGCGCCTTAGATCGGTGTTAAAACTTGCTTCCCAGGTGATATCATTACCCAAGTTATTGGAAAGATTAACCTTAAAGATTATGTTCTTTTGAGTGTTGAGCTTGCAGTGGAGATCGGATCCCCTCCATTGCCTGTCCTCCAGCCATCTATCGATATCGCCTTGCATCTGCTGACAAAGAAAACCTATAAACTGAATAATGGAAGACTTCCCGGATCCATTAAGGCCAATCAGGCATGAGAAACTTGACAAAGATATCGCGAAATTATCTAGGGACTTGAAATTGTTGACCGTAATTGATGAGAGATAGTATGAATCAGATGGTTCTGCTGCGACTGCTTTCGTCATTCATTCGAACCCATTGAATTGTTTTTTTGCATAATACCTCACTCCTCCTTCGCCGCCAGCCCCGGAATCGGCGCCAGCACGTCCTGGAGTTTGAGGTAGTTCACCTTCACGCCGTCGTCGAGATCCAGCTCAATGCGCTGCTGGGCCAGGGGCAGCAGCGAATCCTGTTCCCAGGCCTGGCAATCCTTGAGCACCTTGGTGATCTTCTCGGCCTCCTTGCGGGCGGCGGTGCGCTCGCGGCTGGGTAGGGCGTCGTTGAGCTGATCGAGGCCGAGTTGGGCTTGCCGGGCTTCCAGTTTTTGCAGGTAGGGGCGGAAATAGTTGTTGAGCACCAGGTTGAGGGTGTCTTTGGTGTAGCGGTGCAGGTAGATCAGACATGAAAAACCACCTTTGGCGGGGCCAGCGGGGCTCTGCACCAGCCAGTAGATCGGACGTTTTTTGTAGGTTTGCAGGTGATCTTTGTAGAAGTCGCTGCAGAAGTATTTGCGGAGGTCTTTGCCGAGGGCGGTTTCGATGAAGGCCAGATCGGTGTTGAGGGAGCTGGCGGGGAAGCAGACGCGCAGGAACTCGCGGCTGCGGGCAACGATGTCGTCTTCAAACCACTCGCCATCGAGCACGGGGATGATGCCGTCGCGGTCGGGCTGGAAGGCGACTGCGTCGCTACATTTGCCGACTTTGGCGACGTAGTTCTCCAAGGTGTCGCCGGCATTGGCGAGGATCAGGCCGGGGTGATCGAGGCTATAGCGGCCCATCATGCAGCCGGTGGCATAAGACAACAATTCCTTGATCGTGTCCTGGCGGAAGCGAATCCAGAGTTCGTCTTCAGTGAGATTGCCGCCGTAGCGGTAGGCGGGATTCACCGTGAGGGTGATCTGCTCGATCGGCACTTCGGGAGTGAGTTCCTCCTGGAGGCCGTAGGCGTCGATGAAGAGGCGGTTGTTCTCCTCCTCCAAGCGCTTCATCTCGGCGATGGTTTGTTTGTTGTTGGCAATCCAGGCGGTATAGCTGGATTCGATGGTGGGGGCGGGATCGGAGGAAGCTGTCAGGAGGGGGAGGGATTGGAAGTCCCAGGAGCGTTCGTAGGCATCCCAGTCGGCGCGGGCGATTCGTGTTGCGACCGAAACTGTCGCGGATACCCGCGTTGACTCGTCAATCCTGTTACTCCTAGTGTGTTTGTTGACTCATTTGGAATGTTCCTTTTGTGGAGCGCTCGGCATCGGCTGATCGCAGAGCCCAGCGTCAGCGGCGCCAGCAGCTTCTGGA
>JBIKWK010000110.1:0-6970 GCA_044356375.1 Prochlorococcaceae cyanobacterium | reverse complement strand
GCCGGAGTTGGCAGCTGAGGCGGCCGTGGCCCTAGCTAACACCTCGCTCACTGTGGTGGTGCCCGCCTACAACGAAGCGGCCAACATCGCCGCCTGTCTTAATAGTGTTTTACGCAGCGAAGACCCCTGCGGCGACTGGCGGTTGCTACTGGTGGACGATCGCTCCAGCGATGCCACGGTGGCGATCGCCCTGGAGGCGGCAGCGGCCTGCGGCGCCGCGCAACCCCGCTTTGAACTGCTTGATGCCGGGCCCAGGCCGGTGGGCGAGCGCTGGGTGGGCAAGAACTGGGCCTGTAGCCGCGCCATGGAGCAGGTGGTGAGCGAATGGGTGCTGTTTGTGGATGCCGATGTGCGTCTGCAGCCGGCCGCCCTGCGGCGCGCCCTGGCCCAGGCCACCACCGACGGGGCAGACCTGCTCAGCCTGGCGCCGCGGCTGAGCTGCGGCTGCCTGGAGGAGTGGATGGTGCAGCCGATCATGGCCAGCCTGCTGGGGCTCGGCTTTCCGATCGAAGCCGCCAATGATCCCGCCAGCGCCGTGGCCTTCGCTGCCGGGCCGTTCATGCTGTTTCGCCGCAGCGCCTACACGGCGATCGGCGGCCACCGGGCCCTGGCGGCGGAGGTGGTGGAAGACCTGGCCCTAGCGCGGCGGATCAAGCAAGGCGGCCATCGCCTGCGCTACCTGCTGGGGCTGGATGCGCTCGAGCTGCGCATGTATAGCGATTTCGCCTGCCTCTGGGAGGGCTGGACAAAGAACTGGCTGCTGGGCCTCGATGGCGATGTGGCCAGGGCCCTGGCGGCCTCTGCGGTGGTGTTGCTGATGTTCGGCGGCCCCTGGTTGCTGACGCCGGCTGCGGCACTCGCCGCCGCGCTGCTCGCCCCTACGGGATTGCCCGGCCAGCGGCTGCTGCTGCTGGCTGCCCTGGCCCTCGCCCTGGCGGGCATCGGGTTGCAACTGGTGCTGCGCCTGTGGATCCGCCGCCAGTTTCAGATGCCGCTCAACTACTGGTGGCTGATGGGAGCCGGTGGCCTGGTGGTGGCCGCCATCGGCCCGGTGTCGGTGTGGCGCACCCTCAGCGGCCGCGGTTGGACCTGGAAGGGTCGGCCGTTGGCCTGATCGCTGTTCTTCAGCCTGCCCAGCGCCCAAGACCTGAAAAAGCGAGCCTCCGCCCCAGGCCAGGATAGCTTTGCCGCGCCCCAAGACGAACTCAGGCTGGCCCAGAAGGCATCCTCATGGATAATTCAGCGGGCTCGATTACCCTGGCCAGCTCAACTCTGGAAAGCTTTGCGCAAGGCATAAGCGCTAACTAATTTACGCAGTTTCAGTTCGTAGTTTTAGCCTGCAGTTTTAGTTCGTAGTTTTAGCAAGCAGTTTCAGCCCGTAGTTTCAGTTCGTAGTTTCAGCCCGCAGCTTTAGCTCCCGATTTCAGCCCGTAGTTTCAGCCTCCCCTGATTTCAGCCCGCGACTTCACCCCACAGCTTCACCCCTTATCTCCTCCAAGGCTTTCAATCAGCAAGAGGATTTCGGCGGCCATGCTGAAGTCCAATTCCGGCTGATCGGCGAGGGCGGGGTCGCGGCTGCCGGCGACGATGGCCTGGAGGGCGCCGATGAAGGGCAGGAGCTCCGTGGACTCGGGATCCGCAGCGAGTTGCTGGAGGAGGGTGGCGGACTGGGCCGACTCGCCGCTGCGCAGGGCCTGGGTTACGGCGAGGCTGAGGCGGCCAGCGGGGTGGTGGTTCTCGCCGCCGTCGCGGCGGTAGGCGAGGTAGCAGGCGATGGCCTTGCCCTTCGCATCAGCGGCGGCGGCGGCGGCGTTGCCGGTGTCCGTCTCGATGTCGGCGAGGATGGACCAAGACGTCCACGGCATAGAAGCGTGGCCGAATTGTGTTTTGCATTCGATCGCTCTGCGGATTTCTTGCCGTGCTTCGTCTAGACGTCGGAGCCTGCGCAAGGTGATTGCGAGATTGCTTCTTCTGGTGCCTTCCTTGGCCAAGTCGCGGCTCTCGACGGACTTGGCCACAGCTTGGCGGTAGAAGCCTGCGGCATCCTCCGGGCGATCGAGGACATCGTCATACAAGTTGCCTAGTTCATTGAGCGTGCTCGCCTGCGCGGCGACATCGCCGAGCCGCACATTGAGCGCCAGCGATTTGCGGTAGGCATCCTCCGCTGCTTGCGGCTGGCCCGCCTGTTGATGCACCATGCCGGTCAGGTGCCAGCTCGTGGCGACGGAGCCTGGTTCGTCCAAAGCGGTGAACCGCTGGCGAGCTTCGGCATAGACCGCCAGCGCCTCCGGGTAGCGGCGCTGAGCTTGGCGGACGTTCCCAAGCTGGCTTTTGTTCAGGGCAAAACTTCGGGCGTCGCCGCGTTGCTCGGCGCACTGGATGGCCTCTTCGTAGGCCGCCGCCGCCTGGTCGAGCCGGCCCAGATAAAGCAGACAGGCGCATTGCTCCGTGAGGCAGACGGACGCCATCCCTTCCGCTCCTCGGCCGGGGCGCTCCTTGGCGACGGCCTCGAAGCGCTGGCGGGCATCGATCAGCAGCGGCAGAGCCTGTTCCGATCCTCCGACCTTCTTCAACACGCGGGCCAGAAGGAAGCAGGCCACCGCCAGGTCGTAATCGGCGTTGGCATAGGCCTGCTCGCCCGCCGACTGGGTGCGCTGGAGCAAAGCCTGTGCGCCCTCCAACGCCTCGCGCAACTTCCCGCCGGCAAGCTGCTGCTCGATGCGGGTCCGCGTCGCCTCGAAGCGGGCGTGATTCCAGCTGTCGCCCAGCGTTCTTTCCAGCTCCTTGGCTGCGGCATCGCGCACCTGTCCCAGGCGCGCCAGCAGCCGCGGTTTGCCGAGCATCGAGAGCAGGCTGTAGAGCGACGTGGCCAGAGCAATCGTTGCCTCCGCATCCTCTTGGCGTTGCACAAGATCGAGCAGGGCAAACAGGTTCGGCAGCTCCAGCCCGGTCAGCGTCGCCGCCACTTCGGCGTTCTGGCTCTCCTGCTGATTGAGGAACCGGACATAGGCGCCCATCGCTTCCACCCAGCGGGCTGTCAGCGCCTCGCGCTCCGTGCCCTCCAGCCGCCCGCGCAGGTAGGGGCAGAGGGCGGGATTGAGGCTGAGGTGGTTGTAGGGGTTCGGCGTCGCCAGCCCCGTGGCGATCAACTCGCCCGCCAGCGCCGCCACCTCCGCCTCCTCCCACCCCATCATCTGCCGCAATACGCCCAACTGGACGCCGCCGTGAAACACCACAAGCACCCGCGCCTGCTCCCGGTTCTCAGGCGATAGGCGGCGCAGCGAAAGCTCCACGCTGGCGAAGAGCGATTGCTCGCGGCTGCCGGGGAATTTCTGCTCCATTTCCTCCATCAGCTCCACGAGCGCTGTGCGGGTGGCCTCCACGCCGCGGCTGCGCAGGGCCGGCGCCAGCAAGGCCAGGCTGCGGGCGTGGCCGTGCACGGCCTCCACCAGCTGCTCGATCTGCTCGCGGGCGGCATCGAGGGCCGCGCCATCGGCACCAGCGGCGGCATTCAGCGCCCGCTCCACCAGTTTCACGGCGTCGTTGGGATCGAGCCGGCGAAGGTCTCGTTGTTGCGGCCCCGCCGCAAACGGTGCCGGCAGCGCCTCGCGGCTGGTGAACAGCAGGCGCGTATCGCCCTTGCCATTCAGCCGGGCGCAGAGCTGCAGGATCGCCGCCAGCTCCCGGCCGGCCTCCTCGCTCAGCGCTGGCGAGGTGTCGATGTAGGGCGGCAGCAGCAGGCTCTCCATGTTGTCCACCACCAGCAAAGTGGCCTGCTCCACCAGCGCCCGCTCCACGGGCAGGGTGGCTTTTTCGAGGCTGTCGTAGGTGGCCACGGAGTAAGCCGGCCCCACTAACTGGCGGCCGATGGCATCGAGCACGGCAGCGCGGTGGCTGTGGGTTTCCACAGACACAAAGGCGGCGCGGTGGATCTGCTGGGAGCGCACCAGCCAGCGGGCCAGCTCTGCGGCCAGCGCCGTTTTGCCCTCGCCGCCCTGGCCGCGCACCATGGCATAGCGCTCTTGGTGCAGCAACCGCTGCAGCGCCAACAACTCCTTGCTGCGGCCGATGAAGCCGGTTTCAGGGATCGGCGGCAGCTCGCCGAGGCGGGCCGTTAGGGCAGCTTGGAAATCGGCCAGCGTTTGCTTGGCGGGGGCGGATTTGAACAGCTGCGGGTCGTCCTTTTCCTGGTACAGCACCGGCACAAACCAATCGTCGAGGCGTAGTTCGCCGGCGCCGAAGATGCGGCCACGAAAGCTGTCGTCTTTGAGTTGGCGCTGGCCGGCGAGCATGGCGTCGCCCACCCGTTTGCCTCGGGCGAGGGCGCCGTAAAACGCCGCCACGAAACGGCGCGAGGTTTCCACCAGCAGGCTGTGGCTCATCGCCACCACCGAGGCCACGCCCACCTTGAGCAGGGCCGAGGCCACACTCTCGGAGGCCTGGCCAGCCTGGGCGCTCTGGCAGGCATCGAGGCAGACCAGCGGGATGCGGTGATCGCGCAGCAGCGGGCCGAGCTCGTTGCTGAACACGGTGACATGCCGGCGCTGCTCCAGCTTGTTGCTGTCTTCTGGCCGCTCGAAGCAGAGCCCGCCGAGGCCCACGCTCGGGTCATACACGCCGTGGCCATCGAAGTGGACCACGTGATAAGGCCTCTTTTGGTCGCGGGCGCGCTCCAGTTCGGCGCGCAGTTCGGGCAGTGTCGGCGGGCTGAGCAGGTGGAGTTTCACCAGGCCCGGCAACGCCTCCGTTGCTTCCACCAGCGGCAGCGCACTGGAGCGGTGGTCGATGTAGCCGCAGGCCTCGTCGTCGGGACGGGCCGTGATCAGCAGGATGCGAATCGGCGGAGCCACAACGGCCACACCGAAGCCTTCGGTGCCAGGCAGCCGGCGGCGGACTCGCGTGGGCTTGGCGCTCTGGAAGAGGTAGCTGTTGCCGTCGTGCAGCAGTTCCCAGGGCAGGCCGAGCAGGAGCGTGGCGGCTTCGCGGGCTTTGGCGGCTTCGCGGGCTTTGGCGGCTTCAGCTTCGGGTACTCCGGCCTCGGCTGCGCCGGCATCCAGAGCCCCGGCTTCGAGCGCCCCGGCTTCGAGTGACGCATCCACCTGCACGGAGAAGCGACGCCCGGCCTGGTCGCCGACCCTCGCCCAGGCATTCATCACGTTCGCGCTGTGGGCCAAGGGCAGTGCCGAGCCGTGCAGCAGTTGGCCCCACTGCACCAGCTTCTCCTCCACCCGTTGCGCCCGGCTTTTGAAGTAGGGGCTCGGCCAGATCGCGTATTGCTCCAGATACCAGCGCAATTCACCCGCTTCGAGCGGCCCGATCGGCGCCACCAGCCGCCAGCTCTGGGCGCTGTAGACCTTGGGCTGGCCTGGCGTGGCGGGTTCGTAGATCAGCCGGGCCCGGGCCGTGGCGCGGCGCAGGCCATCACGCTCCTGCACCTTGAGGTCGGTGAGTTCGAGCACGAGCTCCTCCAGCGGCTCGGCCTGGGGCTGGGGCAAGGCCGCCACATCGGCGGGATCACGCCTGCCCAGGGCCACGAGGATTGGATCGATCGCCGCCTCAATGCCGCCGGCATCACTGCTGAGCGGGATGTAAACCGGCTCCTCGCCAAAGAATTCCTCCAGCACCCCCAGCCTGGTGCCATTAAGCGCCAGCGCGAAGACGGGAAATTGCTCCTTGCCGCGCTGCTCGCGAAGCTTGAGGGCGTGGCGCAGCTCCTTGCCCACCCAGCGCGACTGCAACGCAGCCGGGCTCACCACCACGGCAAAGGCCGTCGCGGCTTCGATCGCCTGCTCAATCTCATGCCAAAGCGGATCGCCGCCGCGCAACTGGCGCGAATCGATCCAGCCTTCCTGGCCGTGATCGGCGAGGGCGGCGCGGAGGTCGCGCACGAACGGGTCGTCCGTTGAGCTGTGGGAGAGGAAGAGCTGGGTCATTCAGCCAGGCAATGGAGTCAGATGTTGGATTGGGGCCCAGGATTCAGCCTCAGGATTCTGGCATTAGATTCAGGTAATAGCTTCAGACCGACAAGCTATCCTGGCAAAATGTCCTGGCCATCCCACGGCCCAACCCTGTAGGCAGCAGCTGATTGCCGTTTCTTCTTGCTTACTCTTGACTCTCTTCGTCATAGGGATAGCATTCTCCTTGTTTGTAGTAGCTTTGTGGTGAATAGTTTTCTACAGCTATCTCTTTAAGCTCCAGTTCCTGTGGGTGGGGCCTGAGCCCCTGCGCCAGGGCAAATGTTTCTTGATTGAAGCCCAATGCCTTCTTGCCTTCCTCAGATAAACTGGTCATGACAGCTGGAGCCAACAAAAAATCTTCATCCCAGAAGTAATAATCAGCTACGAAATCAAAGTCCACATGGCTAAGCAACACACCGCCGAACTCAAGCGGTTGGCCTCCGCCAGAGACCCGATAATTATGGTAGCTAATCTGCAGCTGCAGAACTTCGTGCAGAATGAGAAAATGATAATCAGTTGGCATGTAAAACTTTACTGATCGATGGGCCGCCAGCAATTTCTGCAGTTCGCCCAGAAGTTGGCTGTGATCAAACAGTTCCCAGATTCGAGTTCCGACCAGGGAGCCACAATTCGCAGCGGGGATCGTTCCCGCTAGCTGATCGTCCAGGAAATCGCCAGTCTCATCGCCCAGCTGATCGCTTAGTTGGTCGATGCAGATGCTCAGCGAACTGTCCAGGATCGCGGCGAAGGCTTCGTCGGGGTGGAATTGCCAGCTCAACATTCGAGGCAGCCTGTAGTGGAGGCACCTGTTGGATTCAGTGATCCTGGTCGGCTTCAAGGCTCTCCAGCTCCACACCCCAGTCGCCGCTGGCCGCCAGCCAGCCCCGCTAGGAGCCTGTCGCACATAGCCCCACCGCCCACTTCTCCACAGACGGCCTCAAATCTGCCCAGATCCTAGTGACAGCAATGGATCCGGGCGAGAGAATGGGGCATGAGTAAGCCCAAAACCTTCC
>JBIKWK010000010.1:0-76673 GCA_044356375.1 Prochlorococcaceae cyanobacterium | reverse complement strand
TGCTGGCGACAACCCGAGGTGGTTTGGATCAATCCACCACCACCGGAAAACAACATCAAACCAGCTATCTTGGTGATGGCCGCCTGATCGGCGGCAGAGGCGTCATCTTTCCTGGCGGTCACCGGGGTGGGCCGCGCAGCTCAGGCGACTGGCTCCGGCTGACTTTGCAAGGGGTGGACAGGCCCGTTTCCCTGGATCGAGCTGCAGATCCCCCTAGACCGAAGGTCTTCCGCTTGCGGTAACTGCGGGCCGGCAGCTTCCTGCCCACGATCCTCGAGACCCGTCTTCGGCTGGACCAGGCCCTCTACGCCGTGATCAGGAAGGACTGCACCTGCTGGTCAATCTCCTGACAGATGCGACTCACCTGCGCTCGGTGTTCGACCAGGAGAGCGCCGCTGAGATACTCAGCCGCTGGGATGACCTGGCCGCCTCGCTGGCGGAGCGCTTCCCCAAGGCCGCTGAGCTGATCAACGAGGTTCGGAAGGACGTGCTGGCGTTCCGTTGGAGCAGCACGAGCACTGGCAGATGGAGGATCGCTCAGCGCAGCCGCCTGAGAGGTGCAACACCCAGGCCCCAGGTGATCGTGGACGCAGCGCCGTCACAGCGCGCAGCGGTCTCGAACAGCGCCCGGGGGCTGGGGCCCTATCACCTGGGCAGCACAGACCACTGTCGCCAACAACACAGCCGCGATCGGACGAGAAACTTGACAAGTCAATCGTCCCGATTCATTGTGGACATAAGAGATGCATCTGCGCCTCCCGGATGACAGCCCGTCATTCCAGCCTGTTCACCCTCGAATCAGGGCATTCGGGCCTCGGGTTTTACACCACGCAGAGGGACGCGGCCGTTTTGACATGAACGACAACACTGTCCGGATCGAACAACTTTCCCCGCTCAAACGGGCACTCCTCGCCCTAGAGCATATGCAGACGCGCCTCGCCGAAGTTGAGGGTCAAGATCATACTCCTATCGCCATTATTGGGATGGGGTGCCGATTTCCGGGGGGAGCAAATACACCTGAACTCTTTTGGGAACTATTGGCTGAAAGTCGGGATGCCATTGCCGAAGTTCCCCCAGAACTGTGGAGTTTAGACCAGTACTATGATCCTGACCCAGACGTTCCAGGCAAGATGTACACCCGCGAGGGTGGATTTATTACAGGGGCAGACCAGTTTGACCCGCAGTTTTTTGGGATTTCACCCCGTGAGGCACAGACGATGGATCCGCAACAACGGGTCTTACTTGAAGTCACCTGGGAAGCTTTGGAATATGCCAATCTTGTTCCTGAGACGCTGACAGGGAGCCGCACAGGTGTCTTTATGGGGGTGATGAATAATGATTATACTCAGCTCCAAATGCTTGCTGACCCCATCAATATTGATCCCTATGCCACTACGGGAAATGGCAATAGTGTCATTGCAGGTCGTCTCTCCTATGTTTTTGGTTTGCGCGGCCCTAGTGTGGCAGTGGATACGGTCTGCTCCTCCTCGCTCGTTGCATTACACCTGGCGTGCCAAAGTTTACGTCGAGGGGAATCCGACCTTGCATTAGCAGGTGGCGTGAATCTGATCCTCTCGCCCCAAGGTTCTATTGCCCTCTCCAAGGCCCGGGCAATCGCGCCTGATGGTCGTTGTAAAACCTTTGATGCCCGCGCTGATGGCTATGGGCGAGGTGAGGGATGTGGCGTAGTCGTTCTCAAGCGGCTCAAAGATGCATTGGCCGCAGGGGACACTATTCAGGCAGTAGTGCGGGGTACAGCAGTCAATCATGATGGTCGGAGCAGTGGTCTGACAGCACCTAATGGTCCAGCACAACAGGCGCTCCTGCGTGAAGCACTGCATAATGCCCAGCTTCAACCCCATGAAGTGGGCTATATTGAGGCTCATGGCACAGGGACTCCCCTTGGCGATCCCATCGAAGTCGGGGCACTAACAGAAGTCTTTGGGAAAGGGCGGATAGCACCACTTTATTTGGGGTCAGTAAAAACAAATATTGGTCACCTCGAAGCAGCAGCAGGGATGGCGGGTCTGCTAAAGGTCATCCTGGCACTCAAACATGAAGCAATACCCGCTCATTTACACCTTACCCAACTCAACCCCCATCTTGATTTGGAAAGGATTCCAGCCCAGATTCCAACAAAGCTTACGCCGTGGACTGAGCATCAGGTGGGTGGCGTAAGCTCCTTTGGCTTGACGGGTACCAATGCCCATACTCTTTTAGAAAAAGCACCCCAATACCGACGTTCCACGCATCCTTCACGTACGCACTATCTTTTACCCCTTTCGGCTAGAAGTCCAGAAGCTCTTACCAAATTAGCCATTGCGCACAGTGAGGTTCTCCAAAATCAAGCATCCCTCCAAAACCATAGTTACACTGCCAGTCTCCATCGCAGCCATCATCCCTATCGGCTAGCTGTAGTTGGCAGCTCCCCAATTGAGTGTGCTCAGTACCTGGCAGAAAAGCCAACCACACCACACGCTATATCAAATTCCTCAGGTCCAGTATTTGTATTCTGTGGACAAGGCGCTCAAACTTGGGCAATGGGACGACAGTTACTTAACGAAGAACCCATTTTCCGACAAGCCATAGAAGAATGTGATCGTATACTACAACCCTTAGCTAACTGGTCTCTGCTCTCCGAACTGACCGCTAGCGAAAAAGCTTCTCGCCTTCATGAAACTGCCATTGCTCAACCTATACTTTTTGCCCTGCAGATAGCGCTTACCAGACTTTGGGAAAGTTGGGGGATCTCACCTGTCGCTGTGGTCGGTCACAGTGTTGGTGAAGTGGCAGCCACCCATGTGGCCGGAGCGTTAAGTTTAGCCGATGCTCTATGTGTTGTATATCACCGTTCCCGTTTGATGGCAGCAGCCACAGGTCAAGGGCAGATGGCAGCCGTGGAATGCCCTTTGGCTGAAGTCAAACAGTATCTAGCTTCTTATGCAGATAAGCTCACGATTGCTGCCATCAATAGTCCCACTGCTGTGTCCATCTCCGGTGAAGCGCAAGCCCTCCAAACATTTCTGACAGAGCTTCAAACTCAGGGTATTTTCACAAAACTACTGCAAGTTAATGCCGCTTTTCACAGCCAACAGATGGCACCCTATCAAACGCCGCTACAGGATGTACTGCAAAAGCTTAGGCCTATCCCTACCCACTTGCCAATTTTCTCGACCGTTACCGGACAAGCTTTGTCAGGAGAGGCTTTCGACGGTAGCTACTGGGCGAAAAATATCCGTATGCCTGTCCAATTTGATCAAGCCATGGCAGAATTGATTGGTCAAGGCTATCGCGTCTTTATTGAAATCGGACCTCATCCCGTATTGAGTGGTGCCATCCGCCAAGGACTCCAAGACCAACCGGGGACAATTCTTGCCTCGTTGCGGCGCGATAAACCCGAACAAAAGACCATGCTCGAAGCACTTGCCCAGCTCTACATGCTGGGGTGCAGGGTGAATTGGGCTGCGCTTTATCCCCAAGGGGGTACGGCCATTACCCTGCCTCCCTATCCTTGGAACCATGAGCGTTACTGGCTACCCACGCCAATTTCGACCGAAGCTTCTGCTCCCCCCCGGCATTTTCTGGGACGCGCCCTTTGCTCTTCACTCCAACTTCAAACCTATTTTTGGGAATTAGATTTGGGTAAGGCCAGTTTCCCATATCTGAGCGACCATCGTATTCGCGGCAGGATGGTTTTGCCCGTAGCACTATTTATAGACATGGTACGTACTGCTGCGCTACAGGTGCTAGGCACGGGTATCCCGGTAATCAACCGACTAGAGTTTCCCCAGGTAAGCTATCTGCCAGAAGTCGAATCCCAGACAGTGCAGATGGTGTTCAGTCCCTTAGTTGCTGACCGCTTCGGCTTCCAACTTGCTCAAGCCGATGAAGGCACTTGGAACATCTTGGCAAAGGGCGAAGTCAACATGGCTCCCACCATGACAGTACCAGAGCCGATCACCATAAGCCAAAATTATCCTGAGCAGTTCTCCGGGAGTAGTTACTATCAGGTTTTACGCAGTTGGGGGCTGGAGTATGGTTCAGCTTTTCAAGGAATAGAAACACTTTGGCGACGTAATGGTGCAGCGTTAGCGCGTCTGACCTTTACCGCCATCGTACAAGCAGACTTTATCCATGCACTTCATCCCGCACTACTCGATACGTGTTTCCAAGTACTGGCAGCAGCACTCCCCCAAACCGCCCATAGTGGTGGCGGTAGTTTGCGTTTACCTTTAGGGTTGCATCAGCTCATCTGCTATCGCCTGCCCCAAAAAGGTGAAGTACTCTGGGCGCAGGCCACAGTTGAAGCTGTGGATGGTGATTTTGCAGGAGAAGTACAGCTACTGGACGATGTTGGCAATGTGTTGCTTACGGTGCAGGGTTTCCGGCCAAAGCCTATAGCCGCACTTTCTGTCGATGTACGTCTAACTCGGTCGGAACTGCTCCAACAGCCTCCAGATGAACGTTCCACAGCTTTGGAAACCTACTTGTATCAACTGGTGGCAGCTGTACTTCGCTTACCTCTGGAAAAATTTACCCTAGACCAGCCTTTACTCACCTTGGGCATGGACTCTCTGGTTGCTGTCGAGTTGCGCAGTCGCCTAGAAGCCGATTTGGGGCTAGCGGTGCCCATGGCGCTTTTCCTCCAAGACCCCACGGTGCGCGAACTCACCCAAAAACTTTTGCCACAACTCCTTACGCAACCCGATGGTAGCAATGACTGGGAGGATGGCGAACTATGACCTGGAATTATTTTGGAGAACCCCAATGACCGCAACCGAACTACTGGCTGACTTAGCACAACAGGGTGTACAACTCTGGGTTGAAGGCGACCGCCTACGCTATCGCGCTCCCAAAGGAGCCTTGACTCCGAGCCTCCGCGATGGACTCCTTGCCCATAAATCTGAACTTTTAGCCCTGCTCCCACCGCCTCAGCCAGAAACTGCTCCTGATCCTTTTGCCTCTTTTCCACTTACCGACTTACAGCAAGCCTACGCCCTTGGTCAAGGTGAATTTTTTGAGTTGGGTCGTGTTGCTGCACACTACTACACTGAGCTAGAAGTTGTGGACTTGGATGTAGACCGACTTAACCGAGCCTGGCAGCGGTTAGTGGAACGGCACCCGATGATGCGGGCAGTGATCGAAGGGGAACAGCAGCGCGTCTTAGAAACGGTTCCACCCTTTACAGCAACCGTGGTGGATTTACGTGAAATTGAGCCTACTCTTGCCCAATCAAAACTTCTCATGGTTCGCGAAGCGATGTCCAATCATGGCCCCGCTTTAGACCGTTGGCCCCTTTTTGAGGTGGTGATTCACCGGCTGGATGAACACACTTACCGCATCCATAACAGCATTGCCCTCATCATCTGTGATGCCTGGAGTAGTGCAATTATCTTCCAGGAGTTGTCCCAATTCTACCATGAGCCAGAGCATACGGCTCCCCCCTTGGACTTCACCTTCCGGGAATATGTTCTGGCTGCGCTGCGTCTCAAGGATTCTGAGGGCTACCAGCGTTCCCATGATTATTGGTGGCAAAGGCTCGACACCCTACCGCCTGCCCCCGAACTTCCCCTTGCCAAAACGCCTGGCACGATAACTCGCCCCACCTTCACCCGACGCATCAGCCGTCTGGATCAAGACACGTGGCAACAGTTTAAAGACCGTGCCCGTACTGCAAGTCTCACTCCCGCGACTACACTTGCCGCCGTCTACAACACCATCCTTACCACCTGGAATAAAAACTCACGTTTTACGCTCAACGTCCTCTATTTTAACCGCCTTCCACTTCACCCCCAGGTCTTCCAAGTTACAGGCAATTGTAGCGCAACGATTCTTCTTGAAGTGGACAATAGCGCCCGTGAACCCTTCAGTGAGCAAGTTCGCCGATTGCAGCACCAATTGTGGAATGACCTCGAACACGGTCTGGTTGGCGGTGTGGCTGTACAAGGGGAACTGAACCGACATAAGGGGGAATTTTCCCGGGCAACCATGCCTGTTACCTTTGCCAGCGCCATTGGTGTTGGTCTGCGCGATGGGCAGGTGGCGGCCAGGTTAGGAAGTACTGTCTATAGCGGGCTACAAACACCCTTTGTGCTACTTGATCATCAAGTGAGTGAGGAACGTGACGAACTGATTCTAGTCTGGGATGTGGTCGAAGAAGCATTTCCTAGCGGGCTGATTGATGATATGTGGGCAGCTTATCTAGGCTTTATTCAGTGCCTCGCTCACTCTGATCTCCCCTGGCGAAGCCCCAGCCAGCAACTTCTACCTGCCTACCAAGTAGCACTTCAAACTGCCTATAACCAAACTGCTCTACCTTTCCCCCCGACGCTACTCCACGAGCTTTTTCATGCCCAAGTCGCTGCTCAGGGAACAGAAGCGGCTGTGATCACAACCACGCGAACACTCACCTATCGGGAACTCGCAGACTATGCCATTTATATAGGTCAAAAACTACGCACGCTAGGAGTCCAACCCAATACCTTAGTTGCCATCGTCATGGAAAAGGGCTGGGAACAGATCGCTGGGGTCTTGGGGGTCTTGGAAGCAGGAGCTGCCTACTTGCCCATTGACCCCAGCCTCCCGGATGAGCGCCGCACCTACTTAATGGCAAACAGTGGTGTCCGCTTTGTGATTACCCAGTCCGCGCTGCTTGCATCCTTAGAATGGCCGCTCAATGTCCACGTTTTTGCCGTAGATGCTCTAAATCCTGGGCTAAATACGATGCCGCTACCCCCCGCCCAAACTCCCAGTGACCTTGCCTATGTTATTTACACTTCTGGCTCTACAGGTCGTCCCAAAGGGGTGATGATTGACCACCAGGGAGCGCTCAATACGATTTTGGATATCAATCAGCGTTTTAATGTCCAGCCCCAAGACCGCATTTTTGCTATCTCCTCCCTGAGTTTTGACCTTTCAGTATATGACATTTTTGGTGCTCTTGCGGCTGGGGCTGCCCTAGTGATCCCCGATGCCCAAGGGACCCGTGACCCCGCCCATTGGGCCGAACTTCTCCACCATACAGGTATCACTATCTGGAACTCGGCGCCTCCCTTAATGAAGATGCTCATTGAATACTGTGGCAACCGTCTGGGCTCCTTGCCTGAGCAACTGCGGCTGGTGCTGATGAGCGGTGACTTTATACCGGTCACACTCCCAGATCAGATCAAAGCGCTGGTGCCTACGATCCAGGTCATCAGCCTCGGTGGAGCCACTGAGGCCTCGATTTGGTCAATCTTTTACCCCATTAAGCAGGTCGAACCCTACTGGACAACGATTCCCTACGGCAGACCACTTAGTAACCAACGCTTCTATGTGCTCAATGACCAACTCGAACCTTGTCCGACCTGGGTTCCTGGCCAACTCTACATTGGTGGGAGTGGTCTTGCTCTGGGATATTGGCACGATGAGGCCAAAACTCAGGCCAGTTTCTTCCACCACCCTACAACAGGAGAACGGCTTTACCGTACAGGTGACCTCGGACGCTTTTTGCCCGACGGTCAGATTGAGTTTCTAGGGCGCGAAGATTTCCAGGTTAAAGTGCGTGGCTACCGGATTGAACTTGGGGAAATTGAGGCCACCCTGATACACCACCCCCAGGTCAAAGCGGTGAATGTTGCTGCTTTGGGGGAGGCTGAAAAACAGTTGGTCGCCTACATTGTTCCGATAGACAGGGAAAAAGCTCAGGCACTGCCAGTACTGCTTCGCGGCTACCTACAGCGCTTACTTCCTGAATACATGGTGCCAACCCACTTCTTACTGCTCGATCAACTCCCGCTTAATAGCAACGGTAAGGTAGACCGCAATGCCCTCCCCCTCCCCACCCAGCAGCAACGCACACCCCCCGAAGCTGCCTTGGCTCCCCGAGATGCACTGGAGGAGCAACTAGCGAACCTGTGGCAAGAAATTCTGAATGTCCAAAAGCCTGGAATTCACGATAATTTCTTTGAATTGGGCGGAAGTTCCATTTCCGCTGTTCGACTAATGACCCAGATTCAAAAAGTTTTTGGTCAGAGCTTACCCTTAGCAACGCTCCTACAAGGCGCAACAATAAGCTATTTAGCTACGGCGCTGCGTGAACGGCACCTAGCGCCGCGCCATTCCCCCTTGGTGAATATCCAACCCCATGGGAAAACCTCCCCCTTCTTCTGTGTCCACCCGGCTGGAGGAAACGTCCTCTGCTACCGGGATTTGGCGCGCCACCTCGGCACAGAGCGCCCCTTCTACGGTCTACAAGCCCAAGGTCTGGACGGGAAAACCATCCCCTCCACCACGATTGAGGACATGGCTAACCATTACCGGACGGCCATTCGCACCGCCCAATCCGTCGGTCCTTATTATATAGGAGGCTGGTCTTCAGGTGGTGTGATTGCCTACGAGATTGCACAGCAACTGTGGGCAGAAGGAGAAGAGGTAGCGAGTCTTGTACTTATTGACTGTCCCGCCCCGTTGTCGCATCTGGATTTGGAAGAGAGCACCCTTGCCACCTGGTTTATTCAAGACTTAGAGGGCCAAGCCGAGCCTAACACCACGATCACTTTTGCGGGTCTGGAACCGACGGCGTACAGCGCGCAGGTCTTAGCAGAGGCAAAGCGCCTTAATCTAGTGCCACAAGATGCTGAAACAACCCAGATTGAGCAGCTTTTGACAGTGTTCAAGAACACGATGCGGGCGGTGGAAGCCTATCAACCGCGCCCCTATCCGGGGGCTGTGACCCTATTGCGAGCCAGTGACCAGCCCGCTGATGCTCCTGTAACTTTAGACCTGGATTGGGGCGCCCTCATCCAGGTTTTAGATGTACAGGTTATCATGGGAAACCACTACACCATCGTGCGCGAACCTCGGGTTACCGAGCTTGGCTTGGCGCTCGCCGCGAGCCTAAGCCATTCGACCGTAACTATCCTTGCCTAACATCCTCTCTATTTAGGAGAACGCCCATGCCACTATCCGATGTTGATGTCAAAGCTTTTCTCTGTGCCGCCCATGTGTTTTATTGGTTACTCATCACCAATGGTTCTGTCGTCCGCCGTCGTAAACGCCAGCTCCAAAACCAGGAAGCCGCAGTGCTCAAGCCTACCACTGGCGCTGTTGTCGCCACCCAAAATATTTACCAGACTAAAGCTGCTGATATTGTCTATTTCTTTAGTAGCATTACCTACGGAGCTTTTTATATTCTGCTTTGGTTTTGGTGGTTCAATCCCGCTTCGGCGGGGCCTTTTGTATTGCAGCCTTCTCTCACTTTGCAGTTGGCTGGTGTGCTCTGTATTGCCGTTGCGCTAACCATGAAAATCTCTGCATTCTGGGTATTTGGCTCTTGGCGACTCTATGGTCATATTGAGAAAGGCCATCAACTCGTTACTGCTGGTCCCTATGGTTTAGTTCGTCACCCACTCTATACCGCTTTTCATCTTTTATTTTTGGGCTCATTTTTGATTGTCCCGCAGTTGGGGTTCTTGTTGCAGTTCCTGGCGAACTTCATCACCCACGACATCAGAACTCGTTTTGAAGAAAAACTTCTCGTGGGAGCCTTTGGCGACAACTATTTGCAATACCGCAAACAAACTCCCGGTCGTCTCATCCCTTGGGTTTACTAACATTCACACCACCAACAAAGGAGTTATTTCATGAGAAATCTACTGGATGCCGTCTCACAGTCTAACGCTTTCATTTTCGTCATGATTGAAAAAGCCTCTAAACAAAGTGGCACAGCAAAAGCCCTTGCCTATGTTGGAGTGGGCATTAATTTGTCACTCATCATCCTTGCCCTGTCCTTCATCTTTCGTTTTTATACGTTTCCAGGTTTAATTATCCTCACCTTTGTCTTTCTAATCGTGGGCCGCGATACCTTCCTGGAAAGACGCGAAATGTGGCGCAATGATAAAGCCCAGAAACAACAGCAAAAGGCAATAACGAAAGAAATTTTTAGATAGTTTTTATCCACATCATGAGCGTTGTCAATGATTACTCCTGTGCCGCGCTGGTTACACTTACCTCAAGCTGACAGTCATCCAAGATTACGCCTATTCTGCTTCCCCTATGCTGGAGGGGGAGCTTCAATATATCAGACATGGACAAAAAACCTAGCCCCTAACATACAGGTGTGTCCGGTGCAACTTCCTGGGCGCGAAGGGCGTTTGGATGAGCCAGCCTATACCCGATTAGAAGATTTACTCACTGCCCTAGCTCCGGTCTTGCACCCCTACCTCGACGAACCCTTTGCATTCTTTGGGCACAGTATGGGGGCACTGATTGCATTTGCGCTCAGTTGCTATCTCCGGGAGCACTACCACCGCGAACCAATCCATCTCTTTGCCTCAGGTCGCCATGGACCTCAGGTGCAGTTGACCGACCCGCCACCCGTTCACAACTTGCCCGATCACCGCTTCTTGGATGTACTCTGTTACCGCTATGGCGGTATTCCTCAACAACTGCTCAAAGACCCAGAACTCATGAAAATTTTTTTACCTCTACTCCGGGCTGATTTTACCCTGCTGGAGACCTACACCTACTCTCCGGTGGCTCCGCTCGGTTGTCCCATTACCGCCCTCGGTGGACTGCAAGATACGATCGTACGCGAGCCTGACCTTGCCCGCTGGCAGGAGTTAACGGTAGGGCGTTTCACCCAGCATCTGTTTCAAGGCAACCATTTTTTCCTGAATTCCTCCCGCACCGCCTTACTAAAAGTCGTCCAGCAAGCACTCTTGCACCCTAAACCCTAATAGCATTGCCCATGAAACCCACGCGAAGCCTATTCATTCTGATCGCCTTGGCCTGTGGCTTTGGCGCGGGGGGGCTGGGCTTTACTACCCTACTTGCCCAAAAACCCAACATCAACGCCGTCCAAGCACAGCCGCAACCCGAAGCACAGGTGATTACTTCTTTGGGGCGCCTTGAACCACAGGGGCAAGTGGTCAATGTTTTTCCGACCACCGGAACCGTGGCAGTTTTGGAAAAAACCATCTTGCGACTTTTGGTAGAAGAGGGCGATAGTATCAAGGCTGGGCAACTTCTCGCCGTCATCAGCACCGAAAACCGATACTTGAGCGCCCTTGCACGTGCCCAGAGTGGTCTGCGTGTAGCTGAGGCCCAACTCAAACAAGTTCGTGCCGGAGCTAAGCGTGGCGATATCGAGGCTCAGCGCGCTACCGTAGCTCGCCTTAAAGCGGAACTGGCCCTTGCAAACACCGAACTTGATCGCTATTCCAGGATATTTAAAGAGGGCGCTGTCTCCAATTCCCTATTTGACAGCAAGCGGTTAGATGTCGAGCGGTTGCGCGAACAACAGCGTCAATCCGCTTCTATGCTGATGAGCGTGGCAGAAGTTCGACCTGTTGATGTGGCCTTGGCTCAAGCGCGGGTAAATGATGCCCAATCTGCCGTTACTGAAGCCCGTGCTGACTTGGCCACTGCCTATGTGCACGCTCCGCGCAATGGGCGCGTTCTCAAGGTCTATAGTCGTCCTGGTGAAGTCTTAAATCCAAAAGGTATTCTCGCCCTAGGAACTACAGACCAAATGTATGTAGTCGCCGAAGTCTACGAAACAGATATTCAGCGCGTCCATGCCGGGCAAAAAGCCACTGTCACAAGCAGCGGTTTTAGGGGAAACTTATCCGGCACCGTCGAGCGAGTGGGACTCCAGATTGGCAAACAGGATGTACTTGGAACGGATCCAGCAGTGCAGGCAGATACACGCGTTGTCGAAGTTCGTATTCGCCTTGAACGAACAGATAGTGCACGGGTCGCAAATTTGACAAATCTCCAAGTACAGGTTGCCATCCATGGCTAAGTCCCCACTATTCAAATTGCCTGTCAATTTACCCCGGTTCGGTATTCCTTTGGCTTGGCTTCAGCTTAAACGAGAAAAAGTCCGTTTAGTGGTGGCTATTTCAGGCTTTAGTTTTGCCGTACTTTTGATTTTTCTTCAACTTGGTTTTCTGAATGCTTTATTTGCCAGTGTTGTCCGCTTTCATCGGGGCTTGAATGCAGATATTGTTCTTATCAGTCCCCGATATGTAGCTTTGACCAGTTTTGCGAGCTTTTCTGACCGTAGGCTCTATCAAGCATTGGGATTTGCCAATGTTGAATCAGTGACTCCGGTATATGTAGGTTTCGCGCAGTGGACTAATCCTCAAACCCAGGCTACCCGTGCTATCCTTGTCTATGGTGTAGACCCAGAGGCAAAGGCCTTTAACTTACCTGAGGTCGAACGCAATATTGCCCAAACCCGCTTAGCCGATACGTATCTTTTTGATGAAACATCTAAGCTCGATTATGGTCCTATTGCTGAAACTTTTCTCCAAGGAAAACCCGTCCAGACCGAACTTAGCATCGCCTACGGTTTAGGTCGCCGAGCCATCAAAGTTGGCGGGTTATTTCGCATGGGTACCTCCTTTGCTGCCGACGGAAATCTAATCACGAGTCAAACAAATTTTTTACGGTTATTTGGGTCACGCGCGCAGATTGATGGTTTGGTGGAGGTGGGGTTAATTCGACTTAAAGCGGGAGCAGACCGTAAGCGTACCTTAGCGGATTTACGAACAGCCTTACCTCGTGATGTGCGGGTGCTCACGAAGGCGGAATTTATTGCCTTTGAACAGAGCTTTTGGGGGACGATAGCGCCAGTCGGCTTGCTCTTCAATGTTGGGTCGATTATTGGAGTAATTGTTGGTTCAGGCATTGTTGCCCAAATTCTTTATACTGATGTCTCTGTCCATCTGCCGGAATACGCCACACTCAAAGCGATGGGATTTACGAATCGCTATTTGTTGACAGTCGTTTTTCAGGAAGCGCTAATTTTAGCAGTGCTAGGCTATATTCCAGGTTTAGTCATCTCTTGGGCGATTTACTGGGCAATTACGGCTGCCACTGGACTCCCAGTAAATATGGACCTCGACCGCATTGTGTTTGTCTTTAGTCTGACCTTACTTATGGCGCTGATTTCTGGGGGGATTGCCGTGCGCAAACTCAAGTACGCAGATCCAGCCGATATTTTTTAATTACTAACAGGAGGTATCATGAATTTTGCTTCAGAACCGATTGTTACGATTTCAAATCTTAACTACAAATTTGGTAGTGGAACCTTGCAACGGCAAGTCCTCTACGATATCAACCTTCAGATTCATGCCGGAGAAATCGTCATCATGTCTGGCCCATCAGGTTCAGGAAAAACCACGCTCTTGACCTTAATCGGTGCTTTACGTTCAGCGCAAGAAGGTAGTCTCTATGTTCTAGGTAGGGAACTCAACGGCACAAAGGAGCAACAATTTGTGCAGGTACGTACCCAAATTGGCTATATTTTCCAGAGTCATAATCTATTGGGCTTTTTGACTGCACTCCAAAACGTACAGATGCCGATGGATTTGCACCCAGAAGTTCCACAAGCTGTGGCTCGCCGCCTGGCAATTACAGCGCTGGAGGCTGTTGGTTTAGGTACATATTTACATGCTTACCCCCAAAACCTCTCTGGTGGTCAGAAACAACGCGTAGCCATTGCTCGCGCTCTTGTTAGTAAGCCTCAACTCATTCTTGCCGATGAACCGACCGCCTCCCTTGATGGCAGAACAGGGCGGGATATTGTTGATTTACTCCAAGCCTTAGCACGAGAACAACGCTGCGCCATCTTACTTGTTACTCATGATCACCGTATCTTAGACATTGCTGATCGCCTAATTAGCCTAGAGGATGGTCGACTCCTAACCGAATAAGTCGAAAGCTGGTTGTTTTGATTTTAGTAATAGCACTTCAGTGCTTCAATAACCTTAAGTAGTTTGCAGCATTTTTTAGATGGATGCACCAAGATACCCAGAGTGAGTGAGCCACCTTTTGTCGTCAGTTTCCATAATATGCCCTAGCCTTTGCCCTATGGCTTTTTCCTGGGCTTGTTTATCACGCTTACCCTAGGAACGCACCCACTACCTTAGGTTTGACCATCACTCTCCAATCGGGGATAAATCGGGTGAATAGGGGAGTAAATAAAGCAATTGCGTCCCCCTGCTTTCGATGGGCTCACGAATCCCTTTGACTTTATGCACCGCTAAATTATCCATAATCACAACTTGCAATCGACATAGCCATGGCGCTAATGCTTGATTGGCATACATTTAGAAAGCCTCTTTGTCGATGGCTACTTCTGCGCTCATTGCCGCAATTATCCCAATCACCCCCATCGTACCGAACAAAGTAATATTCTTGCCGCGTTTGCGTGGGGCGCTGCCCATGGCTCTGTGTCCTCGCATAGCACGGGCATACAACCGTGTCGTCCCAATATTTACACCCGTCTTTTCTATAAACACTAAGTCTTCCATCCTGATTTTGCTGACGTGTTCAAGATAGCTAGGAGCTTGTTGGGCATAGCCCCCTGCCCCGTCTCTCCACAGACGCCGATGAATCTGCCCAGATCCCAGTGACAGCAATGAATCTGCCTGGGAGAATGGATCATGCAAAGCTCATAACCTTCCGCAAAGCGCTGGAGGCGGAAGCGACGGCTGCGGCTGCCGATACTGTCGCAGCGGCACAAGCGGATGCCATCGAGCAGCAGAAGCTCCGCAACAAAGCGGCCAAGGCACGGGAGAAAGCAGATACCGCCAAGGATCTGGCCAGCGAGAAAGCCAGTGAGGCAGGCCTCGAGCCCGGGGTGGAGCCCCAGGCGGCCGACGCCACACCCCAGCGAGGGCTTGCCCATCGGGCCGATGGCAGCCCCAAGGCCAGTGCGCAGCGGAACCACCGCTGCGCGGAAGGCTGCGCCTACACCGACCCCGATAACCACATCATTAAGAGCGACGGGAACCTGCTGCAGGGTTACAACTGCCAGGCGGCAGTCGATGGCGATCATCAGGTGATCGTGGCGATTGCAACGGATAGGGGGCCAGGCCCCCACACCTGGGCGGGTAGCCAGATGTTGCTTATCGCCTTGTCATTTGATGATTCGTACCCTAAAATCTGCACAAGCCGGCACACGAAAAGTGCCGGGTTGAGGTGGATGGCGTGAGCACAGGCATTATGTACAACAGGCTCCTAGGCAGCGTTGAGTTGATGGGCCCACAATGAATTAACGGTTTCAAGGGATCACACCCTGAAGGAAACGAGCAAAGTCCGGTGGTGAGCATGCCGCAAGCTGCCTCAGAATCCGGCCCAGTCCCTCAGCTGTCCCGCAAATGAGCCGCAGCCGTGCTGAATCGATCCCCTGGTGAAGCCCTCAGGCAGAACACTCGCCGTTGCCACTCCTGACATCCCCGGTGCGCCCCATCGATGAACCTAGTTTCGTTCTCTAAACCTGCGGCCCTCCTGGCCAGCGGCGGCGCTTTGATCGGGCTGCTGCTGAACCAACCGGCCCATACCCACAGCATTGCCCAGGCAGGCCTGGTGGCCGGCTTCCTGCATCCGCTCAGCGACGGCGATCAGCTACTGCTACCGCTGGCCGTGGCCGTGGCAGGCTCAGCCAGCTCCGGGCAGCTCTTGCTCTGGGGCCTGGCCGGGGGATTGGCGGCAAGGGCCCTTACCGCCAATCCAAAGTCCTATAGAGGTGCGGCAGCACTGATCGAGCGTCACCGGGGAGGCGACCTGGCTGGTGGCACTGGGATCATTCAAGCTTGAACCCAACTGAGCCCCCTGATCAGCCCAGCACCAGGGATATACCCCTGGTGCTGGTACATGGCCTGTGGGACACACCAAGCCTGTTTGATCTGCTCAAGACCACCCTGGCGGGAAGACGTCAGCCCCTGTTGATTCCCCATCTGCCCCATCGCTGGGGTGCCACCTCCCTGGCCGAACTGGCCGGACTGCTGGGCAACCACATCGATGCCGCCTTTGGCATCGATCAGCCTGTGGATCTACTCGGCTTTTCCATGGGAGGGGTGGTTGGCCGTTACTGGATCCAAATCCGGGGCGGCCACCGCCGTACAAGGCGCCTATTCAGCGTCGGCAGCCCCCAGCGGGGTACCTGGGCGGCTATTCCCATTCCAGCTTTCCCGCTGCGGGGCATCGCCGAGATGAAACCAGGCAGTGATTTGCTGCGGCTTCTCGACGCAGATCTCTCCAATCTGCAACGGGTGGATTGCCGCAGCTACTACTGCGCCAGCGATCTCACCGTGTTTCCAGGCTGGCGGGCGACTTTACCCCTGGGCCCCAGCGTGGAGCTGCCTGTCCAAAGTCATCGGGCAATGATTACCCACCCCAGGGCCCTGGAAATTCTCTGCCGCGATTTGCTGATGCCTTGAGTGAATGGGCCCCAGCAACCCGAAAGCCCTAATCCCCGGATTGCCTGAAGCGGGTTTAACTTTTTGCCCAGTTGGCTAAGGGTGGGTGGATGCGTTAGGGTGAACGTAGACCCCAATGCACCTGCCCATCCATGCACTCATCTCGGATTTCCTTACTTTTAGCAGCTGGCATAACGATGGCTGCTGGAGGAGCGAATGCAGCACCAACCTGCACCTTTCTGCAGCCAATTGGCGGCGACACGAACACCCCGATCGTCACCAAGAAGCTAAGCCGGGCCAAGGTTATGCCCTTTGCAAAAACAAACTGGAATACCGATTTTGCAGTTAATCAACCCTATACAACTTTTAAATTATTCTTCACTGCTGATTCCGCAGATGCCAAGGCCAAGTATCCGGTAGAAGGCTTTATGAAATTCAGTGATGGCACCAGCCTGCAGGTCATCAATGAGAATATGAGCCCTCCCGTAGGTACTGGCCGCATGTTTGGTCCCTTTGCCGCGGTGCCCGGCAAGCAAACCAGTCAGATTAACTTCAAGGTGGGCGATAGCAGCAATCCCGCAGCCATTGGATTCAGCTATAGGATTTCAGTCCAAGGCTGCCGCTGATTCATGGCCCATTCACCCCTGCCTGATTCCATGACCTGCGAATCTGGACGCCGCCTGCGCCCCATCGCCCGCAGCATCACCCAGGCGGGGGTGTTGGCGCTAACTGCGACTTTGCCCCTATGGGGGCCTTCTGCTCAGGCCCTTGAAAAGGTGATCGTCAAAGTGCCGCTGCTGGAGACCAGCATCACGGTAGATCTAAATGAACTCACGGATCCCAACCTCCTGATTAGGGGAAATAGTGATTTAGCCGAATTGGACCGGGCCAGTAACGGTGCCATCGGTCGCAAATTGATTGAACTTCTAAATTCTCCGGTTCCACTGAGCCTTGCCCAGGTGGCCGATGGTTCAGTGGGTTCCCCCCTATTGGAGCAGGCCCTGCTGGTGCTCTCCTCTTTCGGCACTATTCAGGGACGTAGTCCAGATCTCAGCGGCCGCACCCTCCAGGAGGCTTTTCGCAAAGCCTCCATCAATGGCGAACCCAGCCTGCTGGCCTTGATGAAGGCGATCCCCGGAAAATCTGTCACCTTAGATATAGGTAGGGCTCGCTTCATCGTCGAACAGATGCAACGGCAGCACCGCCGCGCAGAAGCCCTGTTGAACTCCACCCCGGCAGTTACTGTCACAGCGGCTACCGGTGATCCTCTACCGCTGCAACGCTCTGAATTTGAGCTGGCGGTGTCCCACCGGAGCCAGCCCCTCAAGTTGCTGTTGCTAAAGCCAACCCGTGGAGCCAACGGCCAGTTGGTGCTGATCTCCCATGGACTTTGGGATGGGCCCGAAAGTTTTGAGGGTTGGGCAAGGCTGCTGGCGGGCCAGGGCTACAGCGTGGTGTTGCCCCACCACCCCGGCAGCGACAGCAGCCAGCAGCAGGCCATGCTCAGCGGCCAAGTACCGCCGCCCGGTCCAGAAGAACTGGAGCTGCGTCCCCGTGACATCAGTGCTGTGATTGATGCGGTGGCCGCTGGGCGCCTACCAACTTTTGCCGGCGTCAGTGGCGATCGGGTGGTGGTGATTGGCCATTCCTGGGGAGCTACCACCACCCTGCAGCTGGCCGGACTAAAGCCCAGCGATACCCGCCTGCGTTCCCGCTGCTCCGATGTCAACGACCCGGAACGCAACCTCAGTTGGACGCTCCAGTGCAGTTGGCTAAAGGGGGTGCATCGAGGTGCCATGCAGGACGAGCGCGTAATTTCGGTGGTGGCGGTAAGTCCGCCCACATCGTTATTGTTTGATCAAGGGGCCACCCAGGGCATGACAGGCAGGGTGCTGCTGGTGAGCGGCAGCCATGACTGGGTGGTGCCGCCCGATCCCGAAGCGATTAACCCCATGGCCCGCAGTATGGCCTTGGGCCACCGATTGGTGTTGGCCAAAGGTGGCGATCACTTCAATCTAAGACCTGGAACCAGTGCTGATGGTGGCATTCTAGGGCCACTGATCCTGGCCTGGACCAGGGGTTCGTTCAAGGCAGGCGCAGATGTGAGACCCTCCCCCAGTGCCAGTTCGTTTTTACTCGCCGAAGGCTGGGGCAATAACCAAATTCCCCTAAGAGACATAACAAATCGCGTCGGCAATAAATAACCTTTCCGCGATTTACACAATCCAGGCCAAGGGCCGGCAAGGCCTTAGAATCAGAGCAGTGGCAATTATGCGGTGCTTAATTTTGCCAGAATGCGACTGATCGTGGTCGGCAAGGTGCGCAAGGCCTGGATTCGTGAGGGGATTACAATATTGCTAAAACGCCTACCTGGACTGACTATTGTAGAATTGCGCGATGGGGTAATGGAGCGGGAAGCCAATGCCATTAGGCAGGCAGTTAAGCCCGATGAGCAACTAGTGGTGCTCAGCGAAGAGGGAGAGTGTATCACTTCAACAAATTTTGCCCAGAGATTGTCTCATCTAGGTTCCGAGCGCCTGGCCTTTGTGATCGGTGGCGCCGCTGGGCTGGATCCATCACTGAAGGACCAGGCCAGCTGGCGTCTCAGCCTATCGCCGATGACATTCCCCCACGAACTCGCGAGATTAATATTCCTAGAACAACTCTATCGCGTCCAGTCAATACTACAAGGCAGCCCCTATCATAGAGAATAATACTTGCATGGCACCTATGCTTTGCTTGGTAATTTTAAAATATCAATAAAAGCCAAATTTAAACTATCTAGTTCATCAACTTATACTTATCAATTACAAGCTTAAGCTTTTGCTCGGGTATGCTAAGCTGCATCAAAGCGAGCATTTCGGCGGAAATTACAGCCGGCTTGAAGCGGTTAACACATACTTCCCAGTACAGATCCCAAAAAGGAGCAAAGCTAGGATCAAGCAGAACAGCTTTGGCAGACAGCTGCAATGCGGTAGATAAATTATCTGGTTGGCGTTTTTGTAACAACGTGGTTGCGTGGAAATAAGCAGTTTTAGCCTCACGCTGACAAAGTTGTTCTTCCAAAAATGATCCCAAATGTGAATCTTCTACGGCCGTTATTAAACTAGTAATGCTATCGAAAGCCGGATTATCGAGCCTTGACTCCGATGGTTTTTGCTGGCCACCCGACGCCCCTGGCTGAAGATTGAAATCAAGGCCAAACTTTTCATAAAGCAATTTATTAGACTCCTCAAACATCCTAAAGATAGTCTCCTCGCTATCATTGTCAAGTTCAAATTTTCCGGAACATTGCTTATTCAGCGAATCGGAGATCATTAAATGGAGAGGGCTTTCAATTGACAGTCCACCACCACGCTGTATCGTGCGATGCCAAGTTCGATTTAATCTTGCCATTTGTTCGCAGCCAGTATTGTTGAGACCAGCATTCATATAAGGGGCTGCACAGGGCAACTCTGGCAACTCACAGGTGGCCAGGAAAGATGGAATTAATTGCTTCTTTGTTGCCTCAAAATTAACTATCTGAATTTGCACATCGGGAAAATACTTTTGCCATCCGGCCAACATTTTATTATAGTCTAAATAAAAAAAATGTGTTGCTTCATCCGCAGAGAACTGACAGGTATTTCGTCCATCACGCAAGAAAGTTGGCATTGCACTTGCCAGAAATAATGACTGGGGACGCAAATATACCACCAGATTAGTGAGCTCTAAATCCAGATCGGATAACAGTCCAGAGAGCACATCAAAATGATAATCACTACGAAGAAACCAGAAGTGTTCACTCGTAGCCAAAACTCGATTAAATGGGGCTCCATCTAGATCCTTACGCATCAGAGTACGCACAGTATCTACAAGTCGAACTCGTCCTTCAGGACCAATAAATCCATAGCGATTGATAAAGGCATGGCCCAGCTCAGCCGGGCTGGTACAGGCCATCGGCAGGGCAATTTGATTCGAAGTACCAAATCCCAATGAGACAGGAATTGCAATTCCTTGTTCACGGAGATACGAGGAATTAAGAAAAAGAGCCTCCTGAATCGAGGAGGATCCAGTCTTGGGGGAGCCGATGTGGAGAAGCAGAGGTTTAGCCATGACAAAATTAAGCTGTTACCAAACCAGAATGACGAATTAATGCCTTACTACTAGCTGGGCGACCTCGAAATTGCTCATACACTTCTGCGGGGGAACGACTGCCTCCCAAGCTTAAAACGGTAGCACGAAAACGCCGCCCAATGGCAACTATTTCATCCTCCTGATCAAGACCAACCTCTTCAAAGGCACTGAAGGCATCAGCACTTAATACCTCAGCCCACTTATATGAATAGTAACCAGCCGCATAGCCACCGGCAAAAATATGACTAAATGCGCAGAGGAAAGCATCCTCTTTAATTGGCTCCATGACGGTAGTGCTAGCGGCTAGCTGACGCCTTAGTTGATCTGGAGTCTGGCCACTGGTGGGACTCCAGCTACTGTATAGCCGTAGATCAGTTAGCGCTAAGTGCACTTGCCGCAAGGTGGCAGCGCCACCCATGAAGGTGCGAGCCGCCAACAATTTTTGATACTCTTCTTCTGGCAATGGCGCGCCACTCTGCCAATGGCGGGCCATGGCCATTAAAGTAGATTTATCATAGCACCAGTTCTCCATGAACTGACTGGGGAGTTCCACGGCATCCCATTCCACTTGGTTGATCCCAGCAGCCTGAGGCCGATCCACGGTGGTGAGCATGTGCTGCAGCCCATGGCCAAACTCATGGAAAAGAGTTTCCACTTCGTCAAAAGTCATCAGGCTAGGTGTATCCCCAAGTGGTGGACTCTGATTGCAAATCAGATAGGCTACTGGCAGAACTGGTTCGCCGCTACTACTGATGCCTCGCCCCAGACATTCATCCATCCAGGCACCGCCTCGCTTGCTGCCGGGCCTGCTGAAGGGATCCAGATAGAAGGATGCCAAGGGTAGCTTACTGGCACCATCAAGCACCCGGAAATAACGAACATCGGCATGCCAACGGGGGGCGGTATCATTGCCATCAAGATTATCGCCGTCGACAATACGAATATCAAATAATCTCTGGCAGAGCTCGAACAGGCCCTGCAACACTTGTTCCAATGGAAAGTAGGGCCTTAGGGCCTCGCTATCCAGGTCAAAGCTTTCCTGACGCAGCACCTCAGACCAGTAGCTGAAGTCCCAGGGCTTGAAATCCTCCGCCTCTGGGCAGCCATGGCGCTGGGCACAGGCCCGCAGTTGCTCCAACTCAGCTTTGGCCACAGGATAGGCGGCGGCCCGCAGCTCCTCCAGTAGCTGTTCCACCTCTTCAACAGAGTTGGCCATCTTTGCGGCCAGGCTAACTTCTGCCCAGCTGGGATAGCCCAATAATTGGGCTTGTTTCAAACGTAAAGTGAGGATTTGCTCAATCAATGGCAGGTTATTGAGCTCACCACTGGAGGCTCGACTCACCTGGGCGCGATAGACTTTTTCTCGCAGGTCACGACGTTGACTGTATTTGAGAAATGGCACCAGCCGCGGCATATCCAGGCCCATCCGCCAACCGGTTTCACCGGCCTGACGGGCAGCATCGGCCAGCAGCTGGCACAGACTGGGGGGCAATCCCGCCAGGTCAGTTGTTTCGCCCAAGCTGAGACTCCAGCTGTTGGTGGCATCCAGCACGTTATTTCCATACCTAGAGGCCAACTGGGCCAATTCGGCGGTGGCTGCGTTGAACTCCTGCTGCTCTGGGCCCTCTAGGCCCACACCCCGCAATTGCATCTCCCGCAGTTCTGCCTCCAAAATGCGCCGCTGGGTGGCGTCAAGGTTTTGATCCCCAGCCTGCAGTTGTTCCAGGGCTTTGTAAATGTTGCGCGATTGCCCCACCCGATTGCCAAACGCCACCACGGCAGCCTGCTGACTTTGGTGGGCCTGGCGCAGTTCCGGCGTATTGCAGACGCCATTTAGATGGCTCACAACCCCCCAACTCCAGCGCAACCTTTCCCCAAGGAGATGTAGGGGCTGCATCAACTCATCCCAAGCCAAGGCTTTACCACTGGCCAATCTTTGATCCAGCAGGTTTTCCAGGTCAGCCAGTTCGGCATTCAGCTGCTCCAACAGCAGTGGAATGCCTTGATTTACCTGCTCAGGATTGATATCTTGAAACCTAGGCAATCCAGCGCCTGCCAGAAGCGGTAGGGCAGAAACGAGGACAGAACTGTTCATTTGGACTCCGAAATGATGCAAAAACTTTTTAAATCAACCTTGAATACAAGCCGAATTGGCAATTAGTGAAAAGCAAAAAATAAACAAATCGGTTTGCAGGCTGATTGTTTGCTTGAGCCTAGCGTTCAGCGTTCAGCCGAAAGGCAGGGTGTGAGCAAAGGCCACCTGGGAAATACTATCCAAGTTGCGGGCCAAGGCATTAGTGCTGGCTTCGTAGACGTCAATTGCCACCCGAGGCCAGAAGCCAATCATTAAGGTTGGCACCAAGAGTGTAAGACCAATTAAAAGTTCCCGAGGCTTCATGTCACCCACCACCGCCATGGCCGGAATGCGGGGACCAAAGAAAACCCTGCGACACAAGCTAAGAAGATATACGGGTGTCAGCACAAGTCCAATGGCTGCAAGTACAATAGTTATCACCCTAAAACCAATAGTGAACTGTTCGCTTTTAGTAATTCCCAGAAAAACCGTGATCTCACTCACGAATCCACTCATCCCTGGCAAGGCCAGGGATGCCAGGGAGCTAGCTAGAAAAAAGGCAAAGGTAATTGGCAGGGCCTTGGCCAGGCCGCCCATGTTGGGAATAGAAAGAGTTTTGGTGCGCTCATAGAACACACCAGTAATAAAGAACATAGCTGCTGCGATCAATCCATGGCTGATCATTTGCAGCATGGCGCCACTAATACCCAGGGCATCTATTGCACCAATTCCCAGCAATACAAAACCCATATGGCTAACTGAACTACAGGCAATACGACGCTTGACATTATCCTGGGCGAAGGCGTTTAGGGCGCCATAGACAATATTCACAATGCCAAGAACAATTAATGCTGGCGCCATTACAAGATGGGCTTCCGGCAACATCTGCACATTAAATCGAAGCAGCGCATATCCCCCCATTTTCAACAAAACTCCCGCCAGCAGCATGGAAACTGGAGCATTAGCCTCCCCATGGGCATCAGGCAACCAGGTATGTAAGGGGAAAATTGGCAGTTTGACGCCAAAACCGATCAAAAAGCCTATATAACAAAGCAACCCGAAGCTGCCGCCGGGGGATCGGGCTGCCAGTTCAGTGAGGTTGAGGCTGAATTGATCACCTGACAGGGCCAGGGCCAGGCCACTGATCAGGATTAACAGCGAGGCCGAGGCGGTGTAGATGATGAATTTTGTCGCTGCGTACTGCCGCTGCTGACCGCCCCAAATGGCAATCAGTAGATAGACGGGCACCAGTTCAAGTTCCCAGGCAAGGAAAAACAGTAGAAAGTCCTGGGATAGAAAAACTAGAGACTGGGCCGATGCCTGCACCAGAAGCAGTCCGAAATAGAGCCTGGTCTTGCGGTTGACGTTCCAACTGGCGGCCACAGACAGCAGGGTAACCAGACCAGATAGCAGCACCAGGGGAACCGATAATCCATCGGCGGCCAGGGACCACTCCAGACCCAGGGAAGGTAGCCAGCTCAGCCTTTCCACCAACTGCAGCTCGCTGAGGTTGCCATCGAAATGGCGACTAAAGGCCACCAACATCAGCACCAGATCTGCGAATAGCACGCCCAAGGCAATGGTGCGGGGCCAGCGAGGATCGCTGCCATCGCCAGGCAACAGGGGCATCACCAGCGAAAAGGCCGCTGGCAACAGGGTGATCAGGCTGAGCCAGGGAAAGGCGGAGGACGCGTCGGGCACGGGCAGGATTGCGTCCATCACCGAGGGATGCCACTGCGCGCAAATCTATCAGCGCAGGGCCTTGCACTAGGCAAAAATACCCAGTTCGTTTTCCTGGGGACTGGCCAAAATAAATGGGCCCACGGGGCCCAGGGCTTAGATATCTGGCAGGGGCTGCCAGCGGCTGCCCTCGTGCTGCACCTGCAAAGCCTCCGCCCGCGACTCAACCCCCGCCTTGTGCCATGCCCGCACCATCGCCTTGCTGACCGCCTCGGCCACCTCTGGGGGCCCCAGGGCCAGCAGGCTGGGGCCCGCACCGCTGATCACACAGCCCCAAGCGCCGGCTTCCAGAGCTGCCTCCCGCACCTGTTTACCGCCAATGATCAACCCCCAGCGGTAGGGCTCATGCAGCCGGTCGTGCATGCCGTCCTGGATCAGATCTCCATTGCCGGTGCGCAATCCTTGCAGTAGCAGGGTGAGCGAACCGAGGTTAATCACCGCATCGCCAATGGGGATTTGCTTGGGAATGGCCCGCCGAGCCTCGCTGGTGGTGAGCCGGATCGCCGGGATGGCCACCACCGGCACCACCTTCGGGGACCACTCGCAACGCACCACACGCCAGCGGTGGGAGGCGGCCCTGGCAGTCATGCACAGGCCCCCCACCAGGGAGGGCACCACGTTGTCTGGATGGCCCTCGATGTCAATCGCCAATTCCAGCAACTTCTCCTTGCTGAGGGGTTCCCCCACCAGGGCATTGGCGCCGATCAGGCCCGCCACGATCGCCGTGGCGCTACTGCCAAGGCCCCGAGCCGGCGGCACGGCCAGCCTCACCCGGGCCTCAATGCCCACCGGCTCCTCCCCCGCCTCCTTCCAGACCCGCTGGGCTGATCGATAGACCAAATTATCGGGCCCACCGCGCAGGTGGGCCCCCTCATGGCCCTCAATGATCAGCTCAAAGCGCTCACCGCCTCCCTCTAAACAGCGCAGCTCAAACACGTTGTCGAGCTGCAGGGCCGAACCAAGGCAATCGAAACCAGGGCCCAGGTTTGCCGTCGTGGCGGGCACATGCACCTCAACCCCTTGCCCAACTCGGGGACGCACCATCACTACATCTCTGTTGGTCCCAGTGTCTCAGCTCACCAGCATGCGAGCCCGGCAGGCGGCGCTGTAGGGACCAATCGCTGGATCGATCACCGCCATGATTGGCATCGGCTCAAGCACCGCCTGAAGTCTTCCCTTGGCGGCAAACGCCTCCAAAAAAGCGGGGCTGCGCAGGGACTCCAGCAACTTTCCCGCCGTGCCTCCCGCCAACCAGATGCCGCCTCGGCTGAGGGAGGCCAGGGCCAGATCCCCAGTGACGCTGCCGTAGGCCCCCAACCACAGGGCCAGGGCTTCCTGGCCCAGGGGATCGCCGGCGGCGGCGGCGGCGGCTACGGCTGAGGGCAAATCGCCCCTGACCCGGGCCAGGGGATGATCGCCATCGGGATGGTTACAAGCCAACAGCCAACGGGCCACGTGGCCCAGGCCCGTGCCGCTCACCACCCGCTCGATCGAAACCCGCTCGATGGCCAGATCTGCCGCCAGCCACTGCTTTAGCTCCCATTCAGCCGGGCTGCGGGGAGCGAATTCTCCGTGGGCGGCCTCACTGGCCAGGGATTGCAGGCCCTGGGGGCCCGGCACACCCCAGGCCACCCCGAGGCCGGTGCCGGCCCCCAGCACCAGCAGCGGTTGATCCAGCTCTGACCTGCCAGGTTTAACCGACGCCTGCTGGTCGTCGCCCAGGTGGGGCAATCCGTAGATGAGCACGGCAAAATCGTTCACCAGCTCCACCGCGGCAATGCCGGTGGCCGCCGCCAGGGCCTTTTCTTCCAAATGCCAGGGCAGGTTGGTGAGCCTGGACTGGCCGTGCTGCACCGGCCCGGCCACGGCAAAGCAGGCGGCGGCGGGCCGCTGGGGCGTATCGGCCAGAAAAGCCTGCAGCATCGGCTCCAGGCAGGTCCAATCGGCCGAGGGATAGCGCTGGCTTTGGATCAAGCGGAGCCGGTTACCCGCCTCCAGGCCGTAGAGGGCCAGCAGGGTCTTGGTGCCGCCGATATCACCGGCCAGCAGGGTGGTCATCGCCTAGTTGAGGAAGTGGGGTGAGTATCAGGCCGCCGGGCAGCTGAGCCCGAGGCCAGCACTGCGATCCCGATTGGCGCGAGCGCCAGCCGCCAGCAACTCATCAACGCAGACGTTACCTAGATCTCCCTCCCGGCGACTGCGCAGATTCAGGCCATTTAGCTCAACTTCCTTGGACCCAATTACAGCAAGAACTGGTATTTTCATCTGTTCGCCATTGCGAATCATTTTGCCGAGCCGATCGCCAGATTGATCGATGCTGGCCCGGATGCCAGCCTCCTTTAGCTTGCTTAAGACAATTTCTGCATAGGGCCGCACCTCGTCGGTGACCGGCAGCAGCCGGATCTGTTCGGCAGCCAGCCAGAAGGGAAAATCGCCGGCGTAGTTTTCAGTCATGATGCCAAAAAACCGCTCCAGCGAACCAAAAATGGCCCGATGAATCATGATCGGACGCTGGCGGGAGCCGTCGGCGGCCACGTAGTGCAAGTTAAAGCGCTCCGGCAGGTTGAAATCGAGCTGGATTGTCGAGCACTGCCACATGCGACCAATGGCATCCTCGATCTTTAGATCGATTTTGGGGCCGTAGAACGCGCCGCCGCCGGCATCAATTTTGTAGGCCCAACCCTTGCGTTCCAGCGCTTCAATCAGGCCGTTTGTGGCCAACTCCCAGACGGCATCCTCGCCGATTGACTTATCTGGCCTGGTGGAGAGATTAATCTCGTAGTTACGAAAATCAAAGCTACTCAATATTTTCTCGGTGAGGTCTAGCACACGCAAAATCTCATCGCCAATCTGCTCAGGCAAGCAGAACACGTGGGCGTCGTCCTGGGTGAAGCCCCGCACTCGCATCAGCCCATGCATCACCCCGGGGCGCTCATAGCGATAGACGGTGCCCAGTTCAGCCCAGCGGATCGGCAGCTCGCGATAACTGCGCAGGGCACTGGCGTAGGTGAGCACATGAAACGGGCAATTCATCGGCTTAAGCTGATATTCTCGTTCGTCTACCTTCATCGGTCCAAACATGCTCTCGTGATAAAAATCCAGGTGACCAGATGTCTGCCAGAGGCTAATATCGGCCACATGGGGTGTATAGAGCAGCTCATAGCCGCTAGCGAAGTGGGCCTCCCGCCAGAAGTCCTCGATCAACAGGCGCATGCGCGCGCCGCGGGGATGCCAAAAAACCAGGCCGGCACCGGCCTCATCTTCGATCGAAAACAGCTGGAGATCGGTGCCAAGGCGCCGGTGGTCCCGCCGCAGGGCCTCGGCCTTGCGGCGCTTGTGCTCGGCTAGCTGTTCAGGGGTTTGCCAGGCGGTGCCATAGATGCGCTGCAGCTGAGCCTTTGTCTCATCTCCACGCCAGTAGGCCCCGGCGACACTTTCCAGTTCAAAAGCCTTGGGGTTCAGCTCACTGGTGTTGGCCACATGGGGGCCGGCGCAGAGATCCCACCACTGGTCTCCCAGGGTATAAAGAGTAATGGGTTCCTGTAATCCAGCCAGAATTTCTAATTTGTATGGTTCGTTTTGGGCCTTGATCCTTTGCTCGGCCTCGGCGCGGGTCACCACAAGGCGATCCAGGGGCAGGCGGCGGGAAATAATCTTTCCCATCTCCTTCTGAATCGCCTTTAAATCAGCTTCTGTGAACGGTTCGGGGTTATCAAAATCGTAATAAAAACCCGTTTCCGTCCAGGGGCCAATCGTTACCTGGGCCTTGGGAAACAGCTTTTGCACCGCCATGGCCAACACATGGCTCATGGAGTGGCGAATCTGGAGCAGCTGCTCACACTCGCTGGTTTTGGGCAGGGCAACCGGCGGAGCTTCGACGGCGGCGGTTGCGGAGACAGACACGGATCCCAGCTGCGGCAAGGGCAATAGAACGATCCTACCCAGGGTTCCCCGGGCCCTCTTCCTAGGCTGTGGCGATGGTCAACGACTTTCCACGCTCCGATGCGGCCGACGAACTGTTGGAGCAGCTGCTCAGTTCCCTGCTGGGCGATTTCCGCTTTTGGTTCGAGCGGGGTCAGCAGTTGCTGGCCCTCTGCCCCGACCTGGTGATGGCCCCAGAGCAGCGGCTGGCCCTGGATCGCGAGTTGAGCCAGGCCCACCGCGAGCTGCTGGCCGCCACCAGCCTGTGCCAGGCCATCCCTGGCCCCATGGCCCTGGAGCTGACCACCATGGCCCCCTGGCATCGGCTGGTGCTCAAAATCTGGAACCTTTCAGCCGCCCTGCGGCGGGCTGGCGTGAGCCTGCCGGATACAGATGCACCGCTGGCGCCGGCTGGGGCGATGCCGATGCCGAAACCCCTGGCCGACTCCTAAGCAACCCACGAGCTCTCTCCGGTGGCTTCCCCCTCCCCATTGATTCCCTTCACCTGGCCCCGACCCCGGCTGGTGATCAGTTATCTGCTCTGGTGCCTGGGTCTGGTGGGGCTGTGTGGCCTGCACCGCTTTTACAACCGCAAGCCGATCAGCGGCTGTCTGTGGCTGTTCAGTTTGGGCTGGCTGGGTATCGGCCAGATCATCGATCTGTTCAACATCCCCGAGCTGGTGCTGCAGGCCGAGCGACAGCAGAGCAGCCTGGAGCGCCAGCTGCTGCAGCTGGCCCGCAGCAGCGGCAGCGCTGGCTTCACCCTCAACGACGCCCTGTTGGCCTTGCCCGACCATGGCTTGGGCAGCGAGCGGCTGCGCTCCGAGATCGAAAGGCTGCTGCGGGCCCAGTTGCTGGATGTGGCCAACGATCCGGCCGGTCGGGTGATCTACCGCGAACCTTGATTCCGAGGCGGGCAGCGATCCCGGGGCGGGCAGCTAACTGGCCGATTCAGCTCAGCCAGTGGCTTCTGGACTGGCTTCTGGGCTGGCCTCTGAGCTGGCCTCTGAGCTGGCCTCTGAGCTGGCTGCGGGGCTGGCCTCCGGCTGGTGGATGGCCCGCTGCAGGCTGCTGGCATAAAACTGTTGCAACTCCTGGGCGCTCTTGACCGGCTGGCCGTAGGCGCTGGCGCCTCGGCGGTTGGGCAGGGAGGCCCATTCGGGGGCCAGGCGTTCGAGCACCCTGCCATTGAGACCATGGCGATCGAGGGTGGCCAGAGCGCCCCGGCGCTCCACCAGGTAGAGGGCGGCCATGTCCTGATTGCGGGGACCGAAATCGCGCAGCCCCAAGCGGCGGGCCACCTGGTTCCAGGTGGGAGGCAAAAATTGATAGGCACCGGCGGCGGCACTGACGTAGCGGCGCCGCACCGTGATTTGCGGATGGCGGCTCAGGCTGGCAAACAGGCCGCCGCCGTAGAGCAGCCGATAACCCCTGGCACTGCCGCCGGTCCAGGTGCCTTCCGCGTAGCGGATGGTGGCCAGCAGGGCCCTGCGACGGGGGGTGAGGGCATAGGGACCAGCGCTGATCTGCTGGCTGGCCAGGCCGGAAGCCGCGCGGGGAACCGCGGTGCTGGGCGCTGGGCTGGTTGCTGGGGGATCCAACGCCGATACCGGGCTCAACAGGGCGGGGGCCAGCAGCAGGGGGGCCAGCAGGGAAGAGAACTGACGAATCGAAATGTGCGACTCCAATGGCGGCCAAAGAGACCCTGGCCAATCGCCACAAGCGGCAGGGGCGGCCAGCGCCACCCCCTGGACAACAGGGCCAGATCGTGCATCACCTCTGCAGCGCAATGACCGCATCGCCGGGCACCCCTGCCGAGACTGGCGCGACCAAGGATGAGACCGGGGCGAAGTCCAGGGGTCGCCGCCCTCCCGGCCCCGGTCGATCGATCAGGCAATCTAAAGCGTTGGGAAGTGATTTATAAGTAAAATTTGGTGCGCTTGCGCCCCTCGGCCAGCCTGCTGGCGGTGCTCGCCCGGGGCCGTCTAAGCATTGTTGGCCAAGCTGAACCCGGGAGTCGTCTGGCTGGGCTGGGGCTAGGTGCCGAGAAAACCCAGGGCCTGGCGCACCCGGGCCAGGCTCTGCTCGGCCACCGCATTGGCCCGCTCACGGCCCTGGGCCAGCACCGCCAGCAGGCCTGCGGGATCAGAACGCAGCTCCTTGTATTTCTGCTGCACAGGTCGCAGGGCCTCCACGGTTGCCTCAGCCAGCAGGGGCTTGAAAGTGCCCCAACCCATCTGGGCGCACTCAGCCTCCACCGCCTGGCGCCCCTTGCCACTCACCAGGGCATAGAGCCCCAGCAAGTTATCGGCTTCCGGCCGCTCCGGATTGCCAAATTCCAGGCCCAGGATCGGATCGGTTTTGGCCCGCTTGATTTTTTTAACGATCGTCTCGGGGGAATCCAGCAAATTGATCCGAGATCCCTCGTTGGGATCGCTCTTGCTCATCTTGCTGCTGCCGTCGGTGAGGCTCATCACCCGAGCCCCCTCCCGCAGGATCATCGGTTCGGGCACCTTGAGCAGGGGCAGGGGTTCCCCCTTGGCATCTCGCGGAGCGAAGCGGGCGTTGATGCGCTGCTGGGCTATGTCGCGGGCCAGTTCCAGATGCTGCTTCTGGTCTTCTCCCACCGGCACCAGATCGGCGTCGTAGAGCAAAATATCTGCCGCCATCAGCACCGGGTAATCGAGCAGTCCCACCGACACGTTGTCGCCCTGCTTGATCGCTTTTTCCTTGAACTGAATCATCCGCTCAAGCCAATTGAGCGGCGTCACGCAATTGAGTAGCCAGCACAATTCACTGTGAGCACTGATCTGGCTCTGCACGAACACGGTGGCAGTGGCTGGATCAATGCCGCAGGCTAGATAGAGAGCCGCGGTGCTGAGGGTGTCCTCCGCCAACCGCTGGGGATCGTGGGGCACGGTGATGGCGTGCAGATCGACCACACAGAAAAAGGTGTCGTGGCTTGCCTGCAAACCCACCCAATTGCGAATCGCCCCCAGCCAGTTGCCCAGGTGCAGCGAGCCGGTGGGCTGCACGCCGGAGAGAACCCGCGGCCGTGTCATGACGATCAGGCCTCGGGGGCCGTATCGATCGAGGGCTCCAGCGGCTCAGAACCACTGGCCTGGGCGTCGCTGGCCAGGTTTTCGTCGCCGAGCTGATCGGCGTCACTGGCAGCCAATTCCTCAGCGGCGGCGGCCGGCACCGGCTTGGCTGGCCTGGCAAAGGGATCTATGCGGGGAGCGCGATCCTGGCGGCCATCGACGCGGCGCATCCCCCTTGCCCCTTCACCTCGGCCCTCACCGCGGCCCTCGCGGCGGGCCCCGTCTCCCCTGGTAACGGCGGCTCTGGGAGCGTCGTCGCGACCGCCGCCGGCCATGGCCTGTTGCTGGGCCACCAGTTCACTTAGATGGCCGTCCTCCAGCAGCTGGGCCACGGTGCGGATTGAAAAGCCCAGGGCCGCCACGGTGGAACGCAGCCGAAAGGCCTCCTGCACGGCGCGGGCGGCGCGCATCTCATTTTCACTCAAACGGATGCGAAAGCCTCCCTGCTCCCGGCTGCCCTGTCCGCGGCCGCCCCGCTGGTTTTGAGCTTCGCCCCGCTGGCCTTGATCTTCGCCGCTTTGGAAAGACGAGCCGGCCTGAAAGGAAGGAGAAGTGTCGTCGGCCATCGCCGCAGCCCTGCAATCAGGGGCAAGTGTGCCGCATCGGCTGGCCTTTGGCGGCTAGCCACACCAGCTGGTGTGGTTCAGGGCACCCCTCCCGAGCCAGCACCACCAAGGGCAGACAGCGCAGCGCGGCTCCCGCGAGCATCTGGCGGTAGTGCTGCAAAAACTGCAGATAAGCCGGCAAAGTCCAGCCGTGGTTGCCCTGCTGCTGGCGCTGCCAATAGCGCTGCAGGGCTTGCTGGCAGGCCTCGGGGCCAAATTCCTGCCAGCAGATCAGCTGCGCTTGCCAGGCATCATCCCCCTGCTGCTGCAGCTCTCGAAAGCGCACCAGCTCGGGGGCATCGGCACTGCCGTCGGGGGGAAGCCGTTGCCCCAGCCGCTCAACCGCCACCGCCTCCAAGCGCAGCCAGGCCCGATCCCAGAGCACCACGGGCAGGCTGCCGCACCAACCCTCTGCCAGGTCCAGCTGGAGCTGCCACTGGCCCAGTTGACCCCATTGCCGCTCGGTCAAGGAGGCGAGGGGATTGGCCGGCCGGCCCCCGGGACGGCCCATCCGGGGTTGGCGGTGAGGTGCAATATCCAAATGGGGCGCCTGGCAAGGGATCAAGGGATTAACGGACCGCAGCAGGAGGCAAAGGGCAACGGCCGAGGGCAAAGGGAGACGGAAGACGGAAGAGGGAAGAGGGAAGAGGGCAGAAGCAAAGGGCAGGGGGCAGAAACAGAGTTGACTTGGGGCCATTGGCTAGCGAGCCCTGGTGGCTAGCAGGCGCTGGTGGTGAGCAGAGACTGGCGGTGAGAAGGAATCCTGAAATGGTGTCAGGAAAATGCTGGCACCCGAATGGGGGGGGGCGACTGTGTCAGGGGTTGGCCGCAAGGGGGTGGCCGCAAGGGGGTGGCGTTGGCCGACGAGCGGGTTTCGCCGGTTGGGCGCCTAGCGGGGCCCCTTGCGGAAGTTGGGCAGATATGCGTCGTGCCGGTTGACTTTGTGCGGCTTGGCAATGGCTGTAAGCAAGTGGCTGTAGGCAGTTGTTGTAAGGAGTGGTCGTAGGCAATGGCTTTAGGCAATGGCTGTAGGCCGTGGCAATTGCTGTAGGCCGTGGCAATTGCTGTAGGCCGTGGCAATTGCTGTAGGCCGTGGCAATGGGCAATGGGCAATGGGCAATGGGCAATGGGCCCTGGGCAGCCAGCCATTGGCCATCGGCTTGTCAGGCTTGGCGTGCGCTTTGGGGTTCCATGCGCTATAGATGCCACCACCAAGATTATTTCCAGGTTCGTTGTGAGCGCTCCGGAACCCCTCACAACCGGCCCCCTGGCCTCACCCGCCCTGACCTCCCCCGCCCCGGCATCCCCAGCCCTGGCTTCCACAGCCCTGACATCTCCAACCCTGGCCTCCCCAGCCGGGGGCTTCCCTGCCCTGGTTTCTGCCGGCCTGATCCACCCTGCATTGGGCCCCCTGCTGCGGCGCTGGTGGCCGGTGGCGGCGGTGGCTGGAGCTGGCCTGGTGGTGGGCGACGGTTTGATCCACCTGGGGGGGTTGGTGGGCGAGGGCACCTCCTTCAGTTTGGCGGCGGCGGCGGCCCTGGGCCTGTGGCTGGCCAGGCCCAGGCAAAAATTTGGCCTGGCCGACACCGACCTGCTGGGCTGGCAGAAGCGACTCGACGGCCTGCTGGAGCAGTTTGAGGCCCTCGACGCCGAGGATCCAGCCCGATTGGCCCACCTGCTGGAGTTGCGTCAACAGCTGCAGCGCGCCGATCCCCAGCTGGCCCTGGTGGGCTTGCAGCCGCCACCGCTGGCAATGCAGCAGCTGTTCAGCGAGGCCCTGCGGGGCCCGGCCCCGTTCACGCTGCACTGGTCCGAGGCGCTGCCGCGCTGGAGCGCCGACTGGCGCTGGCCCGAGCGCTTCACCAGCTGTGAGCTGCTGATCCATCACCTGCGGCTGCCCCTCTCGGCGGCGGAACTGCGCTGGATAGAAGCCCTGCCCCAGGGCCAGCCCCTCTGGCTGCTGGTGGAGGCCGCAGAGGCCGATCCCCACCAGGTGCAGCTGGAACTATCCAGCCAATTGCCAGCCCTGCAAAGCGACAGGTTGCTGCACTGGAATGGCCAGGTGGAAGCGTTGCGCGGCTGCCTGGAACCGCTAACTCGCCTCCTCCATCAGCAGGCGCCCAAGCTGCGGCAGGAGACCCGCCTGCGCCAACTGCGCGACCTGCACGGCCGCTGGCAAGCCGACCTGGAGCTGCTGCGCCGCGAACGCTTTGAGGCCCTGCAACAGCGCACCCAGTGGCTGGTGGCCGCCGGGGTGTTCGCCACCCCCATCCCCAGCCTCGATCTGCTGGTGCTGGCGGTGGCCAACGGCCTGATGCTGCGGGAGATGGCCCAGCTGTGGCAGTGCGGCTGGACCACGGCGCAGCTGAGGGCCGCCGCCGCCGAACTGGCCCGGGCCTGCCTGGCCCTGGGGGTGGTGGAGTGGAGCAGCCAGACCCTGGCCGGCCTGCTCAAGTGGCACGGTGCCACCTGGCTGGTGGGCGGGGCGATGCAGGCCCTCAGCGCCGCCTATCTCACCCGGGTGGTGGGCCGGGCGATGGCAGACGTACTTGCCCTCTCCAGCGGCGTAAGTGAACCAGATCTGGAGCGCATCAAGCGGGAGGCTCCCCTGATCGTGGCCCGCGCCGCCGAGAGCGAAAAAGTTGATTGGCAGGCGTTCCTGCAGCAGGGGCGCCAGTGGCTAACCAGCCAGGCAGCTTGAGGCTAGTTAGAACACCTGACGCTAGCCAAACCAGCTGTGACAACCCAGACAGTCTCAGGAAATCTGGAGGCATAGATAGCCAAATTAAGCGCTTCAAGTCGCCATCTCTTGATTTTTTAGGTATTCCCTGGAACAAAAAATTTTTTCGCAAAAACCTATAAATGCCAAATCTTAGCGCTTTTTCAATCTAAGAAGCGGGGTAAAAGCTGATTTACTCTCTAAATTACAATCACACGATAGACGGATTTGGTGATGCCCTTGGGGAAACTCTAGAAAAACTGAGATTTTCGTGGCCATGCAATCTAGCCTAACCTTGCAGCATCTGGGATCTACTGGCTTCTGCCCAGGTTTACCAGGGCGGGGACTCAGCTTTTACACCACTCCACGGAACGCCAGCCATATGCGTACCTGATAGACTGAGGATTCCAGTCATCTCTAAGGATGCCATTAGGGTGAGTCACCTCATGCACACCGGGCTGATGACTGTTCCATCGATCAAAGCATTGCTGAAGACACCTCACTAAATCGCATTCAGAAATCTGGAGAAGGACTCGATCATGCAATGGCTGAGCAAACTCAAGCGCCGCCGCTCTAGAATATGACCAACTACAAATGTAAGCCAACCCACTGTAGAGCTTATCGGCGCACTCAAAAAACTCCTTGCTCCTCTGGTCTTCGGGAAAAATGCTTTCTCCGCCAAAATCTAGTTGCTCAAGTTCTCGATTCTGCTCCTCTCTTGTCTTAAACATCTCGCTTTCCTGAGTATCATTGTCGTGAATGATCGCTCTTGAAAAGTGCAGTCTATTCTCGGTGATGTCATGCTCAGCCTTGGATTTGGTCATTCCTCGATAAAGAATGACGTCGGAGGGCGGTTGGCTGCTTCTTATCCGGCTAAGACACTCCTGAAATCGATACAGCATTGTGCTCAGATAAATAGCGTTTAAAGGACTTTAACCGCATCCTCAAAAGTTGCTCGTTCGGGGGCGCGTTCGATGGCAAGAGCTTGGCACCCCTCTATCGGAAATAACGGACTTCCCGGCACCCAAAGCTCAACGCTGTCGCTGTTGTCCTCGTAGTAGGAGGCGTTGCAGGTGACGCGCATTTCCTTGTCGAGACCGGGCTGGGTCCAGGCGAAGTCATAGGCGCCAATCGACCGGGCACTACAACCTGGTGGCAGCAACTCCGGTTGTCTGAGAATCGCCTCAAGGTCGGCCAGGGTGAGCGGCGGCGTCTGCAACTGGGCAATCACGTCTTTGATGGCGTCAAGGTCGTGGAGGCCCTCGTCGAGATCAATGCCCTTGATCTCTGGTTCACTGTTGACGGCGGCTACGGCATCGAAGCGTGCTTTCTCCCGCTGTTCACGGCTGACGAGGGTGGCCTGGGAGATCGAGCTGGATGCCTTGGCCAGGATCGGCTGCAGCTTGCCCACGATGTTTTCAAACGAGGCGATGCGCAGCTTGAGCGCCTTATAGACATCGGCCTCCACGGTGCCATCGAGATGGAGGTTGATGATCCGCATCTGGTCGTGGCTCTGGCCGATGCGGTCGATGCGGCCGATGCGCTGCTCCACCCGCATGGGGTTCCAGGGCATGTCGTAGTTGATCAGCGCACCGCAGAACTGGAAGTTCAGGCCTTCCGCCGCCGCATCCGTGCAAAGCAGGATTTTAGCTTCTCCCTCCTTGAACTTGCGCTTGGTGGCCTCGCGATTGAGCGATTCCCAGGTGCCGCTGCGCTGCAGTAGCTCGCCGCCCCGCCCCGTGAAGCACATCAGGCTGGTGCGCCCGGCATCGATCAGCAGCTGCTTGAGGGCATCCACCGTGTCGGTGTACTGGGAGAAGACAATCACTTGCTTGTATCCCTGGCTCTGCAGCTGCTCGATGGCGGCCAGGAATTCATTTCCCTTGCTGTCGCCGCCCACCAGCGGCCTGGCTTGATCCAGCAGGTCTGCGATGGCATCGAGCTCGCCCTGCACGGACACCTCCTCGAAGGCGCTCTGCAGGCCTTCTGGATCGAGGGTCAGCTCCCCGCTGATGTCGTCGTCTTCCGCTGCGGCGGCGTCTTCTTCCAGCTGCTGGAGTTGGCCGGCCAGGCGCTTCTCCAGCGTTGCCACCAGGGCCGCCACGCTGCTGGCCAAGCGTCGCCGGTAGATGGTCATCACGAAGCCCACCGCCGACTTCTTTTGACCTGAGGCCCGGGCGTACTGGGTGGAGATGAAGTCCTCTACGGCGTCGTAGAGGGCTCGCTCCTCGGCGCTGATCGGCAGGAAGCGGTCGTCCACCTGGCGGGTGCCGATCGCCAGCTCCATGGCCCCCTGTTGCATGTAGGCCCGCAGCAGCGTGCGGCTATGGCGCGAGATCAGGCCTTGAATCGGAGTCCAGCGCTTGGCCAGCGCCAGAAAGGCCTGGCGCTCGGGGATGCCCAGGTTGCGGCGTGAAATCGGGTCGGTGTCTCTGAGGGCCTTGAGCACCTTCCTCCTTTTCATCAATGAGCTCTTCAGCTGCCCTGACAAAGCTGTTGAAGGTGCTTCCCCAAAAGCCCCTTCGCTGCTGCGCCAGAGGTGGGCCAGATAAGAGAGGGTTGCTTCATCGGGGTTCTCCTTCTCCACCCACTCGAAGAACCGCGCGAAGGCCTCCTCGGTCCATTCGCTGGGCATACCGAGCAGAGAGAGGAGATCCCACACCTCCAGCTCGTTCACCTGCATCGGCGTGGCGGTAAGCAGCAGCAGGCCCCGGGTGCGGGAGCGCAGCTGCCGCATCAGCTGCATCAAGGTGTTGGGCCGCAGGCGATCACCGCCACTGCTGCTGGTTTCGCGGCGGGTGCGGGCGTGGTGGGCTTCGTCGAGCACCACCAGGTCGTAGGGCTCCGCCTCCAGCAGCTCGCGCTGGCGATCGCGGCGACGCATCAGATGGCTGGAGACGAGCACCAAGGGCTCTACGGTCCAGCTCTCGCGACCCACGGGGCGGGATTCGCCCTTCGGCCGCAGGCAGGTGGCCTGCCACTCCAGGGTCTTGCCGGTGTAGATCGGCCAGTCGAGGCCGAACTTCTCGCGCAGTTCCCGCTGCCACTGCCTGAGCACCGAGGCAGGCGCCATCACCAGGATCCGCCGGGCCCGGCCACTCAGCCAGGCCTGGCGCAGCAGCAGGCCGGCCTGCACCGTCTTGCCCAGGCCCACCTCGTCGGCGATCAGCAGCCGCGGCGGCCAGTGCTGCCAGAGCCGCTGGAAGGCCCGCTGCTGATGGGGCCAGGGGCTTACCGCACTGGTGGCTTCTCCCACCCGCTCGCTGCCGGGCAGGCCGCTGGCGGCGGCATTGAGCACGTAACTCCACACGATGCGGCGCCGTTCATCGATGTCGGGCGTTGGAGGTGTCTCAACGGAGAGAACGCAGTCTGTTGAGGCCTTGCGTTGAAGCAGACGCTCCCGCACGGCAGCGGGCAGCCGGCGAGGCAGCATCCCCTCGGCTGGGGCGTAGATCGCCAGCTCTCGGCGGAAGGCCTCCGGCAGCGAGAAGCTGCGCACGCCGGGGTCGTCGTTCTGCCAGAGACGCAGGAAGTGGCGCTCCTTGTCATCGACGCGGTGCTCTTCGCCGCGCCAGCTGCAGAACAATTCAAACGTCTCGTAGTTGGTGCTCCAGCCACTGGGGGTTTCGTTGATACTGCCCCGGAAGGCGAGGCGATCGCCCTGGCGATCTTCGATCACGCCGTCTTTGGCGTGGAAGATGCCGCCATCGTTGCTGATCTGGCCGTTGCGCAACGGCAAACCCACTTTGATCTCCATGTGCCCCAGTTGCACCAACCAAGCCAACAGCTCGGCAGCAAGATCCGTGGCGCTGCCATCACCGGGCTGCACGCCACGAAAGGGGAACTGGGCAACCAGCTGGCGTTCGAGCAGCTGTTCAGCGGTGAGGCCAGTTGCAAGGGCCTGGAGATCGGCCTGGCTCATGAAGAAGCCTGTGATCAGGCGGATCTGGCCCTGGCCCTGGCCGTCTTCCGCGGCCAACACCAGCTGCTCGATGCCATCGAGCACCTGCAGCAGGGAGCGGCTGGAGAAGTAGCCTGTAATCCTCCAATAGCGGATGGCTTCCTGCAGGGCTGGCCGGTAGAAACCCTCCAGCAGGTTGTCCAGGGAGCTGGTGAAGCTGTATTGCCAGTTGTGATCGCGCAGGCGGGTCATTGCTAACTGCCAAGAGTCAATCGATCAAGCTGCAGTGGTACCAATTGAAGATCCTGGAGAATACTTGGATCCCAAAGACAGACTTGGAGATGTTGGTCGGCATAAAAGTTGCCATCTGCCGTCAGGGATGGACCGAGATGGAATGGCATTCTCAATCCGCATTTTCGACTGCCTTGCAGCCTCCCCTGGACGGACTTTGCGACCTGGCAGTCAAGAAAGAACTGCTGTCTTTGTCTGTTGTTACTAGGATATCGGGTCTGGCGACTCGGGATCACGTCAAGCGCCAGCAGAGCCTCATCTTGAAAGAGAGCAGCGTCTTGGCGGTTAGTTAAATCCAATAAAAGATCCAGATTTACTTTTGCAGTCAGTATTAATCCATCGGGTTCTTCCTTGCGGGTGAGCCAACGCTTCGAATACCACCGTTCGGCCCACGTAAGGTCTTCCCAGCAATACACCCCATGGCCAAGCCAGTTGTCATCTCGGGCGCTCCATTGAAGACCTGCCCCATTTTGGGCTGCAACCGCAATGGAGATACTATTGGCTGACCCAACATGATAAACTCTGGCATTCGTCATGTCCGTGATGGATATTGCGAATTCAGGTAGCTCAGTAAAGCGGTACGCATCTGCCCTCGTTTATCGATCAAGAGTTGTATCGTTTTGGCAATCTCCTCTGAGTTGTCATCTCCTTGGGTTGCGGCACGGGAAGTCTCCCACCATTCCGTATAAGTGTCAATAAACTTTGCCAGCAGGCCTGCCGCCAGCTGGTCCTTGCTACTGATTTCATCCAGTAGGTGAGACTTGTCTTGATCGTCGGAAAGACCCAGGCGCTTTGCTACAATTCGAGGTGCGTCGTTGATGACTTCTTCATAGTCTTGCTGCGTCATCGCTAAATACATGGCTGCTTGCTCGGTGGTTTACTGTATGTTAGTGGATTGTATGTTAGTGGAGATAGATTCCATGCAGCACCCTGCCTTCGCGGTAGGCCCTGGCGATCACATGGCTGAGCCAATGGCGACGCTCCTCCACCTTGCTGCGCGGGTACAGGAGCAGATCAATCGGAACGCGATGGTGAGCCAGCTTGCGCCAGAGCAAGCCGAGTGTTTGAAACCAGTTGTGCTGGGCGTACCACTCATCTGTGACGATGATCATCAGGTCCACGTCGGAGCTGGGCCTGGCATCGCCACGGGCATGGGAACCGTAGCCAAAGGCTTCTCCGTAGGAGTACAGGCGCACCTCGGCCTCAGGGATCTCCTCGCGGATCTCTGCAGCCATCTGCCGCAACAGGGTTTCGGTGACTTTGCCGAGAGGTGTTGTGGTCATGGCTGCACCTCCATAGCTCAGGATGCCTCGGCCAGTTCCGCCAACACCAGCTCCAGCTGCTTGGGCGCCGGCACCTGCTCGGCCAGGGCGAGGCGGCGCAGGTTTTCCAGGGCTTCGAAGTCCGACGCGGCAGGGGCAGCGGCTTTCACTGGATCGAAGCCGGTGTAGCGGGCTGAGAGGGGCAGCACTTCGAGCACGGCCTCCAGGGCGGTGAGGAAGACGGGGCTATTGGCCAGGCCGTTGTCATCGAGCAGCTGCTTGGCGGCGTTGAGATCAATGCTGCGGGCGCGGTGGGCGCAGTGGTGGATGGCATCGATCCAGGAGCGGCTGCCATCGGGGGCGCCGAGCTTGCCCTTGGTGGCGCGGGTGGCGCTATCCCAAAGGATCAGGTCGCTGGTTTTCTTCTCGGCCAATACGCCCACCACGTCTTTGTCGAGGTCGAGGCCAACAACGCGGGCGAGGCGCAGGGCTTCATCGAAGGGGAACTGGGGCGCTTCGAAGGCATCCCAGGCGAGCACAAACCACTCGGTGAGCGGATCGAGCTGGGCGCGGCGGGAGCCAGAGGTGAGCTTCTCCATGCGCCAGGCCTTCACCTCGCGGCGGGCAGCATCGAGGGCGTCTTCCGGGCTGACCGCGTAAGGATCGTCCTGCTCCAGCAGATCCTCAAGGGTTGGTTTAGAGCGACCTCGTTTCCTTGAATTTTCCTCGATTGGCTTGGGCTGGCCGCGCTTGATCGGCCAGTGCCGCGAAAACTCCTCCAGGGCTGGGCCGTAGCAGGAGAGGTAGAGATCCACCCCACGGATGCCGCCCGCCTGGAAATCGGCGATGCGTTGGCGTACAGCTGCGGCCAGACGCGGTTCAAGGTCTTCCCAGTACTGCACGCCGTCTTCTGGCTTCTGGGCCGGGCGGGGCCGGCAGACCAGGAAGATCGTGCTGTTGGCCGCAGCCTTGTCCTTGATGTGCATGGAACCCTCGGCCTCGGTGTTGATCGGCCAGGAGGCGGTGATCATGAAGCCGGCATCGATCAGGCCCTTAGTGAGGGCATCCCAGGCGCCTGTTGCCTTGTGGGTGAACATCAGCGTCATCACACCGTCGTCCTTGAGGACACGGCACATTTCAGCAAATATCTCGGCCATCTTCTGCTGATAATCGAGCGCAGCGAGCGCTTTAGCTCCCTTCTTCCCTTTGTGTAAAGCTGGATTGGCTACTGCCTCGTTCTCTTTATCTGTGAGCGGCGCCATGAACAGCTCAGGGTAGACCAAGCCCGCAGTGCGCTTCAACCACACGTAGAAGAAGTCGCTCAGCTCCGCATACATGACGTTGTCGTAGTACGGAGGGTCTATTACTACGGCATCCACAGAATCTGACTCCAAGTGCGAAAGGGAGTTGCCGGATCCGCAGGAGATCAGCACCGGTACTTCGCGGCTGTTTTCACTTGAGCTCGAACTGGCCGCAAACAGCGGTCCTGCATCGACAATCGCTCCGTCATGTGGATCAATCAAATCGATAAGCTCAGCAACACACTTCGCTACTTGGCGAAAGACCCAATCGTAGCCCAAACCAGTTACTAGGCCTGCCATTTCAGCAAAAGACCACTTGAGTGGAAAGGCATGCTGCCTAAACGTGTGGTCCATAACCTCGCGGCCTGCGTGCCATGTAACGCAACGCGAATTGTAGTCCAAATATTTATCAAGGCCAATACAAATATAGCCAAGTGCTGCCCGCATTTGATCTGTGAGCCCACCAGCCTTCGCCGACTCTTCGTTCACCAACTCCCGGAAGATCTCCACGCTGGTTCCATGGCAAAGCAGTTGGCGGGGTGAGAAAAGATCTTGCCAGGCATAAATGCCATATCTGATTGGTTCGTCGGTTTTGTTGCCTGCGGGAATGGCCTCATTCGGCACCAGATCCAGCGCCTCCCACTCAGGCAGCTTTTCAGCCAGCGCTGCTTCGATCGCGGCGCTGTTGTCGTCTTCAGGCCGTGGTGCTCGGTAGCCCCGCTCCCACTTGTCCTTCTTCGGTTTGCCGGCCTTGGTGTACTCGGTAGGAAGCCGGCGCTTGTAAACAACCGCAAACAGTTGCTCGCCCATGCCGCCGGCCTGGGCCTGGGCTTTTACCTGGTCGCCGTCTATCACCCGGCCGCAGTCGGGATAGGGGCAGGTGGCATCGCCGCCCTTCACAGTGCCCTCGCTCTGTTCGCGGGCACTGCCCACGATCTCGAAGCTGCAGTGACGGTCGGCTTCGCCTGGGCCATCGCCCAGATGCGGCAACACCTTCACGCCGGTGCCATCGGGCGCCAGCTTCCAGTTCGGCGAGAGCGGCACCTTGCCGGCGCAATAGGGGCAGTGGATCGTGCGGGCCCAGAGGTATCCAAGGATCTGAGTGTCTGGTTCCTCCTGGGGGTAGATATCTTGAAAGCGTGGCTCTGCCAACTCCAGGAAACGCTGAGTGAGCCGCTTGAACTCATCGATCAAGGCTCGCCCATATTTTGCTGGCCACTCCAATGTCGCCTTCTGGACCAGTACGGCAACAGGATTCAAGTCGTTGGAAAGTGTCTTAACCCCGAGCCTCAGGCTCTCCATCGGGATTGAGCCGCCGCCAGCAGTGGGATCCAACGTGACTGGCTGCTCTGGTATCCCTGCCCGTTGGCATTCCGCTTCTACCCAGCGCTGTTCCGCGCTGCTGGGTAGATAGGTGAAGGCACGCCGATAGCCATAAGGGTTCAAGCCGAGATCTTCGCCGGTTCGCTTAGCCTTATCGATCCGCTTCTTGGTGGCTACCGGATCACCATGGATCCCCAAAACATGCCGAAATACGTCCCGATCCGCATCCGCCGGCAGCAGAGAAGCCAGCACCGCCGCCCGCGAGGCCACCAGAGGCCGCCGTGCCCACCACACATGCAGGTAATAGATCGGTGGCAGGGCCGTCATCGAACGGCGCTCGCGCATGCTCTCCTCGCCCAGCTCGGCGATCGGCAGCCACTCCTCGATCAGGCGTTTTGTCATGCGGGCACCTCCTGGGGAATGGACGGCTCGGGATGCGCCCAGTTATCGCCACGCAAGCTTTTGCCCAGTGCCTGATACGCCTCGCTAACTGCTCGATCGGCTAAATAAGCATCTCGCACCTCTCCCCAAGTGGGATGGCTCCGAAGATTGCCAGTGTTAATTGGCCTCATGGGTTTGCTGCCAATACGTGAGCGATCATTTGGCTAACCTCCTTATTGGCATTCAGTGGATTTAGTTCCACTTCAGGGTGGGCCAGTGCAAAAACCCGAAACACCTCATCAGCAAAAGCCTGGCCGATCATGGTTACACCCTTGAAGTCGAGCACCACGGTGCGGAATTTTTCAAAACGCACGATCAGGCGCTTGGCCTGGGACCTGGAAATGAGATTGTCATCCCCGTATTGGGCGAGACGGACGGGCACCACCGTTCTGGTGAAGCCGAAGTCGTCATCTGAGGTGAACTGCCTGAACAGCTTGTTGATCGAGCGCGCCGTGTGATTTCCCAGTTCCATGCGAACCGTGGTGCCACCGCTCTCCTCCGCTTCAAGAATCCAGTCTTCCTGGGCCTTGGCCTGGTGACTGAAGTTCACCGAACCAGACGTGATCGAAAATCGATCGAATATCCGCGAGCTGAAAAAGATCCCTTCGCCGGAATGGCGCTTTGGATCTGTGGTGAACTTTCCTTTGGCCAGCTCAAGCACCGCATGGCGTTCGTCCAATAGCCCCAGGGCCGCCTGAATTTTGCGGAAGATGCCGACACCGTCATCACGGATGATCACAACAGAACCGGCAGCGGTCTTGGTGAAATCCACCGTGATAGTGCTGGCCTGGGCGTGGTCCAGAGCATTGTTAAACATCTCGGTGAAGCCGTATTGCCAGATGTCCATCACATTGCTGGCAAGTGGTCTGAGCAGATCACGCAGATAGCGCAGCCAGATATCAGCCTCATCGCCGCAGCTGGCGACGGCAAACGACTGGCTCCAGGAGAGGAGCTCAGCCAGCGCATAGGTGCGGCTACGGGTCTTGCCCGATTCCACCAGCGCTCCTTCTTCCAGCAGCCGCTGGATGTGGCGGTGAACGGCTTGGCGGGAGCAATCGAACTTCTCAGCCGTGCGGCGCACGATGTCGCCGGGGTGCTTGGCCACGTTGGCCACGATGAAAGTGCGCACCGCCTCTCCTCGATCGCGGATCGCCGGCACGATGCAGCCCAGAAACGGCTTCTATTGTCAACGTCACCCACGGGAATTGTCAATGCCATTGTCAACTGGCGCTCAGCAGCAGCCGCAGCGCAGCCAAGACGCGGCGGGGGTTCTTGCGGTGCATCGCCATCCCCAGCCAGTAGGCGGCCTCTTCGCGGGCCATGCCATCGATGCAACGGGCGCAATTCTCGATCGCAGCCACGTTGCGCATCGGCGCCAGCAGCTTGAACAGCAGCCCCATCGCCAGGGCCAGATCCTCCGAGAGGAGATCGCGGCGGGCCTCGCCCTTCTTGAGCTTGGCCAGGCTCACCTGCTCGGCCTTGAGGCGCCGCAGCACCGCTCCCTCCACCAAAAGCAGTTTGTGGCCGCCCAGGCCGGCGATGCGCCTGGGTTCCTTCAGCTCAGGGGTGGCGGTGCTGGGCACCTGCCATACCTCCAGTTCCAGGTCGCTGGGACCCCGCTGCCTGCTGCGCAGTTCGTAGACCGGCCGGCCAGAAGCGATGGCCTGGGTCATGGCTGTTCCTCGGCAGCCCTGCTTAGCTCCAGGTGGATCGTGGCGGTCTGGGCGCTCAGGCCTGCCCGGGTGAGGCGAGCGATCCAGCCTTCACCCTTGTCGTCCCAGCGCAGGGGGGGCTCATAGCTGAGCTGGTAGGTGATGTCGAGCAACTTCTCGCCGCCCCGGCGCCACTGGCCCTCGATGAAGCCCCTCAAGATCGTGGCCTCCTCTGGAGTGCCGTTGAATTCGAAGGTCCATTCGGCATTGCCGTCGCCGCTGCTCCAGCCACCTTCCATCATCTCAACGCGCACCTTGGCCCCAGGTTCGGCTTTGAGCAGGGCCATCGGCAGGAAGCCGTCGCCACTGTTCATGCGCCAGGTGAGCTTTTTGATCGCCCTGCCCGAGCTGCTCACCTGCTGGGCCAGCTGGGTTAGGGCCGTCTTGATGTTGTCGGAGCGCTCAATCAAGTCGGGTGTTGGCGGCTGAGCGATACCGCCTCCGCCGCCTTGTGACCCCCCGCCATCTCCTCCCAAGGGCTGCGTGGTGGTGCCTCCGTTGCCGTTCGGCTCTGGTTGATCTTTCGAGGAACCCTCACCTTGCCCCTGTTCTTTGTCTTGGTTTGGTGGCTGCTCTGGCTCCTTGGTTTTGGGTGGCCAGACGCTCAACTCCAGCGCCTTCTCCATCGTGTAGATCTTGCCGTCTTCACTGATTGAGAGCGTTCCCGGCGGCAGGCCCTGGCCTTCGAGGCGATCACCTTCTTTGTAAACAAACAGGCCCTGGTCCAGCCCCATGCGCAGGCACTTCTTGAGCACCTCATCCCCCAGCAGGATCGGCAGGGCCGGATCGCGGTAGTACTCGTTGCGCAGATCCCGCGTGCTCATCACCCCCTTGCGCTTCAGGGGTGTCTTGTCGGCCATGTAGTTCGGGGCCGGCGGCGCATCTTCCGCCAACACCAGCTCGCGGGCTTCGCGTAGCACCCGCTCCACCTGCTTCTGACCTACTCCGGGCTCGCTGCTGGCACTGGTGATGGTGATGGCGGCATGGGTGAGCGGCACCTCAGACCACTGGCCCCGTTCGGGATAGAACACATGCCTGTAGCACTGCTGTACCGCCAGGGCGAAACCTTGCTGCGCCTGCCCGTAGCGCTCCTTCACCTGATCCTGCTGGTGAGATTGGAGACTGGCGAATAGATCCCCCTGCTGCATCTGCTGCAGGGCGAGATAGGTGCGGGCCTTGCGCAGCATGTCGTCCACCTGCAGGGCATCGGCGCAGACGAACACCAGATTGTTGCGGTTCAGGCGAATATTTGCGTTGTCGCCCTTCTCCTTGAACAGCCGCACCACCAACTCCGGCAGGTGAATATTCGCCTGCTCCACGGTATGGCCTTCCCAATGGATCACCGCCAGATAGGGACCATCGGTGTCGTCTGGAATATCAGCCGGGCTGGAGGGGAACAACACAGGCTCCAGCCTTTGCTTAGCGAAGATCGTGCCGATGCGGCGATTCAGTTCTTCCCGCACACTCTCCAGATCGAACTGCCCCTCCCGTTTCCTCACCATCTGGTTGAGGTTGGCATCAGTCAGGAAGCGCAGCTTGCTGGTGCCGCTGTCGTCGAGATATTCCGATTCTTCCTGCAGGAGGCGTACGGCCTTATCAACGAAGGCCGGATCTACAGCCGGGGCATAGAGGCTGTAGTTCAACTCAAGGCGACTCAGGCCCTTCAATGGTTCGTTGAAAGCCAACGAGTGGAACAGCACCGTGCGGGCTGCCATGGATCCGTAGGGCTCCATCCCGGTGAATTCCTGGGCATCCAGCCTTTGGGCCAAGGCCCTGCCGCCCTCTGCCGGTGTGGTGGAAACATCAGCCCGGATCGACGGGATGAAGGCCTGCAGGCCCAGCTTGGTGGATAGCTCAAGGCGAATTCGCTCGTTGCCCGGATCCACGTGGTGGAGGTGGATGGCCGTGACGCCCCGAGGTTGATCACGCCAAAGCTGGCCCACGGTCTGCGCCAGCAGCCGCAACATGCCCCGCACTCGCTGGAAGTTTTCCAGGGTGGAGGTTTTTTGCATCAAGGTGTCGATCAGCTCTGGATGAAGTGGGTAGCCCTTGCGCAAATTGGCGGCGCGGTCATCGCTTTGCCCCACCGGCGGTAGGGCATCACCCGTCCGGCTCCAGATCTCCTGGTAGGCATGCACCACTTCCTCCACCCGGCTGCGGTCGATCGATTCGAACAGGCGCCGTGTCAACACCTGCACCGTTTCGTCTTCGCTGGTGGGGGTTAGGGCCGTGATCTGCCGCCCTGTGACCGACTGCAGTTCAGCAAAGATCCGGTCGATTCTCTGGTTTTCCTCCCCATAGGCATCCACCGACTGGCCACCCTTGCCCAGGGCCAAGGTGAACACCAGAACCGCCTGGGGGGAGGAATTCACCGCCTTGATCAGGTCGGTGAGGAAGGGCGTGAGCTGCTCAGCCGCCTGGCCTGCAGCCGGGCCCTTGATCTTGCGCAGGTAGATCGAGAGCTCATCGATCAGGATCAGCACCGGCCGCTCGCCTATCAGTTCCCGCAAGGTTTCGGCCCCCGGAGGTGCAGCGCCGAGGCGGTCGCTGTTGCGGATGCGCTCGTAGCCCGCAGGCCCAGCCAGCTGCACCGCCAGCTCGCCCCAAGGCGTGAAGGCCAGGATGTCGCCTTCCACCCCCGGGGTGGCCATGCGCCGGCCGTTCATCGGGTCGGCGTTCTCCCCATCGAAGGCCGCCACGGTGACCTTCTGGCTGGGTAGGCGGGCTGGATCGATGAATTCCGCCAGGTCGGGTATTTGATCGGCGGCCGTGAGGATGTGGTTCAGGCCGATCAGGGCGTGGGTCTTGCCGCCGCCGTAGCTGGTGTCCAGTCGCAAAATGCTGCCCAGCTGGCTACCGGAGCTGGTCAGCCGGTCCACCACCGCTAGGAACAGGTCGCGCAGGCCCCTGGTGGGGTGCGTGTTCGCAAAGAAAAGGGCCGGATTCTTGTAGAGGTCTGGCGCTGTGCCCTTGAGCACCTGGCTTAGGTCGGCAGCGAAGTCCTGATCACGGATGCGTCCCTCCAGCACGTCGGCGCGGGGCCGGCAGAGCTCATAGATGGTGGGAGGGGTCATGGGTGATCAGCAGAGCGCCAGTGCATAGGCGTGCTGTGGCACACCATTTTGCACCCCAGGGCCTGCAGCACCAAGCTTAAAAAAGCAAGTCGGCTGTCGAAAATTGAGAACTATGCATTTATCGCATGGTTCTCAATTTTAAGCATGGACTCAGTGGCTAATTGGTTCTCTCACGGATCTGATTGATTTCACTAATATGACATTTAAAGAGGCTGAATCGTGCTCAGCTCCCTTTGGTGTGATAAGGCGCCTAGTCAAGCCCTTGCGAGATACCAACAGGCGCGACGTAAGGCGGATTTACTGGTGGCGATTCGGGGAGAACGCTCCAAAGATGCGGGCGGCTCTGGCTCCGTTGGATCAGTTTTTTGCTGTAGGCGAGGTGTCGAAGTGGGCGATCTTTGTTCCCTGTGAGAAGGGCTGGCTGCCAGGAAAAAAGAACAAGGCTGTCGCCAGCGACGACTTCTACCTCCTGGCCCTGCTGTCATCTGACGTTCACCGTCAATGGATGCATGCACAGAAAGGCACCCTCAAGGGCGACATCGCCTACACTCATGACACTATATTTGAAACCTTTCCCTTCCCCCAGATTGTCGCGCCAGCCCAAGTGCAGCAGATCCGCCAGGCGATGACCATCCTCAACGACTACCGCAATGAAGTGATGCTGGCGAGGAATTGTGGGATTACGGATCTATACAACGCCTACTTCCATGAACCCGCCAGCCAGCTGGCCGAGCGGGAGGCGGCGGGGGAGAAGGTGGTGGGGCCTTGGGCACCCGCCTGAGCCTCTGGAGCCCCAAGTTTCCGGGTTGTCAATATGCCCAATGCCGCCAAGTTCGCCATCCACAGCTACGCCGCGCTCGCAGAGCAGGCGAGGCAGTTCATCTCTGCTCGAAGAAAGGCCGGCCTGGCGGCCATCCCCGATGGCGGGGGGCGAGCGGCGGATGCTGGATCACCGCGGCACTGAGCTGGCCCGGGCCACCTTGATCCTGCGGTACGCCCCGGCTAGTCGCTTCGAGCGTCACAGCCATGGCGGCGGCGATGAGATCCTGGTGCGGTGACAAGCCTAAGACGAGGTTGCAGCGCCCTTATAGAGTTTTGGTAATTGACCGCAGGCAGTGAGGAGCTTCATTTACTGGATCATGGGCGATCGGGCCGGGCGGGTGATTGTTGGTTCCTGGCGGTGGCTCTGGGGGTTACCGGTGCAATCCGGCGGCAAGGTGGCTGTTGCCGTGGCCGAGGAATCCCTGCAGTCGATGCAGGAGTCGGTGCAGCAGCTGGCCAAGGCTGTGGCCCTGCAGGTGGGATCCTATGAACGTGCCAAGAACAAGTACCAGGATAAAATAGATGAGCTTAAAACCTTTGAGCAACAAGCATGCTTAGCCCAGAATGCAGGCCAGGAGGATGGGGCACGCCTGGCCATGAGCCGGGCGATTCAGATCGAGAAACTCCTTCCAGCTCTCGATCAACAGGTGCAGCAAGCAGGAAATTTTGTGGAGGCATCGAAGGACAAACTCAACCGCGAGCGTATCAAGCTTGAGCAATACAAGTCCGATATGCAAAACATTAAAGATCTAGCTGAAGTCAATGCTGCTCTTGAGTCTATCGCCAAGGTCAATAATGAATTCGACATCGGGTCGGCCCAGTCATCGTTTGTGGCAGCCAAAAATGCCGTTGAGGGTAGAAATTTGACCAATGCTGCTTTGGCAGAGCTCTCCAATAATCCCCATGAGAAGCTGGCGGCTGATCTAGATCAGCTCACCCTTGATGATCAGGTTTCCCTGCGATTAAAGGCTCTAGAATCCACTTCTCTCCGACAACTGCCAGAAGCGCACCGGCCATGAGTGAACAACCTTCCGGTGGTCCCAGAGGGGGTCTGCCACCGATTGTCTTTATCCTGATTGGCCTAGGTGTTCTGTGGGGATTGCAATCACAACTACCCAAGCTGCTGGGCTGGCGCCCCTCGCTTCCCACCGCACCAGGTCTGAACCTCACGCTTTCTGGCGGCAGCGGAGATGCAACGAACCTGGCAACAGAGTTTCCTCTCCAGCAGGACGTACCGGCCGGGACCACCATCACCATTGATGGTTCCACCAGCATGGTGCTGATCAATGAGGCACTCAAAGCTGCCTTCCTCAAGGCCCATCCGGGCACCGTTGTCAACACGGCAGCCACAGGATCGGACAACGGGATCGAGGCCTTGCTGGGGGGCACCGTGACGGTGGCAGCCCTGTCACGCCCGCTGACGGCAGAGGAGAAAAAGCGTGGTCTTGTAGCTGTGCCGGTGGCGCATGATCGCATCGCCATTGTGGTCGGGATTGACAACCCCTTTCGCCGCGGTCTTTCCAGAACCCAGTTAGTGCAGATCTTCCGCGGCGAGATCACCAACTGGGCCACCTTCGGGGGTGCCGATCGCCCCATTCGGGTTCTCAACAGGCCCAGCGTCAGCGGTACTTTCGAGGCCTTCCGAACCATCGTTCTCGGCGGGAACAACTTCGGGACAACCCCGAATATCACCACCCTGGTCCGTGATGCCACCACACCGATGTTGCAGAAGCTAGGGGTGGATGGCATCGGTTACGCCACCTACGGACAGGTGGCAGACCAACGCACCGTGCGGGTGCTAGCCATTGGCGGAAGCACGCCGGAAGCGGAAGCCTATCCGTTCCAAAGGCCACTGTTTTATGCCTATCGTCAACCTCCTGATCCAGCGGTCAAGGCGTTCCTCGGCCTGGCTCTCTCAGCAGAAGGCAAAACTAGAATTGCCACTTCCGTCAAGGGACCTTGACAACGGCTGCCACGAATTATGGTGAGAAATGCACCCACCAGGTCTTGATAGCGGCTGGTGGATTCGCTAGCTTCCAGTCAAAAGCTACCGCCGATAGGCCTTACCAGAACTGAATGTCTCGCCAAGGTCAAGGAACTAGGTGATGCCTCGAAATCCGATCTGGTTCACTCCGCCGGCTATGTGATCACCCAAGGGGAAGGAGGGCCTGTCATTGCACCAGCTCCCGGCGGCGCTCCTGCAGCTCGCCGACACTGCGAACCGTCTTGAAGCGCAACCCGAAGCGTTCCCGCATCCTCCGCAGCCAATGCTCCTGCAAGGGCCCCGCTGCGGCCAGGGCTTCCATTGATTCTCAAGTTGATCAGTGGCTGTTTTGGGATACAAACCCCTTCCTTCAGGACGGCCTTTCATCCGGGAGCTGACGAATCATGTCCCGGAGCAACTGGGCCATGGTCCAGCCCCGAGCGGCGGCGGCAGTGCGGAGCTTTGCCAGCTCGTCGGGAGCCAGGCGCACCTGGAGAGTCTCAGTCCTGGCCATCGTACTCGCTTGCCCCTACATTGTGGTGACATGAAGCAACGCTATCGCTACCGCCTCTACCCGCACCCCCATCAACAGCTGGCGCTGGCAAAGGCGTTTGGCTGTGGGCGGGTGGTCTGGAATGACGCCCTGGCAAAGAGCCGTGAGCTTTATGCCGCAGGTGAGAAGACCAGCTACCCGGTGCTGGCGAAGCTCTGCATCACCCAGGCCAAGCAAACCCCTGAAAGGTCCTGGCTGTCAGTCCCCAGCAACGTGGTGCTGCAGCAGTCCGTGCGCGACCTGGATCAGGCGTTCCGCAACTGGTGGTCCAGCCTGAGCGGCAAGCGCAAAGGGCCGAAGGTGCGGGCGCCTCGTTTCAAGAAGCGGCGCGGTGCTCAGTCGATTCGGTTCATGTCCCATGTGTTCCGAACCGGAGAGCGGTCACTGACGCTCAGCAAGATCGGCCCAGTGCCGATCGAATGGAGCCGGGATCTGCCATCAGATCCCAGCAGCGTCACTGTTATCCACGATGCCAGCGGGCGTTACTTTGCCAGCTTTGTGGTGGAAGTGGAGCCAACGCCGCTGCCTGCCAATGGCAAGGCGATTGGTATCGACTTGGGCTTGGCATCCCTCGCCGTCACTTCAGCCGGTGAAAAGATCGCCCCGCCGAAGTTTCTGCGCTCTGCGCTGAAGCGTCTCCGGCGGCTGCAGCGGAACCTCAAGCACAAGCAGAAGGGTTCTAATCGCTTGGCGGCTGCCAGGCGGCAGGTGGCGACACTCCACGCCACCATCGCAGACAAGCGCCTCGATTTTTTGCATCAGCTCTCGACCCGCATCATCCGCGAAAACCAAACGGTGGTGCTGGAAGACCTGAATGTGTCGGGGATGCTCAAAAACAGGAAGCTGGCCCGCTCGATTGCCGATGCCGGCTGGCGGCAGTTCCGCACCCTGCTGGAATCCAAGGCCGAGCAATACGGCAGGCAGCTGGTGGTCATCAACCGATGGCTGCCCACCAGTCAGGTGTGCTCAACCTGCGGAAACCACGACGGCAAAAAGGAGCTGTCGATTCGGGAATGGCAGTGCCCGAGTTGCGGAGCGGTTCACGACCGCGACATCAACGCTGCTTTGAACATCCTCGCCGCCGGACTGGCGGAGAGTCAAAACAGGCGTGGAGCCGCGCATAAGTCCACCGCTTTGGTGGCAGCAGGCTGGGAAGCGCCAACCCACCCGATCGCTGAGGCATCCACATGCGCAGCGTAGAAGGAATCTCCGGCCTTCAGGCCGGGGAGGAAGTCAACTATCGCGGCACCATCCCCCAGCAGCCGCACCGTTTCGATCTAGACAGCCACCACGCGATTGAAACCGGCAAGGTGTTTCCGGTCTGCGGCAATACCTTCCGCATGCTGCAGCAAACGCGTTTCGCTCCCCACTTCACCTTCATCGGTGATCACGAAAACCACTTCGGCCTGTTCGAGGGCTGTGGCAGCAGCATCCCCTTCCCCAGCGCCACGTCCCCAAATGGGGGGATGTTCACCCCAGCAGGGACCTGCTGCTGAGCGAACGCTTGTGTAGCTGCCGTGAATGGCCCCGCCGCTGCGCCGGGGCCTGCCAGGCTTGGCCTTTGGGGGCTGACGAACGCCATGGCCGATGCCGGAGCTGCCGACGCTCAACAAGGGTCTGGGGACAGCGCCGCCGCTGGGCAGCCGCGGCACCTGCTGCTCACCGGTGCCAGCTCCGGCATCGGCTTCCAGGCCGCGCTGCAGCTGTTGGCGGCCGGCCACCGCCTCACTTTGCTCTGCCGGGATCAGGCCACCGCAGATCACCTGGAGCAACGCCTGGGCCAAAGCTTGGGCCAAAGCTTGGGTCAAGGCTTGGGCGGCCGATTGGCAACGCCGATCTGCGATTTGAGTGATTTAACCAGCATCGAGCGCTGCGCAGAAGCTTTGCGGAAGACGGCGGAGCCGATCGACACTCTGGTGCTCAATGCTGGTTTGCAGTACAGCGGCGCCGGGCAGCCGCGCTGGTCGGCCCAGGGCTTTGAGCTCACGATGGCGGTGAACCACCTGGCCCATCAGCTGCTGTTGCAAAGGCTGCTGCCCCTGTTGCTGCAGGGCAAGGCGCCACGGCTGGTGGTAACCAGCTCGGAGGTGCATGACCCCACCACCGCCGGCGGCAAGGTGGGGGCAGCGGCGGGGTTGGGGGATTTGGCTGGGCTGCGCCAGGGCCCCGGCGCGCCGATGCTTGATGGCAGCCCTTTCAATGCCGAGAAGGCCTACAAGGACAGCAAGCTGTGCAATCTGCTGATGGCGCGGGAGCTGGAGCGGCAGTTGCGGGAGCAGGGCCAGGCCTTGGCGGTGCTCGCCTGGAGTCCTGGGCTGGTGATCCCGCGCCACAGCGGCGGTTTTTTCCGATATAGCCGCAGTCAGAATCCATTGGGTCAAACCCTGTTCGCCCTGGTGGCCCGCGACCTGTTGCGGGTCACCGAAACGCCCGCCAGAGCTGGTTCCTTGCTGGCTGGCCTGGCTACGGTGTCACCGCCGGATTCGCTTGGTTTTCAGTACTGGAGCAACCGAGTGGTGGGGCCAGGGCGGTTGCGGTTTGAGGCCAGAGAGCCCAGTGCCGAAGCCCGCTCCAATCACCTGGCCCAGGAGCTCTGGAGGCTCACCGCCCAGGCCGCCGCAAATCCAGGGGGCCGATAGAGCCGATGGCGGCTGCGCACTGGATTGAGGATAGGCTCCGGTGATCTCAATAGCTGGCTAGCTAGCAATGGCAAATAAGGCAGCTGATTGGCACAGCTATGATACCGCTATTTTGCTGTCTACCGTTTAACCATTCAAAGTTCTGACTAACTTGTTTATCTGCGGATAGCTGGCACTGCCGAGCTAGGCAAGCCCTGGAAAAGCAGGCCCACGGACAATTGAGCCCTAATGCCGCAAAGGTTCCGGGGTGGCAGGATCGCCGAAATTGCGGTTTCCCAGGGTCTCCCTAGGCAAAAAAGATTTTAGCTTCAGCTCAGCCGCCAGAAGAAATTAGATGACGATAAAATCCACATGTTGACGGAGAAAAAGATACTTGGTGGAGGGGCTCACTGTTCCATATCTTAGCTGACTGGCGTCAACTTTGCTGGCGGAGAGGGCCAACAACCATTGCCGAAGTAGAACTTATGCAAATTCTTCTCAGTCTGCTGGCAGCAGCTGCCCCCCGGCTGGGCTTGAATAGAAGTTCCCCTGTCGCGCCTTTGGCGACCCGCATGACCCAGGCCAACGGCATGCCCAGTGCCACGATCGAATCGGTGTTGCACGAGCAGCGCAGCTTCGCGCCGCCTGCGGCTATGGCCGCCACTGCCCGGATCGGCAGCCTCGACGCCTACCAGGAACTGGTGCAGCAGGCCGATGCCGATCCGGAAAAGTTTTGGGGCGAGCTAGCGGAGCGGGAATTGCACTGGTTTGAACCTTTTCATACGGTGTTGGACTGGAGTAATCCACCCTTTGCACGCTGGTTTGAAGGGGGTCGCACCAACGTCAGCAGCAATTGTCTCGACCGCCACCTCGATGGCCCCAGAGCAGACAAAACAGCATTGATCTGGGAGGGCGAACCGGGAGATTGCCGCAAATTCAGTTACCGCCAGCTGCATGGGGAAGTGTGCAAAGCCGCCAATGCACTCAAAGCCCTGGGTATTGGCAAAGGCGACCTGGTGGCGCTGTACATGCCGATGGTGCCTGAGGCCGCGATTGCAATGCTGGCCTGCGCTCGCATTGGTGCACCCCATTCAGTGGTGTTTGGTGGTTTCTCCGCTGATGCCCTGCGCGATCGTCTGATCGACTGCCAGGCAAAGGCGGTGATCACCGCCGACGGTGGCTACCGGAAGGACAAGGCGGTGAGCCTCAAGCCAGCGGTGGATGCGGCCCTGGCCGCTGGCGGTGTCACCAGTCTGGAGCAAGTGCTGGTGGTGAAGCGCACCGGCCAGGATTGCCCCATGGTGGAGGGCCGCGACCACTGGTGGCATGAACTGGTGGATCACCAGAGCAGTGAATGCCCGGCTGAACAGATGGCTAGCGAAGACCGTCTATTTGTGCTGTATACCTCCGGTAGCACCGGAAAGCCCAAGGGAGTAGTGCACACCACCGCTGGCTACAACCTATGGGCCCACATCACTTTTCAGTGGATTTTTGATATTCAGGAGAGCGACATACACTGGTGTACCGCTGATGTCGGCTGGATAACTGGCCATAGCTATATAGTCTATGGCCCCCTATCCAATGGGGCCACCACGGTGATGTATGAAGGCGCACCCAGGCCAAGCAATCCAGGGGCTTTTTGGGAGCTGATCCAAAAGCACAGAGTAACAATATTTTATACTGCACCTACGGCGATAAGGGCTTTCATGAAGAACGGTCGTGAGGTGCCTGATCGCTACGACATGGGCAGTCTGCGCATATTGGGCACCGTAGGGGAACCGATTAATCCGGAAGCCTGGATGTGGTATCGAGATGTGATTGGTCATGGACGCTGTCCAATTGTCGATACCTGGTGGCAGACCGAAACTGGCGGCGTGATGATTAGTCCCCTGCCCGGAGCTACCCCCACCAAACCGGGCTCAGCCACCTTGCCACTGCCGGGAATCGCCGCTGACATCGTCGACCTGGAAGGGGTGTCGCAGGCGGTTGACGCCGGCGGCTATCTGGCGATCCGCCGCCCCTGGCCGGGAATGATGCGTACCGTGCACGGGGATCCGGAACGGTTCCGTAGCAGTTACTGGGAGCACATCCGTCCAGCTGATGGCAGTTATCTGTATTTTGCCGGTGATGGTGCCCGCCGCGACGCAGATGGCTACTTCTGGGTTATGGGTCGGGTGGATGACGTAATCAACGTGGCGGGCCACCGCCTGGGCACGATGGAAATTGAGAGCGCCCTGGTGAGCCATGCCGCTGTAACTGAAGCGGCGGTGGTGGGCAGGCCAGATGCGCTCAAGGGAGAGGCGATCGTGGCCTTTGTCACCCTTGAGGCTGGTCGCCTGGGGGATGACAATCTGGTGGCTGAGCTCAAGCGGCACGTGGGCGCCGAAATTGGCCCGATTGCCAGGCCGGATCAGATTCAATTCACCGATGCCCTGCCTAAAACTCGCAGTGGCAAGATCATGCGTCGCATCCTGCGCTCCCTGGCTGCCGGAGAAGAGGTAAGCGGCGATACCAGCACCCTGGAGGATCGCTCGGTGCTGGATGCCCTGCGGATCTGAGCTGAAATAGGCGATGATTTCGGCTTCGCCGGCGGCCAGTTGATCGCCGGCTTGCCTTGCAGCCATGGCCTGTCCCCATTGCGGTAGTTGGTCGGTGAAGTCCGATCGCAGCCTTGCCGGCAGACTGGTCTGCGGCAGCTGTGGACGTCCCCTGGGGGTTGGTGGCGGCAAGGCCACCCCGGGGCGGCAACGGGCAGCCGCTCGACCTCGCGCTGCCACGGGTCGCTCTGCCGCTAGCCGCAGCTTCGGGGGCCGCAGATCTGGGGGCGGCCGGAGCTGGTGGCTGGTAATCACCCTGCTGCTGGCCATCTCAGCAGGGCTGGCATCCCTGCAAGCTCCACCCCGCTGGCCTCCCCAGCTGCCTCAAATGCCCCGACACCTGCATAGCGGTCCAGAGGCCTAGGGGGCCATGGACTACCTTCAACGATAGACAATTACCTGCACAGATAGACAATTGACGAAACTGGTTTAAACAAAATTGCAAAATTTTAACCGGGGAGGCCTGACAGTTCGAAAGGCAATGGATCTCTACAGGATTTAAATGCGAGCACCTCGAAAAATTCCACCAGCTCTCATAGCAACTGGACCTGCAAAAGGGGGGCACTTTACATGTGCCCCCTGCCAGCTAGGAATTTTTGCAGCCCCAGAACTGCCGGCTGGGACTCGGGCTTTCCAGAGCTTCCCCGGCTAATTCGATTTACCAATAACCTCTGCCAGTTTAGCCGAAGCCTTTACCAGCATTTTTAGCAACGCAAGCCTGTAAATATTGGCGCAGTTTGGCATGATCTAAATTTTTACCTATCAAAACAATCTGATTTTTACGCTCTGCGGGCCAATCAGAATCGTCGATAGAAAATCGCTTGCCCGCCAGGTGAAAAACATGCCGCCGCTCGCTTTCCTTAAACCAAAGTATGCCCTTGGCGCGAAAAACTTCGGCCGGCAATTGCCGATCAAGAAAGTTTTGAAATTTTCGCAGAGAGAATGGTCCGTCGCTTTGAAAAGAAAGAGATGTAAAACCTTCAATTGCTAAATGATCGCTATTCTGCTGGCCCTGGCCATGGGAATGATCATGGTTATGGTCATGGTTGTGATTATGGCTGTGGTCAGGATTATGGCTGTGGTCAGGATTATGACTTTGCTTATGACTTTGCTTATGACTGTGATTATGGCTGTGGCCATCGCTGTGCTCATCGCTGTGGTCATGACCGATATCATTGCCTTGATTATGGCCGTGATCATGGCCGACTTCTTCATGGTTATGGGGATGATCCTGGATTGAAGAATCAGCCTGGATGCGGGCATGTTGGTTGGAATCGATACGATTGTCGGAATGACTAGAGTGATGATCGTGAGAATGGTCGTGATGCTGGAGATTTCCCTCTTCTTGTTCATGCAAGCAATGGCCATGGTCATGGTCACAGCTGCCGTGATCCTGCTTGGCAACTACCTTATCGCTTTCAAATAGTCCAACGCTGAGGATCAATGGCAACGGCACTTCACCCTTAATTGAGCGAAGGATACGGGCATCAGTTTTGATTGTGCGTAACTGCCGCTCAAGGGCCTCAATCTTAGGCTCCTCTACCAGATCACACTTGTTAAGTAAAATCAAATCGCTATATACTATCTGGGCGCGAGCCACCTCACCATCAAGTAAATCGTCGCTGAAGTTCTCCGCATCCACCAGGGTGATTATCGAATCCAGACGGGTGAGATCGCGCAGGTCACTACCTAAAAATGTCATCGCCACAGGCAGGGGATCCGCCAAACCTGTGGTTTCAACCACTAGGTAGTCCACCGGCTCAGAACGATCCAATATCCGATACACTGCATCTAGCAACTCGCCATTAATAGAACAACAGATACAACCATTACTTAACTCCACCATATCTTCACCCGTGACAACTACCAGGTCATTGTCTATGCCAATTTCGCCAAATTCATTCACCAAAACGGCAGTCTTTACCCCCTGCTGGTTGGTGAGAATATGGTTAAGCAAGGTGGTTTTGCCGGCCCCCAGGAAACCGGTTAAAATCGTTACCGGCAGGCCACTAGGGGCAGGATCCATCACGACAGAGTTCATGGTATCTGGCAGAGCATTTGCTACAAATTTTACCGCAGGATCTAGGGAAGCAGTTTGGGCTGGGTGGGTACTTCCCGGCCTTGGGGCAGGGTGCCAATGGCCTCCAGGATCGATCTGCCGATCTGCTGGAGGCCAGGTACCGTCCTAGCAGCTGCACCTTGGCGCCCGCTGGGCCCCAGCAGTCAGGCTGGTGGCTAGAGAGCAGGGGGTTTCTTGGCAGGCGAGGGCAGGGCGGCCACCTGGCTGCCACCACTTTTCAGGGCTCGAGCTAGTGTGAAGTTCTACAAGTTTGCTGTAAATACAATCAGAGTATCATGCGGCAATGAGAGCCTTGCCGCTGCTCAATGGTGAGCAGCAATATCAATCCTTTAACTGCGGACCAGCTCGAAGCCAATTTGAGATTTACAATGAGCTTGCGATAGCCGACACTAGGGAAGTTGCAGGAAACCGACAGGTTGAACGCATTATACCAGGGGATCCATTGCCTTTCCATGGAATAATTGCTCAGGCGATGCTTAGGCAAGGCTTGCCAAAGCTTGCCCAGGGCTTACATCCCTAGCAATAGCTAGGACTGACTCTAACTCACAAAACTGGCGAAAACCGTGACTATGGTAGCAATCGCTACAAGAGCGGATCAGCAAATCCAGTATTAGTTAGATTAATTCTCATTAATTATGAACGACAAACCGCCTGTGCCGCCATTTACCCGTGAAACGGCGATCCAAAAAGCGCGCATGGCCGAAGATGCCTGGAATTCCAAGGATCCCGAACGGGTATCACTGGCCTATACTGAAGATAGCTATTGGCGCAATCGCTCAGAGTTCATCCAAGGCCGTCAAGAAATCGTAGCATTCCTCAAACGCAAGTGGGCCAAGGAAAACGGCTACAGACTAATCAAAGAAGTATGGGCTTGGCATGATAATCGCATCGCCGTACGTTTTCAATATGAATGGCATGATGAAGCCAATAATTGGTATCGTGCCCATGGAAATGAAAATTGGGAATTCGACGAAAAAGGCCTGATGCGTCGTCGCGAAGCCAGTATAAACGACGTGCCAATTGCTGAGCGAGAACGCAAATTCCTTTGGCCCCAGGGTGCCCGACCCGCAGATCATCCGGGCCTCACCGAGCTCGGGCTTTAACCTTGGCCAGATAAATTATCTATAACTAATCATGCAAAGATTTTGAAAATTAAATTTACATATTTATAGCCCCTAGAAAAATCTGCCGATACTGTTACAGCAGGAAAACAAGCTAGGGAAACGCTGGAAAACCCAAGCCACGGGCCAATGTACTCTTAACCTCTCAGTGGTTCTTAACTGACGGGGTCATGGGAATGGCTGTTTAGCAAATTCTGCCCTAGGGCATAATTGCTTTAAATCAGGAGATCAGCAAGATTTGAACTTTAGCGACGAACCCTATTAAAACTACTTTTCGGAATTAAAATCTGACAACTAATTTTATACTTTTGCCTCTCATGGGGTAAGTCTGGTATCCATACACCATTACTTAACCAAGCTAAGATTTGTTTCGGAAACAAGCAGGCGAGCTGGATAAATGATTCTAGGAATCCCAATGATGATAAGATTCAGGTAATCATTTTCTTGGCCATGTTTTCAGTAAATACTGTGCAAAGGCAGTATCTTACCTATGTTCTCTCCGATTCACAGGCGGGGACAACAGTAGATGTGGTGCCAGAAAGAGGCGGCATTATCAGCAGCTGGCAGCTACCTCACAACGGCAACTTAATTGAAATTTTTTATATGGACAAAGAGCGCTATAGCCATCCCGAGCTAAGCGTACGCGGCGGTAATCCCATCCTATTTCCCATATGCGGAAATCTGCCCAATAATGCTTATACTCATGATGGCCAATTCTATAGCCTAAAACAGCATGGCTTTGCCAGGGACCTGCCCTGGCAGGTGGTATCACAATCAGTGGAGGCAGCCGCCAGCCTCACTATTAGCTTGAGCAGTAGCGACATAACCCGTGAAGTATATCCTTTTAATTTTGAAGTGATATTTACTTACATTCTTAAGGGTAATAGACTAAGCATTCAGCAAAAATTTATCAACCTCTCGGATGAGCCCATGCCTTTTTCGGTTGGCTTTCATCCATACTTTGCAGTTGATGTTAAGTCGACTCTAAACATGGAAATTCCAGGGGTAGAATATTGCGATAAGGCTGGAAATACCTGCCCATTTGATGGTAGCTTTGATTACAGCCAAGAAGAAATTGACATTGCATTTAAACGGCTTAATGCTTGCTCTTCCACGGTAGTCGATCAAGGGCGACAGATCCGATTAGCCATGGAATGGGAGAAATGCTTCTCCACCTTGGTATTTTGGACTCTTAAAGATAAAGATTTTTATTGCCTGGAGCCCTGGTCCGCCCCCCGCAACGCGATAAATACCGGGGATAAATTACTGGTAATTCCCCCTAAGCAGCATTACGAAACTTCAATGAGCATGCTGGCAGAAGCGTTGCCTCCAGCTATCTAAAATTTAGGAATCACACTCACGAACTTGGGCAATACCGCTGAATCCCATCACCACCTACAGGTAAGGACCGGAGAACAACTGGCGGGGCTGGTGGTCATGGCCATCGCCGCCTGCCTGGGGATCAGCATGAAGTGAATCCGGCAGCAAATAGTCGGCCAGTTGTGCAAACTCCGCAAACGTGGTGGCCGTAACTGTTGGCGGCACTGGTCTCTCGGGTGTTGAGCTACCTGGACATGGCCAGCCCGGCGGCCCACAGTCCGGCATCAGCAGGGCGGTGCCGAGCGAGAAGCCAAACACCGACAAACTGGCGCCCATGAATAGGCTGATCCCGAGCATGATGCCGGTGACGACCATATTGGTTTCCAGGCTCCCGAGGGGTCACAGCGCCAGCCGGTCTTGCTTCCAGCCCTCCAGCCGGTTCTGAATCAGCCGCCCGAGGGTAAGGCCGCAGAGCATGTCTTTCCATGGCTTGGGATGTATGCAATGAATCATTTCGGCAGTGGCATTCCAGTAATTTTTTGAAGTATAATAGTAGGAACTAAAAAATGTGCATGGCAGGAGTGAATCATGGAACCAAATTCTAGTGAGCATATTATGGACGTTCACGATACTATTTTGGTCACGGGCGCAGCAGGCTTCTTCGGTTCTCATATCGCCGCCGAGTTCCTGCATGCCGGAAAGCATGTCGTGGTTTTCGACAAGCTCAATGCCGAAACCACCTCCGTCGGCGAAAAAGAAATCAACATCAGCAGACTCGAGGCTATCGCTGCTGGCGTTCCGAATGCGCGGCTGAGTATCAATCGAGGTGATATTCTTGCTGCGGACAGCATTCTCGCGACCTTGCGTGCGACCAATCCAACCGCCTGCGTACATGCGGCTTCGATGGTGGATGATCGGCGGAGCGTGAATCATCCGAAGGAATATCTTATAACGAACATCATCGGCACGCAGACACTGCTGCATACCATCGCCGAACACGGTTCTGTGCGGCAGTTCGTCTATATTTCAACCCGCTCAACCTTCGGGCAGGTGGACAGTCCTGGCCAGCTGATGTTGGAAGAATCGCCGAAAAGGCCGATCAATCCCTACGGTGCATCCAAAGTAGGGGCGGAAGCAATCTGTCATGTCTACCATCATCTGCATGGCATAAACGTCAACATCATCCGCATTTTCGCCCTGTACGGTCCCTATGGGCGTCCTGATATGATTCCGCGCCAGCTCATGGAAAAGATAAGCTGCGGCGCGGAAATACCAAAATACGGCACCGGAGAGGCCAATCGTGATTGGATGTTTGTCCAGGATGCTGCCGAAGCCGTGTTTCTTGCGGCACACAGCCCCCTCGGTTATCAGATCTTCAACATCGGCACCGGCTACGGCACAACACTGAACGATCTGATCGCCACTGCGGAAGAGATAATAGGCAAGCGGGCGAATATTCTCCATTTGCCCGTGCCTGCGGGGGACGCTCATTTCGTCGGCGTTGCGGACAACTCCAAAGCAAGAGCTGTTCTCGGCTGGGAACCAAAAACATCATTAAAGGATGGCATGCTGCAGACTCTTGACCAGATGAGCGCGGATCTAGAGGCATAGATAATTTTCGGGAAATAAATGCCTAAGTATATTGCTGCTTTCTTTCGATTTCATGAGAGAGACCCCGAGACAGACCCCGCTCCCCTGGATTTCGTATCGCGTCCAGCGGCGCTTGTCAGATAGCAGGGTGAACCAAGGGATCTACTAGATTAGAAGCCGAGTCCCAACTGACAGGATAATAAGCTTACAAGAGTATCGCAAATTGATTCATCTTCAGCTGTCAAGCTGTAGTTATTAATTGCTATACCAAGGGGAGTCCAGAAAGAACTGGGATCATTGCAGCGCCATGACCGCCTTGGTCGTAGCCGGGATGGGTAGACTTGGGTTCGGTGGCGCTGCCATCCCCGCTAGATTTATGGGCAAAAATCAGGGCATCTAAGCAGATGCGACCCCCATAGCCTGCCCGGGCCATCATCACGGCGGCATCGCGATCGGCTTCCAGCTCCTGCTGGCGGGATTTAGCGTAGTTTAGCTGCTCTTGTCTTGGGGCGCTGGCGGAGCGAATCGTGTTGTTGGCGTAATAGCTTGCCGTAAAAAGATGATGGCGCTGAATATGGGCGAGTTCGTGGGCTACGGTGCAGGCCAACCAGCCACTGCGGCGGCCGTAGATGCGGAAGGCGGCCCGGGGGATTTCGATGCTGCCGTTGGAGGTAGACCATCCTTCTATATCTCCGAGCGTATAGCTCTGGCGGCTGATCTCATCCCAATCTTTGCTGTAGTGCTTGTAGGGATCCAGCTGGGCGTAGAAGTCGCAGTTTTCGTCTTTGCACAAACCCCGAATCTGGGCCAGGGTGGAGGCGTAGGAGCCGTTGTTGATCGAGAAGCCAATTGGATTTGGCCCAAGGGAGTTGTGGGGCGCCAACCGCCCCATCACCGCCCGCAGGGTTGTGTATTCAGCCGGCAGGGGAGGATGGCCGGCACGCCACGCCGCCAGGGCCAGGGCCCCTAGGCCCAGGACCCCCATGCCCAGCAGGGTGAACCCGATCGCTTGGGAGGCCTTGGGCCAGGCGGGTAGGGTCACGGCGGTAGCGGAAGGCAAAAGGGCAGCGATAACAGTGTGCCGGCTTGTTTCCAGGAGCGCTTGCTGAATAACCGCCCACTGGGCGGCCCGCAGGGTTCAGCCCCAGGGCCGCCAAGCCCCAAATGCAAACTTGGCCATGGCTTTTTAGTGGCTTTTGGGGGCGGGGCGCGCTAATTGCTGAGCATCTTTTGGCCCCGTTATTTGACCCAGTGGCCCCGATGGGCTAGGGCTGCCTTGTGGATCTCTGCTGACGCGAAAGGAACTTGTACATTATAAGCGATAGATCAATAGGGCTCCGTCCGGACTGCGAATAAGCTTTTAGGGCAAAAGAATGGAATCGGGATCAAATTTATATTCATATGAGGGCACCTCGAAAAATAACTAATTTCCAGAAACCCTACGGGTGCAAAAGAGCCGCCTAAGAGGCGGCGGGTCGAAATAAAGCAATATCTACCCCTATCTAGATCGCTCAATTCATGAGTGCTTCTTCGAGAGATTTATGCAGCTAATTTAATACTGCAAGAGCGCTGGAGATAACGAAGGAAGTTAAACGTCAGATTCTTGAGTCCCCACCAAACCTCGGTTCTCTCCAGTCCAATCTTTCTTGTCAGCTTTCCACCCATGGACATGGTCATGCACCCGAAGACGTGCTCCACGCAAGCCCTGATTGCCGACTTGACTCGATTCATTTTCTTGGCCTCGTCGCTAAGCGGATGATTGCGAGCACCCTTTTCATGGATCAGACTTTCGAAGCCACCGAGACTCAGGAGATCCGCAAAGCACTTACCTGAATACGCTGAGTCTGCCCAGACAAAATCGTGTTCATTTTCTGGATCCAGCAGGCGTGGAAGCATCTGACTGTCGTGAATATTGGCAGGAGTTACAGCATATCGGCGGATGAAACCATGGTCGACATCGATGCAGATACTGTTCTTGTAGCCGTAGTAATTGATGTCGTTCTTTTTGACCCAGCGAGCGTCTAAATCCTTCTGGCGCAGTCGATCTGGGTTTTTATCCCAGCCCTCCGGCAGCCTCCCAGCTTTGATTTCCTCGTTCTCTTCGCGAGTATTTCGTTGCTACCGCTGCGCGGAAGCCTTCGGCTAGGGAACCGGGACGAGAGTCGCATCGATGATCTGACCGCCACGGGCTTGGAGGCCCTGGGAGCGGAGGTATGACTCAAACATCTCGAAGAGCTCTTCGATCACTCCCGCTTTGAGCAGTCGATCTCTGAAAAAGGCAACAGTCGTGGCATCAGGGATACTGCTCATTCCACCAAGACCGACAAACTCCTCAAAGGAGCGCCTGTCATTTACCTGGAATTCAAGCTCTTGGTCACTAAGGTTAAAAAGCTGCTGGAGAACCAGCATCTTGAAAAGGATCAGGGGATCAATCCTCTTGCGCCCTGCATTGCTCTTTCGCTCATGCGCATAACCCTTGTCAAGCAGTGGGCGGAAAGATTCCCATGGGATCGAATCAGCCAGGCGCTTGAGAACCGGCTTTTTCTCCTGGAGCTTTGCGACTCTTTGCTGGTCGTCCCAGAAGCCTCTCTGACCCACAGTTGACCTGAAAACTCATCAGCCTATTATAGCCGAAATCATGCCTAAATCAACTGTCTTTTTGATTTTTCGAGGTGCCCATGAGTGGCAGGCGGGGGCTATATGGTGGTGCGGCGGAGAGCTGGTGGTGGCCTGTCCACTCCAGGGGGCAGTTATAAGTAATGTATTTCAACAGGTAACCCCCTCAGATCATTGCATCACAAGCAGCAATCATGGAATCTCCGCTCACTGCTTCACTTGGCAGCCGCTCCGGTTGATTGAGGTGGAGCCTCTAGAGCGGATGTGGCCGCCGATTCAACTTTCAAGCCTTTTAATTCGGCGTTCGGCTGACATGCCCCGACCAGTAAACTGGTCGGTTAGGCGCGTGGGTGTTGAAGCCGTGAATCTGCAGCGTCCATCTTCCGGGCGTAATCGGACCAGCGATCTGCACGCGTTCGAAGACACTCGGCACCAGGACGCCAGAAGCGCGAGTTACCCCTGCCGGATCGATGAGGCGAATGTCAATGTCGCTGTGTTCCTCAATGAGCCCGAGGAAGCCGCCTCTACCTTCTGGCCACCAGAGCGCTGCATCAAAAAGCACGTGGCCTGACCCGATTTCGAGCGGGATGTTGATTGTCTCGCGGTTTGAGACTTCGGTCTTGCCCCACCAAGCCCATCCGTTAGTGGGAAGCGCAAGAAGCCCAGCTCCGTTCGTGTTGTTCACAGCCCCGGCGCGGCGCCCTGAAATGATCATTTGCGCATAAACCTGACCCGGATCGATAACGCCGAACTGGCGCAGCCAGTTTCTGAGCAATGCCGCCGCCCCCGCTGCATAGGGCGTCGCACCGGAAGTGCCGTTAAAAAGCCTGTAGTCACCGTCGGTGTTGCCGCGCGCCGTCTCGGTGCTGCTCGGCGCATGCACGTCCGGCTTGATGCGATTATCAGGTGCGGGCCCCATGAGCGATCCTGGGTGCGGGCCGGTCGTGCCTATGTCGGTGCGCCCGACGCCAAGGGCCTTGTGCGCGATCGCCGGCGAGGAAACACTCGTCCCGCCGTCAGGATTGTTGCCGTTGGCCGCGACGACGACGGCGCCGGAGTCAAAAGCGGCGTCCGCCGCAACGGCCAGCGTATCGAAGGCGTTGGTGGTCGGAAGTTGAATCTCACCGACGATCACCCGGTCCCCGACTGCGACAGCACGTTGGAATCCGCGTACCGCCGCATCAAGATTAAGCCCCGTTGGCGCATAGATGCGGAAGGAGTCGAGCGTCATGTCAGTGACGCCGCGAAAAGGTGCACCGCCGCCAGAGCCCGCCGAAATGATCGCAGCCGAGGATGTGCCATGAGGCCATATGTCTGTCGTCGTCAGCGACCCTGCGTTGCAATTCGTTCCGCCGTTAACGCAGTCGCGCAGGAAACCAAGATTGTCGGGCGCTGAAAAAACCTCGTGCGTGTCGCGAACGCCGGTGTCGAGAAGACCGATGAACCCGCCATTAAGACCAAGTCTGAAGTAAAGATCGGAGCGAATTATCGCGCGCCCGTCATCGACGTCGTTCGTCGTAACGGCATCCTGTGGGGGCGGGACGTTCGTCTGCGCAGGATCGATAGCGATCACAAGCTTTTCATTTGCCAGACGGTTGATGGACTCAGCAGGAATTTGAACCTTGACGGCGTTGATCAGCCAGTAGCGCTCAAGAATCTTTGCTTTATACTGCCGTAGAATAGTGATCGGCTGATCATCCGCCGCCCGTCGTGCCATTAGCATCTTGATAATTTCTTCCCGCCGTTCGGTGTATTTGCGATCGATGCCTTCCTTGCCGCGCTCGCCAGTTGCAGGCTCGGGGAAAAGCGGAATTCCAACCAGGTCGGGGAAGACGACAATAACTTCGATACGCTTGGAAGGATCAAGAGATTTGAGATCGGCGCGCAGCAGCGGATTGATTTTAAGCAGCGGATCTATCTTCGGCTGCTTCACGGGGTCGAGGCGCGAAGTCTCCTTGTTAATTCTTACGTCAGACTTGCGCAAATCCTCGGGTTCCTTTGTCGCCGCGAATGACAAAGGTTTTCCTTTGCTGAACTTAACCGCGTAGACGACGCGCGTCGGATCCGCTCGTTCGCTGCCATCGACCGAGGGTAGCTTACCCTGGGCGAGTGAGACGGGCGATGCCATCACAGAGAGCGTCAGAGTGATTGTCTGGAGCAGGTGGCGATTGAGTTTCATTTGTTGTATATCCTGTGGATAGGTTGTTGATGATGCTCACGTTATTCAATCTACTTATGGAAATTATCTTACCTTGGTTGCGCGTTCAATTGATCGCGTCGGTGGTGGCGCCCCTCCGCATGGTGTGAGAGCAGAGGTCCTGTGACCCTATGTGGAGGGAGAAGAGGAGCAGCCATGGGATGACTGCCTGGAAGCTGACTATGCAGCTCCATTAATCCATTATGAACCACAATTGCTGATTGTGCAACATCGAGAGATCTGCTGGCTCGGTTCAGCTGATGGTTGCTGCCGCCTGCTCGACTGGATCACCATCCCTCGTAGTCAATAGCCGTACAGAAGCCCCACCACCATGGCCAGTGCTCCCTCCAGCCGTTCGCGGTAATGAACAATGCAGCGCCGCCAACTCCTGATTCTCGGTGGAGGCGCTCACCTGCTTCTCCACCGCCAAGTGGCTCAAAAAGGTATTTACCTAGTGGCTATTAAAGATCGTGAGCGCATAGCCAGAGCCACAATCAAACCGGTCGCATCGGCTCCCGCACCACGCTGATGTCGCCGGAAAACAACCGGCGGAACTGTTTGTCGTGCGCCAGCTCATAGCTCAGGTTCAGTTCGTTCGCAACCCACCAGTGGCTAGCAAACGATAACCCCCTAAGCCCCCATTAAACCCCACAACTTCCACACCCCAATGAAATAGCAGTCAAAAATTCAATCAAAAATCTAGCAAAAGCGAGCTATAATTGATAGAGCCCTTGCGCAGCAAAAGCCCTCATATGACTTGGCTCCTGAAATTGTGATTTTCCAGAGTCTTTCTAGAAAAACTGATCGAAATTATCAAAATCAACCACCTTGAAAGTGCCGTCCTGCACTTGGCTCATCAGGCGTTCCAGCTGCACCCATAGGGCGCCGGCGGTGGCAAGCGACAGGGCGAAGGACACCAGCAGGGCGGTGCCGAGCGAGAAGCCAAACACCGACAAACTGGCGCCGATGAACAGGGTGATGCCGAGCACGATGCCGGTGAAGGCCATATTGGTTTCCAGACTCCCGAGGGGCAACAGCGCCAGCCGGTCTTGCTTCCAGCCCTCCAGCCGGTCCTGCACCAGCCGCCCGAAGGTGAGACCGCAGAGCACGCCAATCGCCAGGCCTATTCCGGCCAACACGTAGGGGGGCTGCTGAATGAAGGCGTACTGCAGCAGGATGTCGCTGGCGTCGAGATCGACATAGAAGCCGCTGGCCGCGTCCAGGGCCGCCTCCGCCAGGTCGATCGGAGCGGCCACCGGAGCAGAATCGAGCACGCCAGTTCACCTGGTTGAGTAACAACAGCCTAGGGGGCCAGCGCCGTGGACGCGCCCCCGCCCCAAGCAACCGGCGGCTTCAGGCAAGGAATAAGTACAGGGCAGCTTCAGTCCTGGAATTAAGCAAATGGCGACTTTTAAGCCGGGAATAAGCAAACGGCGGCTTTAAGCAGCCAATGGGTTGAGTTTGGCCAACATCCTGCCGGCCAGTTTGCGGGGCGAGAAGGTGCGGCGCAGTAACTGCAGCAGTTGGCGCAGGTCTTCCGTTTGGATGCGATTGTCCTGCACCAGGGTGAGCAGCAACCGCTGGCGCAAGCTGCTGCCATCGGGGCCCAGCAACAGTTTGAGGCCGGCGCCAGCCACAGGAAATAGATCTGCCCCAGCGGAATCGCTCTCCACCACCGCCAGCAAATTTTCCAGCCGCTCCAACTGCAATCTGCCATTGGAATCGAAGATCATCTCCAGTAATTTGTCGCGCATCTCGGCGGTATCGCCGGCCAGCAGCCGCCGGGCCACATATGGATAGGCCACGCGAATGATGCGAAAGCTGGGATCCAGGCGCAGGGCCAACCCCTCTTGACTCACCACCGCCCGGATAATCAAAGCAAAGCGAGCTGGCACCCGAAAGGGATAATTAAACATCAGCTCAGAGAAGCGATCCGTGATTGCCTTGAAATTAAAAGAACCCACATTTTCGCCCAGGGCGCCGCCAAGTACCTCCTCCAGGGCTGGCACAATTGGCGTTACGTCATCCTTGGGATTCAGGAAGCCCAGGGCTTGAAAATCCTTGGCGAGTAGCAGAAAATCTCGATTGATCAAATGCACCACCGCCCCGGTGAGGGTGAGGCGATCGGCATCGCTGATTGAATCCATCATCCCGAAATCCACATAGGCCAAGTGGCCCATGGCACCCGTTTTGCCAGATAGGGCAAACAGATTGCCGGGGTGGGGATCGGCATGAAAATAACCAAACTCAAGCAATTGGCGCAGGCCAGAGATCACGCCGGTGCGAATAAGAGCGGCCGGATCCAGTCGCTGGGCTTCCAGATCCTGGCGCAGCTGCAGCTTGGTGCCATGAATCCAGCTGGTGGTGAGCACCCGTTCACTGGAAAGGTGCCGCTCCACCCGCGGCACGGTCACCTCCGGATGGTTGGCAAACAAGCGAGCAAAGCGCTCGGCATTGTCCGCCTCCTGGCGGTAGTCGATCTCGCGAAACAGGCTGCGACCAAATTCATCGATGATTTCATCTAATCCAAAACCCAGGTTCAGCGGCAGCAGCGGCCCACTCAGCACAGCCAATAGGCGAATCAGCACCAGGTCGCGGCGCAGGATGAAGGCCAGATTCGGGCGCTGCACCTTCACCGCCACCCAGTGGCCCTCGGCCAGGCGCGCCCGGTAGACCTGGCCCAAACTGGCGGCGGCCACCGGATAGTCGGGGAACTCCTCGAACAGCTGATCGGCCGGGGCCCCCAGCTGCTCCTGGATCGTGGCCAGGGCAATCCCGTGGTCAAAGGCGGGCAGGTCGTCCTGCAATTTGGTCAGCTGCTCCAGCCAATCGCGCCGCACCAGGTCGGGCCGGGTGGACAGCGACTGCCCCACCTTGATGAAGCAGGGCCCCAGTTCGGTGAGGGTGTCGAGGATGCGGCGGCCCAGCCGCTCCTGCACCTTGGGATCCCTGTTGTTGTTCTGCAGGATCAGCACCACAGCCAGGGCCGCCAACTGCCACAGCACCACCGCCAGGCGGCCGATCAAGGTCCAGGGGCGTTGTAGCAGCCAGCGCCGGTCTGCCACCGGGTCGTAGCTAGGCATGGCGGCGATCAAGGCTGCGGACCGGCGAATGGTGAAACTCTAGAAACAGCGACCGCTCCACCAAGCCGCCGCCGCCTGATTCAGCTGTCAGACCCGACCCGTCTTCCAAACCCAATCATCATTCCGCCAATCCCTCTCCGTCTGCCAAAACCGATCTTTCTGAAACGGCTGCTCCAGCCTCAACAGCGGCCCCTGGCCCTGCATCTGCCGGCCCACGGCGGCGGTCGCGGCCTGGCCCCGGCCCTGGAGAAGCTGCTGCGCCAGCGCCCCGGCAGCTGGGACATCCCCGAATTGCCGGAATGGGGCGGGCCGCTGCTGGCAGAGGGGGCGGTGGCCGCGGCCCAACACCGCTGTGCCGCCCTGCTTGGGGCCGATCACTGTTGGTTCGGCGTAAACGGAGCCAGCGGCCTGCTGCAGGCGGCCCTGTTGGCCATCGCCGCCCCGGGGCAGCGGGTGTTGCTGCCGCGCAATCTGCACCGCTCGCTGCTGCATGGCTGCCTGCTGGGGCAATTGCGGCCGGTGCTCTACGAGCTGCCCTTTGATCCGGCCACCGGCCTCTGGCTGCCGCCCACGGCGGCCCAGCTGAGCGAATTGATTACAGAAGCCCGCCAGGCCGAACCGCTGGCCGCCGTGGTGCTGGTAAACCCCAGCTACCAGGGGCTGGCCGGCCAGTTGGAAGACCTGGTGGCGGCTGTACACCGGCAAAACCTGCCCCTGCTGGTGGACGGGGCCCACGGCCGCGGCGAGGCGATCGCCGCCGGCGCCGACCTGGAGGTGCTCTCCCTGCAAAAGACCGCCGGCGGTCTGGCCCAGAGCGCCGCCCTGCTGGCCCGCGGCCCACGGGTGGATCCAGCCGCCCTGGAACGGGCGCTGCTGTGGCTGCAGACCTCAAGCCCCAGCGCCCTGCTGCTGCACTCCTGCGCCGCCGCCATCCAGCAGCTCTGCGGTGCTGACGGCCAAAGGCAGCGGCGACGGGCCGAGGCCCTGGCCGCCCGTCTGCGGCAGCGCTGCAAGCAGCTGGGGCTGCCGCTGGTGGCCAACCAGGAGCCGCTGCGGCTTGTGCTGCATACCGCCGCGATGGGGATCAATGGCCTGGAGGCCGACAGCTGGTTGATGCAGCGGGGCGTGATCGCCGAGCTACCGGAACCGGGCACGCTCACCTTTTGCCTGGGGATGAGGCCGCAACGGCAGCTGCTCTGGCGGCTGCCCAGGGAGCTGCGGGCCCTGGGCAGCGCCCTGGGGGGTGCACCCCCGGGCCGTTTCAGCGCACCGCCCCTGCCCCGCCTGGCGGAGCCGCAACTGCCCCTGGAGCGGGCCTGGCGGGCTCCCAGCGAAGCGCTCAGCTGGGAGCGGGCCAGGGGGCGCATCGCCGCCGAAACGGTCTGTCCCTACCCGCCCGGCATTCCGCTGCTGATTCCCGGCGAGCGCATCGACCCGGCGCGGGCCGCCTGGCTGCTGGAGCAGCGGCGCCTCTGGCCAGGCCAGATCGCTGATACGGTGAAGGTGGTGGCCGGTTAGAGGCCGATGCAGCACCAGGCCTACCAGTGGGACTTCGTCACCCCCGGCCTACCCGATTCAGCCTTTGAGCACGCGCCAGGATTCGCGCCGACGCCGATGGAGCTGCGGGTGATGCTGCTCGCCCATCTGCGGCCCAGGCAGGATTCGCTGGTGTGGGACGTGGGCGGCGGCACCGGCGCCCTGGCCCTGGAAATCGCCCGGCTGCTGCCCAGGGGATCGGTGCACACGCTGGAGCGCGACCCGGAGGCGATTGGCCTGCTGGAGCTCAATCGCCGGCGCTTTGGCATCGCCAATCTGCACATCCATGCCGGTGCAGCCCCCGCCGACCTGCACCAGCTGCCGGCCAATCCGGATCGGGTGCTGCTGGAGGTGGGGCGCCCGCTGGGGGATGTGCTGCGCCATGTCTGGTCGGCCCTGGTGCCCCAGGGGCGCCTGGTGATCAGCACCACCAACCTGGAGGGCTTGGTGGATGCCACCGACACCCTCGGCCAGCTGGAGGCCGGCGACGTGCAGGTGGTGCAGGCGACGGTGCACCGCATGCAGCGCCGGGGCAGCCAGGCGAAGTTGGCGGCGGCCGAACCCCTCTTCCTGATTGCCGCCGAGCGCCCTTGATTCCCCAGCAGCCACCCTGCCCCGAGCAGCAACCGCCACCTCCACCGCCAGCAGCAGCCAATCCACCGCGGCGCAAGGCCACCTCGGCGGCGCGGCTGCTCAGCGGCTGGGCGGCCGGGGGCTTTGGCTTTGTGGTGGTGATGCTGGGGGGCTGGTGGTTCACCGTGGCGGTGGGCGTGATCGTGCACCTGGGCCTGCAGGAGTTCTTTCGCATGGCCCAGTTCAAGGGCATTCGGCCCGCCAGCAAGACCACCCTGGTGGCGGTGCAACTGCTGCTGTTCTCCACCCAGGCCGCCAGCGGTGGCGGCCTGTTCGTGGGGGATGTGGCGGCGGCGGTGTTGCCGGCCTCCGGCGCTGTGATCTGCGGCTGGCTATTGCTGCAGCCGATCACCGGCACGATCGCCGATATCGCCGCTTCCATCTTTGGCCTTTTCTATCTGGGTTTTCTACCCAGTCACTGGATCAAGTTGCGCGACCTCAGCGACGCCGCCCTGGCCCCCAATCTACATGCCCTGAACTGGCCCATATCGGCGGGCAATGCCCTAACACTTTTGGCCTGCTTTTTGATCGTGGCCACCGACATCGGCTCCTATGTGATCGGCCGTCGCTGGGGCCAGCATCCCCTGTCTCCCATCTCCCCTGGCAAGACCGTGGAGGGAGCCCTGGGGGGAGTGGCCTGCGCCTGCTGCGTGGGGGGCCTGGGGGGGGAGCTGCTGGGTTGGCACTGGGGCTGGTTGATCGGGGCGGTGCTGGGGGCCGTGGTGGCCCTCTTCGCCCTGGTGGGCGATCTCACCGAATCGATGATGAAGCGCGATGCCGGCCTCAAGGATTCCGGCGACGTCATCCCGGGCCACGGCGGCGTACTGGATCGAATTGACAGCTATTTATTTACCCCAGCGGTGGTGTATTCCCTAGTGACCCTGGTACTGCCAATTCTACAGCGCTAGGGGCAAAAAACTAGCAAGAGATAAATAATTGGCGAAGGGCCAGGCGATCTCTGGAAGATTGCGCTGTAGTCAAGGGCAGACGCGGGCCTGGCCGGCCAGGCGCACCATGCCGGCTTCGATGCCGGCCTGGTGAATCGAAATGTTGGCATCCATGGGCAACCGCAGGCAGGCGGCGCCATCGACACTGTGAATCTCGACGCTGCCAGCGGCAGCCCTCAGTTCGGTCTCCAGTTGGATTGGAGCCCGCTGGGCCACCCCCTGGGCCGCGATCACCAGCCGACCGGCCTGGATCCACAGTTCGGTGAGCGGCGCAATCCCCAGCAGGGCCTCCCCCAAGGCGTCCCCCAGGCCCTGCCAGCGGGGCCGCGCCAGCGATCGGCTGAGACCTTCGCCCGTGAAGCTCACCTGGCCGTGGATTTGAAATGGGTGATCCAGCCGCAGGCCCTTGCCCCGCAGCACCTGGCCCATCTGCACCTGAATCGGCTCACTGCGCAGATTCACCTGCTCGATCTCCAGCCCGGCATAGGTGGCGCGCCGGGCCATCACCTGCACCCCCGCCAGCCGCCCCCGCAACAGGGCCAGGGCCGAACCCTCCAGCCGAATCTCCAGGCTCTCGATGCCCTCGCATTGCTGGCGCAGCCATAGTTGCAGGCCACTGGCCAGCAGCTGCAGCACCGGCCCGGAGCCAGGGGTATCAGCGGTGTCAGGGTTGATCGCGGCGGCGGGATCGCCGGGGCTGGCGGGCATCAAGTGTTCGGGGCTGAAGGGCTCAGGGCTGGAAGCCACCAGGCGTCGGCCACCTGCTGGGGTTGATCGAGGTGGGGCAGGTGGCCGCAGGCTGCCAACTCCCTCAGCCTTTCTCCTAACAGAGCCAGCGCCGCCCGCTTCTGGGCGGGGCGCAGGATGCGGTCGTTGGCTCCCCACAGCACCGAGATGGGCTGCTCAGGCAGGGGCGCTCCGCAGCCGGCAAAGCCGCCGGAGCGAGCGAATTTAGCCAGGGCCATCGCCCAACCGGGGCTCTGCAGGTGCAGCGAGGCGATCTGCAATTCGGCCGGCCCCACGGCGGTGGCCGGATCGGCGAAGGCACTGCGGCAGAGGCCCCGGCGCACGCCGGGCCGGCCCAAAAAGGCCACCCCCAGTCGATCCAGCCCGGGCGGCAGGGGCATCGGCCGACCGGTGAGACCGGCGGGGGCCAGCAACAACAGTCGCCGCAGCTGCTCAGCGCCTAGGCGCCGGGCCAATTCCACCGCCACCGCACCGCCCATGGAGGCGCCGATCAGATCGATCGGCCCTGACCCCAAGCGTTGCTGGATGCCGGCCACCAGGGCCTCCAGGTGGGCCAGCACCGCCCCGGGGCCGTAGCTGGCCTCCGGGGGCCGGGGCGTGAAGCCAAAACCAAATAAATCGGGAATAAACAGCTGGTGGCGCTGGGCCAAGAGGGGTGCCAGCCGGCGAAATTCCAAGAAGCTGCTGTCAAAACCATGCAGCAACAGCAGCGGCGGACCGCTGCCCAGCACCGCCACCGGCCAGGGGTCTGGCCAGTCGCCCGGGCCGGCCAGGGGCCACCACTGCACTGCTGCGGCCAACTGTCGCCCCTGGGGATCGAGCAGTTCGCTGGCCGCCCACTCCACCAGGGCCTGGCCGGAGGATGACGGGGCTTCGCTCACACCAGGCTGGCGCTGGCAATGCCAGCACCGGTAGTGACCATGGCGGCCAATAGCTCCACCTCGCCCACGGCAAAGGGCAGGTGATGCAGGTCGGAATCTGGCCGGCAGGCAAAAGCGCAGGCGCCGTGCAACTCCTCGATGCTGCAGCTGGCCAGGCCCAGCTCCGCCAGGCTGGTGGGCAGGCCGATGCTGCGAAAGAAGGGAAGTAGCTGGCGGCGGGCCTGGCCGGCCAACTGATTGCCCCCCAGGCATTCCTCCAGCCGCAGCTGCACCAGGACGCCAAAGCCCACTTTTTCGCCGTGGAGCTGACCATGGCTGGCGGCCAGCTGGGTGAGCCCGTTGTGCACGGCGTGGGCGGCCACGGTGCGGCAGCGGGCACCGCCCATGCCGCCGATCACTCCGGCAGTGAGCGCACAGGCCTCAGCCACCCGCACCCAGGCGTCGCTGGGTTGCTCGGGCGTACCCGGGGAGGCCAGGGCGATCTCCGCCTCCTGCAACAGCTGGTCGCGCAGCACCCGCGCCATCTGCACGGCCTGCTGGATCAGGCCATCGCCACTGCTGGCACTGCTCACGGAAGCCTCATACCACTTGGCCATGGCATCGGCGACGCCACTGGCCAGGGTGCGGCTGGGGGCGCCATGCACCAGGTAGTGGTCAAAGATCAGCAGGTCGGGGCAGCGCTTCAGGGCCACGTCGCCGCAAAAGGCCCCCTGGGGGGAATAGAGATTGGCCAGGGCGGTCCAGCCGGCGCAGGTGGCGGCACTGGTGGGCACGGTGACGCAGGCCAGCCCCAGGCGATCGGCCAGTAACTTGCCGGCATCGAGCACCTTGCCGCCGCCAGTGGCGATCACCGCATCGGCCCCGCTGGCGCTGGCCTGGGCGGCAAGCCGCTGCAAATCCTGTTCGCAGCAGTCGTACTCCAACTCGGCGGCGGTGACCGCCAGGCCCAGGGCCCCTAAATCCTCAGCCAGGCGGCGGCGGATTTGGAGGGTGGCGGCGCTGCGGCCCAGCAGCAACGGCCGGCGGGCCAAGGCGGCGATGGGCTGGAGACCCTGGCGCCAGGCACCGGGGCCCCGCAGCACCAGGGCCGGGGCGATGGCGTGCTGGGCCGGCAGCTCAGGCACCGGCGGCCGCCAATTCGGGCAGTGCAGCGGCGGACAACTGCTTGCGGATCACCACCTGTTTGCTGTCGTCGACATCCACCAGGGCGGCATCGCCATCGCCGATGCGACCGGAGAGGAATTCCTCGGCCAGGGAATCCTCCAGCAGGCGCATCACGGCACGGCGCAACGGCCTGGCGCCGTAGCTGGGGTTGTAACCCTCCTCCACCAGCCGCTCCTTGAAACCATCGGTAACCGAGAGGGCGATGTTCTTCTCCAACATGCGAGCGAACACCTCCTTGAGCATGATCTCGGCGATCTCCTTCACCTCCTCGCGGGTGAGCTGACGGAAGACGATGATTTCATCGAGACGATTCAGGAACTCAGGACGGAAGTACTGCTTGAGCTCTTCATTGACAAGCGAGCGAATGCGATTGTATTGAGTTTCCTCAACATCGCCACCGCCAAACTCAA
>JBIKWK010000043.1:0-24137 GCA_044356375.1 Prochlorococcaceae cyanobacterium | reverse complement strand
GCAAGGCTTCTGCCATCAGATGGACTGATTTGCAAGCCGTCGTATAGACGGAGCTGGGGGAGGCGTCATCGTGCATCCACGACCGCCAGGTCCCTAATTCGCTCTCTGGTGTTTTTCAGGAAGCCCTGAATATAGGGAATCAAGCGCCACACGCCGCAATCATCACTGGAGCCTGCGATGTCGCGAACCATGGCCTGCTCCAGCCTCGCGCAACGCCAGCCGGAGTTGGCATCACCAGGCTGATGGCCACGATCCGGAAAGTCGTCCGGCAAGCCATACAGATCACAAAGGGTGCTGACCCGCAGGTTTCGTCCTGGATCGCTTCTCAAGACATTGCGAAGATCTCGCCGCCAATCGGCATAGGGATATCCGCCACGCACACCACTCCCACTCAAGCCTCGATCGGAAGCTTTGGCTTTACCAACAACTGATGGCGCTGCAACGACCCCAAAACGACCGAGATGAGGAGCGAGGATACGTCTGACGAAGTTTGCCTCTGTCGGCCCCTCCACAACGATGATCAATCGGATCAATTCGGACATGTTCAGGGCGTACCTCCGATGACCCCCTTGGCATAAAGGTCCCGCAGGCTGTAATCCTCAAGCCAAAGGCGAAGATCCGACTCCTTCAATCTTTGAAGAGTAGTTACTCCTTCTTCTCGCTCGACAACCACCACTTCATCAACCATGAAATGGTCGAGCAGTTCCGTGGATTGGGTGGAAAGAACGATCTGCGTATGCCGGCAGATCGAACGACAAAGCTCAGCGATCAACGCAATGGCTGCAGGATGCAGACCGAGTTCAGGCTCATCGATGCTGATCAGCCGAGGTAGGCGTTCGGTGGGTTGCGACAGCACCGTGATTAATGCCAGCGCCCGCAGCGTGCCATCGGAGAGTTGGTGGCAACCGAAACGTTCATCACGATCATCGATCCAATCGAGGCGAACACTGCCATTCACCGCCACAGGATCCAGCTCCTTGATGGCCGGCGCGATGTGGCGACAGTGGCGATTGATGCGTTGCCAGGCCTTGCGGTCGGCGTTCAGGTCACTCTCCTTGAGGCGCAGGAGATAGGCGGCAAGGTTGGACCCGTCAGAGCGGGGATAGCGATCGTCTTCACGACGGGCGTGGGTGCGCAGCTTGGATTGGGCTGAGGTGTCGTGAAAGTGGTAAAAGGTCATCCGACCCAGCCACCGATTCACAGCTTCAACAGTCTGAGGATCCGGGGTGTCAGCTGGGTCAAAGGAATCCATCAGGCGTGATTCACGATGACCTGAACCCAGAACACTGAACGCCCCATGCCCATCAGGATTGGTTCGTTCCGCTGTCTCTTCTTGAAAGTAAAGGGTGTCGTCTGGGGTGAAGGCCAGCGATGCCTTGTAGTGATAAGTGAAGCCTTGATCATGAATGACCACACCGAGTCTGATGGCCTCTGTAGTTTTGGGTCCGTAATGCAACAGAGCGGCACCAAAACCATGGTCCGCCACATAGCGCTGCAGCGAACGCATACGCAGGAGCGGGATCAGCCGCAGCGCCTGCAGCAGATTCGACTTACCGGCACCATTCGGACCGATCAGCAAGGTGAGCCGACCTGGCTCAATAACAACATCCTTCAGAGAGCAGAAGCCTGCAATGTGGATCTGCAGAAAACCATCGCCGCCAGCATCCTGCGCTACCGGTGAATCCTCAGGCGATAGCTGCATGGCTCTCCTCCTGCCCTGTGGGCAGTCTGCCGCCCAACGCCTCCGCCAACACCGCCTCCAGCAACCGCCTGCGCTGCTGATCGGCCTGGCTGAGTTGCTGCTCCAGCTGGTCGCAGAGGGCCATCAGTTCATCCACCTTGGCAACGATGCGGTGCTGTTCGGCGAGGGGTGGGAGAGGGATGGGCGTCTTTTTTAGAATTCCATGATTGAGATTTGTCATTGTTGTCCCAATGGCATTGCTTATCAAATAGCCCCTTGCCAGATCTGTTGAAAGGAACAGAAGCACATACGCTCGCAGAATCTCCGGAATAAATCGGACAATGAAACTGCCTGTACCACAAAGCCAGCCTTCCTCCTCTTCAGTTACCAATGCAGCCCTGCCAACCTCGCCCCTTCTTGCCATGACGATGTCGCCAGCCGCGAGTTTGTACGATTCAAGCTGTTCCGCCATACCAGGAGAAACCGTAACTTTGGGGTCCGAACAAATTCTACCTCCTACCATGTGAGAAGGATTGACGACTGGAACCCCGCCAACGATGTAATCGGACTGATGAAGCATCGAGCCAAAAGGTCCAGTTGAGACATCCAGTGCATAGTCCTCAAGCGTGGTCCATTCCCAACTCGCCTGCAATGAAAAGGGCTGGACGTAGTTCCTATCATTAGGCAAGAGTCCTCCCGCGATCCTTGACTCCCTGGAACTCTTCCTGACTTTTTCTTCAGCAACTCCAGCCAGCAACTCCTCCGCCGGCTCATCCTCCGGATCCTGCTCCACCAACTTCCCGCGCACCGCCAGGTTCAGGATCGTCTGGCGCAGCTGCTTGATTTGGGCCGGGGTGGTGGTGAGGGAGGGAAGCACCTGCAGGGCAAAGCTGGCGTCTTTGCGGAAGCTGGCGGGGTCTTCGGCGGGTTGATTGAGGCGCTGCAGCGTGGCGGCCAACAGGCGCTCGCGGCCCTGCTCCCGCTTCTGCCGGGCGGCCTCCAGCTGGTCGCAGAGGGCCATCAGTTCGTCCACCTTGGCGACGATGCGGTGTTGTTCGGCGAGGGGTGGGAGGGGTAGCGGAAGATCAAGGATCACACCTCTTGCGACATTCTTCATCGATGGACTGACACCTGTTGCGCGACCGGCGTAGTAACTTCTGGCAAATGTCGAATGGTTATTGTTAATCAGGATGTATCTTGGCTCGCACGGCTCAACTAATTCCAGGCGAACTATCTTATCGCTCATCATCAGGTTTATAGGCTCAGACTCGACAATCACGGCCCGAGCGACCAACTCAGCTGTGTTGGCCCGTGAGATCAAGAAATCACCCTTTCTGATTATTGCTTGTGGCCTGGGTTGCGTGCCCGGCAGGACCTGCTTGTTCGCTTCAGGACGAAATTGATCCCAGGAGACGGCGCTGACCTTGAGGATCCCCCATTCATTGCCCTCGCGTGGAGTATCAAGTGTCTTCGGACTCCATCCTGAGCCCGAAGACTCAACAAGCGTGCGCAACGTTGTGTGTACCCATCCTGTCGGCAAATCAAACGGGAATGGAGACTCATCCCTGGCCGTCAACAGTGAAGCTTTTTTATGCTTTGTGATGCAACTAAGCAACTCCTCCGCCGGCTCATCCTCCGGATCCTGTTCCACCAGCTTCCCGCGCACCGCCAGATCCAGGATGAACCGCCGCAGCCGAGCAATCGCGTCCGGCGCATCGCTGATTCGCTTGAACTGGGCCAGCAGCCGCTCAGCGTTCATCTGAATTCATCTCAACCGTCCACAGCTACAGCCTGTACATGCAATTGCAAGCCCAGAGCCTTGATCACCTTCAGTACAGTTGCCAGGCTTGGATTCCCATCGGCACTGAGCGCCCGGTACAAACTCTCACGGCTGAGGCCGGCGTCTCTGGCCACCTGGGTCATCCCCTTGGCCCTGGCGATATCCCCCAGGGCACGGGCGATTCCGGCAATGTCTTCGGGTGCTTCTTCCAGCCAGGCATCGAGATAGGCCGCCATCTCCTCTGGAGTTCTCAGGTGCTCGGCAACGTCATACGGAGAAAGGGTGCCGGCGGAGGGGTGGAGGGCGGCTTTGGTGTTGGTCATTGGGAATCGCTCAGAAATGATCGGTTCAGTTCGAGAGCCCTGGCAATGTCTCTGGCCTGGGTTGCTTTGCTGCCACCGGCCAGGAGCAACAGGAGTTCATCGCCTCGGATGCTGTAGTACACCCTGTAGCCAGGCCCCACATCAATCTTCAGTTCCGACACTCCCTCGGTGAGATTGCGGTGATTGCCAGGGTTGCCGTGAATGAGGCGGTCGACGCGCATCAGCACCCGAGCCCGGCCGGCTGAATCCTTGAGGTTGTCGATCCACTGGGCATAGGCCTCCGACCTGAGAACCTTCACGGCATCACTGTAGCCCCTGAGCTACGCATCGGCATTCATCGCAACAGCGCCTCCGCCAGGATCGCCTTGAGCTGATCGCGCAGCTCCGCTGCTTTCCGCTCCGACTCCCGCAGGCTGGCCAGCAGCTCTTCGGGATCGCCGTGGTCTGCGGCCACGGTGTGGGGGTTCTTGAGGTCGAGGTTGTAGTTGCGCTCCTGGATCTGGGCAATCGGCACCCGCCAGGCCTGCTCGGTTTCGGCGCGGCCCTCGCGGCTGGGGCCGCCCCACCAGGCCACGCAATCGGCGAAATGCTCCTGCTTGATCGGGCGGGTCATCGAATAGGCCTTCTGGCCCTCGGGCACGCGGTGCTCGTAGTACCAGATCTCCTGGGTGGGGGATCCCTTCTCAAAAAACAACAAATTTGTGCCGATGCTGGCGTAGGGGCGGAAGACGGAATTGGGCAGCCGCACGATCGTGTGCAGGTTGCATTCGGCCAACAAGCGCTCCTTCAGCCGCGTTTTGACGCCCTCGCCAAACAAGCTGCCATCGGGCAACACAATCGCGGCCCTGCCGCCGGGCTTGAGCAGGCGGATGAACAGGGCCAAAAACAAATCAGCGGTTTCACGGGTGCGGATTTGGGCCGGAAAATTATCCTGAATGCCGTCTTCCTCCACACCCCCAAAGGGCGGATTGGTAAGGATCAGATCCACCTGATCGGCCGTGCCGTAGCTGGTGTAGGGCCTGGCCAGGCTGTTGTCGTGCAGCACGAAGCTGGGATCCTCGATCCCATGCAGCAGCATGTTGGTAACGCAGAGCATGTGGGGCAGCTGCTTCTTCTCGGTGGCCCGCAGCCCCGCCTGCATCGCCTGTTCAGCGGCGATGGTGGTTACGTGGTGCTCGCGCATGTGGCGGATGGCGCAGGTGAGGAAGCCGCCGGTGCCCACGGAGGTGTCGAGCAGCAGCTCACCGGGTTTGGGGTCCAGACGCTCCACCATGAAGCTGGTCACGCCCCGCGGCGTGTAGAACTCACCGGCATTGCCGGCACTTTGCAGGTCGTTGAGCAGCTGCTCGTAGATATCGCCAAAGTGTTTGCGCTCGCTGAGATTATTGAAATCAACGCCGTTAATCTTGTTCACCACCTGCCGCAGCAGCTGGCCCGATTTCATGTAGTTATAGGCATCGCGAAACACCTCCTGCACCACCTTGGCTCGGTTGGGATTGGAGCCCTTGAGCGGCATCTCCTTTAGATAAAGAAACAGCTCCTGGTTGATGAACTCCAGCAAGCCATCCCCCGTGATCCCCTCCTCATTGGCAGCCCAGCTGCGCCATTGCAGATGCTCCGGGATGGGGGAGCGGTAGTTGTCTTCTATGAGTTCGAGGGCCTGGTCCTGGTCGTCGATGATCTTGAGGAAGAACAGCCAGCACAGCTGCGAAAGTCGCTGGGCATCACCATCGACGCCCACGTCCTTGCGCATGATGTCCTGAATCGCCTTGACCGTGGTGCGGGCCGACATCTCAGGCCGCCTCCCCGTAGAGGGCGGTCTGCAGGTCTTGCACCGCCCGCTCGAAACCAGCCTTCGAGCCGAAGGGACGCAGCAGCTCCAGTTGGGTGCCCATGGCACTGAACGGTGGAATCCGCAGGATTTTCACGTCGGCCAGCTCGTCCACCACGCCGCCATCCTGGTACTTGGCCAGCAGGGCCTCCAGCACTGCCCGGGCCTGGGGGCCATAGCGGCTGTACACCCCCTGCTTTTGCACCCGTGCGGCGCGCTCGCGGCGGGATAGGGGTGGCTGGTCGTAGGCGATGTGGCAGATCAGATCGAAGGGATCGAGCTCCAGGCCCAGCTCCTCCTGCAGCGGCTCCAGCAGCAGCCCCTCCTCCGCCAGCTCCTGGATGATCGTGGCCTTGCGCTGCTCCCCCCGCCAGCGGCGCAGGAAGGCATCGAGGCTGGCGAACTGCTCGCGCACCGTGCGGCGGCTGTAATCGCGCAGGGATTCGGTAACCAATTTGCCGTTTTCATCGAGGTATTCGATCCGCTCGGTGAGCACGCGCACCGGCTTGCCCTTGATGTAGTACTTGCGGCGTGGCTCTCCGGGGGGGTCAGGGGGCAATGGGTCTGGGAAGTCCGGATCCTGGCCATCGCCCAGTAGCGGCGTTTCGCCCTCGCTGTCCTCCTCGGCATCCGGCCAGAGGTCGTCGTCTTCCGCTCGCGGGGGATCCGCCTCCTCCGGCGGCAGCTGTGGATCATCTTCGCCTGGCTCATAGATCTGCACCGGCTCCCCATCGAAATCGGGATCGGCGAAGTGGTTGCTGGCCTTACGGAAATCCACCAGGGTGAAGTAATACTTCTGGCTGTCGGCATGCACCCGCGTGCCGCGGCCCACGATCTGCTTGAACTCGGTCATCGAGCCCACTTCCCTGTCCAGCACGATCAAGCGGCAGGTCTGGGCATCGACGCCCGTTGACAGCAACCGCGAGGTGGTGACAAGCACCGGCCAAGGATTCATCGGATCGATGAAGTCATCGAGGGCCTTCATGCCCTCCTCATCGTTGCCAGTGATGCGCATCACATAGCGGCCGTTGGCCTGCACCAGATCCTGGTTTTCATTGATCAGCGCCTGGCGCATCATCAGGGCGTGCTCGGTGTCCACGCAGAACACGATCGTTTTCTGCATCCGATCGCCGCTGGCCTTGAGGTAATCGCTGATCCACTTCGCCACCCGGAGGGTGCGTGCATCGATCACCAGCAAGCGATCAAAATCCTTCTGGTTGTAGAGGCGATCCTCGATCTCCATACCGCGATCATCCACCTCTCCAGGCTTCGGGCGATAGCCCTCCACATCAATATTGAGATGCACGCGAATCACCTTGTAGGGCGCCAGGAAGCCATCGCGTATGCCCTGCCTTAGCGAATAGGTGTAGAGCGGTTCGCCAAAATAATCGATATTCGACACATACTTGGTTTCCTTCGGCGTTGCGGTGAGGCCGATCTGGGTGGCGGCGGCGCTGAAATACTCCAGGATCTCGCGCCAGGCTGAATCCTCCGCAGCGCTACCGCGGTGGCATTCATCCACCACGATCAGATCAAAGAAACCTGGCGAAAACTCTTTGTAGAGCTTCTGGCGCTCCTCCGGCCCAGTGAGCGCCTGGTACAGACCCAGATAGACCTCATAGGAGGTGTCGATGCGGCGCTGCTTATTCAACGCCAGCGCGATCGTTTCCAGGCTGCCATCGGTCCGCTCAATGGTTTTTGAGGCTGTGCTCAACTTGGCCATCGCCGGCCCAAATGGCCGGAAGTCGTTCACCATCGTCTGGTTCACCAGCACGTTGCGATCTGCCAGAAACAGGATTCGCTTCTTTTGCCCCGCCTTCCACAGCCGCCAGATGATCTGAAAGGCGGTGAATGTTTTGCCCGTTCCGGTGGCCATCACCAGCAGAATGCGCTGCTGGCCCTTGGTGATCGCCTCCACCGTGGCCTGGATGGCATTTATCTGGTAATAGCGCGGATCTTTCCTTTTGCCACCGACGAAATAGGGATGCAGCACCACCTTCTCCTGTTGGGGCGTGAAGCCCTTCCAGCGGCTATAGCAGCGCCAGAGATCCTCGGGGCTGGGGAAGGCCTCAAGGGCCAGGGTGGTTTCGCGTTCTTCGCTCTGGCCGGTGCGGTCGTGGAAAACGAAGCCATCGCCGTTGGAGGCAAACACAAACGGCGTGTTCAAGGCCTTGGCATAGGCCAGGGCCTGCTGCAGGCCGTCGCCGATGGCGTGGCTGTTGTCCTTGGCCTCGATCACCGCCAGGGGCACACCCTCGTACACCAGCAGGTAGTCGGCCCGCTTGCGCCGGCCCCGGCTCACCAGCCGCCCGCGCACGATGATGCGGCCATCGGTGAACGAATACTCGCGCCGCATTCGCTCCAACAGCCAGCCGGCCTGCTGCAGCGCCGGTGTGATGAAGCGATCGCAGATCTCGGTTTCGCTGAGGGCGCGCTTGGTCATCGGCTGGCGGGTAGCGGCCGGACCCGCGCAAAGGCTAGAAGGGATCGTGCCATTCGCGAATTCGGGAGCCAACCAAATGGCTTAGCTAGAGCGTACAAAAATTGACAAAAGTCTGGGCGCGGCTCTGGGCCCCACATCGACTCCATCCGGAGCTTCACCAGCTGGGTGAGCATTCCTCGAAGCTGGTCATTCACGCAGCCAGGCGTGAATTGCTGCCGCTGGTGGCGCTTCGATGAGCACGTTCCCATCAACGGCGTTCGCGACCGCTGGCAGCAGCTCCTGGTCGCCGACCGCCCCGAGGAGGCAATGGAAGTGGCCCTGCACCGCCTGCGCGTGACCGAGGTGGTGAGGTGGTGAGGTGGTGAGGTGGTCCTGGCCTGCCTTCACCCTGACATGCCCCCAGCGCCGCCCAGCCGTCTACGTAATCTCGGCCCAGGGCGTTTCCCCATCTCCATGGACTGGCAACCGGAAGCAGAACAGCAACTCAAAGAAGTGCCTTTCTTTGTGCGGCCGATCGTGCGCAAGCGGATCGAGAAATTGGCCGAGGAGGCGGGGCTGGCGGCGGTCGATACGGCCTTTTACCAGCAGTCCAAGGCCAAATTCGGACAAAAGTGAGCAACTGCTGACATATGCCGGGGGGTGATGGGGTAAAAGGGTGGGATAAGATGCCCTTTAGGATCAGATGTCGCAGTCGAAGCGCGAGCAGGTGGTCAGCCACCTGCGCTACATCCGCAAAGAACTGCGAGAAATGCATCAAGGCGTTATGGATGACGGCCTGCTGCCGGAAGCTGGAGAGGTGCGCGGCGTGATGGCCCAGATGGAGGCCCTGATGGAGCTGCTGGAGGGCAAGACCTCCCGCAAGAAAGAGCCTGAAGCCTAACCAGAGCAGCCAAGGCGTCCCCCTGACCTCCTGGGCAGAGCAGGTGCCCTGAACAGGCAATTCTCAGTTTGGGACCTAGACCAAAATTTTGTTTTAAATTCCCTATCTGTGGGGTTATTGGGCTGGCATGGCGCCAGAGATGGTGTAGACAAGGGTCGGCAGGGCCAGGCCGGGTGATGGGGACCACCAGCCATTTGCAAGTCCTGCCAACCCTTGGTTCCACCTCGTGCCGCAGACCCGTTTTCAGCTTCAGGTGATCGGGGCGGCCAGCAGCCTGGAGCGTTGGGCTGCCAACCCCTGGCGGCGCCTCTCCCTGCTCACCATCGTGCTGTTGGCAACTTTCAGCGTCGGCGGTGCCATCGGCTCGATCACCGGCGCCCTGGCCAAGCTGGATCCCCTCTCCGCCGGCCTCAGCGTGGCCCTGATGGAGCTGGCGATCCGGGCCCGCGGCCCCCTGCAACGCCAGCCCGGCGATCGCCTGGGCCTGCAACTGCTGGACATGGCCCGCATCGGCCTGCTCTACGGCCTGCTGATCGATGGCTTCAAGCTGGTGTGAGCCTCAGCTGGCTTCGCCGGCAGCCAGCAGATACAGCAGCGCCATGCGCACGGGAATGCCGTTGGTCACCTGCTCGTCCACCAGGGAGATGGCCGGATCGTCCAGCAGTTCCCCCGCCAGTTCCACTCCCCGATTCACCGGCCCCGGGTGCAGCACCGGCACCGACTTGCCGCAGGCGGCCAAGCGCCGGTGGCTGATACCGAATTGGCGGTGATAGGCATCGAGACTCGTGATCATCTGCTGCTGCATCCGCTCCTTCTGCAGCCGCAAAGTCATCACCGCATCCACCCCCTCCAGGGCCCGATCCAGCTGGCGCTCAATTGCAATTCGCCCCCGCTGGGGCACCGGATCCACCGCCTGACCCGGCGGCGGCGCCGCCACAAAGTGTGCGAAGGCCTCGGGCAGCAGCGTGGGGGGGCCGCACAGCACCACATCCGCGCCACAGGCGGTCAGGGCCCAGAGGTTGGAGCGGGCCACCCGGGAGTGCAACAGGTCGCCCACGATGGCAATGCGGCGGCCGGCCAGGGCGGCGGGGCTGGGGGCCTCGGGCGCGAAATAGCGCGCCAGGGTGAACAGATCCAGCAGTCCCTGGCTGGGATGGCTATGCAGACCATCGCCGGCATTGAGCACCGCCACCCGCTCGCCGTCTCGATCCAGCTCCGCCGCCAACTGTTGGGGCACCCCGGCGCAGCGATGGCGCACCACCAGCAGGTTCGCACCCATCGCCATGTAGGTGCTGGCCGTATCCAGCAGGCTCTCGCCCTTGCTCAGGGAACTGGAGGCCGGCGAAAAACTCTGCACGTCCGCCGAAAGTCGCTTGGCGGCAATCTCAAAAGAGCTGCGGGTGCGGGTGCTGGGTTCAAAGAACAGACTGGTCACCAGGCGGCCCTGCAGGGCCGGCAATTTGCGCGCCCCCGCCACCGGCAGGGCCCGAAACCGCTGGGCCAGCTCCAGCACGGTGGCAAAGTCCTGGCGCGAGAAGGCCGCCAGATCGATCACGTGGCGGTGATGCCAGCCGCTCAAGCCCCTTCCCGCAGCCAGGGCACCAACCTAGGGGCTCAGCTGGCCCCAGCAGCTCCAGCCAACTCAAAACGGGCGGCTGAGGCTGGGCGATCCCGCCAAGCCCCAGCGCCAGGCCAGCTGGCCGCCGCGGCTGATGCCGATGCGACCGCCACGCCATAGCGCCGCAGCGGGCAGGGGTTGGCTGGCCGCGGGCCTGGCGATCCACAGTCCCGATTCCTGGCTCACCGGCCGGCCGTCATCGCCGCGATCGATGCAAAAGCGCCGGGTCAGCAGGCCCGGTCCGGCCGCCAGCCGCGGCGGCTCCTGGGGCAGGGCCAGCGCCCGCAGCAGCACGCCGTTGGCCCAATCCGCTCTACCCGTGACCACGTTGACGCAGTGGTGAATGCCATAGCTCACGTACACATAAAACCGCCCAGGCTCACCAAAGAGCGTTTCGTTGCTGGGGCTGCGGCGGCGATGCCCATGGCAGGCGGGCTCCGATTGGCAATAGGCCTCCGTTTCCACAATCACGCCCCACAACAACTCGCCCTTGGCTTGGCGTTTCACCAGCAGGCAGCCAATCAACTCGGGGGCGACCGCCTGGGCGGGGCGGGCAAAAAAGGATTGAGGGAGGGCTGGCAGGTGCTGGGGGGCTATGGGAGTGGCTGGGGGATAGGGCCTTCTTAGATTGGGACAAAGCAGGTGGTCTGGCATGGGCAAGCCCAAGCGGAGTGGCGGTGGGTTCTCAGCAGCCACACCAACGCCAAAGCAGCAGGTTGCCAAGAGTGCTGCGGATCACGCCGCCAAGGAGCAGCAGGCTGTCGCACTGATCAATCAAGGGAAACTTCAAGAGGCAGAAGCGCTCTACAGAGAGCTGATAGCAGCAGGCAATAACAATTACATTGTCTATGGCAACCTGGCGGCAATCTGCGGAATGCACGACAGATTTGATGAGCTCATAGAATTTCTCAGGAAAACCCTACAGCTCAAACCCAACTACCCAGACGCTCACAACAACCTGGGCGTTGCTCTCAAGAAGCAGGGCGACCTAGCCGCTGCCATTACCTCCTACAACACTGCCCTCCAACTCAAACCCAACTACCCAGAAGCTCACAACAACCTGGGCAATGCTCTCAAGGAGCAGGGCGACCTAACCGCTGCCATTACCTCCTACAACACTGCCCTCCAACTCAAGCCAAACTATCCAGACGCTCACAACAATCTGGGCATGGCTCTCAAGGAGCAAGGCGACCTACCTGCCGCCATTACCTCCTACAACACTGCCCTCCAACTAAAGCCCAACAACCCAGACGCTCACAACAACCTTGGCATTGCTCTCCAGGCGCAGGGCGACCTAACCGCTGCCATTGCCTCCTACAACACAGCCCTGCAACTCAAGCCCAACTACCCAGACGCTCACATCAACCTGGGCGTTGCTCTCAAGGAGCAGGGCGACCTACCCGCCGCCATTGCCTCCTACAACACTGCTCTCCAACTCAAGCCCAACCACCCAGATGCTCACAACAACATGGGCGTTGCTCTCATGGAGCAGGGCGACCTACCCGCCGCCATTGCCTCCTACAACACTGCTCTCCAACTCAAGCCCAACCACCCAGATGCTCACAACAACCTGGGCATTGCTCTCAAGGAGCAGGGCGACCTACCCGCCGCCATTGCCTCCTACAACAAAGCAGTGGAACTACAGCCCAACCACCCAGAAGCTCATTTGAACACTTCGCTGACAATGCTTCTTGGTGGCAACTACAGAAACGGCTGGGAGAAATACGAATGGCGCTTCAAAAAAGAAAAAGACGCACCAAGGCCACACTCCCTGCCCAAATGCAATAAGTGGAACGGAGAAGCATTGACTGACGGAAAGGAGCAGTTATTGATCGTAACCGAACAAGGCCTTGGCGACACACTCCAATTCATGCGCTATGCCATTCCCCTCCGAAACCAAGGAATCGCAGTTTCACTCTGCGCTCAGCCCAATCTGCACACCCTGATACAGGCTTCTGGCATTGACCCATCACCACTCACTCCACAGCAAGGCGATCAGATTACAGATGGGCTGTGGATCCCCTTGCTTTCCGTTCCTCGGTATTTAGAGGTCAGCCCAGACAAACCCATCATCACTGAGCCCTATATCAAAACGACTGACGAACTCTTCGTCAAGTGGAAAGGCATCCTTTCAGCAGCAGAATGCCCGATCATCGGCATCAACTGGCAGGGCAACCCAAACACTGAAAAAGCAGGGCTGCGTGGAAGATCTCTGCAGCTAGAAGCATTTGCGCCAATCACATCCTGCAGCCAGACATCCTTGCTCTCACTCCAGAAGGGCTTTGGCAGTGAGCAGTTGGAAACCTGTTCCTTCAAGGACCGTTTCGTGAGTTGCCAGGATCAAATCAATGACACCTGGGATTTTCTGGAGACCGCAGCCATCATCGCCAACTGCGATCTGGTGATCACCAGCGACACCTCTGTGGCTCACCTGGCAGGGGGAATGGGCAAAACCACCTGGCTCCTGCTACATAAAGTTCCTGAGTGGCGCTGGGGTTTAGAAGGCGACACCAGCTTCTGGTATCCCTCTATGCGGCTATTCCGCCAGAGCGAGCGGGGAAACTGGGATGAGCTGATGGAACGGGTAGCAGCAGAACTACAGAAGCAGTTTGGGGGCGCATCAGCCAACTCTCAACCAATTTGACCCCCTCCACCAACAACGCAGCCAGAGACGATCCAGCACATCCTTGCCCCTAACTCTCTGGGCGCACCCTCTGGAGCGTTCTGAGGCCACGAACTTGCCGCCATGGACTGCTCACCCCCTGGTTGCGCTCTCCACCAGGGCCAGGCCGGCATGGGCCCTGGCCTGTTGCGGAACCCTCAGCTCACCAGCAGCCAGCCGATCAACTCGGGGGCGACGGCCTGGACGGGGCAACGGCTTGGGCGGGGCGGGCAAAAAAAATCTGCGGCAGAGTGGGGGCATCCAATGGTTTCCCTATGGACGCCTCCAGCTTCAATCTCGGCACCGTGCTTTTCGCCACCGGTGGTCTGTTCTGCCTGGCCACGCTCTTTTTCGGCACCAAGGGGGGCTACTACGACAGCGACGACTACGACGGCAACGGCACCGCCCACTGAACTGGCCCCTCAGCTGCCAAGCCGTTCGGCCTCCGGGCATTCGCCGGTGGTGATCAGCTCGTCCACCTGGGTGGTGCGACACACGTAGGCCAGCCGGGTGCTGACGGCACCGATCGATTCGAGCCTCACACTCTCCTCCCAGCTGTGCAGCTCGTCGTCGTCTGCGGAGTCGTAGCGGAGGGTGACCAGGTCGCCCTCGATCTCGGCCACGATCGCCTCTTCGATCCAGCGCTGCTGGTCTCGCAGGAACACCCACACCGGGCGCTTTTCGGCACAAAACTGATAGAGCTTGCGATGCAGCATGGCCCCGGGGCTCTGCAGGCTCTCAAACCTTAGGCAAGTCAACCTGGTTTGCCGCTGTTCACCATGACCCAAAACCCCTGTCCAGGCCCCGTGCCCTCCACGGCGGACATCCGCCTGCAGCTGCGCAGCTGGCCCGAAGTGGAGAGCTATCTGGAGCGCTGCAAGGGGGTGATCGTGCCCCTGGGCTCCACCGAACAACACGGCCCCACGGGCGCCATCGGCACCGACGCCCTCACCGCCGAGGCCGTCGCCCTGGAGGTGGGCCGCCGCAGTGGCGTGTTGGTCACCCCGGTGCAGGCCTTCGGGATGGCCGAACACCATCTCGGTTTTGCCGGCACCATCAGCCTGCAGCCGGCCACCCTGCTGGCGGTGCTCCACGACCTGGTGCTCTCCCTGGCCCGCCATGGCTTCGAGCGCATCTTCGTGATCAACGGCCACGGGGGCAACATCGCCACCAGCCGCGCCGCCTTTGCCCAGGCCTATGCCACCGCCAGCAGCCGCGGCCTGGCCAACGCCCCGCACCTGCGCTGCCGCCTGGCCAACTGGTTCACCGCCGCGCCGGTGATGCGCCAGGCGAGGGAGCTCTACGGCAACCGGGAGGGCCAGCACGCCACCCCCAGCGAGATCGCCCTCACCCTGCACCTGGAGCCCTCGCTGCTGGCCAAGCAACGCCCCCTGCCAGAGGCGGCCCCCGCCGGTCCGATTCACGGTCCAGAGGACTTTCGTCGCCGCCATCCCGATGGCCGCATGGGTTCAGACCCCTGCCTGGCCAGCGCCGAACACGGCGCCCAATTTCTGGAACTGGCCGCCGCCGACCTGCTCAAGCAGCTGCAGGAATTCCTGGAGGAGCCCAACTGAGCGCTAGCTTCGCTCCAGCCCCAGCGATCCGATGAGCCGCATCACCGCCGACGACGTGCGCAAGGTGGCCGCCCTGGCCCGCCTGGATCTGCCGGAGGCCAAGATCGCCACCTACACCGGGCAGCTGGAGCGGATTCTCGACTACGTCGCCCAGCTGGAAGCCGTAGACACGGAGGGGGTGCCGGCCACCACCCGCGCTGTGGAAGTGGTCAATGTCTGCCGCCCAGACCAGGTGGAGCCCACCTCCGTGCGCCAGGAGCTGCTGGATCTGGCCCCCCAGCGCGAGGGCGACTTTTTCCGGGTGCCCAAGATCCTGGGCGACGCCACCGGCAGCTGAGCTTGCAGCCAGATGAACCGCAGCTAGGACACGGACTCCGATCGAGCTGAGCCGCAGCCAGGGCTCCGACTCCGATCGAGGCGAGCCGCCCTGATCGGGTGATGCTGCAGCTGGGCCAGCGCTCCACCGACCGGGACTTGTGGCTGTGGGTACCAGCAGGCACCAGCCACAACCAGTCCAGCCCCTGGAGCTCACCTCTGGCCCCAGGGCCCCTGCTCTCCGGCTTAGGCGGCGGGGGAAGCGGTGGCGGCGGCCCAGAAACGGGTGGGGAGCAACGCGACCGGCAACCCGGCTGCCCTGGCCGCGCTGAAACCAGGCAACAATATGCATCTAGGCGCTCAAAACTGGCAAATCGCGAAAGACCAAGAGGCTGATTAACCTTCCGCGAGCTCATCGCCACCATCTACTTACATAATTAGCCTTATCCCCTTGAGCAGGCTATTTAGCTGAACCCTAACGCCTTTTAACTCCTCAAGAGTGTACTGACTGTAGCCGACATCTCCAGTTGACTCCGTGGCACTTGCATCATAAATGATCAGCATGCCTGAGCATATGCTTAATGGATTGTGAGCAATATCATTGCGTACGGATTTCAAGTCTCTTGCTGATATAAGAGCGCTAGTCAATCTTTCCCTGTCATACTTTCGAACGACAAAGCACTCGGGCTCTTGCTTCAAAATTCTGATAACACGGTTGATTCTGCCCTCAAAGCCGTCAGCTTGGTAGACATGTCCTTCGTCTCCAGAAGAAAATTCCACAAGGCTTCTAGTCAAACACTCGATTGAGCCAAAGCCAAGAATAACTTCCCCTATAATAGTGGCCCACTGATTACATGTGTCTTCTTTCATTGGGAGCAAACTTGGTGAGTTCATTATAGGACGGAGGTTGACTTGGTGGACGGTGGGATTTTATTTGGCGCTGTGGATTCGGAATCAGGCGAATAATCTTGACAGGTGAGGCTCGCTGTATTGCTGGCAAGCCAAGGAAAATTAAAAGAAGGGGGCCGCAGCCCCCCCCCCCCCGGCGATGGCCATCAGGCCATCTACAGCTTCAGCTCAGAGAGCGCTGCAACAGCTCCTGCTCAGACAGCAGCCGCTGATCCAGCTCATCAATCCGCGCCAGGCACTGCTGGATTGCCGGGATCACATCCTCCTCCAGCAGGGTGATTTCCTCCTCGCCATAGGGCTGCTCGATCCAAGTGCGGCGCAGCGGCAGCCCGCAGCTGCGCCGCTGGATCCCCTCCATCGCCGCCCCTGAGTGGCAGGCAGGGACTCTAGAGCGCAAGCAGTGAATCGGCGGTGGCCTGTCTAATCAAGGGGCTTGTTATCCGTTCCTTTATGCCGTGACACTTCTCTGGAGTGCTTCCTGAGCGAACGTGTTTAGACTCTTTCCCTGCACCTCCGCAGTGATAGCTAATTTCTCGTGTAGTTCAGGCGGTATCCGAAGATTGAATTTACCTGAAAAGCTTCTACGGGGCTCGATTCCTTGCTCCTTGCAGACCTCTAGAAAAACGTCCAATGAATTTTTGAACTCACGGCGAAGCTCAGCCGGACTAGAACCATAGAAGTCCGCTCCTCCAGAAAGCCCAAGAATTTCCCCTCGAAATTGATCTGTTTCCTCGTCGTACTCAATCTTGGCGTGGTAGCCATCCACTTTCATGAGATTCATGGTGACACTCCGTGTTCTTCAAGCCATTTGCGGATTGAAGCAACAGCACCCTTGTCTGTATCGGGCGATGGGTGGGGTCTGTGGAAGACCCTGACTTCGCCAAACAGAACGACCGCGACTCGGCTGCCCGCCCTCTCACTGACTTCCCCACCAAGCTCCTGAAACAGGGCTTCGATGTCCCTCCAAGGCAAGGTGCCGCTTACGGGACGGGAGAAGATCAGCTCAAGAGTGCGCTGGTGCTTCCGCTTCATTCCACCATGGTACTGCCTCTCGGTACCAGATGCGGCTACCTCTCAACGGCTTGCTGGATGCGGATAACGGGCGCATGGTGGATTCGAGCAGCAGGAACGGATCCTCTTCTGTTTTGCAGAACGCTGCACCACCGCCAGGTACTGGTCGTCGCCATTGGCGCCCTTGAGAGTGCCGGGCTTGATGGCCTCCAGGAGCATGGCGCAGCTCGAGGAGAAGCAGGTGCGGTCGCGCTGGAAGAGCTGGGCTGAATCGCGCTCCTGAAACCGGGGCACTCCCACGAGGGGGTTGGAGTGGCCGCCCCCTCTTCCCCGCCCGGGTGATGGCTGCTCACCCGACTGGGTGTCACCCGATCTGGTCATGGCGTGCTCCCCTGATCGGGGGAGGCATTCCAGATGGTCCCTTCTGCCTTGCGGCGCCGTCTGAGACCTGCCTCGCTCGGCCCGCCGGGGTTCACGTAGAGCATCAGGACGGCAGGCACTGCCTCCAGCTGACCAGCTCGCAGGGCCTGGCTGAGGGTTGCGAACCCCTTGGCGCCAAACCAGCGGGGGCCGCGGTTGTAGGTGAACGACGGCAGGGCCGCCTGGCGGTTCACTGAGAGGGGCTTGCAGATGGGGATGCAGTCCCGCAGCCGCTGCCAGTCGCCCTCCAGCCGGGTGAAGGTGAGCAGGAGGTCATCGGCCTGCTCCTGGCTGATGCGGTCCCCCAGCCGGATGGGCCGCACATTCAGATCACTAATGCCAGTCCCCAATTCAAGGATCAGCCAGACCCTGCTCGATCCTGGGTGTCTTTGACAGAATGGGGAGGCTGAACAGCTTGTATCCCGTGCGTCTCTACACGGTGGGCCACTCCAACCAGACTCTGAGCCAGCTGGTGGGACTGCTGCAGCTGCATGGGATAAACGCGGTGGCGGATGTCCGCTCCATGCCTTACAGCCGCCGCCTACCACAGTTCAACAGGCCTGAGCTTGAGGCAGAGTTCCACAAGCACGGCATCCGCTATGTGTTTCTTGGAGAGGAACTGGGCGCCCGGCGGGAGGAGAAATCGGCCTACGACGGGCTGCAGGCTGCCTATGAACGTGTGGCTCAGTTGCCAGCCTTTCAACTAGGCCTGAGCCGGGTGCTGAAGGGTCTGGGACGAGGGCTGACTCTGGCGCTGCTATGCGCAGAGCGGGACCCCTTGACTTGCCATCGGGCGGTTCTGGTGAGCCGGCACCTTCAGGCTAGGGGGGTGGACGTGCAGCACATCCTTAGCGATGGATCACTGGAGAGCCACCAAGAGCTAGAGCAGCGCATGCGCCGGGCTCTGCATAGACTCGGCGTCTTGGAGGTCTCAGGCGGGGATGTGCAGTTGGATCTTCTAGGTCGCGAGGCCCCTCAGGGGCGACTAATAACCCCAGAAGATGAGCTTGAAGAGGCCTACCGCCAACAGGGGCGGCGTATTGCTTATGCCAAGCCACTAGTTGCCGCCTGAGGACCTCCCGTGAGCAAGAAAATAACACTCTACACGATTGGATTCACCAAGAAGAACGCCCAGCAGTTCTTTGGATTAATCCAAGAGAGCGGAGTGAAGAGAGTGCTAGATACTAGGCTTAATAATGTTTCGCAGCTGGCGGGATTCACAAAGAAAGATGATCTTGCTTTTTTCCTGGGCAAGGTAGCAGGCGTTGGCTATAGCCATGCTCTGAAGTTGGCGCCCACTGACGACATCCTTAAAGGCTACAAGAAAGGCGAAATCAGCTGGGACGCATATGCCAAGGCTTACAACGATCTGATCGACAAGCGCCATGTTGAGGAGCTCTTTCCAGCCGATATATTGGATGGGGCCTGCTTGCTATGCAGTGAGGCAACGCCACACTATTGCCACAGAAGGCTGGCTGCCGAATTTTTCAAGAACCACCTTGGGGGAGGAGTGGAGATCGTGCACCTCTGAGGCATGGAAACTACTGTTCTCTGTCTGGCCAACTCCAAAAAGGAGCGCGAACGCTGCATCGCCGGCATCGATGTGCGTACCGGGCAGTGGGTGCGTCCGGTGAGTCGCCATACCCCGAAGGGCGAAGTGCCGTTTCAAGAACGACAGGTGCATGGCCAGGAGCCGCAACCCTTGGATCTGATCCAAATGGATCTAGCCCATGAGGGCCCCACTGGTTTTAATTACTGCCACGCCAGGGAAAATCGCTGGATCGAACCAACACCCTGGTCCAAGTTGGGTGTGGCTGACACCAGCGATTTTCACCGCTACCTCTGCCAGAACGGCCAGATCCTGCATTCCGGCGCCAAGTACACACGGCCGGATCTGATTGAGGCCAAGCCGCTAGTTGAGCGTACGACCCTTGAGCTTCGCTCGTTGCGATCGCTTGAGTTTGAAAAGAGTGGGGATAAGTGGAAGGCCGCACTTACCACAACCCAAGGCATTATGCTCAGGGGAATCAGCGTCACCGACTGCGCACTCACTGAACAGCTGAATGCTGGAGAAGCAATTGAGCAACACGGCTATGCCGTGATCAGCCTGGGTGTGCCTTGGACGCCGCCGATACAGGAGTGGAATGAGGGTGCTGTGGGCTGGAAGCTGCTTGCAGGTTGGATTCCTGCATAGACCTAAAGAGTGAGCTCAAGCGAATCGTCCTCCATGAAGTCGTCAAACTCGGCGAGGCTTCGCCAGGGCAATGAATGGCCAAGAGCATCGCCCATGCATACAAGACGAACAAAGGAATCATTGAACCCACCAGCCTGCTGGTGGGTTCTGATCTGTTCCAGCAAAGGCTGAAATGTTTCACGGAAGCCCTGGCGGTAGTCGGCTTCCAGGGCTTCCAGCTCTTGTTGACACCGTCGCAGCTGCAGGATCGCCGCTGCGCATTCGCGCTCAACCTGCTGGCGGCGTTCTTCGGCTATAGCCACCATGTTGTTGGTGCCAACGCCCAGCACGCCTGATTCCACCAAGACAGCCGCAGCCACATAACCGGTGATAGCGCCTACGGCGGCACCAACAATCGGAACGGGAATCAATAGTTGCCCGGCCATGCCGCAGTAGGTGGCTGTAGTAGCGCGTAGGGCGGCACCACCGAGTTCATCTCGGTATTGCTCGTGGGAGATGTATCCCTGGAGAAAATGGTGGGTGGAGAGCCCTGCTTCAAATACAGCATTCGCCAATGCCCCCGGGCCCATGTCGCCCAGCACCCGGCCAACTCCCAGTTCCCTTGCAGTGATGGCAATAACCCGGGATCCAGCGGCCACAGAACCACCTCGGACAGCACCGGATGCGGTGGCCTGCAGCGTGATCACAATGGCTTCGCTGGCGGTGGTTTCATTTCTCCTCACCAGCACGCTCTGGTGCAGGGCCGTGAAGACACCCTGAAGACCTCCGCCGATGGCCGCTCCGGCTACGCCGGCTTGCCCTACTTCCTTGAGGGCAGCCATTCCCTTGAGCTGCAAGGCGGCCCGCTGCGGATGTTGGGCGGCAAATTCGGCTTGCTCGCGAGTGGTTCCACCACTGTGGATATCACCGGCACGGAGTTCGCCTGTGAGCTTCTCGCCGACTTCCCGGTAAGAGGCACTATTGGGACTGACGTCACCGAAGCGGCTCTGGTGGGGACCAATCACAGCCTGGGCGTGGTCAACCTGATCCTTTGGGATGAGGCGATCCATGCCCTCGTACTTCGGCTCGGCCAAGGTGCGAACGGCAGCTGCAGCTTGGCTATAGCTCTTGGCCTGCACTTGCTTGACCACCTCCTGCCCATCGCAGATCAGCACATCTGCGGCGGCAGTGGGATCGCTGAAATGGGTCGCCGCAGCCTGCAAAGAGGAACCCGCCTCAGCTGCGGCACGGTTGAACTTGAGAACTTCGAGGAACTCAAGAGCCCGTCCCTGCAACTGGCCGGGATTAGTATTGGCGTACTGCTCAAGAACAGCTTCCAGTTGCCGGCTGTCGCGAAACACTGAGGCCGTTGCATCGGCAAAGGGACGAACGGCTTCGGTTGCCCCGATGGCCGAGAGCAGACCAGAGAACTCCTCACTAAGCCGAGACTTGGAGTTGGCGCGATCACTAGGGCCGGAGCATCCAGGGAACTGTTCAGCCATCAGAAGGAGCAAGGCGGTCTTGAGCGGCAGCGATCAGGCGGTTGGTGTCGTCGATTGGCTGGCCTTTGGCATCAAAGAGGGGGGCATCAATAAGCTGACGGATCAGATAAGCCAGGGCTGTGATCGCAGCGACTGCCTCACGCTCCACCTGGGAGAGCCGGTTCCACTCGACCTCAAGGGTAACCACCTGCTCGAGGGTGGGAAGCGCCCGGCGCAGCTCTTCCCAGAGGCTATGGAGCAGGGAGTGAATCTGTTTCGCGCGGGTTTGGATGAGGCCCGTCGCCGCCTCCACTGTTCTCATCTGCTCAATCGCTTGTGCCGCCTCGGCTGCCTTGGCCTTGGCGTTGGCAAGGGCCTCCTTGGACTTGGCACTCATCACCATGCCGCCGATAGCCAGGACCGGGCCCGTAACAATGGAGCCCAGGATCCAGGCACCGCCCGCCATCCCCAGGCCACCGGCAGAGAGAGCACCACCACCGAACCAGGCCAGGGTTGCATTTGCGGCCGCGATCCCGGAAAGGCCGGAGATGGCAGCGCCTGTACTGGCGGTGGCCAGGGCTCCAACAGCTCCATAGGACACGAAGCCTGCAGTGGCACCTGCAGCACCGGAGGCAGCCAGCGCCTTGAGGGCATCAACGGCGCCGAAGCCAATCGCTGGCTGCTCCATGGCCTGCAGTTCGGCCTCAGGGATCTGCGCCATCGACGGCACATCCGTGAGCCGCACGTTCTTGAGGCGCCCGAAGGCCACGGCAAAGCGCCGCATCTCCGTATCCATCACCTGAAGCTTCCGGCGTCCGAGGGTTTCAAGGGCGGCCTGACAGGATTGTCGCGCGTTCTCAACTCTGGCCTTCCGGGCCTCGAAGAGAGCCTGGGCCTGTTCTTCCAGCTCCTTGGCCTGGTTAACCCGGCCCACGGCCCTGAAACCCTTACCAATGCCGATACCACCAGCTGCCATGGCCGCGCCAGCGATGATGAAGGGGAGAACCATCGATTCAGCACAGGTGTGAGAGCTCGACTATATCGGGAGTTATCGAATTGATCTCATCCCGCCAGGAGCTGATCGGCTTTCTCCAGCAGAGCGATCGAGACCGCAGCGCTGACGCTGGCGTTGGGATGCTCCAGCGTTCGCCACGGCAGCGGGACGGCCCTGCCGTGGGCCATCACCGAGAGCACTGCCACGCAACAGCGATTCCAGAGCATCGGGGCATTCAGCGCCAGGTGCAGGTGCTGGCCTGGCTTCTGCCAGTGCTGCAGGGCCCAGAGCACCAACGGCGTGTAGAACGCCTCCCCATCGATGCGTCCATTGCTCAGCCAGCGCCGTCAGCTGGCAGCGGTAGAAACAGACGGTTTGGCTCAGCAGTAGACCCGCCACCATCCAGGCGACCAGCACCAGATGCCGCTGAAACAACATCTACATCTATATCTATATCTATATCTATATCTATATCTATATCTATATCTATATCTATATCATCTATATCATTTATATCATCAAGGGCAACACCAGTAGGCCGAACTCAACGCCAGTGGGCCCAATTCAAAGCCGGGGCCCCAACTCAACGCCAGTTGGCCAGCTCAACGCCTGGGAGAGACCGCCGTGCTATGGAGCAGCTCGAGCACCCGCCGCCGGGCGTGGCGGGTGGGCATCAAGGCCGCCAGCGGCCTGAGCTTGCTGCGCCACTTGCGATGGCTGCGCACACCCAGAAATATGTCGTAGATAAAATTATAAAAATCTGCTTTGCTCTCAAACATTCCCAATCTCTGGGGGGAACTCTTGGCATCCAGGAGGTGCTTGGTGGCCCAGTAGGCCTGCTGATATTCGAACCAGGGGATGGAGGGCCAGAGGTGATGAACCAAGTGATAATTCTGTCCCATGATCAACCAATTCATCAACCTTCCCGGATAGACGCGGGCGTTATGCCAGCGGCTCCGTGATTGGAAGGGTCGGTGGGGCAGGTAATCGAAGAACAAACCCAAGGTGACCCCCACCATCAGGGCCGGCGCAAACCAGCAATTGAAGATAAAGGGTAAAAATTGATAGTGGGCTGCGGCCAGCACTATCGAAAAAAATATGCCGCGGGCGATACCCCATTCCAGCAACTCATGGCGCCGCCAAAGGCGCCGCTGAAAAAAGAAAAACTCGTGATAAAAAAATCGCGGCGCAATCAGCCAAAGCGGCCCGAAAGTGCTAACGATGTGATCCGGATCGTGCTTGGGATCATTGACATGTGCGTGGTGCTGCAGGTGAACCCGCGTAAACACCGGAAAGCTGAAGCCCAACAACAGGGCCGCCCCATGGCCCATCACCGCGTTCCAGATGCGGTTGGGATGGGCGGCGTTATGGCAGGCGTCATGGATCACCGTGCCCTCCAGATGCAGGGCCAGGAAGCCCAGCGACAGCAGTAGCCACAGGGGCCACTGGCCCACAAACCAGCCGTAGATGGTGAGGGCCGCCAGGGCATAGCCGCCGATGAACAGCCCCACGCTGGGATTCCAGGCTGCGGGCGGATCGAGGTACTGCCTCGGCACCGAGCGCGGCAGCAGGGCATCTACTGCCATGGAATTGGCCGCCATGGAATTGACCCCACTGGAATCAGCCTGGCTGGAGCCAGGGCCAACTCCCCTGGGGCCGTCAGCCGCAGAGCAATCAGATGTTGCGGCAGCCATGGCCTTAGTCATTGCTGCGCGACTCGCCCCATGCGATTGATGAACAGCAACTTAAACAATGAATGATGCCCACCGGGGGACTTGAACCCCCACAGCCGAAGCCACTGGAACCTAAACCCAGCGCGTCTACCAATTCCGCCAGGTGGGCATGGCACCCACTTTACGCAACCCACAATGGGGGACCCCCGACCCGCCGGCCATGCTCGCCAGCTTGGGCGGAGCCCTGGCATTGCTCCTGGGCCTCGCCGTGCTGCTTTTGCCCCTGCTCACCCCCGAGCTGAGCCGCCCCCGCGATGCCCTCTGGGGGGCGGTGGTGCTGCTGCTGGGGCTGGTGCTGGTGACCAGTGC